>OKRB01000107.1:0-53494 GCA_900290245.1 Candidatus Sulfuritelmatomonas gaucii | reverse complement strand
TTTGCTTCCGGTGAACTGCTCCAGGCCGGCTCGGCCGCCGCCACCCGCCGCGCCTTTTGTCGACACGGCCCCGTCTTTGGCGATCACCCATACGTTCAACCGGCACAGCGGCTGGGTGTCGCTGGCAAATGCACCGTCGGATGCTGCAATGAGAATGCGCCGGAGTTCCTCGCTAAAGCCTGACCGCACCTGAACGATGCGCGGGTCAAAGGCACGGGCTGCGCGGTCTGCGCGCAAAATCAGTTCGAGACGCGCCGCCAGATCGAGATCGAAACCTCCGAGGGGAACAGGGTAGAGATCGGCGCCGCGTGTCTCGGTAAATCCCTGCACCGGCTGCTTTGCCGGGGCTGACGCAATGAGCGCCGCGGTCCGGGCTGCATGCAGTAGCCGATCGGGGCTCAGATTGTCGGTATACGCATAGCCGGTGCGCTCGCCGCTGAGCACGCGAATGCCGCAGCCGGCGCTCGTTCCCTGGCTGGCCGACTTGACAATCTGCTCGTCCACGCCCAGCGCAGTGGCAGTAACCGACTCAAAATAAAGATCGGCGTAATCGCCCCCGGCGCTGAGAGCCTCGCCCAGGCAGCGCTCGAGCAGCCGCTCGGTGAGGCCGAATTTCTCAAAAAAGTAACGCCGATGGCTTTGATTTGGGGAAGGTTCCGGGTGCGTCATCGTAACCCCAGTGTACGCTCGCCGCGTCTCATTCCCTAAGGTGCTGGAGCATGCCGCAGGCCCGTGGTTGCTCTTTAGATGCGGTACCCCGATGGTACTATTCAGCCCGCAATCCAACTCATGGTAGGATTCGACGCATGAAGAAAACACTTGCAACAGCGCTGCTCTTGATGACGTTTGCAAGTCCGGTGTTCGCTTCCGGGCCCATGCATCATCATCACCGCCATCATCACCATCACCCGCATCTCGTTTGAGCGTTTGGAGCAGGGCGCGCCCTTGGCGCCAAGGATCAACCGGTTGCTCTCTGGGTACCGGAGTCACTTAGTCTCTGCGTCCAGAGATCGAAATCATGTTAGGATTCGACGCATGAAGAAATTGCTGGCCGCGGCTCTACTTATCACGTTGTTTGCGTGCCCGGCGTTTGCCGCCAAGAAGCCGCACTCCCATCATCAGCATTACAACTACCGCTACAAGACTCCCAAATACAAGGCACCTAAAGCTCACCACCACCAGTCGCACCCGCACAACGCTCGCAAGAGCCAATCCAATTAAGACGACTTGCCGTATTCGCGGTACCTCGTTCAGCTCCACAGCCTTTCTCTTCCGGCCGCACTTGTTCCGGCCCTCTGCCTGCTCCATTTAAGATTCTTGCCATGAGCGATCTCGACGAACTGCGTTATCCTGTGGGCCGTTTCCAGAAGCCTGCGGCAAGCACAGCCGCTACGCGCGCCGCGCAAATTGACACACTGCGCCTGCTGCCCGAGCGGCTGCGCGCCGCCGTGGCCGGCCTCAACCAGGCCCAACTCGATACGCCGTACCGCGATGGCGGCTGGACCGTTCGCCAGGTTGTGCATCACTTCGCCGACAGCCACGCCAATTCGTATGTGCGATTCAAGCTGGCCCTCACTGAGGATTGGCCCACCATCAAGCCGTACGATGAGGCTGCGTGGGCGCGCCTACCCGACAACCGTATGCCCATCGAACCGTCGCTCGACTTCGTCGACGGGCTGCATGCCCGGCTGGTGGCGATGCTTGCGTCGATGACGGAAGATGACTTTGAGCGCGGCTTCAACCATCCGGAGCGGGGGCGTATGACGCTCGCCACAAATCTCGCTCTGTACGATTGGCACTCCCGCCACCATGTGGCTCATATCACGAGCCTGCGTTCCCGCATGGGTTGGTAGAACGAACCATGGGCCCCGACACTTCACCCCAGCGACAAAGACCTGTCGCCGGGGAGCCCGGCAAAACTGCTTCGCCGGAGCGACTGGCGCAGATCATCGAGTCGTATCTCGCGGATCATCCTGCGGCGGCGCTGCTTGAGGATGGGCGCGTGCTGTTCGATATGCGCACGGCGCGCTACTCGGTTGCCGAGTCGCACGGCCGCTGCCTGCTACAACTTTGGAGCAATGAGCGAAACTTGGTACGCACCGTCGTCGATGTGCAGCAGCGCGCGCAGTGCCTGCGACTCGTTACGCGGCGCATGGGAGCGGCTAAGCCGCAATCGCTCGAACTCGCGCCCTCAAGCGACAGGCGGACGCCGACGGTGCGCGACTCCGCGCGGCGCAACTATCAACGGCTGCTGGAGCGCGTGCTGACGCGGCACTTCATCGGCTACAAAGTCGACGGGCTACGCACGGCGATGGACCTGGAGCATAGCTTTGGCCCGGCTTATGTTCGCGGCCGCCTGCTCAAGGGAACGGGGGCCGATGCGGTGATCGGCGTGAGCGCCGCGGAATCCGGCTCCGTGATCGACGGCGTTTTGACTCTGGGAATTCTCTGGCTCGAATACTGCCGCCTGCACGGGGACGCGCGACGTCATTTTGGCGGCCTGAAAGTGATTGTGCCGGCGGGCGCATGGCGCACCACGGCCGAGCGCATAGCGTGGCTGAACCACGCCGCAGCAAACTTTGAGTTATTGACGCTCGATGAGCGCAGCGAAGAGCTTGTGCCGGTCGATTTTCGAGACACCGGCAATTTGGAGTCGCGCGTCGTGCACGCGTTCTCGCCTGCGGCAGCGCTCGAGCGGTGCCAGGCAGGCATTGATCGGCTGCTCGCGCTCGTTCCGGAGGCGGCGCGCGAGCGGGTTGAAATCCGACCGCGCTCGGCGACAGAGGTTGGGCTCCTGCTGCACGGGCTTGAGTTTGCGTGTGTGCGCCATGGCGCTGCGGCGCATTCGTTCGCGCGCGAAAATGAAGTTACTTTCGGCGCCGGCGCGAACGAGACGTCGCTCACGGAAGAGAATGAAGCGCTGTGCTGCGATCTGTTTCGACGGCTATTCAAGAGCCGGCAAGCCGATGGGGCGCACACCGATCCGTTGTTTCGCATGGCACCGGAGCGGTGGCTTGAGTCGCGGCTGCGCATGGGGCTTGCCGAGCTGCTGCCGGATCTGCGCGTCGACCTGCTCTACTCGCAGGTGCCCGCGCTCTCAACAGGCGACCGCGGCATGCTCGACCTGCTCACGCTCGACCGCAACTCGCGCCTTGTGGTTTTGGAATTGAAGGCCAACGAGGACCTGCATCTGCCGCTGCAGGCGCTCGATTACTGGATTCGCGTGCGTGCGCTGAATGCCGATCGCAAGGCGGGCCCTTCGGGGAACGCACCGCACTCGGCATTCGAACGCAGCGGCTATTTCGCCGGTGCCGAAGTGTCTCCGTTGCCGCCGCGCCTCATCCTGGCTGGGCCGGCGCTGCGCATTCATCCTGCGAACGAGCCGGTGCTGCGATACCTTTCGCCGGAGATTGAGTGGGAGCTTATTGCTCTCTCGGAGCACTGGCGTCGCGAGCTGAAGATTGTGTTTCGCAAGCGCAGTTCAGACCGTGGATAGCGAGCGTGCGGCTCCCGGCACTCAGTCGTTCCCTTGTTCTCTGCTTATCACGGCTTCGACATCAAATCCGGCACCGGCTTCGGCCCGGAAAGGTCAAGCGGGACTGAGACGTGCTCCAGCACGATGAGCCACTTGCCGTCGATTTTCTTGTAGCAATCCGTAACGCGCACCGTCATTTCGAACGGCGTGCCGTCTGTGCCGGTCCACGATGCGTGCTGGATGCTGTGGCTCCAGGCCAGCTTGCCATCGGTCGTCACGCCCAGGTCCTTTGTGTCGAACTCGGGTGTGCCCTTCATCAAGGCGAAGGTGTCCTGCCAGTCCTTCTTATAGGCATCCCAGCCCGCATACTGCCGCGGGGTGATCAGGTCAAAGACCAGAAGTTGATCGCCCGGAGCGTAGAACTTCATGATCTCGTCGACATTCTTGGCGACAAATGCCATCGCAAACTTAGTTTCGAGCGTGCGAATGGCCTGCTCATCCTTCGACTGCGCCTGCGCCCGCAAGCCTCCACTTAGATTGCACATTGAAAGCAACACGACGGCCGCAAAGAATACGAGTTTCTTCATGGTCTCACTCCTCTTTCAGTTGATTTGATTGGGGAACCCGGAGCTACTCGTATACGGTTCGGCCTCGAGTTCTGTCAAGAAGGAAATCACTGCCTCCTCGCGGCATTTCGACTAAACTGGTTCCGTTATGCCAATTGCAAGTGGTGCTCTTTCGATCCGGCCGCGGACGCCTCAGGGCGCATTCGCCAATGAGCCTTTCACCGATTTCAACGACCCCGAGAATGCGCGCCAGATGCGCCAGGCGCTCGAACAACGGGTGTCGCACCTGGGGAGCGAGTACAGCCTGATCATCGGCGGCAAGCGGCTGAAAACTACAGAGAAGATTCGCTCCATCAACCCAGCGCGACCGGCCCAGCTGGTCGGCATTCACCAGAAAGCCGGCGCGGCGCAGGCCGAGGCCGCCATGGCTGCCGCTCTTCGCGCCTTTGAATCGTGGAGCAGGACCACGGTGGAGGAACGCGTTTCGCTGCTGCTGGGCGCAGCGGCGATTATTCGGAGGCGCAAATTCGAATTCATGGCGTGGCTTACCTACGAAGTGGGCAAGAACTGGGCCGAAGCGGATGCCGACGTCGGCGAAGCCATCGACTTTCTTGAGTTCTACGCTCGCGAGGCTTTGCGCCTTGCCGGCTCGACGACGCCCATCCAGTATCCCGGCGAGCGCGACGAGCTGTTCTATATTCCGCTGGGCGCGGGCGCGGTGATCTCGCCGTGGAATTTTCCATTCGCCATCATGGCCGGAATGACGTCTGCGGCCATCGTCAGCGGAAACACGGTGGTTCTGAAGCCGTCGAGCGATGCGCCCACCATTGCCGCGCGCTTTGTTGAAGTGCTGGAAGAGGCCGGCATTCCGGACGGCGTGGTGAACTTCTGCCCCGGCGCCGGGGCTTCGTTCGGCAACGCGGTGGTTGAGCATCCGAAGACCCGCTTCATTTCATTTACAGGATCGAAGGCTGTGGGCCTGGAGATTCACGAGCGCGCAGCACACATGCAGCCGGGCCAGATCTGGATCAAGCGGACCATTCTAGAGATGGGCGGCAAAGACTCCATCCTGGTATGCGCGGATGCGGACGTTGACGCCGCCATTGCGGGAGTGGCCGCCTCAGCGTTCGGCTTCAGCGGGCAAAAGTGCTCCGCCTGCTCGCGCGCCATCATCGAAGCTCCCATCTACGACGCTTTCATCGAGCGCCTGCGGGAACGCGTAGCTACGCTCACCGTCGGCGATCCTGCGGCCAATCATGATCTAGGCCCGGTCATCAACCAGGGCGCGCTCAACTCGATGTTGCGTCATATCGAGGCTGGGAAAAAAGAAAGCCGGCTAATCGCGGGCGGCAACGCCCCGGCAACTGCCGACGGGGGGTATTTCCTGGAGCCGACCATCTTTGCCGACGTTGCGCCCAATGCCGTGATTGCCCAGGAAGAAATCTTCGGTCCGGTGCTGGCGGTCATCAAGGTGGCGAACTTCGAGGAAGGGCTGCGGGTGGCGAATAACACGGAGTACGGCCTGACCGGCTCAATCTACTCAACCAATCGCGACCGGCTGAATCGCGCCCGCCGCGAGTTCCATGTGGGCAATCTCTACTTCAATCGCAAATGCACGGGCGCCATGGTCGGTGCGCATCCCTTTGGCGGATTCAACATGAGCGGGACGGACTCAAAGGCCGGCGGACCGGATTACCTTTATCTCTTCACGCAAGCCAAGAGTGTCGGCGAAAAGCTTTAGAGCAGTTTGGGGAACGCGGCGCCGGGGCCAGGCTTGGGAGGTTTCTTGCGGCGAGTTGGCGTGCGCTGGCGCGCACGATGGCAAATTGGCAGGTTGGCGCCCCCGCGGTAAGTCTTCAACACCAGCGCCGTGCAGCATCAAAGCCTAGCAGGGGAGACTCGATCCATCCGATGACAGTGTGGGAATTCACGGCGTTCGTATGGATTCTTTCAACCCTGGCGGGATTTCTGGGCGCGCTCACCGGACTCGGCGGGGGCGTGATCGTGGTTCCGGCACTCACGCTGGCGCTGGGCGTCGACATCAAATACGCCATCGGCGCCTCGCTTGTTTCTGTCATCGCCACGTCTTCTGGCGCAGCGGCGGCCTACGTGCGCGAGGGGTTTTCCAACATCCGCATCGGGATGTTTCTTGAAATTGCAACGACCATCGGCGCCATCATCGGCGCGTTTCTCGCGGGGCGCTTCAGCACGCATGCGCTCGCCATCATCTTCGGTCTCGTCCTGGTGCAGGCGGCATACCAGTCGTTCAAGTCTCCGCCGGGCGACGTTCTGGTGGAGTCTGACGCGCTTGCGCGCCGATTGCGGCTGGCCAGCAGCTATCCGGTCGGCGGCAAAAAGGAGGGCTACGGAGTGCGCAACGTGTCCGCCGGATTCAGCATCATGTTTGGGGCCGGAGCGCTCTCCGGACTGCTCGGCATCGGGTCGGGGGCGGTGAAGGTGATTGCCATGGACCGCGCCATGAGAATTCCCTTCAAGGTATCCACCACCACCAGCAACTTCATGATCGGCGTGACTGCCGCCGCCAGCGCCGGGCTTTACCTCAGCCGCGGATTCATCGACCCGCGCGTAGCCATGCCGGTGATGCTTGGCGTGCTGGGCGGGGCGTTGCTGGGCGCAAAAGTACTGGTGCACGCTCATGTTCGCACGCTCAGGATGGTTTTCGCCTTCGTGATTCTGGCTCTTGCCATTGAAATGATCGCCAGCGGCATCACGGGAAGGATCTAGCGCAAATGGATGATCGACGCCTCGAAACCATCATCGGCCGCCTGCTGCAGACCGGCGTGTTGCTGGCCGCGGCAGTGGTCGCCGCGGGCGGGGCATTGTATCTCGTCCAGCACTATGCAGATCACGTCAACTATCGTCATTTTGCGGCGGGAGGGCCGGCCGTCCAGACCCTTTCCGGCATCATTCAGTCGGCAGCGCACCTGAACAGCGAAGGGCTGATGCAAATTGGCCTAGTGCTGCTGATCCTCACGCCGGTGGCGCGAGTGATGATGGCCGTGGTGGGTTTTCTGCTGGAGAAGGACCGGTTGTATACGGTGGTCAGCTTGATCGTCTTGTTGATCCTGACCTTCAGCCTGATCCACGCAACGTGAGGCAGCAAAGGGCGTATCGGAAAGCATCCCTCAGGGGCTAAAGCCCGCGATTCCCCCGGACTTTGGCGGCACGGATAAATCCGTGCCCCTTCAAAACACTATTTATGCAACCAGTTCTAGGCGACGGCACCCGGTTGGGCCGCCTGCGATTCGGCTTCCATCTTGTGGCCCACTTCCGCCGCCGCCCGCGCCAGCACGCGGTGATGGATGGTGAAGAGAGCCAGCTCCAGGCGATCGCCCACGCCGGTTTTGTCGTAAATCGAACGCAGGTAGTTCTTGATGACCTGCTCGGTGGTCTTCAGCCGCATGGCAATCTCGCGGTTCTTGCAACCCTGCACGATGAGCGCTACGATACGCATCTCTTTCGGCGTGAGGCGGTCGCGCACGCGCGCGCCCACCATGTCGTCCTCGTGCACCTCGGGCTGGGCCGCCTGTGAGGGTAGCCAGGTATCGCCCGCGGCCACACGGCGCACACACTCCACCAGCGCGGGTCCAGTGACGCTGCGGAACACGACGCCTCGGAAGCCCTGCTGCAGGTACGACGAGGCATTCTCATTGTTTTCAGCCACCACGATGCCGCGGCTGTTGGTGGTCTCGAGCAACATGCCGAGGCGCGCGAAATCCGGATGCAGCGAAGCCGCAAACACGACGATGGAGCCCGGGAACGTGGTGATCGCGTGGTACATCCGCTCAAGGTCAGTGCATTGCGCAATGATGCGCAAATCTTCGTCCATCGCCAGCACCTTAGCGGTGCCGGCCCTGAAGATTGCTTGCGAATCGGCCAGGATGATCTTGTTCATAATGTCCGCTCGAACCTGCCCGTGTCTTCTGGGGAAGTATTGAATCTTTCGACGCTTCTACGTGCAACCGCCAATGACACTTCAATACACTCTTGCTTTTCCGGCCCGTTTTCCCTATCGGCAAACCAGCTGGATACTTTGGTAATGTCTGCAATTGTTACATTCTCCACCTCAACCGCATGAATTGCAACTGCGGCGGAGAGGAAGGCTCATCGGGCCCCCGGATGCGCTATGTCAGAGATTACCGCGTGCCGGTTGCGGTTGGGTACAAAAAACCCTGGGTGGGAGCGCTAAGGCCATTAACTAGAAGGGGACCCGCTATTGCTGGACCGCGGGGGCTTTCCGCCGAAGCCTCGATTTCGGGTCGACGCGCGCCGAGCGAGCAGCGACTTTGGGCGAGCCCGGGCGGGCAGCTTTTTTCAGGTCCGCCAAAGGCTCTACACTTTCACTATGGCGAGGCCCATTCTACTGGCGGTAGACGATGATGTGAGCGTGCTGGAGGCCGTGGTCCAGGATCTGCGCCGGGAATACGGGAGCACGTATCGGGTAATGCGGGCGGCCAGCGGCCAGGCAGCGCTGGACATGCTGGCGCAGCTCAAGACGCGCGACGAGCCCGTGGCCCTGATCATCAGCGACCAGCGCATGCCGGGCATGAGCGGCGTGGAAATGCTGGAACGGGCGCGTCCCATTTATCCTGAGGCGCGCCGGATGCTGCTCACCGCCTATGCCGACACCGAGGCGGCCATCCGCGCCATTAATTCCGCGCGCATTCACTACTACCTGAACAAGCCGTGGGATCCGCCGGAAGAGAAACTCTACCCTGTGGTCACCGACCTGCTCGAGGACTGGCAGGCGGGCTACCGGCCGCCGTTCGAGGGATTGCGGGTTGTCGGGCATCGCTGGTCGCTCAACGATCACCGCGTGCGCGACTTTCTTTCGCGCAATCATGTGCCCTACCGCTGGCTGGACATTGCCGCCGGACCCGAGGCCCTGAAACTGCTTGAGGACCACAAGCTCGATCCCGGCCGGCTGCCGGTGGTGATCTTCGCTGACGGCACAGCGCTCGTCGATCCCGAACTGGAGGTTCTTGCCGGCCAGGTGGGACTGCGCGTGCAGGCCGCCCAGGATTTCTACGACCTGGTGGTTGTCGGAGCGGGTCCGGCAGGGCTTGCGGCCGCGGTGTATGGCGCCAGCGAAGGCCTGCGCACGGTGGTGATTGAGCCTGAAGCACCCGGCGGCCAGGCCGGCTCCAGCTCCCGGATCGAAAATTATCTCGGGTTCCCGTCGGGCGTGACCGGCGCAGACCTGGGCCGGCGCGCCCATGCGCAGGCCTCACGGTTCGGCGCCGAATTTGTGACCCAGCGCGCCACGGGCATGCGCATCGACGGGCAATACCGCTTCGTTTGCCTCGGCGATGGCCGCGAGGTATCAAGCCACTGCGTGGTTCTGTCGCCCGGCGTCCAGTATCGGAAGCTGGATATTCCCGGCGCGGAGCGGCTCACCGGGCGCGGCATCTACTACGGAGCGGCGCTGGTTGAAGCGCTGGCCTGTAAGGGCGAAGAGGTTTATATGGTGGGGGGCGCCAACTCCGCCGGCCAGGCTGCCCTGCACTTTGCCCGGTTTGCCACGAAAGTAACTATGCTGGTGCGGGGTGATGGCCTTTCTGTCACCATGTCGAAATACTTAATCGATGAGATTTCCCGAACATCAAATATTGTGGTAGAGGCGCGTACCCAAGTGCTTGAGGCGGTGGGTGACGATCATTTGACGGCACTGCGTTTGCGCGGCCCGTCGGGCGAAACCGAAGTGCAGGCGTCATCGCTGTTTGTATTCATTGGCGCGGCTCCGGTGACGACGTGGCTTCCCCCCTGCATCCTGCGCGATGACAAGGGGTTCCTGCTCGCCGGTCCGGACATGCGCAAGGACGGCAAAACGCCGGAGGTTTGGCAGGAAAAGCGCGAACCGTTTCTGCTGGAGAGCAGCGTCCCCGGAGTTTTTGTGGCCGGCGACGTTCGGTCGGGCTCGGTGAAGCGGGTGGCGTCGGCGGTCGGCGAGGGTTCGATTGCGGTGCAGTTTGTCCACCAGTACCTGGCGGGGTTTTAGGGCGGCGATTTAAAGGGGTTGCGCCACCCCGGACAGTCGCGGAAGAGGCAGTTAGAGAACCCGGAGCTTAAGACGGGGCGGATGTTCCACGTTTGTTGTATTTGATTTTCAGCATCGAATTGAGGGGCCGGTAATCAGACCTTGGTGTAAGCAAGATGAGCGAGAGCGCACAATCCATCCAGGTTGAACCGATTGCCCTCAAGGACGTCGCTGAGGCATTGCTCCATACGCACATTTTCTCCGGGACTCCCGTTGCTTCGATCGTGGGCGTGGAGAAGACGGAGCGGGTGACGGCGAAGGCCGGAACCATGCTAGTGGAACCGGGCGGACCGTGGCTCTACTACTGGGTCGTGCTGGAGGGCGAGGCTCGCGCGGAACGCCCCGAGCCCGATGGAACCTGGACTTTGGGCGGAATTGCCCGCGCCGGCGAGGGATTTGGCGAAGCGCCCTTCCTGATGGGCAGGGCCACCTCGATGTTCCGCATCACCACTTCGCAGGATTCGGTCTTCCTGCGTTTCACGGAGCAGGGATTCTGGTCGCTTCTCACCTGCTGTCCCTCCGTTCGCAAGATTGTCCTGGCTGACAGCGCACAGCGCATTCAGTCATACCAGGTGGAGGCGCTGCATCGCGAAAAGCTTATCTCGCTGGGGACGCTCGCCGCCGGCCTGATGCACGAGCTGCACAATCCCGGCTCTGCCGCCAAGCGCGCCGCCTCGCAACTGCGCGAGAACCTGCTTCGCCTGCAGCAGCTCAGCCTGCGCAGCGCGGAAAAACCCAAGACGCCGGAGCAGGTGCGATGCATGAAAGATATGCTGGAACACGCCCTGCGCGGCTGCAACGCGCCGGCGATGGGCACGCTGGAGCAGGCCGACGCCGAAGAGGCGATGAGCGTTTGGCTCGCCAACGCGAAGGTGGAGAACGCCTACACCATCGGACCTGTGCTGGTCTCCATGGGGTTCAACCCCGAGGAAATCGCCTGCTCCCAGGAATTTTTCGATCCCGCTTCCTTTTCCGACGCGCTGAACTGGTTTGGCGCGCTGGTATCCAGCGTCTCGCTGGTGTGCGCCATTGAAGAGAGCATCGGACGCATTTCCGACCTGGTGATGGCGGTGAAGAAATTCGCATACGATGAGCGGACGCCGAGCAAAGAACTCGATATTCACGACAGCCTGCAGAGCACGCTCACCATCCTCGGCCACAAGATGCGCCTCAAGCAGATCCAGGTGGAGAAGAAGTTTGATGCCTCGCCATCCACCATCTGCACCCGCGGCTACGCGCTCAGCCAGGTGTGGACCAACCTCATCGACAATGCCATCGATGCTTCGCCGGAGAACTCGAAGATTGAGGTTGCGACATCGTCTAACCCGGAATGGCTCACAGTGAGCATCACCGATCACGGCGTGGGGATTCCGGCGGACATTCTGCCGCGCATCTTCGAGGCTTTCTTTACGACCAAGCCGCAGGGCATCGGCACGGGACTGGGGCTGGAGATCGTTCACCGCATCGTGACGCAGAAATTCGGCGGGACGATCGATGTGCAATCCCACCCCGGCGAGACACGCTTCACGGTGCACCTGCCGATCAATGCCCCCAGCGCTAAAAAGACTGACGCGGGACCTAAGAGCTGAGAGAACAACTAGCGGATCGTCAGGTTGGCTTTCAGCGGAGTGTTCGCGGACGAGTCTCCCACCATGACTTCAAATTCGCCCTTCGCCACCTGCCAATCGCGCGCTTTCTCTGACCAGTAGGAGAACGCGCGCGTGTCGAGCTTCAGTTCCAACGTCTTTCGCTCGCCGGGATTCAGCATCACCTTTTGAAATCCTTTGAGCTGGAGCGGCGGTTCGTTTCCTTCGGCAATTTCAGGAAAGCCCAGATACAACTGCGCCACTTCTGCTCCGGCAACCTTGCCCGTGTTCTGGACCTGGAAGCTCACTGTCGCTTTGGCATTGCCGGGCTGCTGGCTCACCTTGAAACCACCGAAGCTGAATTGCGTGTACGAAAGCCCGAAGCCGAACGGAAACAGCGGTGGAATGTGGTGCGCCGTATAGGCGCGATATCCCACGCCGAGCCCCTCACTGTAATGGGCCACGCCGTTGACGCCGGGATACTGGTCCGGATTGCTGGCAAGAGTGTCTTCCGCACTGCGCGGAAAGGTGAGAGGCAGCTTACCGGAAGGATTCACCTTGCCTAAAAGCAGATCGGCGACGGCATTGCCGTCTTCTTCGCCGGGATACCACGCCTCGAGGACCGCCGAAACGTTCGCGATCCAGGGCATGAGAATTGCTGAGCCACTCTTGACGACGACGACTGTTTTCGGATTTGCACTGGCCACAGCCGCAATCAGGTTGTTCTGCGCCGAGGGCAGTTCGAGGGATTGGTCGCGTCCTTCGCTATCCTGGTCGCCGACCATCACGATAGCCACCTGCGAGCGTTTCGCGGCTGCGGCTGCGGCATCGATATCGCTGCCATCCATGACCGTCAAGTGAATCTGCAACCCCAATGCTGCGCCCAGGCCGTCATAGGGCGTAATCGTGTAAAGCGGCATGACGTGCGAGCTGCCACCGCCGCCGGTGTTTGGCCGAACCGCATATGGTCCCACCAGCAAGACCGACCGCAGTTCCTGCGAATTGAGTGGAAGCAAATCGCCTTCGTTCTTCAACAGGACCATGCCCTGCGCGGCGATCTTGCGCGAAATGGCTCCGTGCTCGAAGGCGGGAATCGGCTGCGGCTTGGGCTCCCACCCCACGGACGAAGACCTGTCCGTGGGGGCCCCAGGCTGCGGCCCAAAATCGCCGAACTCAATTTCTTTTGCGAAACGCCGAACCAGCTTCTCGTCAAGATCAGCAACCGGAACCTGGCCGGTATCCACCGCCTTGCGTAGCTCGTCGGCGAAATAGATGCCTGTCGGCATCTCAAGGTCGAGCCCATTCCGCGCGCTGGGAACAGTGCTGTGCGTGGCGCCCCAGTCCGAGAGCACAAATCCGTCGAAGCCCCAGTCCTTTTTCAACACGCCGTTCAGCAGCGGCGCGTTTTCGCAATTGAAGGCCCCGTTTGCTTTCGGGTAGGCGCACATCAGCGAGGCCGAATGCGCCTCTTTGATGGCCGCCTCGAAGGTGGGCATGTAGATTTCGCGCAGAGCTCGCTCGCCGATCTCCTCGTCCACGTTGTGGCGATCGGCCTCCTGATTGTTGGCGAGGTAATGCTTGACGTTGGCCATGATGCCGGTGCTCTGCACGCCCTCGATGGCAGGCACGGCAATGCGCGCATCGAGGAAAGGGTCCTCGCCGAAGCTCTCAAAGACGCGCCCGCCGTGGGGCACGCGCGCGATCTTCACGTCAGGCACCTCAAAGAGCTGGCTGCCAAGCGAACGCGTCTCCTCGCCCTCGAGCTTTCCGTATTCGCGCGCCAAAGCCGGATCCCATGGTGCTGCGAGCGCGATGGGAGCGGGCATGGCTGTCGCCGGCGGCTGCGGACTCGCTCCGCCCGGTCCCACGCCGGCCGGCCCGTTGGTCATGTGCAGATCGGGAATGCCCAATCGCGGAATGCCGGGCACCATGCGGTAACGCGTTGCATCATGAACGCCGTGCATCTCGGTGATTTTTTCGTCGAGCGTCATTTTGGCAACGATCTGCCGCGCGCGTTCGACGGCCTGCGCGTGGGTTACGCGAGCCTGCTGTGCGGATGAAACCGCGCAAAATCCGACCGCGAACACAGCCGCAACTGCGAGGAATACGTATTCAGGAAAATGAAGGCGCAACTTCGCAGCCAGAGTCGTTTCCATTGTTGTTCTCGATTCAAAACGGAATTTATAGGCGAGCAAATTTCAGCGGAATTGTACCACCCACGACGATCTCGAAACGGACCGGCAGCGGACCTCTCAAGACGCTTGCGATACAGGAGGTAGGACCACTTGCTGCCTGTGTCGTATGATAAGTGCGCACGAACATCCCCGCAATGAGGTAGCACCGTGACTCGACAAACGCGTTCGCTCGATCACCTTATTTCAATTGCCGCTGCATTGGCAGTCCTGGCAGCGTCGGCCGGCTTTGCTCACGTGGCCAGGACCTGCAATCCGCGCGAGTTTGGCGCCAAGGGCGACGGTACCACCAAGGACACACTTGCCATCCAAAGCGCAATTGACGCGTGTGCGGCGCAAGGGGGCGGGACGGTTCGTCTGACCGCAGGCACCTACCTGAGCGCGCCGATCGTGCTCAAGAGCAACATCACGCTCCAGCTCGACAAAAACGCAACGCTGCTCGGCTCACCGGATCATGCCGACTATCCGTCGAAGACTGAGTTCCGGCTTCCCGCGGTGCAATCGCTGGTGAGTGCCACGAACGCCGAGAACATCGCGATCACGGGCGATGGCGTTATTGATGGCCAGGGCGAAAGCTGGTGGGCCATGGCGCGCAGCTTTCATGGCGCCGGCATCATGGGCAACCCGCATCCGCGACCGCGGCTCATCGTGTTTGACCACTGCAAGCATATTCGCGTGGAAGGAATCACCATCCAGAACTCGCCCTTCTGGCAGCTCGTCCCCTACTACTGCGACGACGTTGTCATTCGCAACATCAGGGTGCTGGCGCCACCGCGTTCGCCGAACACCGATGCCGTGGATCCCTTCTCTTCGTCGAACGTCGTGATCGACCACCTGTATGCCGACGTGGGAGACGACAACATCGCGATCAAATCGGGCGCCATCAACTCGCCGGGCGGCGACGAGCCGAGCCAGAACATCAAGATCACCGACTGCACTTTTCTGCATGGCCACGGTCTCTCCATCGGCAGCGAGATCGCCGGCGGCGCGCACAACATTACGGCCGAACGTATTCACTTTGACGGAACCGACAACGGCATCCGCGTGAAAGCTGCGCGCGATCGCGGCAACGACGTGAGCAATCTCGTCTACCGCGACATCGATATGAAGGACGTGAAGAATCCGCTGGTTATCAGCGAGTACTATCCGCGCATTCTTCCAGAGGAAGGCGCAATGACTCCGCAGCCCGTCACGCGCCTCACGCCGCACTTCCACGACATTACGCTGGAAAACGTGACGGCTACCGGAGGCGCGATGGCCGGCGCCATCGTCGGACTGCCTGAAGCGCCGGTGGACAACGTCATGCTCAAGAACGTCAACCTCAGCGGCTCGACCGGCCTGTCTATCGGTTATGCCAATGTCACGGGCACGAACGTGACGGTGCATGCCGACCAGGGCGAGGGGATCCTCAAGATGGCGGGCGCCAACGTCACGCTGAAGTGATTTGCGGGGCACGGATCTGCCGCGCGCGTTGAAGCGGGAGCGGCTCGCGCAAGTTTCCCAAGGCGAATACAGAGCGTGCACCGATGAACGCGGGTCCACCGGTGCACACGCGGGGGCTACACAAAGCTATAGAAGCGTGACGGAGGAGACCTTCAGCGTGTCGCCCTGCACCTCGCCCGTCACGTTCACGCGCAGGTGATCTTTCTTGCTCGACGCCTTGAGCTCCGACAGAACCTTCTGGTTGCCCGCGGCATCGAACTTCAAGAACTTTTGATTGCTAGTCACAATGCCGAAGCCGCTCGATGCACATTGCAACGCACAATCGCGCGTATGCGCATCAGGATTGGCAGTGGCTTTCTTTGAGCAGTTAACGTCCACCACGGGCACATCTTTGTAGGTTGCGGCAAGTGCCAATGCGGGCCATGCAAGCAGCGCCGCAAGCACCATCAGGGAAGGGAAGCGTCTCATCTTGTTGATCCTCCGGTTCGGTTTCATTCCAGTTGCTTACCTTGTTTCCGCCGTTTGCAGCCTAGCGGCTTCGGCCACGCCGCGGCCTGCCGCCTGCTGCTCGCGGAATGCAGTCAGTTGCGAGAAGGCAAACGCGCCCAACGCGATCTCCACGTCGCGCATGGCCAAGTCGTAGAACATGCCGGTCGTGACCAGATTCAGGGCGATGGCCAGAAGCCACAACATCACGATGTAACTCCCGATCTTCGTCCAGCGGCTCAGCACGATGAGGCCGGCGATGATCTCCACCACGCCAACCACGTGCATGAATACCGCTGCGCTTACCGGCACGACTTTCGTCGCGAGAGGGCTCAAGTACATGCTCCAGTCCGCCAGCTTATTGAAGTACTTGTCGAGGCCCGTAATCACGGGCCCAACGCCCAAGCCGATTCTGAGCACCCACCAGGCAGTATTGATGCGACTGGAATTCTGCATTTTGCCCTCTGTCCAACAAGAGCCACGAGCCTTTGATCGGTTACACCGATCGAGGATTTCCGGCCGTTTGAACACCGCGGCATGGGGCAGGCAGGGCAAATCGCCGCAGCCCGTGTAACGATTTCCGACAAGTCGACTCTATATGGAAGGAGCCATGGAGACGATCGACATCCTGAAAACGGCTGTTGCTGAGCGCTGGTCAGACCTGGAAGTGATCGACAGGGTGAAAGCGGGCGAGACTGCCTTGTACGAGATCATCATGCGCCGCTATAACCAGCGGCTCTACCGTGTTGCGCGCGCCATTCTGCGCGACGATGCCGAAGCAGAAGATGTGATGCAGGACGCCTACGTACGAGCGTATCAGCATCTTTATCAGTATGCCGGCGAGGCGCACTTCTCCATCTGGCTCACGCGCATCGCGGTGAATGAGGCGCTGCACCGCTTGCGCCTGCGCAAGCGCAGCCAGCAACTGGAAGACATGGAGCAAGAAGAGGAAGGCACTATGAGCGGCGCGGAAACATCGCCCGATCCGGAGCACCGGGCGTCAATCGCAGAGCTCGGCCGGCTTTTGGAAGAAGCTGTGCTTGGCCTGCCTGACCAGTATCGCGCCGTTGTGATGATGCGCGACGTTGAAGAGATGACTACTGCGGAGACTGCGGCGGCGCTCGACCTGACTGAGCAGAACGTGAGGGTTCGCCTGCATCGCGGGCATGCAATGATGCGTGGCTCGATTTTCGCGCGTGCCGGCGCAATCAGCGGGAACGCGTTCCCCTTCATGGCCGTTCGCTGCGATCGCGTCGTCTTTGGGGTCTTTGCGCGACTCGGAGAAGCGGGATCAAGCCTGGAATGAAATCCGTGGCGGCCTTTGACTGGCTCATGCAATCGCAGGATTTTGGCGCATGAAGTCAAGCCCTACTGATTCTCTGATCTCTGACCCTTGATCTTTGGTTTACTGATTCACCCCGCTGGCGAGGAACCCTCCGTCGACGACGAGGATCTGGCCGGTGACGAACGAAGCGCTGTCAGAGGCGAGGTAGACGACCGCGCCGATCAGTTCTTCGGTGTTGCCGAAGCGTCCCATGGGCGTGCGCATCAGCAGTTCCTGTCCGCGCTGGGTCGAGTCAAGCAACTGCGCATTCAAATCGGTGCGGAAGACGCCCGGCGCGACAGCATTCACAGTGACGCCCTTCTTTGACCACTCCACCGCGAGCGAGCGCGTAAGGGAGGCGACACCGGCCTTGCTGGCTGCGTAGGCGGCCACCTCGCTCAACGCGACAAAGCTGTTCAGCGATGCGATGTTGATGATGCGGCCATAACTGCGCTCGAGCATCTTCCGCCCGAACACCTGGCAGGCGCGCAGTGTTCCAGTGAGATTGACATTCAGAATGTTTGTCCACTCGGCCTCGAGCAAGTCGAGCGTGGGCGTGCGCTTGATGATGCCGGCGCAGTTCACCAGGATGTCCACTTTGCCGAAGCGCTCAAGCGCTGCCGCAAGAAGCGTCTCCAGCGACTCACGGTCGCCGACGTCGGAGGCAAGACGCAGGGTTTTGCGCCCGCGCGCCTCAATCTCGGCTGCAGTTTCGTCCACCTGCTGCTGGCGTCGCGCCGTGGCAATCACGTCAGCGCCGGCATCGGCTAATCCAAGGCTCAAAGCGCGGCCGATTCCGGAAGTTCCTCCGGTCACGACCGCGAGCTTGCCTACAAGGCTGAAGAGTTCTGTCGTCATCCGATCTCCGTAGGGAAGGTTTACAGAAAGTGCGCAGCGAATGTTCGGGCAATCAACCGCCGCATCCCAGAAACACGGGCGCAATGTGCCGGGCGTAGAGATTTTCTGTCACGTTCTTCGCAATGACGGCTTCATTCGATTCCAGCAGGTCAAGATAGCGCGGCCCCATCTTCGCCGCAATCTTGAAACCGACATGCAGCAACTGGCGGAAGCTGGGGTTGTATGCCGGATCGTCTTCTACGTGCCGCAACGCCGATGTGTACTGTTCTGACGTCCATCCTCGCACTTCAGCGGCCGTCGGCAGCTTGTTAGGATCGATGTCAATGACGGTGGCATACGGCCCGCATAGCTCTTCGCGATGCGCCAGCGCCTCGGCATACACTTCCTTGGCCAGCGCCAGTCCCGCTCCTCCGGCTTCTGCCAGCCCGATCAACTCTTCGAGCCACGTTGTCCCGGCGGTCTTCAGGTGCACACCCACGTTGAATCGTTTCATATTGGCGTGAATCGCCGGGTAAATCGAGAATTTGTCGCTACCCGAGTGGACGCTGAGTTTCAGATTGTCGGGCAGTCCATACTGTTTGACTGCGTAGGCAATGGCCGCAATGTCGAGCGCCATTTCGCGCTCGAACTGACCAACGTCACCCACGTAATCCACGCCCTTGTTGAATCGCCCGCTGAACTTCGGAGCGATGGTCTGCACGGGAATTCCTTCATCGGCAATCGCGGCCAGGATAATCAACAAGTCCACCGGGCTCTGCGCGCGATCGGTCTCGTCCATCGAAACCTCGGGAATGAAGTTCCCGGCGCCTTTCGCACTTAACACGCGGCGGTACACCTCGCCCGCCTGTTTGACGGCGGCGAGAAACTTTTGAGCGGTTTGCCTGAGGTGCGAGGAGGCAATTTCAAAGGCTTCGTCGGCCCCGGCCAACTCAATGCTGCCCTGCAGCTCGGGATGCCGCTTCACGAAGTTCTCAACGTGAGCGCTCTCGGCCGGCTGGCCGATGAAGTCGGCTACATCGGAGGTAAAAAAATCACACGGCTTGAGAAAACGATCAACGGTGGCAGCCGTGATGTGATCGGCGTCGCAATAGTAAGGCAGTTTCCAGCCGAGCGCCTTCACCGCGGCGTCAGCCGCCTCGCGCACAGAACATGGCTCAGAGCCGATGATCATGTGCTCGCGGTTCGATTTGTTCCACACGGGAACGACTTCAACGCCGCGTTCGAGCGTCTTGATGCACGCCTGTAATTGCGCCTTTGCCTGGTGCGCAAACCTGTCGCCGGTGCCAACGGAATATTTGTTGAGCTTAAGACCGTGATTCTCCATCATGGTTCCGCCTTACAACAATTCTCCTGTATTTTCTGCGCTTCGATTGGTGCGCCGCCGCGGCGGGTGGCGCGCCGCTTAAACAGCGTGCGCGGCCGCAGCCACCGGCGTTGTGCTTTCAAACCGGCTGCGATGCGCCCACAATCCCAATCCCGGATTGGCGACAAAGAATATCTCTTCACCGCCCACTTTGTTGTACCCGTGCCGCAGCTTTGCCGGATCGTACTTCGCCGCCATCCTCGTCAGGTCGCCGTACTCAAAGCCGACGCTTTCAATTTCATTCTGGCTCAACTCGCCGGGGCACCAGCGGATGGTGAATCGCCCTTCGGACGAAGCGTGAATGAGGTGCGCCGCCGCGCTCAGGTCAGCAGCCAGGTCCGCATTCTCGTTCACCACCTTCAACGTTGCGGGAGTTCCGCGATAGCCGTATTTGCGGATCAGTATATCGATCCCTTTATCTTCGCCGAATTCTTTCACTCCCGGCGCCAGAATGATCAGCTCCGCCCCGTCGGCCAGCGCCATGCGCGTGCGATACACAGCCTTGTTGCCGATCCAAGTCGAGTGGAACTCCTTGGGATCGAGGAAGACGACCGCCTTTTTGATCGGCTCGTCGAGCATTTCGAAGTTCACCTTCAGGCTGAGCTCCGAGGCCTTAAGGAAACACTCGAGATCGTCTCCGATATAGAGCCCGCGAACAGCCAGCCCGCCATTTTTGCCGCGGCCGACGACCGTCTGCGCGTACACGATGGGAATGTGGCGCAGAAACTTTTCGCACGCGAGGTTCAGCACATTGCGCACCGGGTTTTCGGCGCGCCCCATGATCCGCTCCATGCCGTAGACGGCGCCCAGGTAGTGGCTGCGGTTGATGCCTTCGCGCCCGCCCGTGCCGATGAGGATGTTCTTAGCGTGATTGGCCATGCCGATTACTTCATGCGGCACTACCTGGCCGATGGACAGGATCAAGTCGAAGCCGCCTTGCGAGATGAGCTTGTTGACCTGCGCCGGCCAGGTGTAATTCAGCTTGCCTTCCGACTGCTCCCGAATGAAGGACGCCGGCAACTCGCCCAGCGTTTCGATATCCGTACGCCAGTTGTGTACGCGAAATAGCTCCTGGGGCATGTTTCCGAACATGTGCGTGATCTGGTCGGGTCGCATAGGCGTATGCGTGCCGATGGCCGGAAGCACCGCTTTGAACTTGTCGCGGTAGTGTTCCCACGTGTACCGAGTGAGATCGCCCGCGCGCGAGTGTTCGCGGCTCTGATCGGGCGGCACGGCCAACACACGGTTTCGCGGGCCCACCTTGGACAGGCTCTCCACTAACAGTTCTTTCAGTTGCGCATCCGACAGATCGGTATCGGGACTTCCAACGGAACAATACAGACTCATACGCCAAACTCCATCTTTCTGCGACGACCGCAGCCAGTAGCCGGTAGCCGGTAGCTAGAAGCCCGAGGCCAGCAGTTGTCTTACAACCGGTACGCCTTCTTCACCATTCCGTATGTCAACTCGTGCGCCACTTCGTGCGCCTCATCTTCTTCGAGCCGGTGCTCGGCCACGAGCCTGCCCAGGAACGCGCAATCGACGCGCCGGGCCACGTCGTGGCGCGCAGGAATCGACAGAAACGCCCGCGTGTCGTCGTTGAACCCTACGGTGTTGTAAAAACCTGCGGTCTCCGTGGCCAACTCGCGGAAACGCATCATGCCCTCAGGACTGTCATGAAACCACCATGGGGGGCCAAGGCGCAAGCACGGATAGTGCCCGGCCAACGGCGCCAGTTCGCGGCTGATTGTCGACTCGTCGAGCATGAACAGAATGATGGTCAGATTTTTTTCATTTCCGAAGCGATCGAGCAATGGCCGCAGGGCATGCACATAATCGGTCGGCGCGGGAATGTCGGCCCCCATGTCGCGCCCGTAGCGCTCATACACAAACTTGTTGTGGTTGCGCACGGATCCGGGATGGATCTGCATGACCAGGCCGTCTTCCACGCTCATCCGCGCCATCTCGGTGAGCATCTGCGCGCGGAACAGCTCCTGCTCCGCCGCGGCGGCCATTCCGGCGATCACCTTGCTGAAAAGCGCTGCCGCCTCAGCCTCGGGAAGGTTCGCCGTCCGCGCCGTGGGATGACCATGGTCCGTTGACGTGCAGCCCATCGTCTTGAACCGCGCCCTTGCTTTCATCAGCGCGCTCAGGTATCCCTTCCACGTGGTGGTGTCCTCGCCGTTCTGCTCGCCCAGCTTCGCCACCAGGCCGGCAAATCCCTTGAACTCGGGATCGACCACCGAATCCGGCCGGAACGCCGGAACGATGCGCGCCTTCCAGCTCGAATCACGAATCGCCTTGTGGTCCTTCAGCGGATCGAGCGGCGATTCGGTCGTGGATAGCACTTCAATATTGAATTGCTCATAGAGGGCCCGCGGCAGGAATGCCGGCGTCTTCAGCTTTTCTGCGATGGTGTCAAAGTAGAGGTCCGCGGTTTTTTCCGACAGCCGGTCCTTCAAACCAAACTGCTCCTGGAAGGCATAATCGAGCCACATGCGGGTGGGTGTACCGCGGAACAGGTAGTAGTGGCTGGCAAAGGTGTGCCATACCTTGCGCGGATTTTTTGCCACGGGCTGCCCGATTTCAAGGTCGTCCATCGAAACGCCCTGGCTATATAGCATGCGAAAGACGTAATGGTCGGGCTGCACGAACAGCGTCGCCGGATCAGGAAATGGCTCGTTTTTTGCGAACCATCCAGCCTGAGTGTGGCCGTGCGGGCTGACGATCGGCAGGTTTTTCACTTTTGCATAGAGGGAGCGCGCAACTTTTCGGACACTGGCTTCGGCGGGAAAAAGGCGGTCATCATCCAGCAACATGGCTTTCATTCTACCCTCTGGGTTGGCTCTGCAGATTCCCCCAATTTCAGGGAGGTCAGACCGGAAGTATACACGCTCGTTCCTGGTCCGGTTCTCAATCCAATTCAAGCTCGCGGAACAAGTTTCTCGAATGATCCCCGGTTTTCGGTGGTAATCTCGCAATGAATGCGATTTTCGTTATCGCAAGAAGGTGGTTGATCTTATGCCGAGGGTGAAAGAGGAAGAACCTACGACCCATCGCACGATGCAGGTGGTTAACCACATCCGCTCGCTCATTGAAAATGGAACGCTGCAGCCGGGAGACAAAATTCCGCCGGAGCGCGAGTTTGCCCGTTCACTCAAAATCAGCCGCGCCAGCCTGCGTACCGGCATCGGATACCTGGCGGCGATGGGGGTCATGAAGGTGCGTCACGGGGTCGGGACGTTTGTCGCCGACGGCCCGCCGGAGTTCGGGAAAGCGTCGCTCAGTCTTATCGGCGCGCTCCACGGATTCCAATCGTGGCAGATGTTCGAAGCCCGCATCATTCTTGAAAGCCATCTGTCGGGTCTCGCTGCCGAACGCGGTAAAGAAGAGCATCACACCGCTCTCGCCGAAGAGGTTGCCGAGATGTTCGCCGCCATCAGCAGCCCTACCGACTATCTGATTCACGACCTGCTCTTTCATCGCATCATCTCGCAGGCCTCAGGCAATCCAATTCTTGCTGCAATCATTGAGACCATCACTTCGGCCCTCTACGACAGCCGCCGCAAAACCGTCGAGCGGGCCACCGATTTGCGCGAGTCCGCCGAGATGCACCGTGAGATTTTCCGCGCCATCCGCGGGCATAAGGCGAAAGAAGCGCACAATCTGATGGAACAGCACCTCCGCATGGCCCAGATCGCGCAGGGCATGGAGCGTCCCAAAGAGCGCAAGCGATCTTCGGCCGCGCCGAAGAGCCGGCAGGCGCGCACTGCGACCGCTGCGTAAACGGTATCTGCCTTCGACGGCTCTCAAGCTGGGCACGTGGTCGATCCAGTAGGGACGGACGGGGCGAAGATCGCTCGACCTTTGTTCGCCGTCTTCGAGATCTTCCCGTCCGCGGCCTGGCTCGCAACCGCCCAGCGGCTTTTACCCTCACGGCGAAAAGCTCACATCGTATTGAAAACAATGGCGGAAGTCTTTGATCTTCAGGCGTCCCAAGCCACTCAGCACGCCTTTTCCTGATTTAGAACACCATTCCTAAAGTTACCGGTTTCGGTTCACCAAACCGCGAAGGATTGCCCTATTGGCACACAGTGTGTGTATGATAATGGGAGTTTCAACTCCACAATGTGGTCAGACCTCGTAAGGGCAAATCCTGTTCGTTAGGGACTCGCTGCGTGGTGGAGCAAAGCACGTCTTCTTGGAGGCAATACATGAGGCAAGCTCAGCAGCAGATATCGGGAACCAGAACCGGAGGAACGCAATCTCGCTTCTTCCATTTCGCAGCGTGGAGTTGCGCAGCGCTTTTGATCGCAATCCTCCTGCCGTCCCTTGGGGCGAATGCGCAGTTAACAGGGAAAGGCGCCATTACAGGCACAGTGACGGATTCGACCGGTGCGGTGATTCCCGGCGCCGACATTGCAGCCATGAATGATGCAAACGGGATCACAACCAAAACTGTATCCACCAGCGCAGGAGACTATCACTTTGCGGATCTGGATCCCGGCATTTACACGGTCACATCCACTGCTAAAGGATTCAAGACAGTAGTTCAGAAGAACATCCATGTGAATGCGATGGAGTCCCAGGCTTATAACCCGATGCTCCCCGTCGCAGCGGCCGGCATGGAAACGATCACTGTGTCTTCAGCGCCGCCGCAATTGGAAACCAGCAACGCGGCCCTGGGCTCAACCATGGAGCAGGAGACCTACTCAGAGTTGCCGATTGAGATGGGCGCGTATGGTTCTCCTGACCAGCGGCGCGCCACCGACTTTGCTTACCTAATGCCGGGTGTCCAGGGCAATGAGACCAACGGCAACGCGACGACCAATACAGGCGTTGTGAACGGTTCCGGCAGCAGGGGCGCTGCCTCCGACGTCTATGTCGATGGCGTTCCGTTTGTGCGCGCGGGCGGCAACGGCGACCCGCGCTACGTGTGGACTGCCATTTCGGTTGATGCCGTCGAGCAGTTCCAAGTGCAGACGAACGGCTACTCGGCCGCCTATGAAGGCCAGGGCGTGATGAACTACACCGTGAAGCAAGGCGGCTCCCAGCAGCACGGTTCAATTTACGAGTTCTTCCGCAATACGGCGCTCGACACCTGGGGCTTCTTCGGCAAGGCTCCGAATCCAGCTACGGGTGTGCCGGTGAAGCCGGTCGAGCACAGCAATGAGTATGGAGTCGTCCTGAGCGGCCCGCTCGTTCCTTTTGGGAGCTGGAAGCAAAAGGTGTTCTATTTCGGCAACTACGATGGATTTCGCTACTCGAGCGCGAACCCGACGCCCATCACGTTTCCAAATGCAGCCGAGCAGGGAGGGGATTTCAGCGCATACCTGGGCCTCTCAACGCCCATCAAAATCTACGATCCTTCTTCGCAAGCCGCGTGCACCGCGAATAGCACGGATGGATTCTGCCGCTATCAGTATGGCTACGGCCCTGGAACGGGTACGGGTCCGGCGGGCAATCCGAAGCTGACCGGCACGGCCAACGTGATCCCATCAAGCCAGTTCTCCACCATTGCCAAAAACATGCAGGCCCTCCTCCCGAAAACGGGTATCGGCACGGGGCTGCAGAGCAACTACATCGCCCCCAACCAAACGGGACTTTCCAACTGGACCACGACCGACCGCATTGATTACCTGGTCACGAGCCGCGACACGCTAAGCTTTATCGCGGCCATCGGGCGCCAAGCCAGCTCGAATCCCGTCGGGCAAACCACGGCGGGAAGAAATGTGGGGCCGGTTCCGTTTAACTATGGCCAGACCTATGCACCGAAGACCGCTGTAGGAATCATTGAAGAAACCCACATATTCACGCCCAACCTGCTCAATCAGGTCAAGTGGGGCTATGCACGCTACAACGGACCCACCTTCAACCCGAACCAGGCGGCGGCTTATGCGGCGACGGCCATGGGAATTGGGGGACTTCCGGCAGGCCAGGCGCAGCAGACCTTCCCGATCGTGACTTTTGCCGGGTCCAATCCGCCAACCAATTGGGGAGGCACCACGGCGAATGTGACGCTTGCTGAAAATTACACGGCGCTCGATGCCGTGCAGTGGAATGTCGGCAAGCACTCGTTCACGTTTGGGGGGCAGGTTGCATGGATGCTGTACAACACGATCAGCGCCACCGGCGGAACGACCCCCATTACCCTGGCTGCTTCCAACACGGAGACCGCGGGAATCAGCAAAGGCTCCTATACCGTCGCGGCCAACACCGGAGTGGCGTATGCGAGTATGCTCATCGGTCAAATCGACAAGGGCAGCTTCACTGATTATTCTCTGCATCCGGAGTACGGCGCGCGCTTCAGGGCGATCTCGCCATATGTACAGGACGACTGGAAGTTGAATTCCAAGCTGACCGTGAACCTGGGCTTGCGCTACGACTTCTTCCCGACCGTCACTGAAGTCCACAACGACGCCAGCTTCTTCAGTCCCTCACTGGCCAATCCGGTCACGGGCCTCAACGGTGCGCTCGCTTTCACCGGGCACGGCTCCAATACATGCAACTGCGCCACTCCGGTGAACAACTTTTACAAGAACTTTGGACCACGCCTCGGACTGGCATTCCAGCTGGACTCCAAGACCGTGATCCGCGCGAGCTACGGCGTGATGTTCTCGCATGGTGACGCAGTCGGCGGTCTGGCTTCGACCATCGGGACACTGGGCTACGCCGCTTCGCCGTCGTTCTCCTCCACCAATGATCAAACGGTCATGCCAGGGCTTGAGGCGGGCGGAAACGGAGCGATTCCAACCTACACGCCAGCCACGGGCGTCTCGTCGGGTGCGGCCTATGGCACCGGCTTCACCAAGACCTCTGGCTATACGGGAACTCCTTCTGCCATGACCTATGACGATCCGTACCTCGGAAGCCGCGCGCCGGAGTACATCAACTGGAGCTTCGGAATCCAGCGTCAAATTACCAACTCAATGGCGCTCACCGCGTCCTATGTCGGTGCTGAGGGTCACTTTGAACAGACCGATAGCCTTACTGGCCGCGGATTCGCGTCCGATGCCCTAGACCCGCAGTATCTGACGCTTGGGCCAAGACTGGCAGACACCGGGACAACGGCCACGACGGTAACCGCGGATTGTTCGACTTACAACCTCACGTGCCCCGGTTTGAGCAACTACGCAACAAATCAGCCGCTCAGCACCATCCTGAAGCCGTTCCCGTACCAGTCGGTCAGCGACTCATTCGGGTATATCGGCAACTCCAACTACCACGCGCTGCAAGCCATGTTGAGCACGCGCACCTGGCATGGCCTGACGTTCAACGCCAACTATGCCTATTCGCGCATCATTGACGACGGCGGCACCTTCCGAACCGGCTATCCGATTCCGGCGGGCACACTTGCCAATCATCCCTCGGCGTCGTATCCGGCGGATCGCATCGAAAGGACTGTCTCCACATCGAACCAGCCGCAGCATTTTGTGGCGACCTCAGTTTGGGACTGGGCGTTTGGCAAAACGGTCCTGGCGGAGAACGCAGTGGAGCGAGCGATCCTGGGAGGCTTCGCCTTCTCCGGGATCTTCCAGACCTTCTCCGGCTCGCCGCTGGCCGTCACTGCTTCGGCTTGCCAAACCAATCCCGCCCTCGCGCAGAGCTCCTCATCGTGCGCGCCAACACTGAACCCGAACTACACCGGCACGGTGCGCCAGAACGGCAAATGGGGCGACGGCGCTACCTGGGCCAATTTCGCCTCCACGAGTTACATCGTGCCCAGCACCGGCACCAGCCCAGGCACTGTTACCGGCCCGTTCATCAACCCGGTTTCTACTGTGCTGAATACCACGGCCGCGCCTGCCTACACCTTTGGCGATTCACCACGTACAGCTCCCTACGGCCTTAGCGGTCCCGGCTACTACCAGCTCGACCTTGGGCTGGTGCGCAGCTTCCCGCTGCACATCACCGAGGCCACCAAGCTGGAATTCCGTGCTGACTGGTATAACATCACCAATCACACGCAGTTCTCAGTTGCGAGCACAGTGCTCGGCAACTCGACCTTTGGAACCGTCACAGCAAGCCCAACCCTGATGCGCAAATCCGCTCAGTTCTCAGCTCGCATCAGCTTCTAAGCGGTCTCTCCATTGTTTTGTCCAAGAAGGCTGCCGGCGAAACCCGGCAGCCTTTTTTATTCGGATCGAGCGCTGATCGATAGATTATTGAGAGCGGGTCCGCCGCGCGGAGCAACCTGCCTGGTCTTGAGCTCCGGGCGGGGTACATTGGTCACGTCCGGAAACCCCGACTGCACGAATCCCGGTGATCAACCCCCAGGAATTCTCAATCCTTTCAGGGCCCGACGGCTATGTTCTTTGCGGTCTTAATGTTGGACGGAGGCCGTCCACCAGCAAGGCCCAGCCGCGGCGTTTTGGGGCGGATAATTTTCGGGAAGTGAAAGTTCACAGGCGCATTTTCGGCAAGTATGCGCAAATTTCTCGGTTGACAGCCGTGGAGCCCGTATATAAAACTGTTTCAGCTTCAAACTGAGGTCAGACCACGTGTGTAACCCCCGAGGAAATCAACCACGTGCCGTCATGTTTTGAAGCTGGACGCAAATTCTAGTGGAGGCTACACGATGAGGCAAACTGTCTCTTCACACCCATCCGTGTCGAAAATTAACTGGGGAACACCATTCGAGTTTCTGCGGCTCGCAGCGTGGGGCTGCGTGGGCTTGCTGATGATGGCCGTGATGCCGCTCGTCGCAAGAGCGCAGTTGGCCGGCACCGGAGAAATCGCCGGAACTGTAACGGACCAAACAGGCGCGGTGGTGCCAGGCGCAACGGTCACTGCGACCCTGGTATCGCAGAACACCAACACGGTGCGCACAACCACCGGCGCCGGGGATTACAGCATCACGCCGCTCACCCCGGGCCTCTACACAGTGACCGTGAACGCCAAGGGCTTTGAGACCTTTGTGCAGCAAAACGTGACAGTAAATGCTTTGCAAACCGTTGCGCTCAACATCAAAGTCTCCCTTGGTGCCGCACAGCAGACCATCACGGTGACCTCCGCACCTCCTGTTCTGGAAACGACGGACGCGACTCTCGGCGCCGTCATGGACAACCAGATGTACTCGAGCCTGCCCCTCCTGATGGGCGCGGGAGGCAACGCCGACCAGCGCCGCGCTACGGATTTTGCCTCGCTGATGCCTGGCGTGGTGCCTGTCTGGGTCGGCAGCAATAATGCCACCGACGCCTCATTGGCTGTTAACGGCGGCAATCCTAATGGCGGCACCTCCGAGATCTACATCGACGGCATCAACCTGCCCGCGCCTGACGGCGTCGGCGATGTGCGCTTTATATGGACCGCCATCGGCATGGACTCGATCGACCAGTTCCAGGTGCAGACCTCCGGCTACTCTGCGCAATATGCCGGCCAGGGCGTACAGAACTACTCCATCAAGCAGGGTTCGAATGCCTGGCACGGCGGCGTGTACGAGTACATCCGCAACACCGTGGGCGACGCCTGGCCGTTCCTCAGCAAAGTTCCCACGGTGACTGGCGTGGTTCCCGCCGGGCAGACCTGCGCGTTTGGCTCGCCGGCGTCAAGCTATTGCGCTCCCGGCGGCGTCAAGCAAACCGAAATCATGAATGAGGTCAACGCCAAGTTCGGTGGTCCCCTCATCCACAACAAGCTGTTCATGTTTTTTAACTACGGACAATATCGTTTTCAGCACGGCCCCGCCAATAAGCTGCAAACCATTCCCACGACGGCCATGCTCAATGGCGACTTCTCAGCGTTTTCAACCAGCACGGGTTACAACATCTACGATCCAGGCTCGCAGACTGCCGGATGCCTTGGATCCACGGCCAGCCCGTGTTCCCGCGCCCAGTTCGTTTCCACCGGCGGCACGGAGCCCGCAGGCACGAAAAATGTGATTCCGGCGAACCGCATTTCCGGCGCCGCAACGTACATCAACAAGTTCATGGCACCCTATGAGGCGGCGGCGCTGCAGACCCAGTATTCCAACAACATCGTCGCCGGGTATCCTTACGGCCTGTCGAACTGGTACCAGGGCGGCCGCATCGATTACGACATGAGCTCGAAGAACCAGCTGAGCATCATCGTCTACTTCGGCCGACAGGCGAGCACTGGACCGAATGCTTCAGGCGCGGCCAACGCGCTTGGGCCGCCGTTCAACACTTCGCAGGCGTACACGCCTAAGACCACGGTCGACATCGTGAAAGACACCTGGACGATCAACTCGCACATGGTGAACCTGTTCGCGGTTGCCTATGCCCGCTATAAGAGCCTTTCGGTCACGCCTGACGAGGCTCCGCAGTATGCCGCCAGCCAAACAGGGCTTTTGAATACACCCGCGGGGCAGGCCAGCTTCTTCCCGGCCATCGCCTTCAGCGGCGGCGTTGATAATCCCTCGAATGAAGCCGGCTACGACGAGAACCAGAAAGTCAGCAATGCTTACAGCCTGTCTGACGACTTTCAGTGGCAGCTCGGTAAGCACAACCTCACTCTGGGCGGTCAGGTCGCCTGGGACCAATTCAACTACATCAAGAACCTGACAAACTCTTCGCCTCTCACCTACACGTTCACGAATACTTCGACGCAGGGCTGGTCATCGGGCACCGCCTTGAACAGCACCAGCGGTAACGCTTTCGCCAGCTATCTGCTTGGCTCTACCAACTCCAGTTCGGTTTCCGTCGGCCTGCCTGGCTTGGGATCGCGCTGGCTTGACCCCTCCTTCTGGGCGCAGGACGACTACAAGATCTCCCCCAAATTGACCGTCAATCTGGGCGTGCGTTGGGATATCTGGCCGGCGATCAATGAGGTGCACAATATCTTCTCGTGGCTCAATCCCACCGCCACCAACTCGGTTACCGGCAACAAGGGTACACTCGCGTTCGCCGGCGGCAGCACATCCGACGGCTACCATGCCGGTGTGGCCAATCCGTCGCCGACCGACTACGGATTCATCAGTCCGCGTGCCGGCTTTGCCTACGCGCTCGATTCGAAGACGGTCATTCGCTCCAGCTACGGCCTCGAGTTTGCTCGCGGCGACTGGAATAGCGGCAGTCAATCGGGTTCGCCTTCCACCACCGGCTTTGCCCCGTCGGCTTCCGCACCGGCGGGGACCATCAACCAGCCGTCGTTCTATTGGGACAATACCCAATGCAGCAGCGGAAACAACGATGGAGTCCCTTGCGGCTGGACGGGTTCCGTTGCAGCGCCTGCGCCGCCTGCCGGTGGCACGAGCCTGGCCGAATTTGGCACCAGCGAGACCACGGCACTCACCAACTCGGGTGCCCAGAGCCCCAATTACTGGGATCCGCATTACGGCGCCAAAACGCCCGAGTATCTTAACTGGACATTTGGTATCGAGCGCCAGCTGACGAGCAACATGTCCGTCTCCATCAGCTACGTAGGCAGCGAAGGACACTTCCTTTCCGTCTCCAAGGCGATTGGCTCCAGGAATAACGAACTTCCTGAGTCCTTTCGCGCATTGGCCGGATACACGGTAAGTGGCAGCACAGCGACAACATGCTCGAGCTACGCGCCGGTATCTTGTCCCGCGCCATTGCTCTCGCAAGCCTCGGGTACGTCGGCTTCCGCCCCGATGGTCAACACCAACTTGGCGATTGGATTGGGCTTCACGCCGCCCAATCCTTACAATGGCAACACCTACTACTACAAAAACAGCGTGGGCAACTACCTCGAGAACTTCCCGCAGTTCAGCGGCGTCAGCGATACCACCAGCTTCGTGGGCAACGAAAACTGGAACGCGCTGGAAATCTCCATTCGCCAGCGTCCGTCGCACGGCCTGAACTTCATGGTCAACTACACCTACTCCAAGTCAATCGACGATTTGGGCACCTTCCGCGTGGGTGACAACGATCGTCTGGATCGCTCGGTCTCGACTGCGGACATCCCGCAGAACCTGGTCGCTTCGGTGGTTTACCAACTGCCCTTCGGCCGCGGCCATATGTGGGGTGACAACTTCTTCTATCGGGCAATCGCCAGCGATTGGACCGCTTCGACAATCTTCAGTTATCACTCGGGCTTCCCGATTGTCTTGACTGGCAGCGGTTGCGGCGGCGGCGGCATCCTGAATCAATGCATGCCGAGCATCGTTGCCGGGCAGGCTGGACGCGCTAATGGCGCATACGGCAAGAACACAACGGCAGCGCCCGGATCGCCCAACTACATCGGAAGCGTCCAGTACTTCAACACGAACGCGTTTACCGTGGCAACCACCGGTAATGGCACTGCTACAAGCAACGGAAATTACGGAACCTGCTCGAACACCACGTCGACGCAGGCCTGCTACGTCTGGAATGGGCCGGCTCTGTACGTTCCGGGCAACGCGCCGCGTGTGGCTGCTCTCAACATGTTTGGCATGGGCTACTATGACGACGACATCGCCCTTAAGCGTACATTCCCCGTCTATCGCGAATGGAACGTCGCGATTGAAGTGGATATGATCAACCTCACCAATCACGTGGTCTGGGCATCTCCGAACTCCACGGTCAATGGTGGATCGAGCTTCGGCACGATCAGCGCCCTCAACTCGAGTAATGCGCCGCGCTCCGCGCAGGGCATGCTCCGCATCAACTTCTAACCGACAACCTCTCACCTCGAAAGGTGCTGCCGCTTTGCCGGCAGCACCTTTTTTATCGCCCGCGGGAGAATTCATTATCCTCGCCTTGATTGGAGAATCACCTTCATGTCCTGCAATCAGAAATCCTCTCGTTCGATCGGCGCTGCCGGCGCAGCGTGCATGCTCATGCTCCTCCTGGTGTGTGCGTGCCCCTCTGCGCTATCCCAGACCCCGACTCAAGCTCCGGCCATTCCCGCGGCAACAGCTCCCGCTGCGGCCGACACGGCGCTGCCTCACGGCGAAATCGAGTATCTATGGCCCAACGGCGCGCCCGGAGCCGTCGGCACTGGGGAGCAGGACAAGCCTCGCCTTGAAATATTTAGCGGCTACGGTCCCTCGCCGCAAACTGCGGTCATCGCCTGTCTCGGCGGCGGCTATCGCAGCCTCGCCTATACTAAACCGGAGTTTGTACCCACCGAGCTCTTATCGGTATAGTTGGTTCGCCATGAAGACCTTCTGCATTCTTGCTTGTAGTTTTCTTTTCGCCGCTGCCGCCGCGACGCCTCTTGCAGCGCAAAGCGACAATGATCACTGGGCGGAGCGCGCGGCCGACTCCGCCATGGCACGCTGGCCGGACGGCCGCTTCGTTGCCGCCGACGCTCCGTGGCATTGGAACTACGAGCTTGGCACGCTGCTCGAAGGCATGGACGGGGTTTGGTTCTCGACTGCCGATGGCGCCGACTTCAAATACATCAAGAGCTCGGTTGATCAGCTTGTAACTCCGGAGGGGACCATCGCAACGCTCAAGGCCGACGACCATGAACTCGACAACATCCTCGTCGGACGACAGCTTCTGCTGCTTTACCGCGTCACGCTCGACAAGCGCTATTTAACAGCCGCGACATTCCTCAACGATCAGCTTGCGCAACAGCCGCGCAACGCCGACGGCGGCTACTGGCACAAACAGCGCTACCCCAACCAGATGTGGCTCGATGGCCTGTACATGGCCGAGCCGTTTCGGGCCGAGTACGCTTTCATCTCGCATCGTCCCGAAGACTTCAAGGACGTCACGCACCAGTTCGTGCTCATGGAGCAGCACGCCCGCGATTCGAAGACTGGCCTGCTCTACCACGGATGGGATGCGTCAAAGCAGGAGCGCTGGGCCAACAAGCAAACAGGTGACTCGACGCAATTCTGGGCTCGCGGCATCGGCTGGTACATGATGGCGCTGGTCGACACGCTGTCTTACTACCCTGCCGATGATCCTGGGCGCAAGCAGCTTCTTGCCATCCTCAACCGCGAAGCGGCGTCTGTCGCGCGCTACCAGGACCAGAAGACCGGTCTCTGGTACACGATGATGAACAAGACCGGGGAGAAGGGGAACTACTTCGAGTCGTCTTCGGCGTGCATGTTTGTTTACGCCTTTGCGAAGGGCGTGCGGCGCGGCTATCTGCCTGCGTCCTATCTCGCCAACGCTGAGCGTGGCTACAAGGGCATTTTGTCGCACTTTATAAAGTCAAATGGCGCCGATGTTTCCTTGACCGACACCGTAAAGGCCTCGGGCCTCGGCGGCAATCCCTATCGCGACGGCAGCTACGCCTACTACATCGGCGAAAAAGTCGTCACAAACGATCCCAAGGGAATCGGTGCATTTCTGCTCGCCAGCGCCGAGATGGAAAACGCGCAGAATGCCAAACTCGGCCGCGGCGACACCGTTGTCGTGGACGGCTGGTTCAACTCGCAGCAGCGGGCTGACGCCTTCGGCCACCAGGTCTACTTCCACTACAAGTGGGACACGCTCGACGAGCCAGGATATTCGATGCTCGGCCACATCTTCCGCAACTTCGGCGCGCAGACGAGGGAACTCGATGCCGAGCCCACCGTAGCCAATCTTCATGGCGCTCAGGTCTACGTGATCGCTTCGCCCGACAATGCCGACAAGAATCCACAACCCCACTACGCCACTGCTGCTGACGCCACGCTGATCGCCGACTGGGTTCGGGCTGGCGGCGTGCTCATGATTATGGAAAATGACACTTCCTTCGCCGACCTCGACCACTTCAACGCCGTTTCGGAGAAATTCGGCATCCACTTCAACAGCGTGCTGCGCAAGCACGTGATCGGCAGACAGTGGGAGCTGGGCAAGATCGCCATCGACCCAACCGGCCCCATCTTTCATAACGCGCACACCATCTATGTCAAAGATGTCTGCACGATTTCAGTGAGCGGCCCTGCTCATGCGGTGCTCAAGGAGGGTGACGACATTTTCATGGCCATGGCGAAGTACGGGAAGGGAACTGTTTACGCCATGGTCGATCCATGGCTCTACAACGAGTACACCGACGGCCGCAAGCTGCCCGGTGCGTATGACAACTATGCTGCGGGCAAAGAACTGGTCCGCTGGGTGCTAGCGCAGGTGCCGCGCTAAGGCTTAGTTTGTGATGCATTGACAGGCGAAGGCTCGCCCTTTACGTCCGGCCGCAGTTCCGGACAAATGCGCGCTAGGTCATCGGCTACCATGCGACCGAACACCTCGGAGCCATGCGCATTCAAGTGCGTCCGGTCCAGCGCAGTTCCGCCCGTCGCATCCGGATGGCCCACGGCAGCGAACTGGTCTGCCTGCTGCTGCGTCATGGTTTTCAGCAGGCGCACGCTCTGCGTATTCAGGTCGATTGCGGGAACCTGCTCTTCATCGGCGACGCGCCTGGCGGCATTGGCATAGGCCGTCAGGTCCTCTACCAATTGTCCGTCCTTGTAGTTGCGGCGCGAGAGGGACGTGACAATTACGGGCCGCGCTCCCTGGGCGCGAGCCTGGTCGATATACCGGCGCATATTCGCGGCATACGTTGTGTCGGGATCCGTCTCGCGGGCCGGCCCCTTGCCCGGCATGTCGTTGTGCCCGAACTGGATCAGAATGTAATCCGCATGCTGTGCGAGCACGTTCTGCCAAATGCCTTCGTCGTAGTAGCTCTTTGAGCTGCGGCCATTTCTGGCGAGGTTTATACAATCCACGTTCGGCGTCATCAACGCGCAGAACCCAGGTCCCCAGCCGCCGCCATTGTTCACAGTCGAGTCGCCTGCGAGCACAATCTTCACCGGCGCTCCATGCAGAATCTCTACCGTGCGCTCGAGGTTGGGCGGCAACTTGGCTGCAGCCGGCCTCACATACCGCGCGAGCGCGGGAACCGCCTTGCCGAGGTCTGCGGCAACGATCCGCCCAAACACATACGATCCATCGGCATCCAGGTGCGTCTTGTCGGGGACCGTGTTCCCCTGCGCGTCTTTCTTGGTGATTCCCAGCGCATTCGCCTGCGGCTCGGTCAACGTATCCAGGTATGCAATGCTGTCCGCCTGCAAATCGATCAGCGGCGTATGCTCCTCCTCCGCGACCTTCTTCATGGCTTCGGCATGCGCCAGCAGGTCAGAATGAATCTTGCCGTCCGCCCCGTAGTAGCGCCGAGTCAACGGCGTTACCAGGATGGGAATTATTCCGTGCGCGCGTGCCTCCTGCACATAACGCTTCAAATTTGCCGGGTACTCCGTTTGCAAATTCGTTTCGCGCGGCAGGTGCTGCGGCGACTCCTCGTCATTGTGGCCAAACTGGATCAACATGTAATCCGGCTTGTCGGCGAGCGCCTTCGCCCAATAGCCCTGCTCGTAATAGGTCCTGGTGCTCGCTCCGCCCTTTGCATCATTGATGCAGTCCACATCGCCGGTCAGGTTGGCGCAGAATCCGAGCCCGTAGCCCACAATGCGCGTCTGTGTGGAGTCACCCACGAGCTCGATCTTCACCTTCGCCGACACAGGTGCACCGTTTTGCTGCGACTGCTGGGAGAAGCCGGCGCAACTGAAGAACAAGAAACCCGACAAAAGGGAAGGGATCATTGATTTCATCACGCGGCTCCGATGTGCGCCCAGTGGAGTGTTCGCCAGACAGGCCGTGCCCGATTCTATCGCGCCCAAGGTCTGACCAGCAATTGTTTGGTTGCACAGCTGCCGGCGCAATCGCACTACTTCGCGCCTGAATTCGCTTGACTTGTCAGTACTACACTCCGTTACAGTGGATGGGCTAGTGGTCAGTCCACTTCGGATGCGTTTGCCGCACCAGGCTGCGCATTCGTCCTGGCCAGCCATGCCAAATGGAGATTCTCATGCTCTCGCGCTCGCTCGGTTCGCTTTCGATTTCGCTTTTCGTCGGCTTGCCGCTCATGGCTCAGGACACGCGCACCGTTATCGAACCCAAGATTCCGCCTGCATGCGTCACTCTCCAGGCTGACATTGCCGCCCATAACGGGGTCATCTCCGATGCCGACGAAAAAAAGCAGTCCACGGCTCGCATCCAGGATGCGCTCGATCACTGCTCATCGGGCCAGGCGGTCGTTCTGCGTGCCCACGGCAAAAAGAACGTCCTGCTCACCGGTCCGCTGACCCTGCGCGACGGCGTCACTCTGGTTGTGGACAAGAACACGGCGCTCGTCGCTTCGCGCGATCCCCGTGTGTACGATCTCACGCCCGGTGGATGCGGCATCGTTTCGCGCCGCGGACACGGCTGCAAGCCGCTCATCAGCGGCGACGACATCAAGAACGCCGGCATCATGGGAGAAGGCTCGATTGACGCGCGCGGCGGCGCAACCATTCTCGGTCAAGATGCTACCTGGTGGGATCTCGCGCACGAAGCGAAAGTCAAAGATGAGCAGCAGAGCGTGCCTTCGATGATCGCCATCCGCCATGCCGAAAACTTCACCTTGTACCAGATCACGCTGCGCAACTCGCCCGGCTTCCATGTCTCAGTGAACCAGACGGACGGCTTCACCGCGTGGGGCGTGAAGATCATGACGCCGAAGACCGCGCGCAACACCGACGGCATTGATCCAGGCTCCTCCCGCAACATCACCATCGCTTACAGCTATATCCATACCGGCGACGACGACGTCTGCCTCAAGCCGAGCGGCGCCGGCGCCGTCTCGAACATGTCGGTCATTCACAACCACTTTTACACCGGCCACGGCATGTCCATCGGCAGCGGCACCTTCGGCGGAGTCGATCATCTTTTCGTTGATGACCTCACCATCGACGGCGCGGACAACGGCCTCCGCATCAAGTCCGACCGCAGCCGCGGCGGCCTGGTTCATCAGGTTGTCTATCGCAACGTCTGCATCCGCAACGTTCCCAACCCACTTGTATTCACCCCGCACTACACCACCTTCACCGGGGACCGGTTGCCCATCTATCAGGACATCACGCTTGAAAACGTCCACATTCTCACGCCCGGCGCCTACACCTTTTACGGCCTCGACGCCGATCCCGGCCACAAACTCCAGATCAGGCTCGACAACGTTTTTGCCGACGAACAGAAAGAGTCGCTCTTCTACGACCAGGACGCCGATATCACTGTCGGCCCGCACGCGGGCAATCTTGAGCCCAAGGGCGACGACGTGACCATCACGCGGGCGCCCGCGGCGAATTCCGAATCGGCGCCCGGCCAGCCGCTCGCGTGCGATGCCCGGTTCGTTCCGTTTCCTGAAGATAAAACCGCGCCGGAGATGGCCGGAAAAATTCCGCCTGAAGATAAGACTTTTTACGTCGCCGCCGATGGCACTGGCGACTACTACTCCATCCAGCGCGCGCTCGACATGGCTCCCAAAACCGGCGGCGCGGTGCTGTCCGTTTCGCCCGGCGTCTATCGCGAAATTCTCACCGTCGACAAGCCCGACATCACCATTCGCAGCGCCAATCCAGACGCGAGCAAAACCATTGTCGTGGACGATCGCAGCGCAGGCCAGAACGGCGGCACACTGCATTCGGCCACGGTCAATGTCACTGGCGACAACTTCTTCGCCGAAAACATCACATTCCAGAACGATTTCAATCACACCCACGAGCAGACCCCGCAAGGCTCGCAGGCTCTGGCGCTGCTCGTCACCGGGGACCGCGTCATCTTTCACAACGTGCGCCTGCTTGGCAATCAGGATACGGTTTATCTCGGCACGCGCTGCGGATCCGACCGTCAGGACTGTGTTCCCACGCGGCAGTATTTTTCCGACTGCTATGTTGAGGGCAACGTCGATTTCATTTTCGGCGACAGCAAGGCCGTCTTCGAGAACTGCGAACTGCACTCGACGCCGCACGGTGGTGGGTATATCACCGCGCAAGCGAAGCATTATCCGGCGGAAGACTCTGGCTTCGTCTTCGACCACTGCAAGATTACTGCCGACCCAGGCGTCACGGGGCCCGTTTATCTGGGCAGGCCATGGCGTCCCTATGCGACCGTCATCTTCATGCACACGGAGATGGGCGACAAGATCGACCCCGCTGGCTGGCACGAGTGGCATCCCGGCCAGACCCATTCCCTCGACACTGCGAACTACGCTGAGTTCGACTCCACCGGTCCCGGCGCGCATCATGACGCGCGCGATCCGCATACTCACTTTCTTACGCCCGAGCAGGCCGCGCAATATGAACCGAAAACCTTCCTACGCGGCACTGACAACTGGGACCCGACGAAACTGCCCACGCCGCCAGCGCAATAAGTTCGCGTGGCGGCGAGCAGTAAAATTGAGTTGTGATTGCGATGAATTCGTAGTGGTTGACGTCGCATGCGCCAGCGCCGGTTCCGAAGCTTTATGGAAACGGCGCAACGCTGACCAATGAACAGGCGAAAGCTGACAGCTAAAGGCTGAAAGCTGCTTTTAGGAGAAGCAATGAAGACCATATTGATGGCCGACCCCGTGCGCTATCCGCGTATGACCACAGATGAGCTGCGCGAAACTTTTTTGCTCGATTCGCTCTACGAGCCTGGGAAGCTCCAACTGAATTACGTCGATCTCGATCGCTCCGTGGTCGGCTTCGCCGCGCCCACCGACTCGCCCCTCGCGCTGTCCGCTGATCCCGACCTGCGCGCAACGTACTGCACGGAGCGCCGCGAGCTGGGCGCGCTGAATATCGGCGGTGCCGGCGCCATTACTGTCGAAGGCAAGAGCTACGAGCTCAACAATCTTGACGTGCTCTACATCGGGCGCGGCAACAAGGACGTAACGTTCGCTTCAAAGAGCAAATCTGCGCCCGCGGTTTATTACCTCCTCAGCTATCCGGCTCACGCCGTCTATCCGGTCGCACTGGTGCGCAAAGAAGAAGCCAGTCCCACGGAACTTGGCAGCCTGGAGACCTGCAACAAGCGGACGATCTGCAAATACATCCATCTTCAGGGTGCGCGCAGTTGCCAACTCGTCATGGGCGTCACGCATCTCGCCACGGGAAGCAATTGGAACACCATGCCGCCGCACACGCACATGCGCCGCAGCGAAATTTACATGTATTTCAATGTCGCCCCGGAAGCGCGCGTGATGCACTTCATGGGACCGCCCGCGGAGACCCGCCACATCGTCATGAGCGACAAGGGCGTTGTCGTCTCGCCCGGCTGGTCAATTCACGCCGGCGTGGGCACGCGCGCGTACAGCTTCTGCTGGGGCATGGGTGGCGAGAATCAGGACTACGCCGACATGGATCCTGCGCCTGTCGAGAGCCTGCGATAAATCGGACGAATCTATGCCTCGGCAATGAAGGTGAACACGTAGAGGAAGGCGGCGCGGTCAAGGATCTCCTGACGCAGTTGCCCGAGTAACCTACCACGAGTAACCACATCTTCCCTCGTCCGTTCGCACCGAATTGCAATAGATTCTTCTGCCCCTCCCGCATTACACTCTGCAATGCAGGCACTCCTTCAGCCTGCATAAATATTCGCGGACCTATTTCCAACTCTTGATGAAAAACCGACCAACCGGAGGTTCACACCATGGCAGAGAAAAAAGTGATTGCGGTAATAGGCGCGACGGGCGCTCAGGGTGGTGGTTTGGCGCGCGCCATTCTCTCGGAACCGGACGGTGGCTTTGCATGCCGCGCGGTCACGCGCAAACCGGACAGCGAAAAAGCGCAGGCTCTCAAGGCAGAGAGTGCCGAAGTCGTCAAAGCAGATCTCGATGATGTCGCCAGTCTCGAAAAGGCTTTTGCCGGTGCGTACGGGGCTTTTTGCGTGACGAATTTCTGGGAACACTTCTCGGCCGAGAAAGAAAAGGCTCAAGCAAAGAACATGGCGGATGCGGCCAGAAATGCAGGCGTCAAGCACGTCATCTGGTCCACGCTTGAGGACACGCGCAAGCTCATGGCGCCCGGCGACAAGCGCATGCCTTTTCTGCAGGGGAAGTATCGCGTGCCGCACTTCGACGCCAAGGCGGAAGCGGACGCATTCTTCGCGGGGCTGCCGGTCACCTATCTCGTCACGTCGTTTTACTGGGACAACTTATACGCCTTTGGCCTCGGCCCCAAGAAGTCCGAGGACGGCAGCTATAGCTGGGTATTTCCCATGGGTGACAAGCGGCTGGCGGGCATTGCCGCCGAAGACATTGGCAGGATCGCTTACGGCATCTTCAAAGCCGGGCCGAAGTACATCGGCAAAACCGTCGGCGTCGTGGGAGAATCTCTGCCCCTGTCGCGAATGGCTGCCATGCTCTCCAAGGCTCTCGGCATCAACGTCAAGTATGTAGCGGTTGAGCCAGACGCATATCGCGGATTCGGCTTTCCCGGCGCCGACGAGCTGGGCAACATGTTTCAGGTCTATCGCGACTTCGAAAAGGAAGTCGTCGGCGCGCGCAGCGCTGATGTGGCAAGCATGCTCGATCCGTCGCTGCTCACCTTCGATGAGTGGATCGGCAAATACAAATCGAAGATCCCGCTTTAACTGGCCGCCGCGCGCGGGCCGGATAGACAAAGGCGGCGAATCCCGCAACGGAATTCGCCGCCCGTCGTTTTCTGATCCCTGATCCCTGCCTTCACACGTTATACGTCCCCGATGCAACCCGTCCGCCGTGTCCTGTCCAATTGGTATGGAAGAACTCGCCGCGCGGCTTGTCGACGCGTTCGTAGGTGTGCGCACCGAAGAAGTCGCGCTGCGCCTGCAGCAGGTTGGCAGGCAGCCGCTCCGCGCGATAGCCGTCGAAGAACGCGAGGGCCGTGGCAAATGCAGGCGTCGGCACACCCAGCTTGATGGCGTGTGTCAGAGCCTTGCGCCACGATGCCTGGTACTTGTTCACCAGCCGGGAGAAGTACTTGTCGAGCAGCAGATTGTCGAGTTTCGCATTCTTCTTGAACGCGTCCTTGATTTTGCCCAGGAACTGGCTGCGAATGATGCATCCGCCGCGCCACATCAACGCGATGCCGCCCATGTTCAGGTTCCAGCCGAACTCTTTGGCGGCGGCCCGCAACAGCATATAACCCTGCGCATAGCTGATGATTTTCGAGCTGAAGAGCGCCCTGCGCACGTCTTCGATGAACTTCGTCCGATCGCCAACCTTCAGCGCCGACTTGGGCCCGCGCAGAACCTTCGAGGCTTCCACGCGTTCATCCTTGAGCGCGGACAGGCACCGCGAGAAGACCGATTCGCCGATCAGCGTCAACGGCTGGCCGGTGTCGAGCGAGCTGATCACCGTCCACTTGCCGGTGCCCTTCTGTCCGGCCGTGTCCAGAATCTTGTCGACCAGCGGCGTGCCGTCCTCGTCTTTCTTGGCGAAAATCAGGCTCGAGATCTCGATAAGGTAGCTGTCGAGCTCACCCTTGTTCCAGTCGGCAAACACGGTGTGCAACTCGTCTGCCGAGAGGCCTAGGCCATGTTTGAGCAGGTCGTAGGCCTCGCAGATCAACTGGATGTCGCCGTACTCAATGCCGTTGTGCACCATCTTCACAAAGTGGCCGGCGCCGTCTTCGCCTACCCAGTCGCAGCACGGGGTTCCATCTTCCACCTTGGCCGCGATGGCCTGGAAGATCGGCTTCACGTGCGGCCACGCAGCTGGGTTGCCGCCCGGCATGATCGACGGGCCGTGCCGCGCGCCTTCTTCGCCGCCTGAAACGCCTGTGCCGATAAACAGAATTCCTTTGTCGGCCAGCGCCTTGGTGCGGCGGGTCGAATCGCTGTAGAGCGAGTTGCCGCCGTCGATGAGGATGTCGCCCGCTTCAAGATGCGGCACGACCTGGTCGATCATCTGGTCGACGGTGTCGCCCGCCTTCACCATGAACATCACGCGGCGAGGGCGCTTCAGCAGGCTGGTCAGCTCCTCAATGGAGTGTGCTCCCACCACCTGCGTGCCCTTGGCTTCGTTGGCAATGAAGTCATCGACCTTGGAAACGGTGCGGTTGAATACGGCCACTTTAAAGCCGTGGTCGTTCATGTTAAGGACAAGATTTTGTCCCATGACTGCAAGGCCAATGAGGCCGATATCACATGATGGATCTGGCATAGGTTCTCCGCGAAATGATCGTCAATGAAAATTGTAGCTTTGTGTAATTGTACTTCAGTGGTCTGACCTCCGGAAAACTCCCATCCGCTTCGTTGTCCGAAGTTGTCAATCTGGGCGAGTCGCCGCGGCTGCGTTGCTCCCTTGTTCGCTCGTTCCCTGACTTTGTCACTCCACGCTCAAATCCCCGTCCGCGTCGAGAACGAGTTTGTCGCCTACAATCTGGATCGACTGAATTCTCAACCGATCCAGATTTACTTTGTACCCTGAAGTAGCTGTTGATCCGGCCAGCGCTTTGCGCAGCAAATCTGCTGCGTTCACCGTCATGCTTCGCGGTACCTGGCCGCGCAAGAACGGAGCCAGCACAAAATTGATCTCTTTCCGGTCTGAAATTCTTTTGAGACGCGCATCTTTGAAGCCGATGGTTTCGCCTTCTGCCTCGGGCGCCAGCGACACTTCGGCGGGCAGCGTCAATGTGACGCCGAGGCACGAGCCGCCGACCATCTTTCCCAGCCGGGCTCGCGTCTTCACGCGGACCACAATCCGGTCCTGCTCAAAACTCAGATGGGGATCTTCAGTGGAGATGAAACACCCGGATTGCGAGTTCCCCTTCAAGTAATAGCGGCCGTCTGGGCCACTGAAGAGCTGCTGTTTCAGGGTCTGCTCCAGAGCTTTCAGGCTCACGGTAAGTTCAACTCCATGGCACGGAACCACTGCGCCCCCCAGCATCAAGCCTGCTAAAAGCGCCGGCCAAAATGTTGTCATAACGATATCGTGCCACCATTGCCCGGTGCGCGGCCAGATTCGTCGTCGCGAGTCAGTCGGTTCGGCCTTGACATGTGCAACAGTCAATCTCGTTAATTTGTTTGGAGTCAATCAAATACGGGCGGAAAAGGTGTCAGGGACCGGTCTGCCCGGAAACGCTTACAATTGCCGTTTTGCTATTGATTTTTGAAGAAAATATCCTTAAAATAAGAATCGTAGTTCCTCGGGTCTTCTAAGCACCCCCAGCCCCGTCCGAGGATGAACCAAATCCTCCTTTTCAAGGACCAAAAATCAATGGCAAAACGTCGTGGAAATCCGAACTGGGGCAAACCAGAGCCCATTGGCCCTGTTGTGCCGACTGTCACCTCTTTTGAGCAAATCACAAAGGAGTTCAAGCTGCCCCCAGACCAATACATCCGCTCCACCCGTCTGCGCGAGTGGGCGCGGCGTAACAAGAATTCCAAATACATCCCTGAGGCTCTTCTTGAGGCCTGGGGTTTTGAGATTGAATCGACGTTGTAACACTTTCGCCAGGATCAACAGAAACGCCGCCTCCGGGCGGCGTTTTTGCTGCCCGCGAACCAGCCGTGGTGTAATCTCCCAATCGGCGACCATCCGGGCAGAAACCGAAAACGGGGGCAATGTCCGGATTGGCGGCGATCCACGCACGAAGGGCATAAGCTTCCGCTGAGGAAGAGAGTTCGGTGAAAACCAGATCTTGGGCCTTTACTTTCTCGGTGCTGGTGAGCGCAGCGGCTCTTGCGGTGCCGATGGGTCTCGGTCTGGCACAGACGGCAACGGACCAATCCGATTGGGAGAAGGCCGCGGGCGGAAAGATGGAGTTCGAAGTGGCATCGATCCATTTGGGTGAACCCGGACAATTCACACCGCCGAATTTCGCGCTTGATACCGGGAACGGCCGGATTCCTCCGGGAGGCCGATTCCATGCTGATTTTCCTCTCGCCGTTTACATCACGTTTGCCTACAAGTTGTGGCTCACCAGCGTGCAGATGGATACCATGCTCGCTCATCTGCCCAAATGGGTTGCTACAGACCAGTTTGTGATCGATGCGCGTGCTGAGGGGAATCCGACAAAAGACCAAATGCGGCTCATGGTGCGCAGCCTGCTTGCTGACCGGTTCAAGTTGACATCACATTTCGAGACGCAAGAGACGCCTGTGCTGGCTATGGTGCTTGCCAAGCCGGGAAAACTCGGGCCGAACCTGGAGCCGCACGAGCAGGGTCCACCTTGTGATGCGCCGTTGCCGCCGGCACCAGGGAAAACTGCTGACGTGTTTCCGCCGAACTGCGATTTGTACGTGATGTCTGTGGGGTCGTCGTCGAATCACAGCATTCGTCTCGGCTCACGCAATACAACGATGGCACAAGTGGCGGATTCTCTTCCCGGGCCGGGACGATTGGGCCGTCCTGTTGTGGATGAGACCGGGCTTACCGGTACCTACGATTTCGTGCTGAATTTTGTACCGGAGAACTACAACGCCTCGCTATCGCCGGGGACTACCGTGACACTGGATTCGGCGGGGCCGACCTTTCTTGAGGCGGTGAAAGATCAATTGGGGCTTAAGCTGATTCCGAAGAAAGCTCCGGTGCGGATTCTGGTGATCGACCACATCGAGCAGCCATCGCCAAATTAGATACGTTAATCGCGTTCTTATGTCGCGGGCGGATCACTGGCGAACCAGAAGTTGGCTCACCGCTCACGCATCCTACTTCTGGCATTTGCTTTCTGGATAAGCGAGAATAAAGGGGCATCATGCCCCAGTCTTCACGCACCCTCGACCCACCCTTCACCGACGTCCCCGGCGCCGTCGCTGACATCCGTGCCGGCCGCATGGTCGTCGTGGTCGACGACGAGGACCGCGAAAACGAGGGCGACCTCACCCTGGCTGCAGAGCACGTTACCCCCGAAGCCATCAACTTCATGGCACGCTACGGCCGCGGCCTTGTGTGCCTCACTCTCACCGAGGAGCGCGCCGACTATCTGCGCCTCTTTCCCATGACGGCGCAGAACACATCCCGCTTCGGCACCGCCTTTACTGAGTCCATCGAGGCCCGCGAAGGTGTCACCACCGGCATCTCGGCGTTCGACCGCTCACACACCATCCGCACCGCCATCGATCCCCGCTCCACCGCTGCCGATCTCGCCCGTCCCGGCCACGTCTTCCCACTGCGCGCACGCCGCGGCGGCGTCCTCGTCCGCGCCGGCCAAACCGAGGCCTCGGTCGATCTCGCGCGCCTTGCGGGCCTCAACCCCGCCGCCGTCCTCTGCGAAATCATGAAGGACGACGGCACCATGGCCCGCATCCCCGACCTCATTCCTTTCTGCCAGGAGCACGGCCTGAAAATCCTGACGGTCGCCGAGCTCATCCGCTACCGCCTGCGCCACGAGCGCTACATCGTCCGCGCCGGCGAAAGCCGCATCCAAACCCGCTACGGCGAGTTCCGCATGATCGCCTACCAGAGCGAAGTGACGGGCGGTGAAAGCCACATTGCTCTCATCCGCGGCGACCTCTGCCCCGACTGCCCAGCCGTTCACCTGGGCCCCGCCGCCAATGCCCTGCCTGACGTCCTGTCCGACGGCTCCCGGGTTGAATCAGCGGGCGAGTCCCGTCCGCCTTGCCCGCATCCGGTTCTTGTTCGCGTGCACACGCGCTGCACTGCCGGCGATATTTTTTTGGCCGACTGCCGCTGCCGCGAGATTCTGGAACAGTCCATGCGCATGATCGCGGATGAGGGCTGCGGGGTCATCGTCTATCTGCACAACACCTCGCGCGGATTCGAAATCGAGCGCACGCCCGCGCCCGCATTCGGCCCGGAAGGAACTGCCGCGCCCGGCAGCTCCGCACTCGCTGACACCGGCCGTCTTATTCTTCACCACGAACTGCGGACCCGCGAGGGCTCGCAGGCCCGCACCGGCCGCATCCTCCGCGCCATCGGACTTGGCGGCCAGATCCTGTCGGATCTGGGGATTCAGCGCATTCGCCTGCTCTCAAATACCCCGATGCATATTCCGGCACTCGAAGGTTTCGGCCTCGAAATCGTCGAGCAGGTTCCTATCCCGGTGGAGGAGTGCACCCGCGTCGTATAAGGCCCTGCGGCAGTTATCCTCTTTCTTTTCCATGACGATTTGGTCATTCAGCTGAAAATTGGTCAACATTCTGCGCGCAATCCCACCAAAAGGCTGTAAAATTGAAAAACGTTCCCGAGAAGCGAACCCCTCGGGAGATTCTGGGCGCCAGTAACGGCGTATCGGATCTTCCCGGTCAACTTACCCGGCGACATACGCGCTCGCACGGCCGATTCAGGGCCAATTTGCCGTGGTGCAACTGCTGCGTGGCATCTTCCACATTCAGGTGCCGCTTCCGATCATTACTCCCCCGCATTACGGCAACCCGAAAATTGCTGTGACGCCAACCGCAACAGCACGGCGAAAGGTTGGTACGCATGCGCGTCCACCTGGTCAATCCCAGCGACAATTCCTTTGGTACCGCGGTCATCACGCCGCGTTGGCTCTTTGTGCTTGCAGCCGCCACGCCACGCTCAGCCGGAGACCCCATTCTGGTCGACGAATCTCTCGAGCAAATTGTGCCCGAGACCATCCAGCCCGGCGATATCGTCGGCATCAGTGTGCATACCGGCAATGCACTGCGCGGCTATGCCGTTGGCAGGATGGCGCGCGGCCGGGGCGCATGGGTCATCTACGGCGGCATTCACGCCACTCTGTTTCCTGAAGAAGCTTTGGAACATGGCGATGCACACTCGGTAGTCACCGGTGATGGGGACATTGTGTGGGCAAAAGCGGTCGGCGATTGCCTCGCGGGCCAGCCGGAAAGGATCTATGCGGGCGGCCGCATTGAAGGCAGCCAGTTTCTCCCGGCCCGCTGGGACCTCATGGCCCCTGAAAAGTATATGTGGGCCTCTGTGCAAACCACGCGCGGATGCCCGAAGCACTGCTCCTTTTGCAGCGTCTGGCGCACCGATGGTCAAAAGCCACGGCAACGGAAGTTTCAGGCGGTGGTTGACGAAATCGTTGCGCTGCGGCGCCTCGGCTTCCGATTTATCGCCTTGGCCGATGACAACTTCTATCCCGTCACATTGACCGATCTGCGCCAGGCCAGGGAACAGAACAACGCCGCGAAGCTCGAAGAGCTCACGACCCTCCGCTCCGACCGCTTCCAATTGATGGAAGAGCTCGCGAAACTGCCAAAGGATATGGTGTTCTTTACTCAGATCACCATGGAGGCGGGTGAGGATGGCGAATTCCTCGACGCGATGCATCGCGCCAATATCAAGGGCGCGCTCGTCGGCGTTGAGGCGGTCACGCCGGAAGGCCTCAAAGCGGTCTTCAAGGACTGGAACTGTTCCGGCGATGCTCTGGCCCAGCGACTGCAGATGTTCAAGACGCACGGCGTGCATGTCCTCGGCTCGTTCATCTTTGGACTTCCCACTGACCGGCCGGCGACATTCGATGCCACGGTCGAAATGGCGTTGAGGGCGGGCGTTACCTTCGCCCAATTCGTGATGATGACGCCGTTTCCGGGTACCGTCGATTTCGGACGCTGGGAAAAGGAACAGTCGCAAAATCCGGCTGTGGTCGGCGGCGTGCCCATTACCCGGTACTGGATGATTCCTACAGAGATCCGGCCCAAAATGTTCACCCCGCATCCCACCATGAGCTCTGACGAGATTCGCGAGCGCACGCAAAAAGTCTGGGACAGGTTTTACACCTGGGGCGCCATCTGGAAGCGCTCGGCCTGTACACCCACTCTGCGCGCTCGGCTCGGATTCATCTTCCTCTCGAAGCTCTACCGCCAGATGTATGCAGGGACCGGAATCTCAACCGACAGTGCGCGCCGCAAGAAGTCAAAGCGCTGGGCCCGGTGGACTGCCCGCCAGTGCAAGAAACTCTTCAAGGCCAGACCGATGCCCGAGCTCGAAGGGCCGAAGTGGGACATTGGATTGCCCGCACTGGGTCAGGCTGCGTTTGAAGGTGCCGGTGGGCGGGAGATGGACGGGCTGTTCGCGGTGCTGCCAGAAAACTGAAGCTGAGAATTTTTGGCTGGTCGGTGCGATCGAGAGCGTGCCGCGCTTCTCAAGTGGTCTGCCTTATGCAGCCCGGGAGACCACTGCTCCGGCTACCGGCTATATGTAAACGTCCCGCACACCGCAGACGAGTGCTGAATCGCGTCGAAGGTGAACACCGGCTGATCGTCGCCCGAGAAGAACGCCACCTGCAGCGTGCGCCCCGTAACATAGGTCACCATCCACTGCGTTTCCACGTCGCCACACAGGGTGTTCTTGTGCAGGAATCGCTTGTCTGGCGCCACCTGCAGCCGGTAAAGCATCCCCTCGATGCCCGCATTCACGTCCGCATCAAACACCGAGCTCACCTCAACCGGCTTCAATCTGCGGATCGACGCCAGCGGAAACGTGAAGTAGTCGATGGTCAGCTTCGAGCCGCCAAGCGCGAGGTCGCCAGTGATGGCGTTCGCGTTCGAACTGGCCGCACGCCAATAGCCCTGGTCCTCCTGCGCCGCGGCCTGCGCTGCACCGCACGCAATTCCGGCCAGCAGCGCACACGCCGCCAGTAGCTTCTTTAATCTCATTCAGTTTCTCTGATCCCAGCTTCCTGCTTAACGCTCCGGTCTATTCTTTCACAGGGCCAGCGACAGCACCGAATAGGACCGAGCTGGCAGTTGCAGTGTCATCCGCGCGCCCACCTTCGGGTTTTCCAGCGTTTGCGGTGTCACGCGTTTCGGATCAGCAAAGGTGTTGCCTGCTTTTAGATCCGCGCCGGTCATTGTCATGAATGTATGAACACCCGTCGGCGTCAGATCGTGCCACACGATCTCCACATCCTGCGGCCTTTCGAGATCGCGGTTGAACAGGAAGAGCGTCGTCGTCTTGGCCTCCGTATCCAGCGTGGCCGTGACATCGACGTAGCCAACTTGCCCGAATCCTGGCAACGGCAAGCCGCCTCTCTCAATGGGAACGCCAAGTGTGGCCACTTCGTAGCCCGGCCCCTCGGGCTCGATGCTCAGCGCGCGTCCCCGCGCATACTTCAGCGCCCACGCGTACGGATAGTAAATCGTGTGCCTCAGGATCCCGTCGTCATTCGTCGCAATGGGCGCAATCACGTTCACCAGCTGCGCCAGGCACGCCACCTTCACACGGTTCGAGTGACGGATGAGCGAATTGGCCAGCCCACCGACCAACAACGCGTCTTCCAGGTTGTATGGCTCCTCAAGCAGATGCGGAGCCGCTTTACCGTGCCCATCCGCAAAGTCGCCGCCCCGCGCGCGATACCAAACATTCCACTCGTCGAATGAAAGAAACAATTCCTTGCCCGAGCGCTTCTGCGCGCGCACGGTGTCGCAGACTGCCGCAATCTCCTGAATCTGCCGATCCATGGCCAGGTTCATTGCCATGTAGACCTGGCTGTTGCCCCCCGTCTCCTCCGTGTTTCCCCAGTAGTGGTGCAGTGAGATACCGTCGACGAGGTCGTAGCACTCCTCCAGCACCGTGCGGTCCCACTCGATGTACGTCGGCATGAACGGCCCGCTCGACCCGCACGCGATCAGCTTGATCGTCGGGTCGATCGCGCGCATCTGCCGCGCCGCGTCCGTTGCCTTCAGCCCGTACTCGCTTGCCGGCATGTGCCCGATCTGCCACGGCCCGTCCATCTCGTTGCCCACGCACCAGTACTTCACGTTGTGCGGTTGATCGTATCCGTTCGTGCGCCGCAGTTCGCTCCACTTCGTTCCTTTGGCCACGTTGCAGTACTCCACCAGCGCCGCGGCATCTTCCGCTGTGCCGGTGCCAAAGTTGAGTCCAAACAGCGGCTCGGTGCCTACCGTGTGCGCCCACGTGATGAACTCATCGGTGCCAAACTGGTTGGTCTCCAGCGTGTCCCAGGCCTTATCCAGGACTGCGGGCCGCTTGTTCTTCGGTCCGACGCCATCAAGCCAGTGATAGCCCGACACAAAATTTCCACCTGGCCAACGAATGATCGGCACGCCCAGGTCGCGGATCTCTCTCATCACGTCCGTGCGGAATCCATTGGAGTCGGCGAACTTCGAGCCCGGCTCGTAGATGCCCTCGTAGATCGCGCGTCCCAGTTGCTCAAGAAACGAGCCGAAGAGGTTGTGGTCAATCGTCGCAATCTGGCGCTCTGAGTCGATCACCACGCGCGTCGTCGTGCGCCCCTGCGCAATCGCGAACCTGTTGGCCGCCGCCCCTGCTGCCACTGCCATGCCAGCCTGTGTAGCCTTCTTCAAAAACTGCCTTCTCGACACGCTCTTCATGCGAATGTCCTTTCTCATGGACCTTGTGTCAGGTTTCAGCTTGAGTCACGGCGCAATCGTTCTTTTGGAATCTCAACTGGCCTTTAGCCTCTGAGCCCCGTCGCGCGCGCCACACGTCGCCGACCTGTAGAGTAAACGTTTGCTCGCAAAAGCATAGGTTCCCCGCCAGCCCTTGTCAAAAACAACCTCTTCCGCCCGCGACACTCGCCCAAAAGCAGATCGGGCGCCCATTCTCAAGCGCCCGATCTGCAACTCGGATTTGCGAGTCGTGCTAGCCAACGGCCAACTCCCGCTAGCACTTCGCAACCGGCCCTCGCCAGCGGCTAAAAGCAGTCTTACTACCACCCAAGCACATACGCGAACACGAGGGGCGCCACAATGCTTGCGTCGCTTTCGATAATAAACTTCGGTGTTTTCTCGCCGAGCTTGCCCCAGGTAATCTTCTCGTTCGGCACCGCGCCCGAATAGGACCCGTAGCTTGTCGTCGAGTCGGAGATCTGGCAGAAGTACGCCCACAGCGGCACATGCTCCCGTTGCAGGTCCTGGTGCAGCATGGGCACCACGCAAATGGGAAAGTCGCCCGCGATGCCGCCGCCAATCTGGAAGAACCCGAGCGGCGTCTTCGCACTGGTCGCGGTGTACCACTCGGCGAGCTCCATCATGTACTCAATGCCGGTGCGCACGGTGTGGACTTTTTTTACATCGCCCGAGATGCAATGGCCTGCGTACATGTTTCCGAGCGTCGCGTCCTCCCATCCGGGCACAAACATGGGGAGATTTTTCTTTGCAGCCGCCAGCAGCCAGCTATCTTTGGGATCGATCTGGTAGCTCCGTTCGAGCTTGCCTGAGAGCAGAATCTTGTACATGAACTGGTGCGGAAAATAACGCTCGCCGGCTTTGTCGGCCTTCATCCACTCTTCGAGCACTGCGCGTTCAATGCGGCGCATTGCTTCTTCTTCCGGGATACACGTATCGGTGACGCGGTTCATGTGGCGCTTTAGGAGCGCGGCTTCATCGGAGGGTGTCAGGTCGCGGTAGTGAGGGACGCGTTCATAGAAGTTGTGCGCTACAAGATTGAAGACATCTTCTTCAAGATTGGCGCCGGTGCAACAAATGCCGTGAATTTTGTCCTGGCGAATCATCTCCGCGAGCGACAGGCCAAGCTCGGCGGTGCTCATTGCGCCGGCGATGGTAACAAACATCTTGCCGCCACTTGCGAGCAGCTTGTTGAAGGCTTCGGCGGCGTCGACCAGGGCGGCGGCATTGAAATGACGGTAATGATGCTTGATGAATTCAGTAATGGGTGGCATACGCGCTTTCCTCGCTCCAAATCTAAAACCTAACACAGCGAATTGGAGGTCTTGTGAATTGCAGGGGCGGGTTCCTGATGGGGTGCGTAACTCCCCGTCAAATCAGGGGAAATGTTCGTTCGAGTGGTGCGTTGACCCCGCCAAATGTTCGCTTAAGTGGTTACGAATTGCATCAAAATGTAACCACCAGAGGTTGCATTTTTACGACGCAATGACCTCTCCAGGTTCCGTTTTGAGCGATTTGTAACCACCTGAGGTTGCGAATTGGAGCAAAGCTGACCATGTAATTTCGCGAAAGAGCAATTAAATGCAATTTTTTGTACTCTAAAACGCGGTTTTGAGCCTTGTTTTGACGCATTTTTGCGCGATTTTGCTCCCTGCGCCACTTCGTTCCGGTAGATTTTTCTTGGAACCTAGCTTCGCCGATCCCAGCGAGAACCAGCCAAGCCGGAGCCTATGCCGAAACCCTCACACACACTTCATCTCGCCCTCTTCGAGGCTGCTTTTATCTGCCTGCTTGCATCTTTCGCGGCCGCCGCGCAGGAGACGCCGAAGCCCAACGCTGCTTCTGACGCTGCTACTCCATCGGCAGCGCCCGCGGTTCCCGCAACTACTCAGGCCGTGCCGCGGCCGGAGCCTGACGCACGTGCGCGCGAGAAGGACCTCGGGCTGATGCCGCCCGCAAATCCGGCGCTGCCGTCGCTGATCCTTATCGGGGATTCGACGGTGCGCAACGGCCATGGCCGGGGCGATCAGAACCAGTGGGGCTGGGGCGCGCCGCTGGCCGACCTCTTCGACCCCGCGAAGATCAACGTGGTCAATCGCGCGATCGGCGGGCTCTCAAGCCACAGCTACATTTCAGAAGGGCACTGGGATCTGGCGCTGGAGATCATCAAGCCGGGCGACTTCGTTCTGATCCAATGGGGCCACAACGACGGCGGGATCCACTTGCCGGGCACGGCGCCGGTGCCCGATCAGGGCCTGCCGCCCGGAGCAACGCCGCCGGCGCCGCCTGCGGGGATGCCGCCTCGCGGGCCGAACGTGAGGGGCAGCCTGCCAGGCATCGGCGAGGAGACATACGACATCACGGATCCGCGCACCGGCAAGATGGAAACGGTGCACACCTACGGCTGGTACCTACGCAAGTACATCGCCGATGTAAGAGCAAAGGGCGCCACGCCGATTATCTGCTCGCTGGTTCCGCGCAAAATCTGGGTTGACGGCCACATTCGCCGCAACACCGATACCTATCGCGGCTGGGCGCAGCAGGTCGCGGAACAGGAGCATGTGGGGTTCGTGGACCTGAATGAAATCATCGCCCGCCGCTACGACGCCATGGGGCCTGACGCTGTGGATGGCGTTTTTGGCGACCCGCACACGCATACCAACTGGGCAGGAGCGGTGATCAACGCCGAATCGGTGGTGGCGGGGCTGCGCGATCTGCCTGGTGATCCGCTGGGGCGGTATCTTTCGGAGCGAGGGAGCAAGCTTCCAGCTACTAGCTTCTAGCTGCTAGCTGGAGGCAGGGAACAGGGAACCGTGCTCATCGGATCTGGCGACGAAAAAGAGACGGCGGGAGGATGAGCCACCATATCCCACCCTAGTAAAGCCAGGATGGGGCACCGACAATCGGACGGATTGAAAACATGTAAGTTACAGATTCTACAATCTTCTAAATCTCCAGAAACTCTATAAAGCCCGCAGCAGTAGCACAATTTAGCACAAGATCCTCCGACCGCGCCTCGACCGGTGTTTCGGTTTGGACGTCGTTTGGTCCATTCTTTCCGAATTCATCCACGCCGAACGCGTGTGGGGGATCTTAATCAACCAGTAACGTCCGAATAGCCGGTTGTCGTTAGCTAATAATATGTCCGGTGTTTTTAGCAAGTGAAGTGTCCGCATAA
>OKRB01000020.1 GCA_900290245.1 Candidatus Sulfuritelmatomonas gaucii | reverse complement strand
TAACCGATCGTCCTTTCGGCTACTTTCCGTGATGAGCTTCACCTGCCTTGGATTGGCCACGACAAGTTCATGCCCAAAACTCCGCAGCAAGCGGCTCACCCAAGGAGAATGGGTCCCGACTTCGATCGCGATCCGGGCCCGCCCCATACGCCCGAACGTCCCCGTCATCCCTGCTTTGGTAGTCGCCACCTCACCTTCCCGAAGAATTTCACCCTCGTCGCTCAGTAAGCAGTAGCGACTGGCTTTGTCTCCCAGATCCATCCCAATCGTGACGGATTGTTTTGCGCGTTTGGCCTTCATCGCACACTTCGGATTCTCTCGAGAACTGCTACTCTTCTTCATGGCCGGTCTCCTTTGCACTTCGAGTGCGTATATGGGAGCTTATCGCATCCCGTGGGCGCCGGCCTTCTCATTCCATCTCGGAAACAGCGCGGCGGGCCTGCTTGCCTGCGGAGTTGGCTTCCGATAATAGTAAATAACGCTGTCGGCAGGTAGGTGCGACCGTAAGCCTGACGCTTTCGGTATCACGAATCGGCTGGATGGTTTTTCTGCAACTTCGCTGCACCTCGCAGCGTATTCCTTGCATGCTTCTCCTGTGGCGCGACATTCGTTCTGCGACCCGTAGCCTTGTTCGGAATCGCACATTTACTCTTCTCGCGGTGGCCGCGCTGGCTCTCGGGATTGGTTCCACCACGGCGATATTCAGCGTCATTGACAACGTCCTGCTGGAGCCGTTTCCCTACGCCGATTCGCACCGGCTCGTCACCATCGAAATACACGATTCCACGCGCAGCGACCCCGGCGGCAGAACCGGTTTCCGGGTGCCCGAGTTCCTCGACTATGAGGCGCAGAACCATGTCTTCGATCGCGTGATCGGCAACAACAACATCGACGTGCTCTACGACAACGGCGAAGGGACCGAGCAGTTGAATGGCGTTCTGGTGGTCCCGAACACATTCGAGTTTCTCGGCATGCCGGCACTTCTGGGGCGCGTCATGGGGCCCGCGGATTACCAACCGGGCGCCCCACCCGTCTTCGTTCTCCGCTACAAGATCTGGGTTTCACGCTTCAACGCGGACCCGAAAATCCTGGGCCGCACGTTCGTGTTGAACGGCGTGCCGCGCACACTGGTAGGCGTGATGCCGCAGCGCTTCGGCTGGGGCGACGCCGACGTGTGGATCCCCACGTCGCTGAACCGTGCCGACGAGGTGGCGGCGGGCCAGTTCCCGAACTACTTCTGGATGCTCGGCCATCTTCGGCCGGGCGTGACCATGCGCCAAGCGCAGACCGATATCGACCTGATCGCCCACCGCCTCGCCAAAGTCTACCCGAAAGAGTATCCCAAGCAGTTCACGATTCATATTCAGACGCTAGCCGACACAGTTGTCGGCCAGTTCCGCGTGATGCTGCTGATCGTGATGGGCGCGGTGGGTATGCTGCTGTTGATCGCCTGCGCTAACGTGGCCAACCTGCTGCTCGCCCAGGCAAGCGCCAGGGAGAAGGAGATCGCTGTCCGCTCGGCCCTCGGGGCGGGGCGCTGGGCGCTCGTGCGGCAGCTTCTGGCGGAGAGTCTGCTGCTTGGCCTGTCAGGCGCGGCGCTGGGTT
>OKRB01000013.1:109098-204361 GCA_900290245.1 Candidatus Sulfuritelmatomonas gaucii | reverse complement strand
GCAAAAAGGCCCGCCAGAAGTTCGGCTACAGAAGGAACAAATTCAGGTTGTCAAAGACCTAGCTTCTAGCTCTTGGCCTTTAGTGTTTTCGGGGAATTTGTGTCGGAGCGATCTCCCGTTGGCCGCCCTTATTCCCTCGTTCCCTTGGTCCCTTGTTCCCTGCACTCGGTACAATGGCCGTGTTCGTGCGTGGGGTCAGACGATGAGACGATACCGAATTGCGCTGGTGCCCGGCGACGGAATCGGGAAGGAAGTTGTGCCTGCGGGGCGGCAAGTGCTTGAGGCGCTGGCCGCAGCAGGCAGCGAGCTAGCGTTTGAGTTTGAAAGTTTTCCTTGGAGCGGGGACTACTATCGCGCGCACGGCGTGATGATGCCCAATGATGGCCTGGATGCGCTCAAGAAAAAAGATGCGATCCTCTTTGGCTCGGCGGGCGACCCCGACATTCCCGATCACATTACGCTTTGGGGACTAAGACTGAAGATCTGCCAAGGCCTGGATCAATATGCGAATGTGCGCCCGGCGCGGATTCTGCCGGGGATTGACGCGCCGCTGAAGCGCTGTCGCGCCGAAGATCTGGACTGGGTGATCGTGCGCGAAAACACCGAGGGCGAGTACTCCGGCGCGGGCGGTCGCGTGCACCAGGGATTCCCGATGGAAGTGGCGGCCGAGGTCTCAGTGATGACGCGCGCAGGTGTGGAGCGCATCCAGCGTTATGCATTCCGGCTTGCGCAGTCGCGTCTGCGCAAGCTGCTGACGCTGGTTACGAAAAGCAACGCGCAGCGGCACGGCATGGTGATGTGGGATGAAATCGCGACGGAAGTGGCGAAAGATTTTCCCGAGGTGCGCTGGGATAAGGAGATGGTGGACGCGATGACGGCGCGAATGGTGAACCGGCCGGCATCGATCGATACCGTGGTCGCGACGAATCTGCACGCTGACATTCTGACTGACCTGGCGGCGGCGCTGGCAGGCAGCCTGGGCATTGGGCCAACAGCGAACATTAATCCTGAGCGCGTGTATCCGTCGATGTTCGAGCCAATTCACGGATCGGCCTTCGATATTATGGGCAAAGGCATCGCCAACCCGGTGGGAACCTTCTGGACGGCGGCGCTGATGCTTGAGCACCTTGGCGAGACTGAGGCAGCTCGGCGGCTGATGCGATCGATTGAGAGCGTGACGGCGAATCCGCGGCTGCACACACGTGACCTGGGCGGCATGGCGACGACGGCGGACGTAACCGAAGCGGTTTGCGCTGCCGTCGCAACGGGCGCCAAAAGTCCGCTGGCGACGGCGTGAACTCTCACGCCGGGAATTCGAGCATCGAAGCCCGCGTAACGCGGAAGCTGCAACTGCGGATTCTTCCCTTCGTCATGCTGCTTTACCTCGTGTGCTTTCTCGACCGGGCGAATGTGGGATTTGCCGCGTTGAGCATGAACCAGGCGCTTGGATTGACGCCAGAGATGTTCGGCCTCGGCGGCGGTGTCTTCTTCATCGGATATATCGCGTTCCAGGTGCCGTCGAACCTGATGATACTGCGTGTGGGCGCCCGAAGATGGATCGCGCGCGTCGTGGTGGCGTGGGGCATTGTGTCGATGGCCTCGGCATTTGTGGTTGGGCCGTGGAGCTTTTATGCGATGCGCCTTCTGCTGGGTGTTGCCGAGGCGGGTTTTTTCCCTGGAACGCTGCTTTATCTGAACCTGTGGTTCCCGGTTCGCCAGCGGGCAGTGGCGATCGCGGCGTTCATGGCTGCGGCGCCGTTGTCCTCAGCGGTGGGCTCACCGATTTCGGGTGCGCTGATGGAGCTGCCCCGGATTGCCGGGCTAGCCAACTGGCAGTGGCTTTACATGATTGAGGCGCTGCCGGCGATTCTTTTGGGCTTTCTGACCTTGAAGGTGCTCACCGACTCGCCGGAGCAGGCGGAATGGCTCAGCGCGGATGAATGCGCATGGCTGCTGCAAACCTTGCAGATGGAACGCGCCAAGGGCGGTTCGCACCCGAGCACGATGGCCGCGATCTGGGCTGTGTTGCGCGATCCCCGGGTGCTGGCGCTGGCGTTGATCTACTCGGGAACCTCGGCGGGACTATATGCGATTGGATTTTGGGCGCCGCTGCTGATCAGGCAGTTCGGGTTCTCCGCGCTGACGGTCGGCTGGCTGAATGCGCTTCCGAGCGCTGTGGCTGTGGTGGGAATGGTGGTGTGGGCACGGCACTCTGACCGGACGCTGGAGCGCATCTGGCACGTCACTATTCCCTGTGTGCTGGGATGCGCGGGCTTGGTGTGGGCCGGCTACGCCGAGGCCGCGCTGGCGGTAATTCTGGCGCTCGCCGTGGCGAGCTTTGGCGTGAACGGGTCCAAGCCCCCGCTGTGGGCGATGCCCGGAATGTTTCTCTCGGGCGCGAGCGCGGCCGCGGGAATTGCGCTGATTAACTCACTCGGCAACCTGGGCGGTTTTGCGGGACCTCTCCTGATTGGGTGGCTCAAACAGCGCGTGGGCAGCTACGCTGCCGGGTTGGATGCGGTGAGTGTGATGATGGCTCTTTCGGCAGTGATCATGCTGGCGATGAGACGAAGAATCAGCGCCGCGTAAATGAGGCGCTCTCGTGCAGCAGGATGAGCATCACATACAATGAAGGCGGGATCCCGGCTTCCATCCCCCCTCACTTTCCATCGCGGAATTCCGCGTGGCCCGATTGCGATGCGCCTGAATCGAGTGCGGACCTTTCTGTTGCTCGTGTTGCTGCTGCCAATGTGCTGGCCGCGGCACGCGGCAGGTTACTCCCTGCTCACGCACGAGCAGATTATCGACCTGGTGTGGCAGGACTCGATCGTTCCGCTGCTGCTTAACCAGTATCCCAAGCTCACGCCGGCGCAGCTGGATCGCGCGCGTGCCTATGCTTACGGCGGATGCGTCATCCAGGACATCGGGTACTACCCCTTCGGCGATGCATTTTTCTCTGATCTTACTCATTACGTGCGCACCGGAGACTTCGTGATCGCGCTCTTCCGCAACGCGCACAACGCCGATGAGCTGGCCTTCGCCGTGGGCGCGCTCTCGCATTACGTTGGCGATTCATACGGGCACTCGGAGGCCACAAACCGCGCTGTTGCAATGCAGTTTCCCAAACTCGCAAAGCGTTTCGGACCGAGTGTGAATTACGCCGAAGGCAAGCACCAACACGTGCGGGTCGAATTTGCCTTCGACATCGACCAGATCGCACAGCACCACCTTGCACCGTTGGGCTACCTGCGTCACATCGGGCTCAGGGTTCCCCAGCGTCAGGTCGCACTCGCGTTCTACCAAACCTACGGCCTGACCGAGAGCTTTGACGGCAGCAGGGGCCGGCAGTTCATCAACATGACCGCGTACAACATGGCGACGCGTAAGCTCATTCCCCGCATTGCGTATGCACTCACCGTGTTGCATCGCAACCACGAGCCGGCCGAACCGGATACACCGGATGCGGCCGAGATCGAGAAAGAAGCCGCCGCGGTGGACAAACTTTACAACTGGGCCGCCTATCGCAAGAAAGCAAGCATAGAAACGCGCCTGATTGCCGGTCTGATCTTTATCCTCCCAAAATTCGGACCTCTTTCGCTGGTCGCCATCAAGGGCCCGACGCCGGCCGCCGAGACCGATTACATGCACAGCATGGCCTCGGCCACTTCAAACATGCGCGCGCGACTCGCCCGCTTCAGACCAAGACAGGCGGAGCAAGAGCCTGCGATAGCTCCTTTGTACCCGGTGGCCACGCTTGAGCCGCTCAATGCCCAGCATCCATTGCCCAATCGCGACCTCGACACCGGACAGATTGTGAAGCCAGGCGGCTATTCGCTTACCGACTCCACTTACGCCGAGTTGCTGCACCGGCTTGCCAGCCAACCGAATCGCCCGATCCCTCCGGGAATCAAGAGCGATGTTGAGGCATATTATGCCGATCCGAATGCGCCGATTACCACCAAGAAGGATCACGACAAGTGGGAAAAGGTGCAGGCCGATCTGAAAACGCTGGAGTCGATGCCTACAAGCGCCGCTCCAGTGCCCTACCTCACTTTTGGGGAGGTTAACCAGCCATCAAGTCCATTCAAAACAGCTGTCCCAAATCCATAGCCTGTGTTCAGGCAGAGGTATTATCCTGTCTGCACTCGCGGTCAAAGCACTTCTTCAGTTTCTGAGCAGTTTTATTTCGTCCTGCTGCCCGGCTTCTTCCCACCAGAACGTTGTGTGAGAAGGATGGTCTCCGCGGTGGATCCGCTCAAAGAAGCGCGGTCACGATGCGCGAAGTAAGGGGGGGACAGCTGTGAATATTGCCATCCGTCGTTATATGGGCTTGATGGTGCTTGCAATTCTGGCCGGCATCGGCGCAGCGGCAAATGCGCAGGGCGCACCTGCCGCTACGCACAAGCCGCCTGAGATCAAGTATGTGAGATACATGTTGCCGAACGGTCTTACGGTGCTGACGCACGAGGACCATCGGCTGCCGCTTGTGGCTGTCGATCTGTGGTATCACGTAGGCCCGTTGAACGAACGGCCGGGGCGGACAGGATTTGCGCACCTGTTTGAGCACATGATGTTCGAGGGCTCTGAACACGTCGGCCAGAAAGCACACATCAAGGATGTGCAGGCGGCGGGCGCGACGGACGTGAACGGGACCACTGACTTCGATCGCACGAACTACTTCGAGACCATGCCGAGCAATCAGCTGGAGCTGGCGATGTGGCTGGAGAGCGATCGCATGGGCTTTCTGATGGAGGGCCTGAACCGCGAACTGCTGATCAACCAGAAAGACGTGGTGCGCAACGAGAGGCGGCAGGGCGAGGGGCAACCGTATGACGTGGCGGAGGAGCAAGTGTTCCACATGCTTTTCCCCAAGGGTCACCCTTACTATGGCGTGGTGATCGGCAGCCACGCCGACATCGAATCGGCGCGAATTACCGATGTGCGCGATTTTCACCAGCAGTACTACACGCCGAACAATGCCTCGATCGCGATTGCTGGAGACTTTGACCCCGTCAAGCTGAAGGTGCTGCTGACGAAATACTTTGGTCCCATTCCGAAGGGCCCGCCGGTGCCTCCTGTGACCGCTGTGACACCGCCGATCGCCGAGCAGCAGCGCGCCACGATCACTGACACTGTTCACTTGCCACAAATGAGGATTGCGTGGCTCACACCTGCGGCCTTCACGCCTGACGCCTACAGCGTGGACTCGGCGGCCTTTGCATTAGGCGGTGGCAAAGCTGGCCGGCTACAGGAAGCTTTGGTCTACAAGTCGCAGACGGCGCAGAGCGTGAATTGCTTCTCTTATCCGTTGAAACTGGCGGGCATTACAGAATGCACGATCACGGCGAAGCCGAGCGTCAAGCTCGAAGACCTTGAGGCGACGTTCTGGAGCGAACTGGCCAAGCTGCAGCAGGATGGGCCGACACCCGACGAAGTGGCCTCGGCAAAGGCGCTGGATCTAACCGACAAGATCACCGGGCTGCAGCGTCTGGGCGGATTTGGCGGAGTCGCCGGCAGCCTCGACCGCTACAACCAGTACACCGGAGACCCGGATTTTCTGTTCAAGGATGTGGCGATGACCGAAGCGGTGACGCAAGCGAGCGTGAAAGCCGCAGCCGTGAAGTACTTGAGCAAGGATCATGCGGTGGTGGTGTATTGCGCACCGGGCAAGAAGGTGCTGGATGACGTGCCGCGCAGCCCCGCCGACACCGACGCGGATGTGAAGCTGGTGAACCCGTATACGCCGGAATTCGAAGCCTCGCAGGACTGGCGGAAAAACAAGCCTGAGCCGGGGCCACCGCCGGTGATGCATTTGCCTGCACCGCAGGAGTTTACGCTGGCGAACGGCCTGAAGGTTTACCTGGTGGAGGATCACGCGCTGCCTGTGCTGAGCGCGGAGATTGTCTCGCGGGCCGGAAGCGCGAACGATTCGTCGGAGAAAAGCGGGTTGGCGACGCTGACAGCGGAGGTGATGAGCGATGGCACGGCCACGCGCGATTTGACGCGATTGGCGACGGACGCGGAGCGCATTGGAACGCATGTTGAGACAGGCGCAGGGATGGAATCCGGCACCGTATCGATCAACATGTTGACATCGCACGTGGCTGAGGGCATGAATCTGCTCGCCGACGTGGCAGAGCATCCCGGCTTTCGCACGGAAGATGTGGAGCGGCGCCGCAAGCAGCGCCTGGTGCGAATCGCGCAGGAGACTGACAACGTGCAGAGTATGGCGATGCGCGTGGGCCCGAAGCTGGTCTTCGGTGACGAGCCATACGGCAGGAGTGGAACGGGCACGGCGGAAAGCGTGGGGTCAATCACGCAAGCTGATCTGTCTGCTTTCTATGCCGCACACTATGGACCGCAGGATTCGGCTCTGATCCTGGCGGGTGACATGACCCGCGCGCTAGCCGAAAGTCTTGCCCGGGAGTACTTCGGCAAATGGGCGGCAAAAACGCAACCCGCCGCGGCGATTCCCGCAGCGCCCGCGCCGCAGTCGACACATGTGGTGATCGTGGACAAGCCCGGCGCACCGCAAACTGCGCTTGACGCATTTGGTATCGGTGTTCCGGCGAACTCTCCCGACGACGAAGCTTTGACCGTGATGAACTACACCATGGGCGGAAGCTTTGCCAGCCGGATCAACATGAACCTGCGCGAAGTGCATGGCTACACCTACGGCGCGAACTCCAGATTTACGGAGTACGCGGATGGCGGCACGTTCGCGGCCGGGGGACTGGTGCGGACGGACGTCACGGCTCCTGCCGCAAAGGAGCTGCTGGGAGAGATCCGGAATTTTCCGGCGAAACCATCGACCGCGGAGGAGCTGGCCGAAGCCAAGGAAGCGTCGGTTCGCTCGCTTCCCGGGCGCTTTGAAACAACAGCTGCGATTGTAAGAGCGACCGACAACATCTTCCTTTTCGACCGGCCACTCGACTACTACACCAACCTTCCAGCGAAGTACCAGGCGATTACACAGGCGGATATTGCACGGGTCGCGCAACAGTACGTGCATCCTGACCAACTTGTGATTGTGGCGGCGGGCGATCGGGCGAAAATTGAACCCGCATTGAAGGATGCGGGACTAGGGACCGTCGAGGTGCGCGATATCAGCGGAAAGCTGGTAACAGAACAGCAATAGGGAATCAGCCGGATCAGCGCGCCCGTTCTATTGCGCTACGGTGGAGACGGACGGGCTGCGCGGGTTCGGCAGGGTCAGTTCCTAGCTGGCTCCACCGTGCTTTCCATCTCCCGTGTCGGTTCTCGGCGGGTTTGGCGGCGTCGCAGGACGCGCGGTGGCGGATGCTCCCGGGCGCGGAGGCGGCTGCTGGCCTGCCTGTGATTGATGCATGGTCACGATGACCGCTTCTGCCGGCCTGTTTCCCGCGCTCCGGTACGAGTGCGGTGTTCCTGCGTCGAAGTATGCGGCATCTCCCGGGGCGAGAGTGGCCTCCTGGTCTCCGTGCCGCAGCACCAGCTCACCGGCCACCACGAACAGGAACTCGAATCCCGCGTGCATATGCGACTTCGGCTCCACTTGCTCCGGTAACGGGACGAACTCGGCGTAGTAGGGGTCCATGTGCCTGTCGGGCACCATGTAGCCGAGACTTTCGAAGGTGTAGCTTGGCGGCTCGACGCCGGTCTGCGGCATGCGCACACGGTCTTTCTTGCGGTGAACGCGGAAGATGGCCGCCGGCTCGGTCTCAAAGAAATAGGCCAGATCTTTGGAAAAGACCATGGCAATGCGCGCCAAGTTGCGCAGCGTGGGGACGACACGGCCCGTTTCGAGCTGCGATAGAAAGCTGGCCGAAAGCCCGGTGTGCCTGCCTAAGTCCACGAGGCCCATCGATTTTTTGAGGCGCAGCCTGCGGATGCGCTCGCCGATGTGCTTTTCGGTAATGAAGCGTTCGGCGGTGTCGGCGTCCGCCAAGGTCTTGTGCATCTGTTCGCCGTTTTCCTCGGGCCGTTCGGTCATCGCTGCTCCTTAAGTGATTAGAATGCGCTTCGAGCGTATTTGTTGTCTAGATCAAAAGACTTTCCGGTACCACGAAACTAAGCGCTAGATCGACAGGAGCCGACCCTCGATGCAACCGGCTGGCCCAATGCGCGTTATTCTGGACAGTCGGCGCAAGCCAAGAAGGAAGCACGATGCCAGAAGAAACAGCTCCCGCCCCACAAGAAACTGCCAAGCCAACGCCTCCCGTTGCCACCATTGCCGAAATCGGGCGTCATGAAGGGGATTCCGTCACTTTGCGCGGCTGGCTCTACAACTCGCGCGAAAGCGGGAAGCTGCTTTTTCCGATCTTTCGCGACGGGACCGGCTCCATTCAGGGAGTGGCACACGTGAAGAGCGTGTCGCCGCAGGTGTTCGACGCGCTGAAGAATCTCACCCAGGAGTCGTCGGTGATTGTGACGGGAAAGGTGAGGGCGGACAAACGCGCGCCGGGCGGCTACGAACTGGATGTCGAAGACGTGCAGGTGGTGCAGCGAGTGCCTGAGGCGGACCCGTATCCGATCACGCTGAAGGAGCACGGCGTTGATTTCCTGCAAGAACGGCGCCACTTGTGGGTGCGCAGCCCGCGGCAGTCGGCCATCCTGCGCATTCGCGCGGAGATCATGCGCGCCGCGGCAGAGTATTTCGACACCAATGGGTTCATCCGCACTGATCCTCCGATTTTGACGCCTGCCGCGTGCGAAGGCACGTCAACGCTGTTTCCTGTCGACTACTTCGGCGATCCCGCCTACCTGACACAAAGCGGGCAGCTCTACGTGGAGTCGACGGCGCTGGCTCTGGGCAAGGTGTACAGCTTTGGGCCGACGTTCCGCGCGGAAAAATCGAAGACGCGACGCCATCTGACGGAGTTCTGGATGGTGGAACCCGAGGTTGCATATATGGACCTCGACGGGCTGATGGAGCTGGCGGAAAAATACATTTCGCACATCGTGCAGAGCGTGCTGAAGAATCGCGCGCCCGAGCTGCAGGTGATCGGCCGTGACACGGAGAAGCTCAAGAACGTATTGCCGCCGTTTCCGCGGCTACGCTACGACGAGGCAGTGGAGCTGCTGAACGAGGCGCACAAAAACGGGCAGCTTGAACAGCCATTCGAGTACGGCAACGACTTCGGCTCACCCGACGAAACATGGCTGAGCTCGCAGTACGACCGGCCGGTGATGGTGCATCGGTATCCGGCCGATGTGAAGGCCTTCTACATGGAGCCCGACCCGAAGGATCCGCGCTACGCGCTCTGCGTGGATGTGCTGGCGCCCGAGGGCTACGGCGAAATCATCGGAGGATCGCAGCGCGTGTCGAGCTACGAGCTGCTCAGCTCGCGCATTGATCAGCACAAGCTGCCGCGCGAGGCGTTCGAATGGTATCTCGACCTGCGCCGCTACGGCAGCGTGCCGCATTCAGGCTTCGGCATGGGCATTGAGCGCGTAGTTTCGTGGGTATGCGCGCTCGATCACGTGCGCGAAACGATCCCCTTCCCGCGCATGCTGAACCGCATGTATCCGTAAAACAGGGGTCAGGGGTCACGGATCAGGGGTCGCGGTCGGGAATCTGAAGTCGAGGGTAGTGCCCATCGAATATGGATCGATGGGCACTCTAGTCAGGGAGCTGGTGTCTGCCGCTGCTATTTCGACGAGACATTTTCCTTCTTCTTTCCCTCATTGAGCACCACCAGTTTGTCCGTCACAGAAAACACATTGGGGACCGCGTTAGCGCGCGTGCGGATAAGCGTGTCATCCATCTGGTTATCGACCACACCCGTCAGCGTCACGTGCCCGTTGTCGACAATGATGTGAATCGACGGCAAGGCCTGATGTCCGTAGCGCGTTCCTATTTCGGGATCACCGTAAATGGCTCTCTGTTCTGCCCGGCGAACCTGCCAGTCCATCTGCGAAAGCGGCAGGAGCTTGATGTTGTTGACCACTTGCGTGACGCCCTTTACTCGCTTTGCGGCGGCCGCCGCGTCAGACTGAATGTTCCACGGGGGGTCGGGCGGGCATGCGCCCTGCAACGTGACGACACTGCCATTCAAGCTGAAGGACAGGTCGTCGAAGATCGAGTAGTAGGGCAACATCAACAGCGCATGACGGACCTGTTGCGCCAACTGCGGTTCATTTGTCGGCCCCTGAGCGAAGACTTGGCCAGGCTGCTGATTCTGCTGGCCCACAGCGAGAGCCGAGGCCAGAAGTGTAATGCTTACAACGGCAAAAAACAGTCGCATCGGTTCCACCTCCTGAGACTTGGATGTAGAAAATGCAAAAGATGTGATAGTTGAATCAGGAATTTTGCGGCCAGATTCGGTGCGATGACGAAGCGGTTATCGTGAGAGATTAGAGTGGAGTGTGAAGGCAATCCCCCATTGAACTCCACGAGCACACGCCGAAAGCCTGCGACGCCGAGGGTCGAAGCGACGCGTCTGGCGCGGCGCAGGAAACGCGGCCGGCTGAACTGGCTGGGACGAGCGGTTGCGATGTGCGCGGCACTTGTTCTGGGGCTGATTGCCTGGGCGGCGCTTGCGCGAAGGCTGGCGCCGCTGGGGAATACGGCGCAGGATCAGTTTGATGTGCTGATCGTGCTCGGTTACCCGGCGGACGCTGATGGGAACCCGAGCCCCACGGAGCTGGCGCGCGTGACCGAGGCAGTGCGCGAATACGGGCGGGGTGTGGCGCCGCGGATCATCATGACCGGCGGCGCAGCGCATAACCGCTATGTGGAAGCGCAGGTGATGGCGCGAACTGCCGAGGCGCAGGGGATTCCGGCCCAGCTGATTTTCGAGGAACCCGACGCTCGAAACACCATTGAGAATGCATGTGACTCGTTGCGGATCATGCGAAGCCATGGCTGGCAATCGGCGGAAGTGATTTCGTCGCCGAGCCATCTGGCCAGGGCGGCGATGATCCTGAGCCGGCTTCCGCTCCAGTGGCGCGTGCACGCGGCCCCTCCCGTTGAGCCTGAGCCGGCCGGAGGATCAGAGACCGGCACGATTGTGGAGCTTCTGAAAACGGTCCATTACCTAGTGTGGTCACGGCAAATGGAGCCGTGTAACCTATAGCTTCTGCTCACACAACTCACAGGAAATCGAGTCTAAGAGGAAATGCAGGTTCGTCGCGTTGTCCGTTATCGGGGGGGTCTTGTAAGCTGGTTGGTGATGCATCTCCCAGGAAAGATAACAGCCCTTTTTGCCGCGGTTTTCGCCCTTTGTGCGTGCGCGGCGGTTCACTTGCAGGCCCAGGAGTCGAGCTCCCAAACCCAAACGACCCAGGAGCTCCCCAGTCCCGTGTACGTTTCAATCAATCCATTGGAAAAGGTGCGCTACGACAACCGATATGACATGTCACTGGGGTTTGCCTACGACCACATGAAGGCGGGGCCGAGTTTGCTGCAGGGGTCGAACCTTGGCGGGCTGAATATGGAGGGTTCGTACTGGCTCACCCGGAACTGGGGGATCCAGGCTTCAGGCCGCGGGTATGTGGGCACCAGCGGCACAGCTCCCAATGCGCCCAACAACATCAGGGGCCCCATGGTGAAGCAGTACTTCTTTGTGGGCGGGGCGGAATGGCTGGGGCCGCACAACAAGCACGGGGCGATGATTGCGCACGCCATGTTTGGCGGGGTCTACGGTAATTTCCAGAAGGACCTGCTGGGGCAGCCGCCCGCGAAGTTCGATTTTTACTATAACCAGATTGCGCCGGCAGCGATTGTGGGCGGAGAAATGGACCTGAACCGGTCAGAGCACTGGGTCTTCCGCATCACGCCTGACGCGGTGATGACGCACTACACGTTCAACGACGCACCGTATGCGAACTCTTCCTATGGGCAGTTCGACGTGAACTTTGCCATCTCGGTCGGGATGGAGTACAAGTTCACCAAATTCAAGCGGTCGACCGACAAGAAGAAGAACTGGGTTTCAGGCTGGTAGCCGAAAAGCAGCGGAGTTAGCGGAGCCTGCGGTGTTCGTGCGAGCCGGTCCCGAGCGCACGAGCACGCGAAGCATCGGGCGACCGGCCGGCGCAGTATTCTTGCGCTCATTGCGCTCTCGTTTGCAGCCATCGAAAAGCCTCGCGCGAGCATCTTCTACTCAAGCCGTTACAGCCCTCCGCCGGTAAAATTGCCAAGTTCATTGCGGCGTGTGGTATTCTCCTGCGTTCAGCGGCGGGCGCTGGAACGTGCCGCCTGAAAATATGCCGTTCCGGATCGCGACACTCCCCCATTGCACCGGGACAGCCGGCCCAGAAGTGAATCAGAGGCGAGATCCATATGGATATGAAAGACACACTCGGAGTCTTGCTTGCAGGCGGAGCAGGAGAGCGGCTGTTTCCGCTGACCCGGGATCGGGCCAAGCCGGCCGTACCGTTTGGCGGGCATTACCGCATCATCGATATCACGCTTTCGAACTGTATCAACTCAGGGCTGCGCCGGGTATACGTCCTAACGCAGTACAAGGCGTTGAGCCTGAACCGTCATATCCGCGAAGGGTGGTCGGGCCTGGTGTCGCAGGAGATGGGTGAGTTTTTCGAGCTCATGCCGCCGATGCAGCGCACGGGCGGGAACTGGTACATGGGAACGGCGGATGCGGTGTACCAGAATATCTACTCGATCGGCAGCGAGCAGCCGACGCACGTGCTGATCCTGGCGGGCGACCACATCTACAAGATGGACTACAGCCGGATGCTCACCCACCACAAGGAAACCGACGCCGAAGTGACAATGGCCACACTGCCCGTTGCGCCGGAAGAGGTGTCGCGGTTCGGAGTGGTGGAAGTGAGCAGGACTGGGGAAGTGACTGGCTTCCAGGAGAAACCGGCTTCGACCAGCGTCCGATCGCCTTTTAATCCAAACGCCGTGGATGCGTCGATGGGGGTTTACATCTTCAACACCGAGACCCTGCTGAAGGCGCTGATCGCAGACGCCGACGATCCGGATTCGAAGCATGACTTCGGGCATAACATTTTGCCCAATCTGCTGGGCCAGAAGAAGATGATGGCTTACAGCTTCGTGGATGAAAACAAGAAAGAGGCGCTCTACTGGCGGGACGTTGGGACGCTCGACGCGTACTACGAAGCCAATATGGATCTGTGTTCGGTGTCGCCGGTGTTTAACCTGTACGACAAGAGTTGGCCGATTCGCACACGCGTGCGCCAATATCCGCCGGCGAAGTTTGTCTTCGGCGAGCCGGGTCGCTCAGGCATGGCAGTGAACTCGATCATCACGGCCGGCGTGATTATTTCTGGAGCGTCGGTCTACAACTCGGTGCTGTCGCAGGACGTGCGCGTGAACTCCTACTCCGACGTGGACGCGAGCATCATCTTTTCGCACGTGAACATTGCGCGGCACTGCCGGATCCGTCGTGCGATTATCGACCGCGACGTGCACATTCCGGAGGGAACGGTCATCGGCTACGATCCGGTCGAGGACAAGCGAAGGTATTTTGTTACTCCCTCGGGGTTGACGATTGTCACGCGCGATGCGTCGCTGTTTGAGAATCCTGTTGATCCGGAGTTTGCAGAGCGATATTGAGGGCGGGGCGCAGGGAACCCAAGGCCAAGGGAAAAAGGGGACCGAGGGAACAAGGAGACGCGATCTCGGGTCTTCCGCCGCGGTGAGTCGTGGTGGGTCCATCCCGAGTTATCGGTTTGAGGTGATACACCAGCTGTGATCGGTGAGTCTTAAGGCTCCGCTCCGCATTCGGGAGTTGCGGGAGACAGCTCGTGGCCCTCGTAGTCGAACTTGCGGAGATTCCTCAAACATTCTGTGAGCGCGCCCATCATGGTCTCAGCCCACCCGCAAGGCTGGAACTTCATGGTCTTCTGATTCAAGTGAAGATCGGCCACCGCAAAGAACTTCATGTCGGTGGTTTTGGCGGTGGCGAACTCCTTGACTGTAATCCGCGCTTCAATCTCGCCGGACGCATGTTTCTTCTTGACAGAAAAGAAGTGCAGTTTGGCGAGAGCCTCAGAGGGATCTTTCTGGGTGAATTTCCAATCCTCCACGTTGTGACCTCCATTGCTGCCAAGTTTACGGCGGATCGGCGAGGATGCTGAGATTTTTCTTGGTGAGGGACTCGGCCGAATCGAAAATGCATACCCCTCCCTAACAGAGTCAGGACGGGCGCCCACAATCGTGTGGATCGATGAATGTCAGGATTTGGGAAAGATAGCATGGCGCACGCTGTAAGCACGAATGACCCAGACCGGGGGCCAAGGATGAGGCATTGCGAGCTGCGCGTTCAGTGCGCCAGGCATGGGGTTGCCTGTGCACGATCAGCAAGCGAATCGCCGTTCTGCAAGTCATCGACAAAGGCACTGAAGGTTCTTGCATACAGGCCGCGATGACCCGCAAGGTGCTCGTGCCGCTCCTGAAGGAAACCGAAGCGGAACGGTGAAGAGCCTTCGAGTTCGCGGAGAAACGCGCGGGTGAAGTACTCGGGCACGTTGGCGACTGCGGCAAGAATGATAGAGCGCCAGCTCATGCGCAGCAGGTCTTTGAGCGTTGCCGTGCCGGCGGGGAAGCCATCCAGTTCGCTGCCGACATGCTCGCTGAAGTTGAGAAGCTGGTCAACGAGTGCATCAAGAGGCCTGGCTTGAGAGATTGCGAGCGTGAATAGCGTCGAAGAGCCGCAGCGAAGATCTTCGCGAATATCCTGAAGATCGTCGCCCAGTTGCAAAAGCGTTCCCCAATCAAAAGCAACTCGACTCTCGCCCTCGATGAGCCAGCCGCGGGCCAGGCAGGCATCGGCCAGAACGGAGCTTCCACCCTTGGCGCAACTGATGCGGAGAACATCCAGATCGTTTTGGGTGCTGCCGGCGCCCATCTGCGCCATGCTCTCCTCCTGCGCCTGATGAATCGCCAGCAAACAATCGAAGACCTGCGGATAGCGCGCGCGAGGATACTCTCCCTCAATCATGTCGACGAGCGCCCAGATGGCCGCCTCGCGATCGTTCTGCGGGGCAATGCTCTCGCCACGCAGCCGCCCACGAAAACGCCGGCAGAACTCGCGCTTGGATGGACCAGCCTCATCTTTTCGATCGAGATAGTTGTCGGTGTAAGGGTAAAGAAGACTGTATCCGACAATCGAAGGCGTGATGCTGAGGCGCCGGCCGAGCAGGGGCTGCAATCCGCAAACGGTCCAGGCATTGCGGCAGGCCTGAACGATCTCCTCCATGCCCAGTGCAGTGTCGAAGCGGCGCGAGCAACGAGCGAATTCAGTGCCCGCCGGCAGGAATCCCCGGGTGATGAGCTCGACCGCCGCTTCATTCAAGTCAAGTGCGATCCTCGCGAAACGAGCAAACGTGGCTGCAAACCGGTGGTTGAAGGCGAAACGATCTGAATTGTTTCGTGGGATCTGGTGAAGTTCGTATTCCACGCTGCGAAAGCAGGCGTCGTAAGCCCGCTCGCGTTTGCGCTGCTCGCGCGGAGAGTATCGGGTCCCAAGTGGAAGCGGGCGAGACGCGCACGCATGCCAGTCCGCGATGGAACGCGCGACCTGGGACTCAACCCAGGGCCAACTGTGGAGCCGTGTCACAATGACGATTACGCATCGGCAGGCGCAATGGTTCCGGAGAACCCTTCGGTGGGGTCGGCGCGCAGCTTCCCGGCGGCGATTATCCCACCTCCTTCCCGGTGAATCGCTTCTTACGGAACCCGGCGGCGGGATTTTACGTATGAACCCGCTATGCAGTGCGTGGGTACATTAAGCTGGAGCATGGCGGGGCTTCTACCCCAGCGAGAGAGCTTTGTCGCCACCACCACGGGAAAGAAAGGCCGCTTCCCGAGGGATCCGGGGTTCGAAGCCGTAAAGATGCGCCAGTCATGGTCATCGGCACGAGAAAGCTCGAATTCTATGGATGCAGGTTCCGGACAACCCACGGTCCGGGAACACTCTGCTGAGGCCGCTGCAGTGGCGTCAGCCACCGGCGCAGCGCGCGTGGAGGTGAGACCTCTGGAGCAAGACTGGTCCCTGATCGTCCGCCGCTGCATGGACGGAGACTCCGGCGCATGGGCCGAAATGGTCCGCACACACCAGAAGCGTGTGTACGGCCTCTGCTATCGCTTTACGGGAAACGCAGCAGATGCCGAGGACCTGACCCAGGACGTGTTCCTGAAAATCTACTCGAATCTAGACAGCTTTGACGCGGCTCGCGGCAGCCTTCCAGTGTGGATCACTACCATGACGCGGAACCTGCTGGTCGACAACTTCAGGCGGACGCGCAACCAGCGCGTGACTGACTCGCTCGACGATGGCTGGGACCATGCGGAGGAGTTGAAACCGACGGACCGGCTGGTGGCGAAGGACCCGACGCCCCACGAGTCTGCGGCGCGCAACGAGCTGGCCAAGATCGTGCAACGAGCATTGGCCCGCGTGTCGGTCGAATTACGCGAAGCGGTCATTCTAAGAGATCTTCAAGACCTTGATTACAAAGAGATTGCACAAGTCCTTGGCATCCCCGAAGGGACGGTCAAGTCTCGAATCAGCCGGGGCCGGGCGGAACTAGCACGGCTGCTGGAACGTAATCAACGGGAGGTGATGTAGCCATGGAAGAGCGCACACACATTCCGAACTCCCCAGCATGCGGCGAGTGGGAGACTTTGCTGGCCGATGCGCTGGATGGGCTATTGAAGCCAGAGAACGAAGCAAAGTTCACGGAGCATAAGGCCGTCTGCCCGGCCTGCTCTGCACTGTATGAAGAGGCGCGGAAAGGGCGCGAATGGCTCGAATTTCTCTCTCCTGAGCCGGAGGCGCCTGCTGGGTTGCTGGAACAGATCCTTGCAAAGACGGGTCCGGGTCACAAACAGGTCGCAGGCTGGGGTGCTGGCGATGCGTTGCCGGGGCCGGCTGGATCTGCTGCCATCCCCGCGTTCATCCCGCCCGTTTGGCAGCAACCGGGCTTTTTTACCCGGGTCCGTTACAGCATGCAGCCTCGTTTGCTGATGACGGCTGCCATGGCGTTTTTCTCTATCGCGCTGACGTTGAATCTGGCAGGAGTGCGGTTGTCGAGCGTGCGGATGGCTGATCTGAGGCCAAGGGCAGTGCGGTCCTACATGGAACGGCAGTTGACAATGGCCTCCGTTCCCATTGTTCGGTATTACGATCACCTACGGCTTGTGTACGAAGTGGAATCCCGGGTCAAGGAACTGCGCGGCGCGACTGAAGGCCAAAGCAGCGGCGAGCAGCAAAGGGAGACGCAACCGGCAAACCCCGGCGAGACACAACAGCATCCAGGGCAGAAACCCGGCCGAAACGACGGAGGGTTGCGAGTGGACCCTCAGCAGGAGCCCGATAACCCGGCCATGGAGCCGGCGAGCGGCCCAGCGAATGACTTCGTAGAGACGTCACTTACATTTCAGAACAAAACCCTCACCCCACCGACGAATCCTGACCTGTGGGGAAACGGGTCCGTGCAGTCCGGCGGCTCCGCAATGAGAGCGCGTGAAAGGAGCAGACTATGGATTGCGTAAACCACAGCGGCGTAACTGCGACCGCGTATTGCCAGAATTGCGGCAAGGCGCTGTGCACGGCGTGCGTGCGAACCGGGCCAGCCGGTCAAATTTTCTGCGAGCCGTGCTGGATGGCATGGCAGACAACGCAACGGCCGTTTGTGCCACCGCCGGCAGGTATTCCCAGCCCAGGGCTGGCAGCTTTCCTGGGGTTAATTCCCGGCGTGGGCGCCATGTACAACGGCCAATTCATCAAAGGCCTGGTTCACGTGGCGATTTTCGCGGTGTTGGTGAGCGCCGCCCATATCTATGGCGTGTTTGGGCTCTTCATTGCAGGTTGGGTGTTCTACCAAGTTTTCGAGGCCTATCACACTGCCAAGGCGCGGCGCGACGGTGAGCCTTTGCCGGACCCGCTTGGGCTGAATGACATCGGCAACTGGTTTGTTTCCGGCGGACGGCAGCATCCGGGGCCCGGCTTCACAGGATCGGGAACGGGACCGACGAACGCAGGGCAGACAGGATGGACGCAACCGCCACCGAATCAAGCTCCGTACACGCCCAGGGATCCGGCGGCCAATCAGGCGCAGTACCAGACTCCCTATCAGGGGTTCTATCAGGCGCCGTATGCTCCGCCTGCGATGGGTTTCACTAGCCCAGGCGTTTCTCCGGTTCCGCCGGTCCCACCGGTGCCGCCGGTTCCTCCCGTGCATTGGCGGCGACGCGAGCCGATCGGCGCCATCATTCTGATCGCCCTGGGACTGCTATTTCTGCTGGGGCAGTTTAGTTGGTTCTCAGGCCGAATGTTTGAGTTTACCTGGCCGGTTGTCCTGATCGGTTTGGGAGCTTGGCTTGTGGTGCGACGCCTGCAGGACTCGCAGGCGATTTCGCAGAAGAGTTCAGAGGGAGAGACGAAATGAGCCGCTATATCCTGATTCATCGTTTGCGCGGACCGGCCGTCTTGCTGCTGATCGGGGTGCTGGCGCTGCTTTACCAAATGGGCGCAATCCCGCATTTCTGGCGGCTCTTCTGGCCACTGCTCTTCATTCTGATCGGGGTGTTGCTGCTCGCCGAGCGGGCCGCTCTTTCCGCAGAAGGCTATCCGATATTTTCCGGATGGCCGTGGCACGGCGCCGCTCAGGGTACGCCAGCCGCGGGACCAGATTGGCGAGGTTCGTGGCAAGACAACCCTCGAGGGGAGGAGCAAACCGGGGCACAAGTAGAGGGAACCGCGATCGTTCCTTCGCAGCAGCATGATCCGGAGAACCGTTTGAACGGAGAGCAATCATGAGCAGCGCACCTCCAAACATGCCTCCCGGCGGCGGCGTCCCGCCTCCGTACGATCCAAAGATGCAGTGGCGCGTATATCGCGAACAGCAACGTGCTGCCTGGCGCGCGCAACGCGATGCATGGCGGGCGCAGCGACACGCCTGGAAGGCCAGCTATGCGGGCCCGTATGGACCACGAGTTCCTTCAGTTGTGGGACCTGTGATTCTGGTGTGCATCGGCGTGGTCGCATTGCTGGTGGCCACGGGGTCTATCAATCCGGGCTCCTTCTGGAGTTGGTACGGGCAATGGTGGCCGCTGCTTTTGATCGGCGCGGGGCTCGCACTGCTGGGCGAGTGGGCGCTGGATTTGCGCCGGCCGACTCCTGTGCGCCGCAGCGGCGGCTTTATCGGAATTCTCGTTCTGCTGGCCTTTGTGGGCGCGATCGCGTCTGTGCACAATCATTTCGGGGGCCCCTGGAACAACAATTTTGGCGACAACGACTTTTTCAACTTCTTTGGATTGCCGGAACATGACAGCGACCAGCAGGCGGACAACAGATCCATTCCCGCGAACGCAACGATTGAAATCCAGAATCCGCGCGGCGACGTAAGCATTACCGCTGCGGACCAGACCAACATGGAAGTGCAGGCGCATGAGGTGGCATACGCCAATTCCGACTCCGAGGCCAGGAAGATCTTCGACACTGAGGCGGCGCATGTGACGGTGAGCGGAAGCGCGGTGCTGATCCAGTCGGCGAACGACTCGAAAGGCAAGGTCAACCTGAATATCACAATTCCGAAAACGGCCAAGGTGACGGTGAATGCCGGCAAGGGAGACGTGACTGCATCGGGGCTCGGCGCGGGAATCGACGTAACTACGCCCGGGGACATTCACCTCAACTCGATGGCCGGCCCGGTTGTGGCGCACTTCCCGAATGGAAGGCACGACGAGTTCTCTGCGCATGATGTCCAAGGCGACATGACCCTCACTGGGGATTTGAACGATCTCACGCTTTCGGAGATCAAGGGCACAGTCGCACAGGATGGCGCCCTTCTTGGTGACGTCCATTTGGAAAGCATCAGCGGGCCCGTTCACCTGCACACGTCGGTGACCACTGTTGAATTAGCGAATTTAACCGGCGATCTTACGCTGGACTCGGACGATCTGCGAATTACCGAGGCCAAAGGGCCGGTGCGAGTAACGACGCACTCCAAGGATGTGGATCTGAGCGAAATCTACGGCGACAGCACCGTGCAAGACCGGGATGGCACGATTAACATAGCGCCCGCGGGACCCTATGCCATCGACGCCACAAACGACAAGGGTGACGTAGAGATCACGCTGCCGCCGAATGCCTCGGCCACAGTGAACGGCCGAACGCACAATGGCGAAATCATCACAGACTACGGGCTCACGGTAAGCGGCGACGAAGACAAAACGGTGAACGGACGGATCGGTTCGGGTAGCGCGCACATTGTGCTGAGCTCGGACAACGGCGACCTGCATATCAAGAAAGGCTCGGAGTCTCAGGCCGGGCCGCCTTTGCCTCCGAACGCCCCGGCCACGCCTAAAGCCCCGCACCTGAAAAGCTCAAAACCGCTGCCGCCACAACCGGTTGCGCAGTAGATTCTGCCGGCGCCGGCAGGAAGGGATCGGGCTCAGGAGCAAATCCTCTCCTGGGCCCGTTTCATTTTTGTCGGCCGGAGTTGTATGCTCCATTTCGGGGAGCACGGTGCCCAGGGGGGTTCATCGGAGCCATGCTGCATACACCGGTCAACGTGATCACAGTGGAAAGGGAGTACGGATCGCACGGAGGGGAATTTGCACACGATTTGGCCGCGCATCTGGGCTGGCGGCTGCTCGATTCGGAACTGGTGGCCGGAGCGGCGCGCATTGCCGGAGTGGATCCAAAGCTGGCCGCCAAGTTCGATGAACGGCTCGACCCCTGGTATTACCGCTATGGAAAGATCTTCTGGCAAGATCCGGTGTATGCGCCTGCACCCAACGGCGAAGAACATATCTTCGACTCCGAGCGGATGCTTGAACTGATCAAGCAGGAGATTCTGGAGGCGGCCAATAAAGGCAATTGCGTATTGGTGGGACGCGGGTCGGCTTGCGCGCTTGCCCGGCGGCCGGGAAGCTTCCATATCTTTGTTTACGCCACGGCCAGCGCCAAGAAGGACTGGTTTGCGCAAGCCTTTCCAGATCGAGCGCAACACGCTGAGCAGGATTTGGCAGCCTTTGACCGGCGACGCGCCGCGGTGATTCGAAAGTTCTACCAGCAGGAGTGGTGCTCGCGCGGGCTCTACCACATGCTGCTCAATTCTTGCATCGGGACTGAAGCGATGATCGCCGCCGTGCAATGCGCGGCGGGCCTGTGCGCGGCCGCACCGGAGTCAGTGGCCCGATAAATCTCAAAAAAACGGGTGAGCCTAAACGGCGACGCGGGGAACGCGCGGGCCGATGCGCGTGAAGACTTCCCAAGGTATGGTCCCCGCAGCGTCTGCGTGATCGTACGCAGTGATGTTTTCGCCGCCCTGCGCGCCAAGAATGACGACCTCATCGCCGGCCTCCACGCCAGGAATTTCTGTGACGTCGATGACCGACTGATCCATGCTGACGCGGCCCACAAGCGGTGCGCGCTGGCCACGAACCAGAAGGCTGAAGTGGTTGCTGAGCAGGCGGTCGAGGCCGTCGGCGTAACCTGCGCAGACGAGTGCCAGGCGCATGGGCTCTGTGGCCACGAAGGTCGCGTTATAACCGACCGTCGCCCCTGCGGGAACCGATCGTACACCGACGACTGAGGCCTTCCATGTGAGCGCAGGTTGCAGCGACTCGCGCGCCGCGTTCAGTGCTGGCGGTTCTGATTGCGGCGCAAAAGACGGATCGAAGCGTGGGACGAGACCGTAGAGTGCCAGGCCAGGGCGAAGCAGGGCTTTCATGCCGTGGCGGGCGGCAAGTTCTGCAATGGGCTGCGCCTGGCCCGCGAGCAGCGCCGCGGAGTTGCCAACGTTGAGCCACTCGGCAAACAGGCCCTCAGCCGAGATGTGGCCCATGGCTTCATCGAGAGACGCGAGTTGGGCTTGCGTGTCCTGCCCGTCGGCTTCGTCCGCGGCGAACAGGTGCGTCATGACGCCATCGAGACGCAGAGGCGATGCCGGCCCGAATCGCGTGAAGCACGCGGCCAACTCGCGCTGGGCAACGCCCTGGCGGCTCATGCCGGTGTCGAGCTCAAGGTGAATCGGCACCGAGCTCGCTTGTGCTCCTGCGGCTCGAGCAGCAGCTTCGAGTTCGTCGAGCTGCCATGGCTCCCAGGCAACCGGCGTGAGCTGGAAGTCGATTGCCGCGCGAGCCTGGCCGCGAGAGATGCCGGCCATGATCATTACGCGCGCTTCCGGACACAATGCGCGCGCGACAATGGCTTCTTCCACGGTGGTCACGCCCAACCAGTGCGCTCCCGCGCGAACCAGAGCCGGCGCGCAGATGGCGAGCGAGTGGCCATAGGCGTTGGCCTTCACGACGGCGAGCAACTCCGCATGGGGAGCGGCCTGGCGCACGAGAAAGCGGTAGTTGTCTTCGAGAGCGCGGGTGCGAATCTCGGCCCGACACGGGCGCATTGGCATGGGGGTTGGCAAAGATCAGTTTATCGCGCAGCGCGGTGGAGCGATGTTAGCGCAGCAGCGCGAATGCGACCACGCTCTCGCCGCTCGACCTCATCTGATCGAGGAGTTCGGATTCGAGATCGTGCGGGACGGGCATCTCGCAGGCGGCGACCTGCTCCGGCGGTGCGCCGATGAAGCAGAGCTCACAATGGCCGATGCCTTCTGCCCCGCTGTCATCGACGGCGCGGACGGGCGGGCCGAAGACGCGGCAGGTCATGGGACGCCATGTGTAAACGTCGCAGCGGCCGGTGGCTGGGTCGAGCGCGGGGCATGGCGCGTCGTTGGCGAAGTCGTCGAAGCGGGCCCGCTCGAAATCGGATGTTCCGAGCACGCCGGTCTGGAGGTCGCCCGGGAAGTGCGGCCCATGTTCGGCGAGCCAGGCGCGGGCGCGGCGCTCGATCCCGGTGGCGAGCGCTGGATCGGTGGCGCGCAGTTCGGCCATACCAGTACGCAGACGCTCCGCATCAAGCGCGTTGATGGCGAAGGCGCCGTGACAGCATTGCATGCAGCCGATTCGGCATGCGAGAAACGGGCCGGCGCGGCGGGCTGCGTCGGCGAGAGCCGCGTCGACGATCTGGACCAGTTCGGAATCGCGCGCGGGGAGGGCCATGAAAGAAAGGATAATCCGCTGGGCACCCCAAGATTGCGCGTGTGCCGGGCCGGGCGTTAGTCTTGCGGCGGAGGCTTGCCATGGCTAAATCGTGCAGCACCGTGATGCCGACGTTACGCTATCGCAATGCGCCGGCGGCCATCGATTGGCTGTGCAAGGTATTCGGGTTTGCGCGGCGTGCCGTGCACGAGTTGCCGGACAGAACCGTTGCCCATGCGGAGCTGACCCTGGGCGGCGGCATGATCATGCTTGGTTCCGCCAGAGACGACGAGTACGGACGGGGCTTCAAGACACCGGGCGAACTAGGCGGCGTGGAGACGCGCAGTTCATACCTTGTGGCGGCGGATGTGGATGCGGTGTATGCGCGTGCGCAGGCGGCCGGTGCTACGATTGTGCGGCTTTTGAAAGACACCGGCTACGGCAGCCGCGAGTTCACGGTGAAAGATCCCGAAGGCCACTCATGGAGCGTGGGAACGTATGATCCGTGGGCGGCGCATGAGGGCCATTAGCATAGAGTGATTGGCAAATCACGGAGGTTCCCGTTGAAAGCATCTTTCTTGATTGGTTCTGTTGTGTTGGTGTCGCTGGCGGCGGCGACGGCGGAGGCGCAGCATGCGCACCTGCTGGTGGATCAAAAGGGCGATCACAGTCTGGCAATCGTTGATCCGGTTGCCGGAAAAGTGGTGGCCGATGTGGCCGAGGGCGGCGTGACGGGGCATGAAGTGGCGGGGTCGCCAGACGGCAATCTGGCGTTTGTGCCAATCTACGGCAACAGCGGCGTGGGCAAGCCGGGAACCAATGGGACGAAGATCGATGTGATCGATGTGGCTGCGCACAAGGTTGTGGGCGAGATCAATTTCGACTACGGCGCGCGGCCGCACTGCGCCATCTTTGGGCCGAAGGACGGCCTGCTCTACGTGACCACGGAGATGGATCATTCCGTGACGGTCATCGATCCCAAGGCGCTGAAGGTCATGGATGCGATCCCGACGGGGCAGCCGGAGAGCCACATGTTCGTGATTGCGCACGATGGTTTGCGCGGTTACACGGCGAATGTAGGGCCGGGCACGGTGAGCGTGCTTGACTTGAAGGCGCGCAAGACGCTGAAAATCATTCCGGTGTCGGGCAATACGCAACGAATCGCGATTTCGAACGATGACCGCTGGGTATTTACCGCGGACCAGACTGCTCCGCGCATGGCGGTGATTGATACGGGCACGGATACGGTGACGAAGTGGGTGAAGCTGGACGGCACGGGTTACGGCAGCGCGCCGACAAAGGATGGGCGCTGGCTGTTGATGGCGATTCCCGACAAGAACGTGGTGGACGTGATCGATTTGCAGACGATGACGCTGGCGCGAGCGGTCGCCGTGGGCAAGAGCCCGCAGGAGGTGCTGGTGCGGCCTGACGGCATGGCGGCCTACGTCTCGTGCACCGGCAGCAACCAGGTGGCGGAGATCGATCTGACGACGTGGAAGGTAACGCGCACCATCGCGACCGGCAAGGGGACGGATGGGCTGGGGTGGGCAAAATAAGCAGGGAGTAGCCAGTAGGGAGCGGGGAGTAGGAAGGGAACAAGGGACCGAGGGACCAGGGGAATTTGGGGACCGACGGACCGAGAAGGCAAGATCTGACTTCCAACTTCTGTTCCCAGCTTTCTGCTGTGGGCGGCCGGTTTACAGTTCGATTTCTCTTCGTTGACAGTTTCATGGGCCGTACCGGTCCCCCCTCCCCTCTCCCCCGGGGGTGTTCGGGCAATTCGCTTGTTGCCAGCGAGTTGCATGGTAAGGTTCCGCCCTAGTTCTGCTGTTTTGAGGAACTTGAAAGCCAGAATCTTCAAAACAGAGAGTTTGAAAGAGCGGTTTCGGAAATACTATTTCCGGTCAATGCGCAATCTAAGGTCGTCGCTTCTTTGGGGTCGCGACGACTTGAATGTCTTGAGCGCAGATAACCATTTCCGAAACCGTTGTAGTCATCACGTCTGCATGGAAGGCAGGTATGACGGCCGATGCATGCAGAGTGTGATTGCTTTCCATTCAAGAGTAGCGATTCGCAAGAAATAATCCGCAAGAGAAGTGGATTGGGAAGCGATTGAAAAGACGGGAGAAAGGAAGATTTTGGGCGGGGGAGGGGGTTGACAAAGTTGTGGGCCGGGGTCGGCCCCGGCCGGGAATGGCTGAAGTTGGATCAGGGATCATGCGACGAGGGATACTTGGTGAGTGTCGAGCGAGGATTGGAAAATCGCTCACAGGAGGTTGAGATGGCTGCACAGTGCACGCACGTGGCAACGATTAAGAAGGGTGTGAAGCCGCGCACCAAGGGCTGCGAGGAGTGCCTGAAGCTGGGCGATAAATGGCTGCACCTGCGCATGTGCCTGGAGTGCGGGCACGTGGGTTGCTGCGACTCGTCGAAGAACCGGCACGCGCGGACGCATTTTCATGAGACGCAGCATCCGATGATTCAGAGCGCGGAGCGCGGCGAGGACTGGAAGTGGTGCTACGTTGATGAGACATATTTGTAGTGGGGGATCGGCAGTTAGCGAGTCCCCGGCTTCCCGCGATCCCACCTTAAACGCAGAAAGCGCGTTTAGGATTGGGCAGCCAACGAGTTGGGAAGTCCGTGCCTGAACCTCTTCAGGCAAAGAACAAAAAGCAGATCCTTCGACTCCGCTTACCCCATGATCGTGTGACGATCGTAGGACCCCAAACGCGCTCCGCTCAGGATGACACGATGCGGGTGGTACGCTTTGGTTTGTTCGAAGATGCAGACTAAATCAACTCGACTTCGATCTTCTTGGAGTCGGGGATCAGTTTGACAATTTTGAAGGTGCGGATCTGAGCTTCGGCGAGGGGATCGGGCGCGGCGGAGGGCGCGGGGGCGTTGCCTTTCCAGCGGGCCTTCAACATGGAGGAGAGCTGTGAGAGGTCGGGCTTACCGGCAGCCGATGCGGGTGGCGAAGTTTGCGGCGCGGCCGATGGGGCGGCGGTTTTCGCGGCTTGCGCGGAAGGCGCGGCTGCCGAGCGGCACATGGCACGGATGCCTTCACCGAGCTCGACGATTGCGCCGGAGGACGTGAGCTCGACGACGCGGCCGGAGACGCGATCGCCCGCTTTGTGCTCGACGATGTATTCGTCGATGCTTGTCGGAATTAATTGCTTCATGGAGAGCTTGATCTGGCGCTTGTCGGCGTCGATGGCGAGGACGAGGGCCTTGACGCGCTGGCCGTCGTGGAGCACCTCGCGCGGATGGTTTAGTCGGCGGTCGGCGACGATCTCGCTGATGTGGACGAGGCCGTCGATGCCTTCGGCGATTTGCACGAAGGCGCCGAAGTTCATGATTTTCGTGACGGGTCCCTCGACCTGCGAGCCGGCGGGGAATCTGCGTTCGACGTCGAGCCAGGGATCGGCGAGGGTTTGCTTGAGGCCGAGCGAGATGCGGCCGGCCTCGGAGCCGGCGGGCGGCTTTACAGCGAGGACAACGGCATCGACGCGGTCACCCTCACGCAGCACGTCGGAAGGGTGGCGGATTTTTTTCGCCCACGACATCTCGGAGATGTGAATGAGGCCTTCGAGGCCGGGCTCGAGCTCGACGAATGCACCGAAGTCAGTGAGCCGCGTGACGGCGCCGGCGATGCGCTGGCCGGGCACGTAGCGCTCAGCCGCGGTTTCCCACGGCTCGGGCTGAAGCTGCTTGAGGCCGAGCGCGATTTTGCCTGTCTCGGGATCGATCTTGAGGATGCGCACAGTGAGTTGCTCGCCTACGGAGAGGACGTCGTCGGGCTTGGCGATGCGAGCGCGGGAGATGTCGGAGACGTGCAGGAGGCCGTCGATGCCCGGCTCGATTTCGACAAATGCGCCGTAGGGCATGATGGTGCGGACGGTGCCGGTGACGGTTGCGCCGGGTTCGAGCGCGGAGCGGCGGGATTCGAGGCCAGCGCGGGCCTGCTCTTCGAGAACGACGCGGCGATCGACGACCACATCTTCGTCGGTGACGTCGAGCTTGGTGATGCGGCAGTTGATCTGCTGGCCGACGAGCGCTTCAAGGTCAGCGGCGTCGCGCGTGCCGCTGCGGCTGGCGGGCATGAAGGCGCGGACACCGACGTCGACGTTGAGGCCGCCTTTGATGACGGCGGTGACGGTGCCGGCGACGGGGATTTTTTCGGCGAAAGCGCGCTCGAGGGCCGACCAGTCGCGAGGCTGCGCGACGCGATGGCGCGAGAGCTGGTAGTAGCCCTCCTCATTGCGGCCGGTGATGGAGACGGGGATGCTGTCGCCGGGATTGACGCCGTCGGCGTTGTCAGGGAATGCGGAGCGGGGCAGGACGCCTTCGATCTTGTAGCCGATGTCAAAAAAGACCTGGTCTGCGGAGAGCGAGACGACCGTGCCCTGAAGTTGGCGGGTTTCAGAGCGGTGGGTGTGCTCGTGCTCGAAGGCGGAGAGGGCGTCAGCAAATGACTCAGCTGGCTCAATCTCGGGTTCGGACTGACTGTCCGGCTCTTCGCTCTGGTTGGGTGTGGCGTCTTGCGTCTGCGCGGGAACGGTGGATTCTTCCGGCTGGGCGGAGACGGATTCCGGTGCGGGTTCAGGCGCGGACTGGAGGTCTGCGATTTGGTTCTGGCCGGGTTCTGTGGAGGCCTGGGATTCGTGGAGGAGTTCGTCGGTCATGGCGGATACTGGACCATTGTTTCATGAGAGACGGGGGGCCACGGAGCAAGGGAGCGAGAGAGCCAGAAGACGAGTGGACAGGGATCAGGGGTCGGGGGTAAGGAGCCAGAGGATTTGGAAAACGGAAGATTTGGAGTCCGGCACTACAAGGCGCTCTAGGTGAGGAATTGGATGCCGTTCGAGAGCAGGCGGCGATGGAAGATGCGGTGCATCTGGGTGACGCGGTGAAAGAGAAGCTTGCGGCCCTGGCCCCAGTACACGAATGTGCCGGCGCCGATGTTGCGATCGTGATCGCGGCTGTAGGCGGCGATGATCTCGATGCCATCGCCATCGACGATGAGACCGTTGGAGTCGGAACCCTTGACCTGGTACTCGATGCTCATGGCGCGATCGACTGGAAGACCTTCGTAGACGGGATGCTTGCGGACAAAGAACCATGTGCCCATCCACGATGCGCGCGAGGAGCCGACCATGCCGGAGAAGGTAAAGCCGGCCGCAGAGGCGAGTTGCGCGCCGGCGCCCACGGCCTGGCCGTCGCTGGTGCACAGGACGAAGAGCGGCGTGCCGGCGGTGAAGGCGGCGACGATTTCAGGCGGGAGTTGGGTGGGAGGAATGGAGCGGCTGCGGCGGTCGGCGCCCACATCGTCGGTGCTGACCGTGTCGGTTGGGCGCGCGGTGGGCGGCGAGGCGATGATGAGGTCGTAGCGCTGGCCCGGCGCGAAGGGCTCGAGCCGGATGCCTGGTATGGGCGCAAGCTGCGCGGCCATCTCGTCAGAAAGGCCAAGCGTGGCGACATGCAGGTCTTCGAAGATGCGCGGCGTGGGATTGACGACCCAGATTTCGCGCCTGTGCTCGGTCTCCTCGTCGCCGTTGAGGGCGAGGTGCGTGGTCCACACCCCTTCACGGTCGAGTGCGGGGCTCGACACATTTTCCTTCACCAAAAAAGACAACTGATCGTGGACGAGTTTCGGCGTGTTGTAGCCGCCGATGGCTTGTTGAACGCCGTGTGGTCCGGTGATGGAAAAGGTGAGGCGGCCGGGCGCGGGGCGATTGGAGTCGTTGAGAAGGTAGAGGTCGAATGCGACTTTTTCGCCGAGCGCGGCGACGAGAGCTTTTTGCTTGGCGACTGGGCGCACGGGCAAGAGCGAGTGGCGGATGGGATCGGGATTGGATTTGAAGTCGCGGAAGTTGTCGACGAGCCCGGAGTGGTTTTCGATCGCGGTCGATTCCCATCCACTGATGGCGGCGTAGTCGTTCACCTCGCAGATGCGGATGTTCTCGAGGAATTGTCCCCACGTTTCGTAGGCGCGGCGGCCGATGGACTGAAACAGTTCGTTGTCATTCGGGAAGGCTTTGCGGAAGCCCCATTTGTCGAGGAATGTGTTGTAGGCGGCGAGGATCTGCTGGTGATCGGCGAGATCGTAGCTGTGGCCGCCGTGTTTCATGATCTGCTTGATGAGCGCGGCGTGATCGTCAATGGATGCTGCGCCTTTCATCTCGCCCCACTCCACGATTTCGGTGCGGTCGGCAGAGTGATACAGGAATCCGCTGGCGCTGATGTAGTGCGCGTCCTGCCACACGTCGGAGGGCTGGCCCTGGTGATCGTCCCACCAGCCGCCTGCGCCGCCTTCGGCCGATGTGCGGATGTGATCGCTGTAGGGCTCTATCCAAGCTTGCGGAGCGCGCGAGGCAAAGCCGTCGTTCGCGACGATGGTGCGGCTTGGATCTTCAGCATGCATGAGGCGGAGGACGCGCTCGAGGTTGGGGTTGGAGAGATCGGGGCGGGCCTCGTTCTGCAGGATGTACTCGATGACCGATGGATGGCTGCGATGGGCGCGAATCATGCCGATGATCTTGGCCTGCATGTAGCGCTCGGCGAACGTGGGCGGCTCGCCGGCGCGGCCCACGGCTTCGTATCCGCCGCCGGGCTCGAGGCAACGCATGAGTCCGCGGCGATCCTGGATGGCAAGCACTTCTTCCTTGGCGAGGTTGCGATGGAAGTTGAGGCAGTTGAGGTGGAGCTGCTGGGCGACCATCACTTCTTTTTCCGCGAGCTCGGGTGTGGGGAACAGGCCGTTGAGCGCCCAGTAGCCCCAGGAGATCGCGGTGTAGATGCGCACGCGACGGCCGTTGAGGCGGAAAAGCGCGTTGGAGCCAACACCTTCCGGCGCGAACCAGCGGAAGCCGAAGTCGACGGTGCGGGCGTCGGATAGAGCGGGGGTGGTTGCGGCGGCTGGCGCGTTCGCTCCGGCGGTCCATACGGCGTTGAGGCGGTAGAGATGCGAAGAATCGAGATCCCAAAGCTCGGCCGAGGGGTGTGAGAGCTCGGCTTGAAACACGGCTGTTTGGCCTTGATTGAGAGGGGCGGGGATTTCGGCGTGAGCGAGCTCGCGGGCGGTGACGGGGTCGACGATGGAGAAATGCAGGCGAGCGACGGGCGCCGCGGGTCCGGTGTTCTCGATTTCGGTGTGAGCGGTGATGTGGCGTGGTTGCGGTGTGTTGAGAACCCAGGCGTCGCGGATGCGCGCGGGGCCGTGCGCGGTGAGGGTGAGAGCTCGATCGAGCCCGCCGAAGCCGTGACTCTTCTGGAAGACGGCGTTGCCCCAGGTGATGCGGCCGCCATCGACCCAATCGAGACGGCCACCGGGATTGGTGATGCGAATCGCGAGCTGATTGGCTGCGCCGGGAAGGGCGGCGGCGGTGATATCGCACTCGAACGGGAGCTCTTCCATGATGCTGTAGCCGACCAGCTTTTGGTTGAGATAGACTTCGGCTCGCTGGCGCGCAGCGCGAATGTGCAGGAAGATGCGCTTGCCGGCGAAGGAGGCGGGGATCGAGAGGGTGCGCCACCACCACGAGACGCCGTAGTAGGCGCCGTTCTTGACTTCGTCGTCGGAGGTTTCAAAGCGGTACTCATCGTGATAGGGACGCAGGCCCTGCAGGCCCCAGAAATATTGTTCTACGGTGCAAGGCAGCGTGACGGGGATGCCCTGGTTTGCGCTGAGCGCGTCCCATCCGCCGGTGGGTGCGTTGACGGCCAGGCTGGCGAGCTGGACGTCTTCGGGCAAATAAATCGGGTCGCTCTTCCACTCGGCTGTTTGATCGGGCCAGAGGCGCCAGCCGGTGTCGGGGATGGCGAGGTTCTCGGGATCGCGATGTGCGGCTGCTTGTGTTTGCGCGGACGATGGAATGCGTGAAGCAACAAGTGCAGCGGCGGACGCTTGAAGGAACTCTCTGCGACTCTTTTTATTGGTTTTGACTGAAGTCATTGGACTGGTCGGACAGCGGAGGCGAGTATAACACCGCGATTGTGGGAAGGCTGCGAGGATTGCACGGACGCGGCAGGTTAAGCTGAAAACAGCTCATGGGTTCATGTTCCCCACAGCCGCGGCGCGGCATGGAGGCCTTTGCCTCCCGTGACTTCAGGCGGTACCAACTGGCGCGCGTGGCGGCCATCCTGGGCGCTGAGGCGCAGGCGGTCGCTGTGGCGTGGCAAGTTTATTCCATCACGCATCGCGCCATTGATCTTGGCTATACGGGGCTGGCGCTGTTTTTGCCGGGGCTGATTTTTCTTTTGCCCGCGGGCCACGTGGCCGACCGGTTCGACCGGCGGCGTGTCATTCTGACGTGCTACTCGCTGCAGATGCTTTGTACCGGAGCGCTGGTGTGGCTGGCGCTCAACAATACGCAAAACATTCTTGCCATCTACGCGGTGTTGTTTTTCATCGGCACGGGACGCGCGTTCTCGGGGCCGGCGAGCTCAGCGTTGATCCCGCACCTTGTGCCGGAAACGCATTTCGTGAACGCCGTTACGTGGGGCGGAGCGATCTTTCAGTTGGCGAACATCACGGGGCCGGCGCTGGGTGGGCTGCTCTTCACGTTTCCACTCACGCACTTTGTTCCGGGTTCGCGACTGGAGGGCGCGGGGATTGTATATTGCTTCACGCTGGCAACGCTGGTGTGGTACCTGGCGATGGTGAGCACATTGCGCGTGCGGCTCGGGCGTATGGAGCACCGCGATATCTCGCTCAAGGTTATGCTCGCCGGTTTTCAGTATGTCCGGCGGTCGCAGTTGCTGCTGGGATCGTTTTCGCTGGACCTGTTCGTGGTGCTGCTGGGAGGGGCGACGGCGCTGATGCCGATCTTCGCACACGAGATTCTGCACCAGGGACCGCGCGGGCTGGGCATGTTGCGCGCTGCTCCGGCAGTGGGCGCGGTGACGATGTCACTCATTATGGCGCGGTTTCCGATGCGCAGGCGGGCCGGGCAATGGCTGTTTGTGTGCGTGTCGATCTTCGGCGCGTTTACGGTGGTGTTCGGCGTCTCGCGCAGCTTGTGGCTTTCGCTGGTGTCACTGGCCATTGCCGGGGCGGCCGACACTATCAGCGTGATTATTCGCGGTTCGCTGCTGCAACTGTCTACGCCGCCCGGGATGCGCGGCCGTGTGAGCGCGGTGAACTCGCTGTTTGTTGGCGCTTCAAACGAGCTTGGAGAGTTTGAGAGCGGGCTGACCGCACAGTGGTGGGGCGCGGTGCGGGCCACGGTGATTGGCGGGATTGGATCGCTTGTTGTGGCTGGCGTTTGGACCGCGCTGTTTCCTGATTTGCGCAAAGCGGATGAGCTCACGGCCGAGAGTTTACGAGATCAGGTACCGGATGCGAAGGAGATTTTGGCGGGGCTTTGAAGAGAATTGTGGGATCCCACCCTAAACGCAAAGTGCGCGTTTAGGATGGGGCACCCAGGGTTATTCAAGCTGTAAAGCTTTAGTGGGCATGGCCGCGGGGGCGGGCGGTGCGATTGCGCTCGAAGAGAATGCGCAGGCCGTCGAGGGTGAGCAGCTCGTCGATCTCGTGGATGTAACGAGAGTCGGCTGCGATCATGCGCGCCAGGCCGCCGCTGGCGATAATGCGCGGCGGTTTCGCCGGGTCGGCGCCAAGTTCAGCCAGGATGCGTTCGATGATGCCATCGACAAGGCTGATGTAGCCGAAGTAGAGGCCGCTTTGCAGATGTGCGACGGTATTGGTGCCAATGACCTTTGCGGGGCGCTTGATGTCGACGCGGCTGAGGCGCGCGGCGCGGTTGAACAGTGCATCGGCACTGAGGCCCAGGCCAGGCGCAATAGCTCCGCCGAGATATTCGCCTCGCTCCGAGATGACTTCAAACTTGGTGGCGGTACCGAAATCGACCACGATACACGGGCCGCCATAGCGCTCGTAAGCAGCAATGCAGTCAGCGATGCGATCGGCGCCAAGCTCGGTGGGGTTGTCGATGAGCATCTTCATGCCGGTCTTGATGCCGGGCTCGACGAACATGGGCTCGACGTGAAAGTAGGTTTCGCAGACCTGGCGCAATGTGGAGTCGACGGGTGGGACGACGGAGGCAATGATGATGTCGGTGACCTGGCTGGGCGCCATGCCGTGCATCTCAAAAAGATTCACGAAGAACACGCCGTACTCGTCGACAGTCTGGGTGCGATGCGAGGTGACGCGCCAGTGCGCGGCGAGCTCCGCCTTTTCGCCGTCTAGCTTGTAGAGGCCGAGGGTGGTGTTGGTGTTGCCGACATCGAGCGCAAGCAGCAAAGTAAGACAGCTCCTAGCAGCCAGTTTTTTCCGCGGCGCGCAGGCCGCCGGTTTGTACCGTGACAACTCCTGCCGCTGTTTCGACGAGGAGAAAACCATCCTTGTCGAGGCCGGCCGTAACGCCGTGGCAGGCCTGCGGCCCGTGCACGACCACGTTCCTTCCGCGTACCCACGTTGAAGCCTGCTCAACACGCTGGGGAATTTTGATTGCCCCTGCAGGATCGAGCAGCTCGGAGGTCTCGCGCTCAAGCGATTTTAGCAGGGCCACGAGGAGTAATTGGCGGCTGATGCGGCGGCCAGTCTCCAGGTCGAGGGAGGTGGCTGGTGACGCGAGGCCTTGAGGGAATTCGCGCTGATGCACGTTGATGCCGATGCCTGCGACCACTGCGTGGGGCGGGCCTTCGGACTCAATGTTCGCCTCAACGAGGATGCCGCCGGTTTTGCGCTCGCTGATCAGCAGATCGTTGGGCCAGCGCAGGTCGACAGCGAGGCTGGCGGCGGAGCAGATGGCATCGGCGGCGGCGAGGCCCGCGGCGAGAGGAAGCAGGGGCAGGTGCGCCGCGGGGATGGCCGGACGAAGCAAGATGCTGACGTAGAGCCCTTCGCCAGCCGCGGAGTGCCAGCCGTGATCGCCGCGCCCGCGGCCGGCGGTCTGTTCATCGGCCAGGTAGGCGGAGCCGTGCGGCGCTCCCGCGCGGCCGGCGGCCATGGCGTCAGCGTTTGTGGAGCCGGTGGTGCGGGCGAAGTGGAGCTTGCCGGCAAAAAGCGTGCCGGAGAGAGCTGCATCGAGGGCGGTTAGGTCATACATGGGTGCATGTTCGCTCCCGAGATTTCTTACTCGTGTGCTGAAAAAACAACCGCAGATCCTTCGACTCCCTTCCCCTTCGTCCGCCATGCGGTCTCAGGGTCCGGTCGCTCAGGATGACAGCGGGGATGGGGGGTCGCACTGATATGAATGAGGACTCAGGCGAAAACACGATTCAGCCCGGCTCCGCGGTAATTGTCATGGAGATGTCGGCGGCGCGGGCGGAGTGGGTGAGCGCGCCCACGCTGATGAAGTCCACGCCGGTTTCGGCGTAGGCGCGGATGTTTTCGAGCTGGATGCCGCCCGAAGCCTCGGTCGGGATCCAGCGCCCGGTTTCTTTCTTGATGCGCTCGATCGAGCTGCGGACGTCGGCGGGCGACATGTTGTCGAGAAGGATGGCCTCGGCGCCGTGGGCGAGGGCTTCTTCGAGCTCCCGTGCGTTGCGCACCTCCACCTGCACACGCTGGCCCGGCTTGCGCTGCTCAAGCGCGCGATTGAGCACCGCGGCGATGCCGCCTCCGAGCGCGATGTGGTTGTTCTTGATGAGAATGCCGGAGGAGAGATCGATGCGGTGATTGGTGCCGCCGCCGCAGAGCACCGCGTATTTTTCGAGGGCACGCATGCCAGGGACGGTTTTGCGGGTGTCGAGCACCCGGGCATGCGTGCCCTGGATGACGTCAGCGTATTTGCGCGTGAGCGTGGCAATGCCGCTGAGGTGTTGGAGCAGGTTGAGAATGACTCGCTCGCAACTGAGTAGTGCGCGGGCGTTGTGGCGGATGACGGCGAGGACCTGGCCGGCGTGGGCACGCACGCCATCAAAGATCTCCGGGTGGCTGACGACTTCGAAGCGGGTCTGCGCCTGTGGGCGCCGGTCGAGGCGGGCGAAGATCTCAAAGAAGCGCGGAATTGCGCCGAGGCCGGCAACAACCAGCTCTTCGCGGGCAATGATGGAGCCATCGGCGCGCAGGCCGGGATCGATGGTGAGGTTGGTGGTGGCATCAAGAGCGGCCTGGTCCTCAACCAGAGCTTGCTCGAGCAGCGCGTCAATGCGGTGGCTCTTCCAATCCATAAAACAGCTATCAGCTATCAGCTATCAGCTTTCAGCCTCCATAAGCAAAGTCGAGAGCCCGAACTCTCGTGCCTGCCGATATTTTTCGATCAGGCGGAGATAAATTCGATCTGCCGGACCTCAATCCCCATTCCGTCGAGTTGCGGCTCTTCTACGGCCAGCAGTTCGTTGGCCCGCACCGCCAGTCGAATATCTTCGCACGCCGCCTTGAGAAGTGGAAAGGCTTCGGGTTTTGCGGCCAGCGTCGCGGTTTTGATTTCTCGCGCGGAAGAGACTCCGGCGCCAGCGCGGCTGCGATTGATTGCATATAGCGCTTCCACGGCGATTTCGAAGATTCCTTCATTCCCGTCCGCGGCGAGCTCGGGAAAATCCGACTCAGAAGGCCACGCGGCGGCATGAATGCTTGCGCATCCGGTTTCCTCAGCGTAGCTCCATGACCAGACTTCGTCGGCAATGTAGGGCAGGAACGGCGCAAACAGGCGCAGGAACACGCTGAGCGCAATGCGCAGCGTCGCCAGCGCGGAGCCTTGCGCTTCAGTGCCGTAGGTTCCAAGGGTTCTGGCGCGGCTCATTTCGATATAGGAATCCGTAAACGCCGTCCAGAAAAACCGTTCGGTTTCGGCAAGCGCCTGCTGGTGTTCGTAGCTCTCAAAGTGCCGCGTAACATTCAGCACCAACTCCCGCAGGCGCAGAAGAAACACCCGATCCATCGGGTATACGATGAGGCCGGGCAAGCCTTCTTTTCCGAGGAAAAACTTGGAGGCGTTGAAGATTTTCGTCACCAGCCTCTTGCCCACCTTCAGCACGTTCACATCGAAAGCTGTGTCGGCGCCCAATTGCGCGCCGGCGGCCCAGTATCGCACGGCATCGGAGCCGTATTCATCCAACAGGTGCATCGGCGTGATGACGTTGCCGCGGCTCTTCGACATCTTCTTGCGGTCGGGATCGAGAATCCAGCCGGAGATGGCTACATTCTTCCACGGGATTTTGTCCTCATGCAGGCAGGACTTAACGATCGTGTAGAACGCCCAGGTGCGAATGATCTCGTGGCTCTGCGGTCTCAGATCCATTGGGAAAAGCGACCGGAATCGATCTGGTTGCTCGCCCCATCCGGTTGCGATCATCGGCGTCAGCGACGAGGTGAACCAGGTGTCGAAGACATCCGCCTCCGCCTGGAATCCGCCAGGCTTTCCGCGCTGGTCTTCGGTAAATCCTGGTGGCGTCGCGTCCGCCGGATCAAGTGGGAGACTTTCCTCCGCTGCCACGATCGGATTGGCATAATCCACTTCGCCCTCGGCGCCGATTGGATACCATACCGGGAACGAAACGCCGAAATAGCGCTGGCGCGAAATTGCCCAATCGAAGGCCAGATTTTCTGTCCAGGTGCGATAACGATGACGCATGAATTCTGGATGCCATTGAATCTGATCGCCGGCATCGAGCAGCATCTGCTTCTTGTCGAGCAGGCGAACAAAGAACTGCCGGGTGGTGATGAATTCGAGCGGCTGATCGCCTTTCTCGAAGAACTTTACGGGATGCTCGATGGGCATCGGTTCCTTTTCGAGCGGAGGCTGGCCACGCAGAACCGGCTCATCGGGCGCGCGCAGTTGCTCCAGAATGACCCGGCGCGCTTGTTTCACACTCTTGCCGGTGAGTTCCGCATAAAGGACATTGGCCCGCTCCGGGTCGATCGAGGGCCAATTCGTCTCGCCAAACTTCACCGCGAGCAGCCGGCCATTGCGCCCCAGGATCTGGCGATTGGCAAGGCTCTGTTCGCGCCACCAGCGGACGTCGGTCGCGTCACCGAATGTGCAGACCATCAGGATGCCGGTGCCTTTTTCAGGATCGGAAAGATCGGAGGGAAAGATCGGCACCGGTACGCCGAAGAGCGGTGTCAGGGCGCGTTTCCCGAAAAGATGCCGGTAGCGCGCGTCATCGGGATGCGCAGTGACGCCCACGCATGCCGGCAATAGCTCGGGGCGCGTGGTGGCAATGGTGAAGCCGTCGTTGCTGCCCTCAACCCCGAAGCGAACATGGTGGAAATGCCCCTGAATTTTGCGGTCTTCGACCTCAGCCTGGGCGACGGCGGTCTGGAAGTCCACGTCCCACATGGTCGGCGCTTCCACGCTATAGATATGCCCTTTGCGCCACAGGTCGAGAAAGCTGCGCTGCGCCGCCCTCCGGCAACGCGCATCGATTGTGGAGTACTCCTGCGTCCAATCCACTGACAATCCCAGACGGCCCCACAGTTGCTTGAAGCTCTTTTCGTCCTCCTGGGTGAGGCGCAGGCAGAGCTCGATGAAATTACGCCGGGAAATTTCCCGCGGCGGCGATTTCGGATCGATGCTTTCCGGGGCCGGAAGCTGCAGCTCCAGCTCGTACTTCAAGCTCGGATTGCAGCGCACGTGGAAGTAGTTCTGGACCCGCCTTTCTGTCGGAAGGCCATTGTCGTCCCAGCCCATGGGATAGAAGACGCTCTTGCCGCGCATGCGCTGAAAACGGGCGATCAGGTCGGTATGCGTGTACGAAAAAACATGGCCCACATGCAGGGAGCCGGAGACTGTCGGCGGAGGAGTGTCGATCGCGAACCGGCCTTCCCGGGCGGTGGTTTCGGCGTATCGGTAGACTCCCAGTTCGCGCCAGCGCGCTTCCCAGGAACTCTCTGCTGCCTGGGTATCAAAGTGCTTGGGCAATTCGCTAATGATCATCGGCTCAACTCGGTTACTTGGGCGGACGGGTTCGCCCGCACAACCCCGACAACGGACCCTTCCATTAGCCTAATTCACCGTCGGGGCCGGCAGGCTCTCTCGAGCGTAGCAGCGCGAGCCATGAGGGGATCACGAGCGCACTTCGCCCGTCAACATGAATCCGGCCACGCGGAGGCCGGCTTTGGTGAGCGCGCCTCTCGAGCCGAGGTTGTTGATGCCGGTTCTAGCCGCGGGAACACGGCCCGCGAGATAGCACTCGCGCTTCACTTCCTGCAGGAGAAAACTGGCGATGCCGCGGCGCCGGTGATCTTCGCGGACTTCCATGTAGAGGTCGGCGAAGGGATGGTTGTAGTGGAGCATGAATCCGCCGGTGGCGACGATCTCGCTGTTCAGCTCGACCACGTACTCTCCGACGGGCTCGACACCATGAGGAAAGATCGCGTCGGCGTCGCGTTTGCGGCGCACGATGGCGCCGGGGATCGCCAGATTGGTGACGCAGTGGTCTTCGAAAAGGACTGTGTCGGCCGAGATGTTGTGCGCGAACTCGAAGAGTATCGCGGTGAGCAACCGGTCGTTGCTTTGGCACTCGATGAATTGAGGCCGCGCTGCATTGAGAAATTCACGAAACAGATCGCTCGCGTGTTTCCGGAACGGCGGAATCACAAAGAATTCGAACAAAGTGTCGCGATCGGGAATCTCGCGCCCTTTGATGGAGCCGTAGCCCACGCCGCGATCATCAAGTTTGAGCAACTAGGAGTCGGACCAGCCGCGCTCGTGGCAGGCGTTATAGCGAACCTGAAAGTTTGATTCCTGCAGGAAGAGGGCGCGAAGCGGCAGGATGCTCGCGAGTTCGGTCTTTTGCACAACGATTGTCACGTGGTCTCCAACAAATTGCCGATACGGAGCGGCCCGCTCATCCACAAGCGGCAAGGGCCGCCTGGTTGGCGGCCCCTGGGTTTTCGGCGCGTGCGAACGAAACTGCTAGAACGGGTTGAGCTTGTCCAGACCCTTCTTCTTTTTCTTCTTGCTTGAGGACTCGTCGCCCAAATTCGCCTTTGGCTTCTTGGTCTTGCCGTTGGCCTTGGTTTCAGTGGTTGCTTGAGCGGGGTTCTCGCCAGTCTTGATGTCATTCACCTGAAGAGGCGCTTCAGTGGGCTTTTCGGCTGCAGGCAGCGCGTTGTTGGTCGGTCCCACCGACTTGACGAGGGCATTGGGATCGGATTGAGCCGGGCCGTTGGGCGCACTCACCACCTCAACGCCAACGCCGGTGCCGCCTCCGGGCGCCTGCATCTGCAGCGGAGCGGTGGAAGGCTGATCGCTGCGCGGCGGCTCGTTGGGTCCGGTGGGCTGAACTGCGGTGGCGGGGGCAGGCGGCCTGCCCGCGTTGATGGCATTCACAAAGATCGTCTTGTTCTGGTTGGAAACGTCCGTTGAGAGCGTGCGCTTGGGGTCTTCAAGGGTAGGCTCGCCTACGTGGACTGCCTCAACCACGGTGGGACCGCGCTTGATGATGTCGAGTGTCCGGTCGGTGAAGTGCAAAGGCTGGCGGCTGCGTTCCTCGGCATCGCTTTCGGCAATGGCTGATTCGGACGGCTCGGGCACGGGGCGATTCATGGCCACCAGGCGGTCGCGGGCATCCTCAACGTGCGGCGCCATGGGATAGCGCGTGATCACCTTGTCATAGGCTTCGGCGGCTTTGTCCTCATAGATGGTGTGCATGCGCTCGCGCACCGCGCCGGGCAGGCCATTGGCGATCAGCACGTTGTGCGCTTCGCCGGCGTAGGCATCGCCGATGTCGATGAGCACCTGGTCGCTCCTGGAGTAAAGCGGATAGGTGTCGGCTACGGTCTCAAGCCGGGCGATGGAGGCCACGAAGTCTTCGCGGCTGAGGTAATAGCTGCCGATCTGGAACTCGCGCTCGGCCAGAACCTCCTGCACATCGCGCAAGCGCTGCTTGGCGCGCGGCACCAGCGTTGAATCCGGGAACATGTTGATCATGTCACGGTATTCTTTTTCGGCCTGCTGCGCGTTTGAGTAGTCGCGGTCAGGCTTCTCCATCTGCTGGTAGTAGATGTCGGCCACTTTCATCTTCGCTTCGGCAGCCTCTGGAGCGTTGGGGAAGAAGGTAATGAAGTCTTCGTACTCGGCCTCGGCCTGGGTCAGTGCTGCGGAGCCGCCCTCCTTGAACCAGGTATCGCCGACTGACAGCTTGGCGCGCATGCGGTATTCCGACTCGGGGTAGGTATTGAGTAGGGTTTGCAGGTCGAGGCGGGCCACGTCGTAGCGGCCCTTCTTCATGGCCACCATGGCCTTGTCGTAGAGTTCCTTATCGGGCTGTTTCGATTGCACGCCAGCGAGGGGGTTGGCGTTCAGGTCATAGGGCTTCTTTTTCTTCTTCTTGTACCTTGGGGCACGGACATCGTCCTGGTTCTGAGCGGTCTTCTGATTCCCGGCGGCGTTCTGGTCCTGGGCCTGGGCCGGGCCTCCGCTAAGAAACAATGCGAAAAGTGCGAAAACGACGATCTTGAAAGACAACCGGTTCATACCACCTCATCCGATGACGGCCCGGGGGGGGACCATCCATTTCACGCTTGCGCTTTGGCTGCATTTCCCGGATCACTGGCGAACCGACAATTCCGTATGTTGTGGATTCTTCTCGCGGAAGCATCCACTTGGCGCTCGCCGGTTCCGCGTGACCGAGCCGGGCAATGCTATTTAGTGAATTTTACTCTTTCCGCCCAGAGCCCTGCTCGCGGTGATCTGGTCGTCTGCCTCGCGGGCTGCGGCCAGCAGGGAGCGTGCGTCCCGTTCCGGGTGTCCCGCCCCGAAAACAGCATTGCCCGCCACCAGCAATTCCGCACCAGCTTGGACGACTGCGGCAACTGTATCGTGAGCCACGCCGCCATCGACCTCGATCTTAAATTTCAGGCCCATTTCCTGCCGTAAATCAGCCAGGCGGCGGATCTTGTCGAGGGAAAAGTGGATGAATTCCTGCCCGCCGAAGCCGGGATTCACGCTCATGATGAGCACATGGTGGACCATGGGGAGAATTTCAACGATCAGGTCAACGCGGGTCGCAGGATTGAGCACCACTCCGGGCTTCATGCCATGGTGAATGATCAACTCGAGCGAGCGATGGAGGTGCGTGCAGGCTTCGTAGTGGACGCTGAGCCAGTTGGCGCCGGCCTCGGCGAACGCGGCGATGTATTCATTGGGGTTATCGATCATCAGGTGGCAGTCAAGCGGCAGCCGGGTGGCTTTGCGGATGCTGGCGACCACGGGCGGCCCGATGGTGATATTGGGGACGAAGTGGCCGTCCATGATGTCCACGTGGATGGTGGTGCCGCCACCGCGCTCGGCCGCGGCGATCTCATCGGCCAGATGGGCGAAATCGGCGGACAGGATGGAAGGCAGCAGCTCAACCATGGAAATCGTGCAGAACTCCTTGCGGGGACAGTGTATCAAGCGAAAGGGGTTGCGAGTTACTTGGGCCCTGGATTTCGAAAGTGAGCAAGCAGGGCAGCAAAGGGGAGCTTGCTCGTCGTGAGATAGAGGACGGGTTTCAACGCTGCTGGGATGTCGTCTGCGCCGTCTGGCCTGGGAATTGGCTTGCCATTCGTAGTACTGAAGAATTCAGACGAATCAACCTGCAATTGACCTCGCACGACCGATGCCGCCTGCCGATAACCCCAACCCCAGGCTGTACGAACCTGGAGGCCCACACTTTGAAGCTGACCTGCATTGTTGAAGCAGTAACGGGTGTGGATAGAGAAATCCTCATTTGATTCATCGACGAATGCGGAGGGCGATCCGTCCTTTTCTCGCCAATACTGAGCGGATGCTCCGCCATCTGTGCTCAGGTCCGGGAGGTCCTGGATGGACCGGAATTCGCGCCAAGGGGTTTGATTGTCAGTTTTGGCAAAGGTGCGGGTATCCTGAAGTACATCGGCGTTCACGTCGCAAGGAGGTGCAGCGAATGCAGTCGAAACGCAACTCGCAGCCAGGACACAAAGAATCGCTGCAGTTCTTGTGGATGTCATTGCGAGCATTATGCTCTGGTTGCTCCGGCGCCTTCAATCCGAACATGCATCAGAAGCTGACCTCGACGGGGACCGGATCGACGGCGTTGGCGAAGCGGAGCAAGATCGTGCCGTCCTCGAATTTGTAATCGTATGGAGAGAGGATCTTACCGCCAATGGAGACACTGGTTGGTTTCAACCGCGACTGAATGCGTACCACCGCGTTGGTGTCGGCGATGCCTTCCGCCGCAAACGTGAGACGGCGAGCAGTCGCATGTACATCGCGCACCTGGCACGCTGCGACAACCACGCGCGGCATGGCTGATGCGGTCCTCTTGTAGTCCAGGTCGAAGAGCAGATCGCGGGTTCCCGGAGTGAGCGTGACCGTGGTGAGGACGGGAAGATCGGCGTCGAAAAGATCGACAAAGTGCCCGTGGAGCATGACGGGCGCCGCGCCGGGAACTGGCTCGTCGAGGCCGGCGTCGACGATGTAGGGGCCGCGGCGCAGGACGAATGCATTGGTCTCGCTCCAGCGCAGATGAGCAGCTGCGGCTGCCTGGCGTGCATAGCCGCGCAGCGTGTCGCCGCCGTCGGGCTGATACGTGAGTGCCGCCGGCGAAACCCGTTCCGACAAAACCATTCCCCGGCCCACGTGAAACAGACCGGCGCCGTCGATGGGAATGTGCAATTGGGCGAACAGGTGCTCGCGCGGCGTTTTGTACGAGTTCGGAGCGGTGTTCCACCACTCGCGGACCGCGTTATACGGATCGTCGTCGTTATCGACCACGACGAGAGCGCCGCTGTTACGCACCCAGTTCGCCAGCGCCGCGTGAAACTCCGGCGTTGGCGGCTTTTGGCCTTCGTACGTGAGGAAGAGCAGCTTGTAGTGGCTGAGGAATCCGGGCGCGGTCGCGCTCTCGATCTGCACGGGATCGACGGGAACTCCTCGCATGACGAGCGGCATCGCCAACCCGTAAAACGAACCGAGATATTGGTCGGACGGCTGCGGCGCGGCGCGCTCAAACATCATGGTGTCTGAAACGAGAACGCCCGCGCCGCGCGTGCCCGCGACCTCCCAGCGGACGTCGGCCTGCTTCATGTCGCCGAGCGCGGCAATCACGGTTTGCAATTCGGTTGCGTAGACGGGCGGGATGCCTTTCATCGGCACGGTGAGCTTCGGTGGAGGCGTGGTGCGGGCCGCGCCCGTGGGGTTCACGCTCGATCCGCGACGGAGTTTCTCTGCATCCTCTTCCGTCGCCGGGTGCATTCCGTTGAAAACGCGCTTCGGCCACGGCATAACCTCGTACCGCCAGACCTCGGGCTGCAAGAGCGAAGCCGTCAGTGTACTTTGCCAGTTGGAGCGGTAATCGTCCCAAGTATTGTTCGGGCTGTCCGCGACGGGATCATTCAGGTACCAGATGCGGCGGCCTGAGGCGCGCACGAGGTTCTGCATGACGCCGTATTCCAGGAACGCGGTCTCGAATGTGCGCTGCGCGAGCTTGCCATCGTACATGTTGGGCACGCGCGCCGTCCCCGTCCACACCTGCGCAATGTATCCGGCCGTGCCCACGCCGATGAGCGACGACTCGGGACTGACGATGCGCCACGTGGAGTAGTTGATGAGCGAGTGGGTGGCCACGTAGCAGGGGACGGTGCGGCCATGGGCTTTGCCATAGGCCGCGACGGAGTCGAAGACCTGCCCCAGGGCGCGGCGATAGAGATAGTACTTCAGCTTCGACGCGCGATATTGCGCGTCGGGCGAGGAGTCGGGCGGCTCCCAGTCTTCGTGGTAGTAGGCCTTCCATTCCCGCTTGAAGTTGTCTTCCCCTCCGCTGCGCGCCCAGAACTCCGGCTCTTCAAGAGAGACGGCCTGCACACCAAGGTCGAGCGCGCGTTTAACACCAACGGAAAGATACTGGCCGTAAGCCGCGCCCGGCGAAATGTAGGGCACTGTGGGATTGCCGCCGTGAACGATATGGTTGCCGGCGCTGTCGGTCTGCGCCTGGTCCCAGTGGTTGGTGCCGTCGAATTTGCCGTCGAGATAATCCTGATAGCCGCCCCAGGCCGAACCCGTCATCAGGTCGACGATGTATCCGTGATCGCGCCACGACTGCACGAGGCTGGGCAGCCTGGGCCCGATGCCGTAGGCCATCGCCACATCGGCGTTCAGGTTGATGCGCGGCGTCCAGGGATCGCCGCTTTGAAAGCTGAGTCGTTCTTCAGTGCGCTGGGTGACGAGATCTGAATTGGTTTTCGACTGAGTGGAGGCGAAGTTGGCGGCGAGAAAAAGACACGCGACGATAAAGATGAGTTTCACCGAAATGGATCTCCGAGGCGGTGCGACACTCCAGTGTACGAGATACCGGTCTCCTGAGAAAGAGGTTGGGCTTAGGTATGAAGCGACGGGCCTGCGCAACCTGGGTTGGAGAGCGCGCATTTTTCATGGATTGAACTTTGGCGGCGCGAGGCGGCCTTACGCAATGGCAGCGCTCGGCGCCAGCGACAGCGTCAGCACGGTAATGTCATCCTGCTGCCCGAAGGCGACGGCCGCTTCGGCGATCTGTTCCGCCGCACGCGAGCTGATCTGGCGGGTGCGTTCAAAGCCGAAGAGCTCGCCTGCGGCATTGCGTGCTTCAACCACTCCGTCGGAGAGAAACGTGAGAGCATCGCCAGGCGCGAGCTGCAATTGGGATTCGCTGTATTCGGAGGCAGGATCAACGCCGAGTGGAAGCCCGGCGGGGACATCGATCTCGCGGCCATTGTGGTAGGGCGGCAACTGCCCGGCATTGGCGATGACCAGGACGCCACTGGGCAAGAGATCGGCGCAGAGGCAGGTGGTGAAGCCGGCGATGCCGCTGTTGCGCAGGGATGCATTCAGTTCTTTCAGCACCGCCTGGGGGCGGAGGTTGTCGCGGCGATCAGCCGCACCGAGAAGGAGCGCCGAAGTGAGCGCGGCGGCGACTCCTTTGCCGCTGACGTCGCCCAGCAGAACGCGCTGCGTTCCGCCGGGGAGAGCACGGCAGAGGTAAAAATCGCCGCCTACATCGTGAGCCGGCAGGAAGGCCGCACTGATCGTAACGCCGGCGGCGACGTCGGCTTTGCCGGGAATGAGGAGATGCTGTACCTGACGGGCAGCGGTGAGCTCGCCGCGGAGCTCGGCGCGCTCGTCGGCCGCTATGCGCTGCTCATGAAAGATGTAGCCGAGAATAGCGACAACGAGCGCAGCGATTGCCAGAGACATCCAGTTCTGCACCCCGTTGGACCAGGTGTTGCGATTAAGGACGACTTGCTGCAATTGGAACCAACCCTCGATGAGGGCCCAGATTGCGCAAAGTGCTGCGACGATGCGCAACCGGACGTGCAACCGGGTCCAAGGCCAGAATGCAACGAATGGAGCCGTACATGCGAAGGTCCAAATGCACCAGATGGGCTTGAAGCAGGTGACCTGCGCAAAAAGCGAAAGTGGCAAGGCCAACCTGGCGGGAAGAAAGATCGGCAGTACGGAGCCAGGCAAGATGAATAGCCAGGCGGCAAAAACCAACCAATAAATGGCAGGAACCCGCCGCTGGACCAAAGCAAAGTTGACGCGAACCAGCGCCCAAGATTCAAACATGGAGAGACCGAAGATTAAAGCCTGAACCAGACTGGGATAGCTGCCGAGCAACAGGTAATGAAACATCATGTTGATCCGTGGCAGGCAAACGGAACAACAATAGATGCCGAGCCAGAAGGCAGCCTTCTGCGTGCGATCAAAGAAATAGAGTCCCAGCAGGAAGAGGCCGGATGCGCCGATCAGGAGATAGCAGGAGTAAACGGGCACATCTCTCCTGAGGTCGTCGCCCAAAATGGCCGCGACGAACGACCGAATATAGGCTTGATTGCCGAAATCGAGGTACATAGGGCGGCCCGGTGTCAGGCCGGGAGCAAGCAGTTTTTGAAAAACACGCACGGCAACGATGTGCGTCGCGTGCGCGGGACCCAGAGTGATGGGAAAAATCCTGATGGGCAAACCCCCGGAGTCGAGCCCGCTTACCCTCAGTCCATCGACAAAAAGTTCGCCTTGCTCGGGCCCGTCGGACGTGACCATCAGGGCGGGATGCCGGACGCTGATGGTATCGAAGTCGACGGTGCATCGCACCCAAACCACATAGGCTTCGCCGGCGATGCGGTAGTCGGGGTAGGGTATCCAGCCGGTGGGGTCGACGTTGGCCGCAGCCCAGGCCGGGTTGTCGCCCAGCCGGTAGACACACTGGCTGGGAGGGACCTCCACGATCTGAGCGCAAAGAGCGCAGGGCAAGGCGACGAACAGGGCAAGCAGCCAATTGCGCACCGGGGACCTCCTCATCGGAATTGCGGTGCGAGAAAGGAAAGAACTTGAAGGGATGATAGATCGGGAGGGGTGCGCGGGGCCACGGATTTGTTTACGTGCCGATCAGCATGCTGGCGGGACGATCGCCTTTGCTGCGACGCGGCCGACGCCGCGCAGGATGGCCCTGATCGGCCAGCGATCTTCCGCATCGGGAAAGAAGATTTCGCCTTCGCGGCGCGCCTCAGTGCGGTAGTACCAGCGCTTGAGAAGCGCAAGATGCCCCTGGCGGATGGTGGCCGAAGGCGGGGCGCCTGTCGCTGAGAGTTCGGCAAGCGCGGCTTCAAGGCGGGTTTCGAGGAGGGTACGGGGAATTTTCGTTGACGTGCCTTCAGCTCCCTCGGTTCCATGGTCCCTTGGTGCGTGTCTTTGTGATCCCTGATCACTGTCCCCTGATCCTTGTTCTTCCGGCACCGGCTCGATCGCCATGGGCTGTGCGAAGAGCGACGTCGAGCCGGATCGCTCATTCTGGATTCTCATGCCAAGCGTTGAAAATGCGGCGGGACCGCGGAGTTCGCCATTCTCAAACAGAAACACGGCCACCTCGTCAGGATGGGCCGAGGCCTGCAGGAGGACGGCGCGCAGGCGGCTCAACGGACGGACAATCTCGGGGGCAAGAGCGCGCACCGCTTCAACCCTTTGCACCTGGGCGTGAAGCGGGGCGGCGGATTCGAATTCGAGATTGGCAGATGCCTGATCGCGCTGAGTGCGAAGGGGGACCAATTGGCTGTCGCCCCGCGTAGAGAGGAAGCTCTCGACGGCTGCGGCCTCTTCGGCGTAGCGCTCATCACTGCAGCCCTTGTAGCAGGGCGCGAGACACATCTTCATTTCGGAGTAGACACAACCGGGGTAGCTGGGATCGGGGTTCAGATCAAACGTGCATCGACGCAGCAGGAAGAGCTTCAGCATCTCTTCGGCATAGTGCTCGCCTGCCGCGCGCGACGCGAACGGCCCGTAGGCCCATTCGGCTTCACGCTGGCTTGGCCGATAGGTGACGGTGACGCGTGGATAAGGATTGCCGCCGAGAAAGCGCACAAAGGCCGGATGGCGAAGATGCATGCGCTCAAGAGATTTTGGGCCGTGGACCTTTTGAAGGAGTTGAAATTGGAGCAAGAGGGACTCGAACTCCGACCCCGTAAGCTGCCAGGCGATGCGACGCACCATGCCAGCGAGGTGCAGGCGCCGCGGATGACGCGGCGATGGCTGGAGGAGGCGTTCGAGGCGGGTGCGCAGATTCGGCGTTCGGCCGATGTAGGGCTCTGCATGCGCGTAGCGCGTCCCCGCCGTAGAGCGCGAAGACTGCCGGCGAGTGCGGCAGCGTGGCGAGCGCGGCTTTGGCGTCGGCCGGATCGAAAGCGAGACTTTGAAGATCGAGCGGCACGGGCCGGAGTCACCTCATCGCGTGCGTGACGTGTTCAGAGTGATTTTACGGCGGCGACAGATTCCGGGTAGTGTGCCTGGATGTCTTTCTCGGGGCGAGGCGAAGCTGGTATGCTTCGGGCGCGGAGAAAAGCGATTTATACGGGAAGGAGAACGGTGATGTGGTTTCTCGGCATGGACGTGGGCACAGGGGGAACTCGGGCAGTTGTGGTGGATGCGGCAGGAAAGCTGATGGGCGCGGCATCGTGTGAACACGCACCGTTTCGCGCCGAGCATCCCGGCTGGGCCGAGCAAGATCCCGAAGACTGGTGGCGCGCTGCGAAAGAAGCCCTCCGCGGCGCCCTGGCCACGACGTCGGAGCCGCGGGAACCGGTTACGGCGATTGCGCTCACCGGCCAGATGCACGGGGCGGTCATGCTCGACGAAACGGGCGAAGTGCTGCGGCCGGCGCTGATCTGGTGCGATACGCGGACACAGCCTGAGTGCGACTGGCTGACTGAGAAGATTGGCTACGCTCGGCTCATCGAGCTGACCTGCAACCCGGCGCTGCCCAACTTCACGCTGACCAAGCTGCTGTGGGTGAAGACGCACCAGCCGGAAATCTTCGCGAAAATCCGGCACGTGATGTGCCCGAAGGATTATGTGCGCTACCGGCTGACGGGCGAGTTTGCGATTGACGTGCAGGAAGCGAGCGGCACGCTGCTGCTTGATGTGACGCACCGCCGGTGGTCTCGCGAGTTGGCTGATGCGGCGGGCATTCCCATGAGCTGGCTGCCTAAGGTCTACGAGTCACCGGAGATTTGCGCGCGGATCAGCGACAAGGCGGCGGAGGTGACCGGGTTCGCGGCGGGTACTCCGGTGGCGGCGGGCGCAGGGGACCAGGGCGCGGGCGCCGTCGGCATGGGGATTCTGCAGCCGGGCAGCGTTTCGGCGACGATCGGCACATCAGGAGTGGTGTTTGCTGCAACTGCCGAGCCGACGAAAGATCCCAAGGGAAGGCTGCACACGTTTTGCCATGCAGTTCCGGGCTTGTGGCACGTGATGGGCGTGACGCAAAGCGCGGGACTGAGCCTGCACTGGCTGCGCGAGACGTTCTTCGCCGGACAGAGCTACGACAAGCTGAGCGACGGCGCGGCAAACGTTCCGGCTGGTTGCGAAGGGTTAGAGTGGGCGCCGTATCTGCTCGGGGAGCGCACGCCGCATCTCGACCCAGAAGTGCGGGCGGCATTTGCCGGCATTGGCGTGCAGCACACGGCGGCACATTTTGTCCGCGCGGTGCTCGAGGGCGTAGCGTATTCGCTCCAGGACACGTTCACGCTGTTCCACGAGCTGGGGATTCCGGTTAGCGCCATCCGGCTGGGCGGCGGCGGCGCGCGCGGCACTTTGTGGCGCAAAATCCAGGCCGGGATATACGGGCAGGCCGTGGAAGTGCTCACCGCCGAGGAGGGTGGCGCGTTCGGCTGTGCGCTGATGGCCGGCGTGGGCGTGGGCCACTGGAAAAACCTCGACGAGGCCTGCGGTCAAGCGATCAAGGTTGCGGAGAGGATCGAGCCGGATGCGGCGGACGTGGCAGCGTACAAAGCTGGGTATGCGCAGTGGAGGAAGATGTATCCGGCGCTGAGAAGCCTGCGGAATTAAGCCGTGGCAGTTTCGGCGGCCGGCAAGAGGAAATCTGCGAACCGGAAGCCTTCGCGGGTGACGATCTCTCCCATTTCGATGATCAATGGCGCCTGAAACATTGGGCCGGCGTAGACGCAGGTGTGGAACTCGCCGCGTTCGCCGCAAGGGTCAACGCCCGCCGGAAGGTCGCGCAAGAACACTTCATCGAACTCGCGGCCGGCGAAGTTCGCCGGAAGCTGCTTGGTGTCGACGCAGGAGATGCGCGCGCGCAGGCCGGCAGCGATCATGTCGCGGGCAAGCGTGTCGGTGGGAATCTGCCAGAGCGGGAAAAGCGGTTCGAGCCCGGTGGGAGCAAGCTGGCGCACGCGATAGACGCGCACGTCCTCGAGAAACAAATCACCGAAGGCAACCGCGTCGATCTTCTCGCTGATGGCGCGCCGGCAGGCTTCGGCCATGTGTTGCTCGTAGACAGCGTTCGGGCACGGCCACGGCAGCGGAACGATCCAGAGCGGGAGCTGCGCTGCGGCGGCCTGCGCTTCAAGGATTGTGCGGCGGACGCCGTGCATGGCCACGCGATCAAACTGCGTATTGAGCGTGGTGAGCAAGCCGCATACCTCGACCGAAGGATCGCGGCGAAGGACATGAAGAGTCCAGGCGCTGTCTTTGCCGCTGCTCCAGGAGAGAACAACCCGCTTCATAGATCGATGATAGCCTTCGGGTTTCACGCGCCTGCGTCCAAACGCATCTAAGTCACAGAAGCTGCACTGGTTGGCTTCTCGCGCCGGCCTGATTGCGGCAGGAAGGGGCGAGTCGATGCTCTGGAGAGTATTGCTTGCGGGTGTGGCAATGATCGGCCTGTCTGTTTCGGCAAACGGCCAGGATGCGAAGCAAATGGTGCAGCAATCTGTGCAGACAGAGCTGGCCGCCGATGCGTCGGATCACAGCCACTGGATTTACTACGAGGTAGATCGCAAGCCGGGCGCGAACGTGAAGCAGTGGGTTGCCGAGACGACCATCGGAGACTTGAAACGCCTGATCGAGAAGAACGGTCTCATCTTTTCGAAGGGCGACCAGCGCAAGAACATGAGCAACTACGTCGGCGACTCCGATGCGCAGGCAAAGCAGCTGAAAGCCGATCGGCATGACGACCAGCAGGCGTCGCAGATGCTCAAGATGCTGCCGCAGGCGTTTCTATGGACAAAGACAGGGGTCCAGGGAAACAGCACGATTCTGCACTTCAAGCCCAATCCGCAGTTTGATCCCCCCACGTGGCAGGCGCGCGTGTTCGCCGCTATGGCCGGCGAGATGGCCGTCGACAATTCGCAGCATCGCATTGTGAGCCTGAAGGGGCGCATGATCCATGACGTGAAGTTCTGGCATGGCGTGGTGGGGGTTCTGCATTCCGGAGGCAGCTTCGATGTCGAGCGCCGCCAGGTGGGCGGCAACGAATGGTCGATCACAGAGACGCACATTCACATTGAGGGACACGCGCTCATCTTCAAGTCGATCTCGGAACAGGAAGACGATGTGAAGTCGAAGTTCAAGGAGCTGCCGGCGCAGATGTCTCCGTCGGGCGCCGAGAACATACTGCTGGCGCAAAATGGATGACCTCAAAATTCTCCCAAGCGATTGATTCTGAATGAAATATTGACAGTTATCGCAGAATGAATAAGTTATGGAGTCAGGGGCCACCTTTGGTGCCGTGAAGGCACTCTGCCGACCCGCAAAAATTTCCACGATCGGGAATTTTTTGCCCTGGATACTGCGCGGCTCGCTTGCGGAAATCGCCTGCGGTCAATGACTTGCGGATTCGCAAATTTGGAGACGAACGTGCTTCGATCTCATGGGGATTCCTGTCTGGAGGTTGCATATGATGGAAGATTCTTTGCTTCAACCACAGTCGTCTTTCGCGAAGGTGGTGGGTGGAATCATTGCCGCCGTGGTGGTTGCCGGTGGGGGCATTGGTTATGCGGTGCACGAGCACAACAGCGCGCAGGCTATGGCCGCGCAGAAGCAGGCACTAGCGGCGCAGAATGAACAGGTGACGGCCCAACTCGCCCTGACGCGTACGCAGCTCAACGCGCTCGAAGCCAGGGTGAACACTCTTGGGTCAGGCAACGAAGCAACGCCCGGCGAAGCCAAGCCGTCACCTGCGATCCCTGCCACCGGCAGAGCAGCCAGCCACCGCGCGATTACGCACCGCTCGAGCGCGCAGGACACAAGATTCAAGAAGATGCAGTCGCAGCTCGACGCACAGGGCAAGGAGATCGACGATACTCGCACGGACCTGGCCAGCGCGAAGACAGAGCTGGGCGGCTCCATCGCGCGCACCCATGGTGAGCTTGTGCTGCTCGAGAAAAAGGGCGAGTGCAACTACTACGAATTCGACATCCTGAAATCGAAGGAGTTCAAGCACGAAGGGCCGGTTGGCATCAGCCTGAGGAAGGCCAACACCAAGCATCAGTACGCCGACCTGACGTTGCTGGTGGATGACCGCAACCTGACGCAGAAGCATGTGAACCTCTATCAGCCCGCGATGTTCTACGAGCCCGACAGCCCGCAGCCCATCCAGGTGATCATCAACAACATCTCCAAGGACCACATACACGGGTACGTGAGCGCACCGAAGTATCGGAAGTCGGAGCTGGATGCGATGTCGAACGCCGCGTCTGGTTCGGAACAGGTGGCGAACTCCGGTCAAGGCGACAACGACATTGTGGGAGCTGCGCCGGGAACTGGCTCGGGGCAGGCGAACGCGCAGCCTGCTGTCCGGCAACGGCTCCCTTTGCCGAGTAGCGAAGCCAGCCAGCAATAGATTCGCGCGGGTTCCCACCCTTTCCGCCAAGAGCGCGGAAAGGATAGGGCAACCGGGCTTTTCAATTTTGGCTTTGGTGGTTCCCGGGTCTCAGAGACGAGACCCGGTGCACCCAATGTCGTGGTAAGTTTGCTTCTCGTGAGAGGGCGCACCGGGGTTTGGTTATTTGGCGAAGAGTGTTAGGTCGATGGCGTTGGCCATCGCTTTATAGCCTTCGTCGCCGGGGTGCAGGTGATCGCCCGAGTCGCATGCCGGATTGAAGGCCGTGGGATTCTGCGGGTCGCGCGTGGCCTTGTCGAAGTCGACCACCCCGTCGAAGGTCCCGCTGGTGCGAATCCAATCGTTGACGGCTTCGCGCACTTCCTCGCCTTTGTCGGAGTAATAATTCGCTCCCCCGTAGGGCGTGAGGGTTGCGCCGATGGCCTTGATGCCGTGCTCGTGTGCGGCGTCAGCGATCTGTTTGAGTCCCATTTCCAACTGCTGTGCGGTGATCTCATCCCAAGGTGTTTGCAAGCGGGCAAGCCGGCCGATGTCGTTGATGCTTTCAAGCACGATCACGTAGCGCACGCCGCTCTGCGCCAGAACATCGCGGTCGATGCGCGAAAGCGCGCTGGGCCCCGTGGTTTCATTGAGCACGCGATTGCCGCCGATGCCTTCATTGAGGACGGAGATGTTTTTCAGATTCGGATCGTCGTGCATGCGGCTGGCGAGAACATCGGGCCAGCGCAGATTGGCATTATGCGTGGAGTGCGCGCCGTCAGTGATCGAATCGCCAAGCGTGACGATGGCGCGCGAGCTTGAGACCTCAGGCACATCGATGCCATCGAAGAAATACCACGAAGGAATCGTAGTGGACTGGGGAAGCTGCTGTGCCGTTGCAACGTCGCCGGTGGCAAGATAATTGTCCTGATCGGCGAAGCCGTGATAGGTCTCGGCGCGCATGATCTGCGGCGGCAGATAAAACGTGACTGCGACGTCGGAGAGCGGGGCGACTTCAAGGGCGACGGGATCAGAGAAGATCGCCGCTCCCGGTGGAACGTTGACTGAAGTGGCGCCGCCGAAGGTGAGGGCATGATCGCTGCCGGCCTGAATGGAGCCACCGCCCGCGCTCAGCGCCGCATGGGCATCGCTGATGGTCAGGGGATCAAGGCCGAACTCGTTGGTGAAGCGAATGCGCACCTGCGCGCCGCCGACGGAGATGTGAGCGATTTCGCGCAGCGTGACGCCGGTAAGCGTACGGACATTGAACCCACCATCGGCGAGGTACGGAGATGTGGCCCAGGTTCCCACCCACGACGAATGAGTCGGAGATTGGGCGCGCGAGGGCGCGGTGAATGCTAGGACGAGCGCGGCAAAGGCAACGACGGGGAAGCAGCGTTTTAACATCATTGAAATCTCCTCTACTTCAGATGTGGCCTGGAACGATCGAACGATCAGCGCAGGTCGATAGCAGCATCGAGCGGCGTGTGCTCGCTGGAGTCGCCGACACGAATGACGAACTTGCCGGGATCGATGATCCATTTGTGCGCGGGCTCATCCCAGTAGCTGAAGGCGCGCGCGTCGAGCGAGAGCGTGACGTGCCGGGTTTCGCCGGGCGCAAGCTGCAACTTTTCGAATCCTTTCAATTCGCGTTCGGGGCGATCGACCTGCGCGGAGGGATCGGAGACATAGAGCTGGGCCACCTCGGCCCCGGCAACGGTGCCGGTGTTGGTGACGTCGAAGCTAACTGCGATGCCTTTCGGGTCGATTGTGCCTTTCGTCGCCAAAGACGGCGCCTGCAAATTTGAGAAACGGAACGTGGTGTAGCTGAGACCGAAGCCGAACGGAAACAGCGGGTGCTTGCCGCTTGTGGTCCAGTAGCGATACCCGACCATGAGCTTGTCACCATATTTCACATGCTCAATCGTGTAGTCCTTGGGCTGGTCATTTTCGCCGGTGGTGTGAAGGGTCGTATTGTCCTTGGGGTCGCCGTAGTACCACTTCGCTGACGGATTCGATTCCCAACTGCGATCAAACGAGACGGGCAATTTGCCCTCGGGGTCGTGCTGGCCGAAGAGGATTTGCGCGACGGCGGTGCCGCCTTCCTGTCCCGGGTAGTAGAGCAGCATAAAAGCGGGAACTTTATCGAGCCAGCGGCTGGTGTCGACACCGCCGCCCGCGGTGAGAAGCACGATGGTGTGCGAATTGGCTGCCGCGGCTGCTTCGATGAGCGCGTCCTGACCGGGCGGCAGAGTGAAAGTTCGGTCGCGACCTTCGCTCTCGGTTTTGGGATTGAAGCCAACTGCCACGAAGACAACATCGGCCTGTTCGACGGCCTTCTTTTCAGCGGGATCTTCGGGCATGCCGGGGCTGTAGAAGACATGCGCGTCGGGGCCATGCAGGTTGGCGATGCCGGTGAGAATACTGACCGGCTCGAAGGCATGAGCCTCAGACGAGCCGCCGCCGCCGGTGACTGCCGGATATGCGTCGGGGCCGATGACGGCGATGTTTTTCACTTTCGCCGGATCGAGCGGAAGGAGATGATCCTGATTCTTGAGGAGAGTGATGCTTTCGAGAGCGCCTTGGAGCGCGACAGTGCGGTCGGCAACCGAGTAGGTGGAGTCAGCGGGATCGAACTGCGGACGAGTGGTGAAGCCGTAGCGCAGCTCGGTGCGAAGCAGGCGCAGGACGTGTTCGTCGATCGTCGATTCCTTGACTGCGCCGCTCTGCACGGCAGGAAGGAGATTTTTGGCGTTCATGAACTTAGGGCTGGGCATTTCGAGGTCGAGCCCGTTGTTGCAGGCGGCGACGCCGTCATACGTTGCATCCCAGTCGGACATAAGCACGCCCTGGAATCCCCAATCACTCTTGAGCACCTTCAGGTTGAGGAAGTCGTTTTGCGTGGAGTGGACTCCGTTGACGAGGTTATAGGAGTCCATGACCGCATCCACGTGGCCTTCGGTGACGGCTGCCTCAAATGACGGCAAATAGATTTCGCGTATGGTGCGCTCGTCCACTTCGGCATCGATGTTGTGCCGGTTGAACTCGGAGTTGTTGAGCGCGTAGTGCTTCACCGTGGCGATGACGCCCTGCGATTGCACGCCTTCGATGAACGGCACCACGAGGGTCGAGTTCAAGAACGGATCTTCGGAGAGGTATTCGAAGTTGCGGCCATTGAGTGGCGAGCGGGCGATATTGACTCCGGGGCCGAGCAGGAAGTTGACATTGCGGGCGCGGGCATCGCGGCCGAGGCTCTCGCCGATCTTGCGCGCAAGTTCGGGATCCCAACTGGCGGCCAGCGCCGCGCCGCCTGCGTAGGCCGTGGTCGGGCCCCAGGTTCGCACGCCAACCGAGGCGTCGGACATTTTGAAGCGTGGAAGATCGATGGCGGGCATGGGCCGGGTGAACATGTTGTCGATCCCGCTCAGCAGTTCAATTTTCTGTTCCAGGGTCAGCTTGGCGAGCATGGCGTGGGCTTGCGCTTCGATGTCAGGCGAGTCGGGCGCGGGAGCCTGGGCCGCCGCAATGCCGGTGCAAGAAACCGCGGCCAAAATGACGAGAACAAATGCAGAAAGAGAGCGTTTCAATTGCTTTTCCATAACGCGCCCACGGTAACGCATCAGGCCGCCTGATGTATAGGGCCGGAAGCACCATCGAGGTTCGCACTGGTTTGTGCTCTCCTTCGGGCTCTCTGGTTGGCTCCGATTCTCGAAGGGGGGCATCAACAATGTGGGTTCGAAGAAAGAGCAGGACCGGGGCAGCCTTGAGGCTCAGGGCACCCTTGAAGCCTTTTGAAATGGCCGTTCATTGCGGGCCAGGCCTCATGTTTTGAGGCTCCGCGTTCTCCAACAGAATCAGGATTTTGCCCGTTGTGACCTTAGTCACATGAGGGGGTGAATGGTGTCACTGCCCAGCCTGATTTGAAGGCGCACACTCAAAATCCAACGAACTGTGCGCAGCGTTGCAGTGAGGGCGAACCATGGGTTTTGAAAACGGTTTGAAGACCATCGTGGTCGCAACTGATCTCGAAGGCCAAGCGGATGCGGCTCTGGAATATGCCCGCAAGCTGGCGACCAACTATGGTGCGCGCATTGTGCTGGCGCACGGGCTCGATCCGATGGAGTATGCCGCGGTGGATGGCCTTCCGGGCGCCGTGGCAAGCCACTTGACGGAAGCGGCGCGCAAAGTGCTCGACGCGCTGGCGGCCGACCTGTTGCGCGAGGGCATTCACAGCCACTCTGAGATTCGTCAGGGAACGGTGGCGGAGATGCTGGTGGATGTGGCGCGGCAGTACGAGGCCGGCCTGATCGTCATTGGGACCAAGGGTATGGAAGGCGTCGGACCTGTGGTGGTTGGCGCCATCGCCGAACAACTGGTGCGGCTTGCACCGTGCCCCGTGCTAGCCGTGGCTGCGGATTGGAATGCCGGCCCAAACCGGCCCACGCCGGGTGGACCCGTATTGCTGGCCATGGAACGCAATGAAGCTGCAGCGGCAGCGGCGGCCACGGCGTATTCGCTCGCCGATACATTCCATCGACCGCTGCTGGTATTGCATGTGCGGACTGCGGCCGAAGTTTCCGCCTTGTTGAATCCATGCTCCAGTAAACTTGAGGATTTTGGCATTCGGCTCCAGGGCAACGCCCCGGTGCATTGCCTGGTGAAGGATGGCAGTCCGGCCGATGCTATTGCTGAAGCAATTGCGGAGAACCATCCATGCATCCTGGTTGCGGGCGTCAAGCGTGCCAGCGGGACGCCGGGGCCGCATGGGACCGCGTTTGCTTTGCTGTCTGCCTCGCGCGTGCCAGTTCTTTGCGTACCGCCGGAGGGGGCGCGCGCGGAAATGGAGCAGGAGATTGCCGTTCCCGTGGCCACTTCGTAACGGGAGGCAATGATTCGAAGCGGGGCCGGTTCGCCGCAAAGGAGAACGGGCGGGTGAAAGGAGAAACCGCACCGTTTTGTCCGACCGGAATCAGTTGCAAATCGGGATGGTAGGGAGTTGACGCATGCGGCCCCAGCGCCACTGCGGGTTGCCGCACGCTTGCGAACAGCATTGACCGCGATCAAGCGGAGGGCTCAGAAGGAAGGCGAGAGATCGAAAGAGCCGGGCGTGAGGCCTCAATCATGGAAAATCTGGGCGTACAACCCGAATCGCGATTTACTCGATTGGCCGACGTGGCGGCTCGTCCCCTCGCCGAGTTGCTGGAGTGCCCACAAGAAGCCGGTGGGCTACTTGCCGGCGCATCGCGGACGATCGACTTCGACCCCGGACAGGTCGTCTTCCGGCAGCAAGGCGTGTGCAAAGGGCTGTATGTCGTGGTATCGGGCGATTTTGCGCGCAAAGCGGAGCGCTTTGAAATGCGTGTGACGCTTGGAACGGCGCGACCTGGAGACCTGGTTGAACTGGCCGCCGCGCTGGGAGACGGCCATCACACGTACACTCTGAGCGCCGTCACTCGCGGATCGCTGCTGCTGCTGCCGGTCGAGGCGCTGCACCAGGCGTTTGTGAATTATCCGCCGCTGCGGATGCGTCTTCTGGAGGAACTGGCGCGCGAAGTCTCTCGCGCCTATATCACTTGCTGCCTGACGCGCGTAATACCTGCGCGGCGACGCACCAATGGGGCGCATTAAGAGCAGGATCGCGGCTTTGCCTCGAGAATCGGGACATTTCAGGCCGAAAAACGGGTAGATCGCGATGGCCCACGATGTGGAATGGGGATATGCGCTATACTTTTCTTAACGTCTAGCCCCACTGGTAGAAGTATGGCCGCACTCCATTCCCATCACCCTCCGGAAGATTGCCTCAATTGCGAGCACCGGCATCTGCGGATGTTCTGCAATCTCACGTCGGAGGCCCTGGCTGATTACGACCAGATTGGGATCATGATGAGCCATGCCCGCGGCGCCAAGCTTTTTTCCGAAGGCGATCCCGCGCGCAACGTGTTTGTCATCTGCTTTGGCCAGGTCAAGATCTCTTCCACCTCGCGCGACGGCAAAACCATGATCCTGAAGATTGCCGGTCCCGGCGATGTGATGGGACTGAGCGCCGTGCTGGCCAATGTGCCGCACGAGGTGACCGCTGAAGCTATTGAGCCCTGCCAGGTAAAGACCGTACGGAAACAGGAGTTCGTCGAATTCCTGGGACGCCATGGGATTGCGTCAATGCATGCGGCGCAGGCGCTGTCGGGCGAATACCTCACGGTGTTTCACGACGCCAAGCGGCTGGCTCTCTCCGGCTCTGCGGCGGGGCGGCTGGCACGGCTGCTGCTGGATTGGGGACGCGGTGCTTCCAACGGCAAGCCGGAGATCCGCTTTACCATGGCGCTGACGCACGAGGAGATCGCCAACATGGCCGGCACCTCGCGCGAGACGGTGACGCGGCTCCTCAACCAATTCCGCCGCGACCAATGGATCACGATCAAGGGCACCAGCCTGACCATCGTCAAGCCCGAGCAACTCGAGCGGCTGACGGCGTAGAGACCCCCTCCCTCCTCTCTCCCCTTCCGTCCGGATTCCTCCGGGTCATCGCGAGTGCACCGGCTTTTGATAGCTTGAGGACATGAGCCAAACCGCTGCTCAACCACCTGAAACTGTGCTCGACCTCGAATCCCTGGTTGCCGATGTTGTGGCGCTGGCCATGAAAGCGGGCGCGACGGACGCGGAAGCTGTGGCGCGCGAGGGCGACGAGTTCAGCGTGAACGTGCGCATGGGCGAGGTGGAGACGCTGAAGGAATCTGGTTCGCGCGGTCTGGGCTTGCGCGTGTTTCTGGGCAACCGGTCGGCCTCGGCTTCGACAAGCGATTTGACCGCCGACGGAATTCGCCAACTGGTGGATGGGGCGCTGGCGCTGGCGAAAGTGACGGAAGAGGATCCATTCGCCGGGCTGCCGGAAGCGGGCGAATTCGGCTCCGCCGGCGGCGATCTGCAACTTTACTTTGAGGACGTGTACTCGCTCTCCGGGCCGGAACGCATCGACTGGGCGCGCCGGGCAGAAGCGGCAGCAATGGCAGCCGACCCGCGCATTACGAACTCCAGTGGAGGCAGCTTCGACGCAGCGACCGGGCGCAAGGCGCTGGCCAATTCGCGAGGATTTGTCGGCGGCTACCGCACCAGTTACGCAGGCGTCTCCGCGGCGCCGCTGGCGCAAGACGCGGACGGAAAGATGCAGCGCGACGGATGGTGGTCGAGCGCTCGCCGAATGGGCGACGTTGAATCGCCTGAAGCGGTGGGTGCAGAAGCCGCCAGGCGCACCCTGCGCCGGCTCGGAGCCCGGCGCGTGCCCACGCAACAAGCGCCCATCGTTTTCGCGCCTGAAGTGGCCCGGTCTCTGATTGGATCGGTCTTCGACGCTGCATCGGGCGATGCCATCTGGCGCGGCGCATCGTTTCTTGCGGGAAGACTGAACGAAACGATCGGCGCGCCCGAGCTGACGATCGTCGATGACAACACGATGTCGCTGCCGACAGGTGTGGGCGGCTTTGGAACTTCGCCTTTCGATGACGAAGGACTGCCGTCACGGCGCACCGTGGTGGTGGAGAACGGCGAACTGCGCAATTACCTGCTCAACACTTATACGGCGCGCAAGCTGGGGATGAAGTCCACGCACAATGCCGCACGGGGATTGGCGGGCGCGCCGGGAACGGGCTGCGGTAATCTCTTTCTTGCGCCGGGAAAGCTCACGCCGGAAGAAGTCATCGGGCAGGTTTCGTCGGGACTCTACGTGACAAGCCTGATGGGCTTCGGCACAAACCTGGTCACGGGCGATTACTCGCGCGGTGCCACTGGCTTGTGGATCGAAAATGGCAAGCTCACGCACGCCGTCGAGGAGATCACCATCGCGGGCAACCTGGCTGAGATGCTTCGCAATGTGACTGCCATTGGCAACGACCTGGTTTTTCGCGGGTCGGTGGCCTCGCCTACGATCCGGATTGATGGGATGACCATCGCGGGCGCGTGACGATCGCGGAATGCTCTCCGTGCCGAATCCGGCTGGCGATTTCCTGTTCGTGTTTGCTCTAGGCTTTCCGGAGTGTATGCAGGGTAATCTCTGGGGGACAGGCAAAGCGAACGGGAAAGCCGACGGTGCCGAGGCCTCGATTGACATAAAGCTGCGTGGCCCCAATACGGTACCAACCTTCGACGTATTTCCTGCCCAATGGGGGCAGAAACAAGGGCATCATCAGTGGCAGGCGAACCTGGCCCCCATGAGTATGACCACTGAGCATGAACGCCACCGACGGGCCTGCTGAAAAGGTCAATAATTTGTCGGCGTAGTCGGGAGCGTGGCACAGCAGAACGATGGGCTCACCAGAGACATTTCTGATCGACGGCGGAATTGCCGTGTCCGGATCGGGCTTGCCTTTCACCGGATCGTCGACCCCGGCAACCCAGAACCTGCCGCCTGGACGCTCGATGGGCAGGGACGCATTGCGAAGGACGCTGATGTGATTGTCGGTGAGCGCCTGAGTGACTTCAGGCGCACCCACCATGACGTCATGATTGCCGAGGACCGCATAGCGGCGCGGGCACTCAAGCTTATCGAGGATGCTGGCGCATTGCCACGCTGGGCCAATGGACAATCTCTTTGGCAAAAGCTCTCTCGTCACAAAGTCGCCGGTCAGAAACACCGCATCGGGATGCAAGCGGTTGATGTGATCGACGGCATCACGAACCAAAAACGGCTCGGTGTATTCGTCCATGTGGATGTCGCTGAGATGCGCTACGCGGAAGCCGTCAAAAGCTTCGGGGAGGCCGGGAACGAATATGTCGCGCCGTGTGACCTCGATCCAATGCCGCTCGATTTCGCCGGAATAGAGCGCCAGCCCCGCGCCGGCGTACAGGCCTGCGGAAAGGAAGCGGCGGCGCGAGATGGGTGGCTTGGAAGGCGGGAGATCCACTGTCATCTTTAATGCTATCGGATTCTGCCCGGCGAGATCTGAAGAGAACGGCACATGGGACGGAACGAGAGGGTCGGCGACAGTCGGCTCGGCTTCTGCCTGGCCTGAAAAACGTAAAAAGAATGCCACGTCAAATTAGATGCCAAAGCTTGAATGGATGGCGATTCAGGATTGGGCGGGAACGGCAGCGAAGAATCCGGCGACTTCGAGCCAGTTGTTCACGCGGATAAAGCCAGTAGCAGTGAGGTTGTGCGGCGCAGTGTAGAGCAGGCCCTGACCCTCAAAGCGGAGAAGATTCTTGGGTTGGTCGTCGATGAGGTAATCGGCGCGGAGAATGCCCTTGTTGCCGCAGAAAACGTAGTGCGTGGGCGGAATGAAGGGAAAGTGGCGTTGCAGCCAGCGGTACTTAGGCCCGAGCGAGTTGGGTACCGCCATGGCCTGCGTGGCGATGAAAATTTCAAAGCGCGCGGAGAGATCTTTGAGCACCGGTTGCGCGTCAGGCATCAGCGGCAGATCTTCAAAGAAATCTTCAGCATCGAGAAAGGCGCGGAGCTGCGCCTGGCGGTCGAGCGGCGTGATCTCCCAGAGGCCTTTGCCGGCAAGATCTTCCGGAGATACATCCTCATCGAAGGTCTGGTTGTAGCGTCGGATGTGCTCGGAGAGCGTGTCGGCCATAACCTCATCCATATCGACACAAATCCGTTGCACGCGGGACTGCTCCTGAAAGACGTTGGCCAGTGTTCAGTCGTCAGTGATCAGTGCGGTGCCTGGCGGCTGACTACGGTCCTAAGAAAAGATTAGCAGTGCCGAAGCCGCAGCCTGCGTCTGCGCCACCACCAAATGCAAAAGGCGGCGGGCAGGATGACTGCGGCGGCGAGAAACGGCAGACGCGAAGCGATCCAAAGCGCGATGCTGAAGGCCATCACGTGCTGCCGGGCGCGTGCGACCGACGCCGCGGGAATGACGACGGACTCTCCCCAATTCATCGTCTCGAGCCGCGGCAAATACCCGTGGCGGACGCAGCCCTCGAGGTTATAGACGCCGATGTGATGCGCGAAGTGACTGGCGACGATCAAGTCGTTGGAGAACTCATCCCAATCGAGCGGCCCGAAACCGGAACCTGCAGGAGTCAGGCCATCGGTGACGCCGACCAAGATGCCTTGCGAGTAGGGACCAAGACCCAGGATAATGGCTGATCCGACGGGACGCGCATAACTGGTATCGATCATCACGTCGTTCTCGTTGGCGCTCACGTCGACGGTACCGAGCAGACGGTCGATCAGCGTGGTGCGAAGGTTGCGCTCAACGGGACCATAGGGCAAGGTATAGGTTTCCACCGGATACCCCTGCAACTGAATCTGGCGGATCAATGCGGAGTATGCCTCTTGCGCACGCTGAATGCGCTTGCCGTCGAGGCTGTTACGGAGGAGCGTCGTGACCAGGCGCCAACGGTGATTCCTGAGCTCCGCAAGCTGGCTGAAGTTGGGCTCGATGTCGATGCCGACGGCATCCCAGCGCAGGCCGTTGTCACGGGTCCACTTTTCGAAGGCAGCAATCTGGGCCGGAGCTTCGGCCACATTATCGACATTGAAGTAGGGGCCGTCTTTTGTTTGGAGCGTCACGCCTGCGATCACCGGAATCTGTTGCTGATTGAGGTAACGCACCACCTGCACGCGTTCCGGCGAGAAATCGGCGACGGCGACACCCACCTGCGCATGCATATCATGGAGCGCAGCAATCACTTCATGATCGGCAAACAGGGCCTGCATCGGCGCAATTCCCTGATCGCAACAGCCGAAGGCAAGCTGCGGAGGTGTGCCGGACCCCTGAACATGAATCCCATCAGGCGGGCTCGCAGCGGATACCGCGGGGAGAAGCAGGCTGCAGCAAGACGCGAGAAAGGCAAGGCGCGCGACGCCATTCCTCCTCGACAGGGCCGTGGCAGGAGACTGCATGGAGATTTCGCTAGGCGCCGGCCTGGTGGGATTTGCGCGGAGCACGGCCTTCTCCAGGGATCGGCTCAGGCTGCGGCGCTTTTGGCACGGGCTGCATTGCCGGATCCCAGTAGAGGAAGCGGTTGCAACTGTCGCAGGTGAGCAATTCGCCCTCGCGGAGCTGATTCCAGGTTTGCGGGCGCACGCCCATGCGGCAGCCGGTGCATTGCTGGTTTTCAGCGCGCGCAATGGCGGTGCCGCGTGAGGCGGCGATGCGGTCGAAGCGCGCGACCCATTCGTGATCGAGAGCCGCACGGAGAGCAGCGCGGTCGGCATCCAGGGCGGCAAGCTCGGCTTCAAGTTCCTGCTGGCGGGCGGTGACGCGGACGCGAGTCGCTTCAAGCGCTTCAGACAGCATTTCCACCTGGGCGCGGGCCTGGGCCAGCGATGCTTCATGGGCTTCTGTGCGCTCCAGGCTCGTGTACTCTTCGTTTTCAAGGCGGTCGGCTTCGGCGCCCGAAAACTGAAGTTCGTGCTCGATGGCGGCGGCCTGCTCCGGAGTCTTGACCGAGTCCAACTGCTCTCGGAAGCGCGCAGTCTTTTTGCGGTGGGTGTCGATCTCACGATCCAACTTGGTGCGCAGCGCATCCTCGCGATTCAGCGCCGCTGAAATATCGGCCGACTTGCGTTCGGCGGCGGCAAGCTCCGCTTGTGCCTTCGCAACCTCGGAGGGAAGCGCGCGCAGATCCTGATGAAGACGGGCGCGGCCGAGCTCAACGGATTGAAGTTTTACCAGGTTCTCAATCAGAGCTTGCATCAATGATAAGAAGTCTACGGCATCAGGGGAGGAAGGACCAAGAGAGCCGGAAGGCCGCATCCAAGGGAATGTAGCATTTGGCGGCGCAACTATCGTCGCCGAAGACATGCGGTTTGACTGAGCGAATGATTCGATGAGTTGGACGATTTCCGGCGCCAAACGCGTCAAAGGTGCAGGAGCCTGAGCTTAGAGGCAAGGGAATCCTGCGAAAATGGAGGCGGACGAGGTTTGGTTGTGGCAAGCAAGCGCGCGGGATTCTGGCGCAGGCATCGACGGTTGAAGTGGGTGGCAGGCGCACTGTTGCTGGTCATTGTGGCCCTGGGCGTGGCCGTTGCCGTGCTGATGCACCGGGCCGAGCCAATCCTGCGCGAAGTCATTGTCGAAAAGCTCCAGGAACACTTTCACGCGCGCGTGGAGCTGGCCAGCTTTCATATTTCGTTGGTGAATGGGCTGTGGGCCGAAGGGAAAGGGCTCAAAATCTGGCCGCCTTCAGAGGTGGTGGGAGTTACCGTTCCTGGCGCGACCCCGCCGTTAATGCAGCTCGCCGAATTCCGGTTCCATGCGCCGTTACACTACAAGCCGGGAAAACCAATCAGGATCTCTGTGGTCGAGCTGAAGGGACTGGATGTGGACGTTCCGCCCAGGACGCATTTCACGCACGTCGCATCAGACGGAGGCTCGAGCGGCTCCTCAAAACCGGCGATGTCAACCTTGCTGCACTTTGTGGTGAACCGCATCGAGTGTGATGGTGCACGTTTGCGAATCGAAACGAGCAAGCCCGGAAAGCTACCGCTGGAGTTTGATATCGCTCATATCAAGCTGACCGACGTGACCGAAGGGGGACCGATGCGCTTTGACGCGCAACTCACCAATCCGCGGCCCGCGGGAATGATCCTCACTTCGGGTAATCTGGGACCGTGGGTGGTCGAAGATCCTGGCGAGACGGCCGTAAGCGGCAGCTATCGCTTCGAGCATGCGGATCTCGGGGTCTTCAAAGGGATTGCGGGGATTCTCAATTCCACCGGTGACTACCACGGGGTGCTCCGCGACCTTGTGGTTGACGGGCAGACCGACACGCCGGATTTCCGGCTCACTCACTTTGGCACGCCTGTCCCGCTTTACACGCACTTCCATGCGCAGGTGGACGGCACCAACGGCGACACATGGCTGCAGCCGGTGGATGCGACGCTCGGGCAATCACATTTGACCGCCGTGGGGCAGATCGTCAGGCAACAGGAGAAAACCCTGAAGGACGGCCGAACTCTGCCCAGCGGGCACGATATTGAGCTGAGGGTGAATGTGGATCGCGGCCACATTGAAGATTTTCTGCGTCTGGCAAGCCACTCGGGAACGCCAATGCTGACCGGCGTCCTCGCTTTGAAGACAGCGCTCGAAATTCCACCGGGGAAGGAGACGGTGCTTGAGCGTTTGACGCTGAACGGAAATTTCTCACTCGACGACACTGAGTTCACGAGCACCAAAATCCAGAACTGGGTGGAGCAGTTGAGCCTTCGCGGGCAAGGCGATCCTAAAGCGGCAAAGAACGCCGGATCCGATGTGCGCTCGGCGATGCAAAGCGATTTTCAGTTGTCGGGCGAAAAGGTGAGCCTGCCCAATCTGAAATACACTGTGCCTGGAGCGGAAATTGACTTGAAAGGGACGTATGGCATCGACGGCAGCACTTTGGATTTTGTGGGAACAGCCAGAACCGAGGCCAAGGTTTCGCAAATGGTGGGCGGCTGGAAGGGGTTGCTGTTGAAACCCGCCGATCGGTTTTTTGAGAAGGATGGAGCGGGGACCCTGGTTCCGATCCACGTCAACGGCACGCGAGAGGATCCCAAGTTCGGCGTCGATTTGAAGCGCATGAAGCATTCATCGCCGGAAATGCCGGGTGAATCGCACTAGCGCATCGTGGCTCACGCGGGGCCCTATCGCGAAGTGATGAATTTGAAACGCCGGATGCTGGATTGAGATGCGGCTACGGAAATCCGCCAATGGGATAAGCGGCCCGCCGGACTGCGAAATCGGCACAAAGGATCGGCTATGAACGTTACGCCGAAGCAAGACTCAACTGACAAGCGGTTGCGGCAGTATCGAGACGCCAGCCTCGCCATGCGGCTGTCGCTCGCGGTTGGCGTATTGATGCTGGCGGGAAAGTTGACGGCCTATTACCTGACGGGGTCGTCGGCGATCTTCTCTGACGCTGCGGAATCTGTAGTGCACGTGGTGGTCGTGGCGTTTGCCGTCTTCAGCCTGTGGCTGAGCGCGCGGCCGGCGGTTCCTCAGTTTCACTACGGCTACGAGAGGATCACATTCTTCTCCGCGGGTTTTGAAGGCGCAATGATCGTGCTGGCCGCGGCGAGCATTCTGTATACGACCATCGAAAAATGGAAGCACGGCCTGGCCCTCGAGAACCTGGGCCGCGGAGTCCTTCTCATTATTGCCGCCGGCATATTGAACGCGGTTCTGGGCTTTTACCTGCTGCGCATCGGAAAGCGGAATCATTCGCTGATTCTTGAAGCGGACGGCAGACATGTGCTGACCGACAGTTGGACGAGTTTCGGCGTGGTCGCCGGCCTGGGGCTGGTGATGGCGACGGGTTGGAAGGCGTTCGATCCAGTCGTGGCGTTTGCCATCGTAGCGAACATTCTGTGGACGGGCGGCCGGCTGCTTTGGCGATCGTTCAAGGGGCTGCTTGATTATTCCGATCCCAAGATCGGTCATCGCATTCGCGAACGGCTCGACGCCATTTGCAAAGAGCTTGGCCTGGAATACCATGGCGTGCGATTCCGTGCAACGGGCTATCGACAGATCATCGAGATTCACCTTCTGTTTCCCGACAGCATGAAGCTGGGTGAAGCGCACCGGCTGGCGACCACGGTGGAGGAGCAGCTTGCTCTCGACCTGGAAATGCCCGCTGAAGTGACCACGCATTTGGAATCGCTCGAAGATCACGCCGAAGTTCATCACGTTCAGCACTATACGGGGCGGCCGGAGTAGCTCTCTGTCATTCTTGTCGCAATGGATTCTTTCCGGGATTGAATCCATGCCTCGGAATTCGATCGGGAGGTTCCTGTCGGCCAAGGTCATCGACGCCTGCTGGAGTCCTTATCTCAGCGGCTCTTCTGACGTCTAAAGCTAAAGTGGTATTTCTGCCGAAGCTGCCTTTTGCTGGAATGAAGGGGTCTTCGTCCCGGGAGCAATCTGATCAAGATTCAAGCAAAGCTGCGCTGCGCGCCGCGAGGCGTGTCCCGTCCGGGCCCTCTGTGCGCCCGGCTGGGGATGCTTGCGTTGATTCTTGCGGCGGGCGCATGCGCATGGGCACAGGAAGGTACGCTGGTGGCCACTGAAGATCCCGGTTCAGCGGCATCGATGGGCTCGAGCATTCATGGAGTGGTAACGAGCACGGATGGAGCCGTGTACGAGGGAGCGCGCGTTGAGCTGGAGCTGAGCGGCCCAGGTGCTCCACCAGCCGCAAGCCAGCAGACTGACAGCGAAGGCGCCTTCAACTTTGGCAATCTTCCCGCGGGAAAATTCAGGATCACGATCTCGTCGGCCGGTTTCGTTACGCAGGAGATCCGCGGCGAGCTGCACTCCGGCAAGGCATACGATGCCCGCACCGTCGTGTTGCCGGTTGCGGCTGCTTCGAGCGACATCGTGGTTTCTGCCGGATCGCAGGCGGAGATCGCGCAGCAACAGCTTAACCTGGAAGAGCAGCAGCGGGTGCTTGGTGTATTTCCGAATTACTACGTGAGCTATGACCACGACGCGGTTCCGCTGACCACGCGCCAGAAGTACCAGCTGGCCTGGAGGACCCAAATCGACCCGGTGACGTGGGCGATGACGGGTGCCGTTGCCGGCTTTGAACAGGCCGACAACACATTTACGCGATATGGGCAGGGTACGCAGGGATGTGCAAAGCGATATGGCGCGAACTATGCCGATAGTTTCTTCGGTACCATGATCGGCGGCGCAGTTCTACCATCGGTCCTCAAGCAGGATCCTCGTTACTTCTACAAGGGGACGGGCAGCGTCAGGTCGCGGATCCTGTACGCGATCGCAAATTCAGTCATCTGCAAGGGTGATAATGGGCGCTGGCAACCGAACTACTCCGGTATTCTCGGCGGGATCGCGGCCGGCGGCATTTCCAATCTCTATTACCCCGACAACGAACACAGCGGCATAGAGCTCACATTTGAAAGCACCCTGGTTGGTACCGCGGAGACGGCGATGCAGAACCTGTTTCAGGAGTTTCTGGTCCGGCGGCTCACGCCGAAGATTCCGGTCTATCCGTCGGCAGGCACGCAGTCGGCAGGCACGCAATAGAACGAGCCGTTATCCCAGCGACTCGACGAGCCGGTTCATCTTTTCTTCCTGCATCTCGATGGACTCGACCAGCTTGAATTGCGTGCGGCAGCGGTCGAGGTTGTGCCCTTCGCGATGCACTTTGAAATACGTGTCGCCGGCGAGATGGTCGGCGAGGAAGCGGATGCCGATTTCAAGGGTGATGAGCTTGCCTGAGAAGGCAATGTACTGTCTCTCCGCCGCGGTCAGGAATCCGCCGGCCGACTCAATATAGCCCCGCACCAGTGCCTCGAACAGCGGAAACTGCATGGTGACTTTCGAGAGATCGCGCTCGTCTTCATCGGCGGGGCTGGTGGTGGTGCGCACCATGTCGCCGAAATCGTAAAGCGCGAGACCGGGCATCACGGTGTCGAGGTCGATGACGCAGACGGCTTCGCCAGTGGTGTCGTCAAGCAGCACATTGTTGAACTTGGTGTCGTTGTGCGTAATGCGCTCGGGCAGGCCCGCGCCGAGCAGAACGCCGGTGATGGATTGCCTCGAGAGCGCGAACTCGATCTCTGGCTGCACGAGCCCAGCGCGGCTTGCGGCATCTGCGGCGATCGCCTGCTCGAGCGCGGTGAAGCGTTTGGGTGTGTGGTGAAAATCGGGGATGGTGTCGAGGAGACGCGGCGCTGGCAGGTCAGCCAGCTGCTGCTGAAAACGGCCGAATGCGCGTGCCGCCTGGAAAGCTTGCCCTGCACTGGTCGCCGTTTCGTACGTGCGCGCGTTCTCAATCAAGGGATAGGCTCGCCAAGTTTCTCCGGCCTCATCGACATGCCAGTTCTTCCCATCGCACGCCGGAATAAGCCTGAGCGTGCGGCGAACACTGGCTGATTCGCCGACCGCCTGCGCAGCAAGATGCGCCGTGACGCGCTCGATATTCCGCATGACGGCGGCTGGATCGTGAAAGACCTTGCGGTTGATGTGCTGCAGGATATAACGCGCGGGTCCGTTGCTTGCCCGGCAGGTGATGAGGTAGGTGTCGTTGATGTGGCCGTTGCCGTGCGGCGCGAACGAGGAGACTTCACCGTGGAATTGAAAATGCCGTGCTACGTCGCGAACGTCGAGAGAGTCTTTCATGACCAGAGTCGTTCAGGGTATTGGCCGTTGCTGATCAGGCGGCGAATGCTTTCCACGACGCGCGGGCGGTCTTCGCGGTAGGTGACGCCGAACCAGGAATCGCGGGAGCGCAGAACCTTGACTCGCGCTTCGCTCGCGTCCACCAGCTCGCCCACCGTGTTGGGAATGTAACACTCCGCCTTGAGGTCGGTCGCATTTTGCTCAAGGAATTTCTCGAAGTGCACGCGAAGCTGATCGAAAATACGCGGAGTAAATCCCCAATAGTTCATCGACACTGGCTCGTCGCCTGAAAGCTTAGTGACGTTCCCGTTGGCGTCGGTGTTCCGCGCGCCGTTGCCATCGCGTTCGATCTTGGTCATCTCCATGATGTGCTCAAGATAGCCATCGCTCGAAACCTGGCAAACACCGCGCGCCACCGAGCCGAAGTCCGAAAGCGTGTTGCGAAGAATGAAGCCGACCATCGCGTAATCTTCGGAGCCGGAGGTGAGATGCCGTGAAAGCTCACGGTAGCTCTCTGCTCCGTAAAAATCGTCGGCGTTGATGGCGGCGAAAGGCTCATGAATCGCGCTCTCGGCCAGCAATATGGCCTGCGTCGTTCCCCACGGCTTGGTGCGGCCTGCTGGCACGGTGAATTGCGGCGGAATGTCGTCGAGCGACTGAAAGACGTAGTCCACCGCAACGCGCTTTTCAAAGCGGGCGCCGACGGTTTCGCGAAATGCCTGCTCGATGTCTTTGCGGATGATGAAGACCAGCTTGCCGAAGCCCGCGCGGAGAGCATCGTAGATGGAGTAATCGATGATGGTTTCGCCCGCGGGGCCGACGGGATCGATTTGTTTCAGGCCGCCATAGCGGCTGCCCATTCCGGCTGCCAGAACGAGAAGTGTCGGGGAGGAGGTTGAAGTCATGAAGGACGGCCTTTTTCGCAGGCGTGGATTCTATCGAATGGTACAACATTGCGGGCTCGCGGCGCATCGCGGCCAATTCGCTCGACGGACCCTGGCGAGTTGATGCAACGCAATCAGGTACTCAAGATGGGACGCCGGTCTGCTACAGTGGGTTGCCATGAGAGCATACAAAGGCATTCGAAGAGTTCGCTCTGCGGCGTTACTCACGGCGCTGGGAGTTTGCGGCGCCGCAATTGTTTTGCGGGCGCAGACTCCGCCGGCACAAATTTCGTCACCTGAGGCTCCGGCGTGGGCACAGCCAGGCTCCGCGACGCATGCGCAGGTAGCGCCGCCGGCCGACTTTCACCGGACCAGCCGCAACTTCGACACGCCGATCGGGATCTTCGAAGGCCAGTCGGACGTCGGCAGCGCGCTGGTTCAGGGCGGTGCAAGTTACGATGCGGCGTCGGGGCAATACACGATTCTCTCGGCGGGATACAACATCTGGTACACGCGCGACGAGTTTCGTTACTTGTGGAAGCGGATGTCGGGCGATGTTTCGCTGGCTGCGGATATCAACTATCCCGATCCGAACGGCTACGGCGACCGCAAAGCTGTGCTGATGATCCGGCAGAGTCTCGACGATGATTCGAAGGCGGCGATGGTCGCGTTGCACGGTGCGGGCATGGTGCATCTGGCGTGGCGGCCTGAGAAAGACGAGCGAGTACTCGACATGGAGTTTCGCATGGGCGGGCGCGGCCAGCCGGGCGGCGCGACTCCAGACAGCCTGGTGACCATTGTGGCGAAACGCATCGGGATCGAGAAGCGCGGCGACGAGATTTCACTGTGGGTGAGCCTGGATGGCGAGCCGATGCACCAGTTCGGGCCGCCGATCAAGCTGCACCTCGACGAGCCGTTTTACGTGGGGATCGGATTTGCCTCGCACATGCCCACGACGGTGGATACGGCGGTGCTGAGCAATGTGGTGCTGGAGAATGCGGCGGGGAAGGTGCGGTAGGGAAGGCGGAGATGGGGCCATCCTCCTGCCGGGTTTTCCAGTGAAGTTTCACAACCCATGGAGTGAATAGCAGGAGTCGCTTAACCTGCCAGATACTCCTGCAGCGCTTCGCGATTGGGCTCGAGGCCGAGGCCCGGGTCTTCGGTCAGCGTCACATAGCCTTTCACCGGCTGTGGAGGGTTCCTGTAGATCATGTTGCCGGTCATCCACATCAAGTAGTGGAATTCGACGCGCCAGCCATTGGAGGCCGCTGCCTGAAGGTGCATGTTATGGTGCGGCCAGCCGCCGCCGTCGGCGATGAGGATGTTATAAGCCTGGGCAAGGGCCGCGACCTTCATTCCCTCGGTGTATCCGCCGACGTAGCAGACGTTGGGTTGCAGAATGTCGATCGAGGCATGCTGCAGCAGTTCGAGGTGGCGATAGCGGAAGCCTTCATTCTGGCCTGCGGAGATGGGAACCGAGCAACGCTGGCGCAACTGCGCAAGCAGCTGGGCATCGTTGCCGTAGAGGGGCTCTTCAAACCAGGTGAGATTGTAAGGCTCAACGTGCTTCGCAAGCTGCAAGGCGCGATTCATTGAGAAAAGGTAGTTGCCGTCGATCATCAAGTCGCGGTCGGGGCCGATGGCTTCGCGAACTGCGCTGACGCGGGCCGCATCTTCGGCTACGTTTTCGCCGTTGTCGATGGCGACGACCATTTTGAATTTGTCCTGTCCATCAGCGAGGAATCGGCGGGCGAACTCGACTAGCTGATCGCGGTCGAACTGCAGCAGGCCAAAGGTGATATAGGCAGGCACCGTCTTCTTAGCGCCGCCCAGAAGCCGCCAGACGGGCTGGTTCAGGTGCTTGCCCTTGATGTCCCAGAGCGCGATATCTACGGCGCTGAGCGCGGAGCTGAACGCTCCGGTCTGATAGCGCGGATTGAAGGTGAGGAACATCTCCTGCCAGCGCGCCTCGGTGTCGAGAGCACTTTTGCCTTTGAGGAAGGGTGCGAGTTGCTGATTGATTAACTCGCAAACACCGGAGACTTGCAGATCTCCGGTGAGGCCATAGCCAGTGATGCCCGCGTCGGTAGCGATTTCGACGAAGACGATTTGCTCCACCATCTGCTTGTTGAGGAGCGGCACTTTTACGGGCACGTTGTGGATGGTGGCTTTGACGGAGGCAATTCTGACTTGCGCACCTCCTGAGCCCTGTGCGGTCACAGCTGTGGCCTGCATCATCATGCCCGCGCCGACCATTCCGGCTGATCCGAGCAAGCCTCTGCGTGTGAGATTTGCGCCTGCGGCGCCGTTGGATTCGCTTTTCATGTATTCCTCCGGGAAGGTGTCGTAGGCTTCGGCCCGATCGCGCAAGTTGTGGCACAGGCACTCCGGCCTCGGCCGGAGAAAAAGCTGCGTTTGCATACGATCGCTGAGAGCATGGTTGCTCGAACATCGGGGATTTTAGCACTGAAACGGGACAACTCGATGCTGCCTTGCTCGTGTGGCGCCGGGCGTGTTTGACTGGTTGCCGGAAAGGTGAACGACGCATATGGCTTATGTATTGGCTCTGGATCAGGGAACCACAAGTTCGCGGGCGATTTTGTTCGATGCAAACGGCGCGATTGCCGCGGTGGCGCAGAAGGAGTTCCAGCAGTTCTATCCGCAGGCGGGTTGGGTGGAGCACGATCCGGCGGAGATCCTGACCAGCCAGATGAGCTGCGCGGTGGAAGCGCTGGCCAAGGCTGGAGCGCGGCCACGGGATGTTGCGGCCATCGGCATCACGAACCAGCGCGAGACGGTGATCGTGTGGGAGCGGGCAACAGGCAAGGCGATTCATCCGGCGATCGTGTGGCAGGATCGACGCACGGCGACAACCTGCAAACAACTGGAGGAGAGCGGCGCTGGAGAAGCGATTTCGTCGAAGACCGGCCTAGTGATCGATCCTTATTTCTCCGCGACCAAGGTGAAGTGGATTCTGGACAACGTGGAGGGCGCGCGGGCTCGTGCGGAGCGCGGCGAGCTCGCTTTCGGCACCGTGGATAGCTGGCTGATCTGGCACCTGACCAGCGGCCAAAAGCATGTAACCGACGTGACCAACGCCTCTCGCACGCTCCTCTTCAACATCGTGAAGGGCGAGTGGGACTCCGAACTTCTGAAGCTCTTCAGCGTTCCCGCGAGCATGCTGCCCGACGTAGTTTGGTCGAGTGAGCGCGTGGGCGAGGTGACCACCACGCTGGGACTGGGCGGCGTGGCCATTGCGGGCATCGCCGGCGACCAGCAGGCGGCGCTCTTCGGGCAGTTATGCTGGAGCGCGGGCGAGGCCAAGAACACGTACGGCACCGGCTGCTTTTTGCTGCAGAACATCGGAAAAGAATTTGCGAGGTCGAAGCACAAGCTGATTACGACGGTGGCCGCGAGCGCGCAACGGCGGCTTGAATACGCGTTCGAAGGCAGCATCTTCATTGGCGGCGCGGTGGTGCAGTGGCTGCGCGACAATCTCAAGATCATCGGTGCATCGGCGGAAGTGGAGGCGCTTGCTGCGAGTGTGCCGGATACCAACGGCGTGGTGTTTGTGCCGGCGTTTGTCGGCCTCGGCGCACCGCACTGGGACGCACACGCCGCGGGCATGCTGATCGGCCTCAGGCGCGATACCGGCCTAGGGCAAATTGCGCGAGCAGCGCTCGAAGCGATCGCTTTTCAGGTGGCCGACGTGTTGGAAGCGGTGCATAGCGAGACCGGAGCGCCATTGCAGGCGTTGCGCGTAGACGGTGGCGCGGCGGTGAACGACTTGCTGATGCAGTTCCAGGCCGATTTGCTGGGCGTTCCCGTGGTGCGTCCGCGGGTGGTAGAGACGACGGCGCTGGGCGCGGCGTATCTCGCCGGGCTAGCGACGGGATTCTGGCCCAGCCCCGAAGCGCTGCGCGCCGAACGAAAGGGCGATGTGCGATTCGAGCCGCGGATGCCGGCCGGCGAGCGGGACGAGCGGCGCGCGCGGTGGCAGAAGGCCGTTGAGCGCGCAAAGGCGTGGGCGTAAAGACAGTTGGTCAGTGGTCAGTTGATTGTTCGCCAGCGAAGCTCATTTCCCACCCTGACAAAGCCAGGACCGGCCACCCGCTCGGAAACTGCGCCCCGAGAAATTATCCTGAAATGTGACTCCGGGGCCAACCAAACCAGGCAGTGCACCGCGGCGGAAGGTTTCCGTACGATCGTTCGTTCTGTGGTTTGCGATCGGTGTGGCGTCGCTTTGGCTGCTGGCCGCGCTTACGCTGGTGGCTGCAAAGTGGATTGACCCGCCGACGACTGCGGTGCACATGGAGCGCCGCGTCGAGGCCTGGATTCACCACAAGCCCTATCACGAGCGCTACACATTCGTTCCGCTCAGCCGGATTTCGCCGAACTTGCAGCACGCGGTGATCGCCGCGGAGGACGGGCGCTTCTACCAGCACCATGGGTTCGATTGGCAGGCAATGGAACTTGCCGCCGAGGAGGACGAGAAAGGTGGGCGCATTCGCGGAGGGTCCACTCTTACGCAGCAACTGGTGAAGAACTTGTTCTTCGGAACGGAGCGGTCGGTCCTTCGCAAGGGTGCGGAGGCATCGCTGGTGCCAGTGGCCGAATTCGTGCTCGGCAAGCGGCGCATTCTGGAGCTTTACCTCAACGTCGTGGAATGGGGCCCTGGCGTTTATGGCGCGGAGGTGGCGTCTCGCGCCTATTACGGCACCGATGCGCGGAATCTCGACCGGGATCAGGCAGCTCGGCTTGCGGCGATTCTGCCGCGGCCGCTAAAGCGACGGCCCGCGCGCATGGATCACTACAGCGAAATCATCCTTGAGCGCATGCAGCAAATGGGATGGTGAGCGAAGGCTGCAGAGCTAGTGGAGTTGACAGAGTTAGAAATGACCCGCCCGAGTAGAGCTCGGATGTGTCGCCGCGGTCGATTGGTTTGAAGATTACAGAATCTCCTGCGACCAGGATTCGAGCTGCTTCTTGAATTCCTGCATGAATTTGCCGCCGTCGGCGCCGTCGATGAGGCGGTGATCGAAGCCAAGGCAGAAGTACTGCATCGAGCGAATGGCGATGCTGTCGTTGCCTTCTGCATCGGTGAGAACGGCAGGCTCCTTGCGCAGGCCACCAACGGCGAGAATGGCCGACTCGGGCTGATTGATGATGGGCATGCCGTACTCGCCGCCAAAGGCGCCGGCATTGGTGAGCGTGAACGTGGACCCGCCGACCTCGTCGGGCGAGAGCTTTTTGGTTCGGGCGCGCAGAGCGAGATCGGCGATCATGCGGGTGATCTCGGCGAAGCTGCGCCGCTCCGCCTCGCGAATGACCGGGACAATCAGCCCCCAGTCGAGGGCCACGGCGATGCCGAGATGGATGTTCTGGTGATAGCGGATGGCGAGACCCTGGGAGGTGGTTTCGAGCGAGGCGTTGACGATGGGGAAACGACGCAGCGCGGCAACGGCCGCGGCGGCAATGAACGGCATGTAGGTGAGCTTGACGCCGTGGCGCTGCTCGAATGCGGCTTTGTGCTGCTCGCGCAGCCGCGCGATGCGCGTCATATCGATCTTGTAGACAGAATAGACATGCGGACTGACGCGCACGCTTTCGACCATGCGCTCGGCTATGATGGCGCGCATGCGGGTGAGCGGCACGGGTTCCGTGGGAAGAGTCGCAAGATCGGGCGCCCGCTCAGCGGCCACCTGCGGTGCGGCAGACTTTTGGACTGGCGATTGTGCGGCTGTGGAGCTCGCGGCGCGCAGCACGTCTTCTTTGGTGATGCGGTTTGCGTGGCCGGTTCCGGCAACGCGGCGGATGTCGATTCCATGTTCTTTGGCGATGCGTCGCGCGAGCGGCGAGGAGCGGAGACGGCCCGTTGGCGGCACCTGCGCCACCTGCGGTGGGGCAGAGTTTTGGACTGGCTGTTGCACAGCGGGCGACGGCGCTTGCGCGGGCTTTTGGACGGGAGCCTGTGCGCTTGACATTGGCGCCTTGCTTACGGCGGCGCCCGCTTCGCTAATGACGGCAACCACGGTATTGACTTCGACGACATCGCCCTCGGAGAACCGGATCTCGGTCAGGACTCCGGCCACCGGCGAGGGAATCTCGGCATCCACTTTGTCCGTCGAGATTTCAAAGAGCGGCTCGTCCTTTTGCACGGCGTCACCCGGCTTCTTGAGCCATTTGGTGATGGTGCCCTCAAAGATCGATTCGCCCATCTGGGGCATGATGACTTCCGTGGACATGCATCCCTCTTTTGGCGGAGCTAGCGGAGTTCGGCGGGGCCGGAAAAGCGTTCGCTCCCCATCGGTCTAATCGTCTGCGCGGCGCCCGGGACTCCTGCCGGATTATAAATCGCTGGCGGGGCGGAGCGGATGGGGTCGAGCGGCAAATTCAGGCGGGGATGGGACGGTCTTTTGAGTGGCGCAGGTGCTCGATCTCGGGTGGGACGGTGAGCGGGGTGTCCTGAGCTGGAAACTCGGGCACCGGGAATTCGGGGGATTGCGGTTGCGGCTGGGATTCCGCGGCAGCTCGCATCTGCGCGCGCAATGCGGCCAGGCTTTCGACAGCGATCATCTGCTCGTTGAACACAGAACCGAAGTGCCGGGCGGCCATGTCGGCGATGGCGGCAAGACTGGGCAGCGATTTTGGGTCGGCGACTTCCCTCTCGAGACTCGTTACCGGCCGGTCGGTAATGCCGCATGGATTGATGAGCGAGAAGTCGCGGAGATCCGTGGTGACGTTGAAGGCGAATCCGTGCGAGGTGACGCCGCGGGCGACATGAATGCCGATGGCGCAGACCTTGCGGCCCTGGAGTCCTGCGGACGGCAGCTCTTTGGATGAGAGTCGAGGTTGATCAAGCCCGCACCAGACACCGGTGAGGCCGCAGATACGGCCAGCAGGAACGCCGAATTCGCCACAGAGCCGGATGAGCGCCTCTTCCATCAGGCGCACAAAATCGACGGGGCCCATGCGGCTGCCGCGAGGATTGCTCAGGCTGCGGAGATCGAAAATGGGGTAGCCGATAAGCTGGCCGGGGCCGTGATAGGTGACGTCGCCGCCGCGGTTGATTTCGTGGAGGGTGACGCCGCGTGCGGCGAGCAGTTCATCGGACGCGAGGATGTTCGCACGCCTGGCGTTGCGGCCGAGAGTGAGGACAGGAGGGTGCTCAAGGAGCAGCAGGATGTTGCCGATGCGGCCCGCGGTGCGCAGCGCCACCAGTTCTTCCTGCAGGCGAAGCGCTTCGACGTACGGGACGCGGCGGAGATAGACGAAGTGAATCATCGCTTCCTTTGATTGTAGTGGGGCGTGCGATGACGCGTCAGCAAGTCGACGGAAGCGATTCCCCACCCTTTCCGCAAAGTGCGCGGAAAGGATGGGGCAACCGCAGATTTACGGCAATTCCCGCGTTAGGTGGCCACGCGTGGCTGGACCGTTGGGAAGAACGCGGCGCGGACCTGCCACGCAGTCAGGGCCCAGAGAATGGCCAACACAATTCCCGCTGGGATCGCGGCCGACGCGATGAAGATGCGCGTAAGAAAAATGTTGACGATGACCGGACCGAGAATGAGGAGGGCCAATGGAACAAAGCGGTTGACGAGCAGCAGGATTCCGGGCACGACTTCACAAACACCGACAACGTACAGATAGCCCGTGGACATGAGGATGTGGAGGAACTGGCCGGCGACGCCGGGCGGCGGAGGCGGCTGCGGCAGAAAGTTGAAGAGGTGGTTGGAGCCGGAAACAACGAAGATAAGCGCCATCAGATAACGTGCGATAAGGGAGGCAATTCGCATGGGCTTCTCCTGAGGGGGAATTCGGAAAAGTGTGAGGTTTAGCGTTCTAGTCGTGCCCGGGAAGGAACGGAATTTCGCCCGTAGTGAGTGGATGGCTGCGGAGGGCGGAGCGATGCAAATGATTAATGTGCTTTTGCTGTCGGGCGGGTCTGTGGCCTGCGGATCGCAGGCCACGGCGCTCCGGTACGCATCGATTTCGGGGTAAACTAGTGTCTGGCAGGAGGACCGGGCGGTCGCTGCCGGAGATCTCTGTGAAAGCAGGGGTGGCCGGGAGAGGAAAGTCCGAACTCCGCAGGGCAGTGTGCCGGATAACGTCCGGGACGTGAGCGTAAAGGCTCACGGACGGCCAGTGCCACAGAAAACATACCGCCTCTGCACCCTCCTTTGGGGGGCGTTCGGGGCTCCCGATGGACTTGTCCAAGGGGCTGCCCCACGCAGTGGTAAGGGTGAAAAGGTGCGGTAAGAGCGCACCGCGCTGGCAGTAATGTCAGTGGCAGGGTAAACCCCACACGGAGCAAGACCAAATAGGGAGGGAAACCGGGGCCAGGAGCCAGGCGCCGGTTGCGCATCGGCCCGATGCGGCAAGGCGGTTCCGGAACACGCTAAAACCTCCGGGTAGGTCGCTGATGAGCGCCCGCGGCAACGCGGCGCCTAGAGGAATGACCGCATAAAACAGAATTCGGCTTACGAGTCCTTTTGCCGAATACGACAGCCCCGGCCGGGTGAACGCCCAGCCGGGGCTGACCATTTTCCGCAGCTTTGCGTGCAGCTTACACCTGGTTCGGACCGCCGAATGAGACTTCGGCGCTCGTGCTTTGTAGGGGCAGGTTCGATCGGCTCTTCGGGCGTTCAGGCGGACATTTGCATGCCGGCCTCAACAAACTCGCGGGTTTCTGTAAGGCTCTGAGAATATTGGCGAATCTTCTCGTAAACCCCGATAACCAGCTTGTCGACGCAGACGCAATAAACCCGCGTATCCCCGTTCCGTGGGATGGCCGAAGTCCCTCGCGCAACGTCGAACAGGCAACGCGCGCTCGCAAGGAGGTCCTCGTGCATTGGACTGGCCCCGATCTCACGATCTGTCGCTTTTGCAACGGCGGAGTCAACAAGAGCCTTCGCCTCTATCGCGTTGCACTCATATTCCCAGACGTCCCAACTTCCGTTCCTGAACTGTTCGGCAAAGACAACAATTTCCATTGGCATCCACTCTGCCAGGCAAAGCAAGTCTTTTTCGCCGCATCCGCCGCCCAAAAAGAGCGCAAGAACATGATTTTGGGTCTTCCGGCCTTATGGCTCGGTGTGAGGCGCAAGCAAGATCTGCAAGGCTCCAAGTAACTCGAAACAGACAACCGGGGAAATCTTTCGGATACAGTGTGGACCCCAAAGTGCGAATCTTCAATGGTACGAAAGGGTTACTGCGAATGGGCTACGATTTTGGGGGATTCAAGAGCGACAGCCGTCCCTGAACACTGCAAATCCCGGCGCAACCACCCTGGTTTTGCCGTAACATCAGACACATGTTGCGAGTAAAGCGATTGGAGGCCGGAGCGCGGCTGCCAGCAGTCGCGCATCCGGGCGAAGATCTGGGATATGACGTATTTGCCCTGGAGGACACGCTCCTTGAGCCCCGGCAAACCGTGAAGTTGCGGACCGGAGTCGCCGTGGAGGCACGGTATCCCGCGACCGGCGAACCACTGGGATTGCTGGTGCGCGACCGGTCGTCGATGGCGGCTCGGGGCCTGGCCACCACCGGCGGAGTGATCGACGCCGGCTACCGCGGCGAGATCCTGGTGGTGATGACCAACCTCGGCGACGAGGACGTGGAACTGAAGGCCGGCGAAAAGATCGCGCAAATGGTGCCCATCAGGGTGCTCACTGGGCCCGTAGAAGAGGTGAGTGATCTGGAAGGCTCGGAACGAGCGGCGAAGGGGTTCGGCAGCTCGGGAAGGTAAAGCAGGGAACAAGGGAGCAGCAAGCAGCGATGCGGGCGGCGCCGACGTGAGAGACCCGGCACCTGGGCCGGGTCGAGTCCGTATCATAAGGGCAGCATCATGCCATTTCGTGAGGCCGTTAAACTCGCGCTGCAATCGCTCTGGGCGAACAAGCTGCGGACCACTCTGACGCTGATTGGCGTGGTCATGGGCGTGGCTTCGGTCATCATGGTCATCACCCTGGTGAACGGCGCCAACCGCTACGTGGCCACCAAGCTCTCCGGCTACGGCGCCGACGTGTTCACGGTGTCGCGCATGGCGAGCGTGATCTTCAACGCCCAAGACTATTTCCGGTATCAAAAACGCAAAATCGTGCGCATCGAGGACTACGAGGCGGTGCGCGACGATTGCACGATGTGCAGCGAGGTGGGCGCGTTGCTCGATAAGTCGACCAACGTGGTCGCCAACGGCCACTCCAGCAACAATACCGAAGTGCGTGGCTACACCTGGACGATGCTCTCGCTGAACAACATCAATATTGCCCTGGGACGCGGATTGACACCCGCCGACGAAGACCACGCTACGCACGACGCGATTGTTGGCTACGACATCGTGGACAATCTGCTGGGCGTGGGCGATCCGGTTGGCAAGGAGATTCGCGTAAACGGCAATCCCTACACCATTGTCGGAGTGGGCGAGCGCCAGGGCAAAACGCTGGGCCAGTCGCAGGACAACTGGGTGGCCGTGCCCATCAGCACTTACCAGCAGACTTACGGCTACAACGATTCGGTGGACATTTACGCGCGGGTGGCCGGCAACGCGCAGGCGATGGAGCGGGCCGAAGACGAGGTACGGGTGCTGATGCGGATACGACGGCACGACGCGCCAGGAACGCCGGACGACTTTGAAATCGAAACCAACGACACCTTCCTCGATATCTGGAAACAGATCAGTTCGCTCTTTGCCAGCGTGGTACTGGGCCTGGCTTCGATCGCGCTGGTGGTGGGTGGCGTGGTGATCATGAACATCATGCTCGTGAGCGTGACCGAGCGGACCCGAGAAATCGGCGTGCGAAAGGCACTTGGCGCAAAGCAGCGCGATGTGCTGCTGCAATTCCTCATCGAGAGCGCAACCATGGCCGTGACCGGTGGTGCAATCGGGGTCATGTGCGGGATCCTTGTGGGCAAGCTGATTACGATCTTTATCGGATTCCCTACCAGCGTGCCGGTGTGGGCAATCTTTCTGGGGCTGTTCCTGGCCGGCGCGGTGGGCATTTTCTTCGGCGTGTACCCGGCGAGCAAGGCGGCGAAGCTGGATCCGGTGGTGGCACTGCGAGCCGAAATGTGAGGAGCTTCTATCTTCTAGCCACTTGCTCATGACGCCGATCGACGGGGCTCAAGTTTATGAATCAAGCGGCTTGGATTTCAGGCTAATGATCGCGATTTTGCTAGGAGCTAGTAGCTGTTTCTATGAAGCGCACCGGACAAACTCGTGAATCGGTGAAGATGGCGCTGGATACTCTGCGCGCCAACAAGCTGCGTTCGGGGCTGACGATTCTGGGCATCGTCATCGGCGTCTCCACAGTCATTGCCATCTCATCGGTCATCAGCGGCCTGAACAACCGCGTGTCGGAGTGGGTTAGCACCCTGGGATCGAATGTCATCTGGGTATTCCATATGCCGGTCATCGGAGTGCGTCCGACGGCGGAGATGCTGGCGCGCAAGAAGCTCACGCTCGACGACGTGCTGGCGCTGCGCAAGCTGCCACATGTGGTGGCGGCAGATGGCGGCTATCAGCATGTAAGGTCGCAGTTCCGTGTGGGCGACGTAGCCGTGAAATACAACGGGAAGAAAATTGCCGGCACGATTTTGCAGGGAGATACAGCCGAAATATCGGATGTGAATGATTTGACGTTGCTGCAGGGACGGATGTACACGGACGCTGAAGATGAGCGCGCCGCGCACGTGGTGGTGCTGGGCCACGACACCTGGGAGGAACTCTTCGGCGACGAGCCTGCGGTCGGCAAAGAGGTGGCCATCGAGTCCGGTCTTTACACCGTGATCGGCGTGCTGGATAAGCGCAAGCAACCCTTCGGCGGCGGCAAGAATCCCGCCGATAACATGGCTCTGTTTCCGCTGGGTACGTTTCACAATCTTCACCCGGAAGACAAGGACATGTGGGTGGCCGTGAAGTACGACGACGCGAAGAACAAGGCCCTGGTGGGGGAGGAGATTCGCGAGCTGTTGCGCATTCGCCGCAAGGTACGCGTGGATAAGCCCGACGATTTCGAGATCTTCGGGCCCGACTCGATCAGCAGGCTTTGGGATCAGTTGACCACGGGCCTCGTGATCTTCATGATTGCCGTTTCCAGCGTGGGACTGATGGTGGGCGGCGTGGGCGTAATGAACATCATGCTGGTCAGCGTGACAGAGCGAACACGCGAGATCGGCGTGCGCAAAGCCATCGGCGCCACCAGGCACACCATCCTGACTCAGTTCACGACCGAAGCGGTAACGTTATGTTCGGTCGGCGGCATTTTAGGAATTTTGCTTGGCGCGATCATTACCTGGATTGTCTATTTCCTGCCCATCGGCCTTCCAGCCACACTTTCCACAACTTGGGTGCTGACCGGCTTTGGTGCGTCCTGCGCCATCGGCCTGATGTTCGGCATCTATCCGGCATGGAAGGCGGCGAACCTCGACCCCATTGAGGCGCTGAGATACGAGTGAGTCCATCGGAGTTGGTAGCGACCTCTTAGGGGATCTTTCATGGCAAAGGGACAAACCCGGGAATCTGTCAGGATGGCGCTCGATACTCTCCGCAACAACAAGCTGCGTTCGGGCCTGACCATCCTGGGCATCGTCATCGGTGTCTCCACCGTGATCGGGATCTCATCGATGGTCAGCGGAATCAATAATCGCGTTTCGGGGTTCATCAATTCACTGGGATCGAATGTCTTTTGGATCGGGCGCCTGCCGATTATTGGAGTGCGGCCCACTGCAGAGATGCTGGCGCGCAAAATGCTGACCGTCGACGACGCCAAGGCGCTGCGGGACTTGCCGCACGTGGCCACGACCGACGCAGAGGGCGTATACATCAAGAGCTTTCAGGTCGGCGACGTGAGCGCAAAATACAAGGGCAAAAAGGTTGCGGGGGCCATTCTCGCAGGAGATTTTCCCGAGATTATGGACGTGACGGACTTGACGCTTGTGCAGGGCCGCATGTTCACCGACGCCGAAGATGCGCGCGCCGCGCACGTGGTGGTGCTGGGCCACGATACGTGGCAGGAGCTGTTTGGCGACGAGCCGGCAGTGGGAAAGGATATCGAAGTTGAGTCGGGCGTCTACACCGTCATCGGGGTGCTCGATGTACGCAAGCGGCCCTTCGGCAGCGGCAAAAATCCGCGGGATAACATTCTTGTGTTTCCGTTCAACACCTTCCACTACCTTCACCCTGAGATCACCGACCTGACGCTCATCGTGAAGTACGACACACCAAAAAACAAGGATCTCGTTGAAGAGGAGATTCGCGAGTTGCTGCGCATTCGCCGCAAGGTGCGGGTGGACAAGGCGGACGATTTCGAGATCTTCGGGCCTGACTCACTCAGCCGCCTCTGGGATCAGCTCACAACCGGACTGGTGATCTTCATGATTGCCGTCTCCAGTGTGGGACTGATGGTGGGCGGCGTGGGTGTGATGAACATCATGCTGGTGAGTGTGACCGAGCGAACACGCGAGATCGGAGTGCGGAAAGCCATCGGCGCTACCAGGCGCACCATCCTGACTCAATTCACAACGGAGGCGGTGACGTTGTGTTCGATCGGCGGCATATTGGGCATCCTGCTGGGCGCGATCATTACCTGGATTGTCTATTTCCTGCCCATCGGACTTCCGGCCACGCTTTCGACGACTTGGGTGCTCATCGGCTTTGGCTCCTCCTGCGCGATCGGCCTGGTGTTTGGCATTTATCCGGCGTGGAAAGCGGCGAATCTCGATCCTATTGAGGCGCTGAGATACGAGTGAAAAAAGGTGATCACTGACCACTGATCACTGACCACTGTACACTGCTTTTACGATGCCGCATGCGTTGGCGCAGGCAGTGGAGATTGCGACGACGGCACTGGCCGTGGCCGGGATGGCTTACTTTCTGGCGGTGCTTGTTGCGGCGCGCATCTTTCTGCATCAGCGGCGCGCGCAGAGGTCGGAATTCTCGCCGGGCGTCAGCATTCTCAAGTCTCTCAAGGGACTTGATCCGGGCATGCTCGAGGCATTCCGTAGCCATTGTCGCCAAAACTATCGTGGCGAATTCGAGCTGCTATTCGGCGTTTGGTCCCTCGACGATCCCGCCGTTACCGCCGTGGAGACATTGAAGGCGGAGTTCCCTCAGTGCGAAATCCGCTTGATCTTGTGCCCTGAGCGCCTGGGAACCAACGGCAAGGTGAGTACGCTGGTGCAGCTTGCCGTGCACGCGCGGCACGAATTCCTGCTCATCAACGATTCCGACATTACGGTGGGCCCGCATTATCTGGAAAGAGTAATGGCGTGCTTCGCTTCCCTGCCCACTCCGCAAAAGGACGCGGAGAGGATGGGACAACAGGCAAAACAAGTGGGCCTGGTCACGGCGCTTTATCGCGGAAGAGCTCACGGCTCTCTTCCCTCGCGACTCGAAGCGCTGGGTATTGCTGCGGAATTCATGGGATCGGTGTTGCTGTCGAAATGGATTGAGCGGGGAATGCATTACGGCCTTGGCTCGACGCTCGCCGTTCGGCGCGAGGCGCTGGAGAGGACCGGAGGCCTGCTGCCGTTGGTGGATTACCTGGCTGATGACTACGAACTCGGCGCGCGCGTGGCACGAGCGGGAGATCGTGTTGAGCTGACATCCGAGGTAGTGGAGACGAGCGTGCCGGCCTACACATGGCGCGGCCTCGTCGACCACCAGTTGCGCTGGGCGAGGGCCATCCGATGCTCACGCCCTGCCGGCTACGCAGGCCTGGTTGTCACGCATGGGCTGAGCTGGGCTTTGCTGAACATTGTGGCAAGCGGACTGAGCCCCTTGAGCCTGTGGCTGTTGGCGCTGAGTTTTTTTCTGCGGCTTGCGCAGGCCATGAACGTGGGCGCCGGGGTGCTGGCCGATCACGAAGTGATTTCGAATCTCTGGCTGCTGCCGCTGCGCGATTTGATTGCGATGGCGGTCTGGATAGTGGGATTCGCCGGCGACACAATCGTTTGGCGTGGGGAACGGTTTGCGCTGAAGGGCGGCAAGCTTGTGAAAGTCGCGCAGAGTTAGACGGCTTCAATCGCCGACCGTCGCGACCTCAATTTCCTCTTCGGCGCGGATCGCCTCCGTGTCGAAGCTAAGGCATGCACCGAGCTCGTCAAAATCCTTTTCCCACCGGGGACTATCGTTCGGTTCCAGCACAGTGAGCGCGTCGGCTGAGCTGCGCAGGATCTCATACCACAGATTCTGGGCTTGCCATAGGTTCAGATCGAAGGGCAGCTCGGTCATGATGCGAGCCAGTTGCAGGGCGCGGTCGAGCATCTCAAGTGAACCCGAAGACATTTGCAGTTCGACCATGGTCCGCTTCATGCGCTGGTCGGAGATGTAAGAGAGCGTGGGCGTGTCGAGAGGAACCTGGTCCGCTTTGGACAGGGTGAGGTACGATCGCAATCGTGCCTGATCGATGGGATCGTCTTCAAGCACCCGGCGCAGGCCGGCGTTAACGGCGAATCCCGCAGCCAGCGTGAGTGCGGGCGGCTTGGGAAGTCCCGCCTGCGAGAGGTAGTGCAGCAGGCTTGCGTGGTCCTGGTAGATGGTGGTGAGCGAGTTCTCTATATCCCAAAGCGTTGAATTGAGGATGAGCTGTACGATGCGGCGCTGCTCGTCAGAGAAAAGTGAAGTCAGCGAGTAGTCGGCATGGCCGTAGAAGTGATCGAGCGCGCGCATGACCTCGGGAAAGTCGGCGCGCTGCACGTGTTCCGCGGCTTCAGCGCTGAAAGCTTCGAACGCTCCTGCATCCTCCCCGCTGTAGGTCTTCGCGGCGGCGGTAATATTCTGGTCGCCGAAGTGGAGAACCGCGAACGAAAAGCTCTGCGCGTGATCCGTGATGGTGCTGGCGACGTGGACGCGGCCCAGCGCCAGGCGCCCGGGGCCAGAGGTGAAAATGTCGTAAGAGATGCGGCGCAGGTGATAACAGTAGAGGTCCGTCTCGTCGCCAAATACGGAGAAGACCGAGCTGATGGCATAATGGGCCGCCACCTGCTCGAGATGCAACTCCATGGAGTCGACACATTTCTTATAGATCTGCGCGCCGTCGCCTGCGGCAGGGTTGTTGGAGTGGGCCTCAGCCAGTCGCGCCAGAAACGCCGGCTCGAGTGGCGCCGCCTGCTCGCCAAATACCTGTGTGGCGAGCTGCAGCACGCGCGCGGCGTAGGCAATCACCTGCACGGTTTCGATGCCGGAGATGTCGTCGAAAAACCAGCCGCAGCTCGTATACATGAGCTGGGCATGGCGCTGCATTTCCATCAGCTCCAGCGCGCGCACGCGCTCATCTTCAGTCAAGGGATGAGCCTGGTGAGCGGCAAAAAAGCGATCCGCCGAGTCGGCGCTGCGGTCGAGCACGACCTGGATATACGCATCGCGCGCATCCCAGACGTCGAGGAAAAGGTTGCCGTTCTCCTGCTCGGTGAGCGGCGTCAATGCGTCGCGCAGCTCATCGAGGGCCTGGCGCAGCGGGGCGCGCCAAGCCTGGTTCCAACCGGGATGGCCGCCGTTGCAGCCGCAGTTGGAGCGCCAGCGCTCGACGCCGTGCGGACAACTCCACGAACTGTTCTCAACGATCTCGCACTCGTATTGCGGCGGGAACTGCTCCAGGAAACTGGCGTAATTGGTCAGCGTTACATTCTTGTCTTGCTCGAGCAGGCGCAGCGCGTAGGCCAGCGCCATCTCGCCATGCTTGTGATGGTGACCGTACGACTCGCCGTCGGTGGCCACGTGAACGAGCTGCGGCTGAGCGGTATCTTTGAAGCCGGCTTTGAGCCGCGCCACGAAATTGTCGCCGGAGTTCAGCAGCCCCTCAAAGGCGATGGCGCGGGAAGCCGGCCCGTTGTAGAAAAACATGGCAATCGAAGCACCCGACGCGAAGCGAACGAGATATGGAACCGTGGTGTCGACGCTGGAAGCCGGAGTATCGATCCACTCGGCCTCGCTTTTTTTGCCGTCGCCCGATGCGGCAGTCTTGTCGTCTCCCGCCTTGCTTTTGCTGTCGTCGGCTCGCAACGCGCGAATGCGTTTGCACTGGTGTGGCGCGAGCACGGTGAACTTGATGCCATTCATCGCAAGCGCTTCCAAAGTGACGAAATCAACCGCGGTCTCAGGAAGCCACATGCCTTCTGGCTTGATGCCGAAGCTGTACTCATAATCGGCGATGCCCCAGCGGACTTGTGTGGCGCGGTCACGCGCATTGGCAAGGGGCAGGATCATGTGGTTGTAAACCTGCGCCATGGCCGAGCTGTGACCGTGATAACGCTGGCGGCTCCGACTTTCGCCGTTGAGGATCATGCGGTAGGTGCGCGGTGCGTTTTCGCGCAGCCAGTTCAGCAGCGTCGGCCCGAAGTTGAAGCTCATCCGCGCGTAGTTGTTCACAATGCGCGTGATTTGATTCTTCACGTTCACTACGCGCGCCGCGCCGTTTGGCGCGTAGCATTCCGCGCAGATGCGCTCGTTCCAGTCGTGATAAGGAGCGGCGGTGTCCTGGGTTTCTACTGTTTCCAGCCAGGGATTTTCGCGTGGCGGCTGGTAAAAGTGACCGTGAATGCAAACAAAGCGCTTGCCGGATGGCATGACATATTCTATGATGCGCGCCCAGTCGATGGCGTTATTTAGGGCTTGGCTTGAGGACCCTATCGGGCCGAGCGGCCTGTTGGCGCAGTGTTCCTGGCGAGGTGGCAGGCCCGCCACATGTACCAGCTCGCCACGGAGCGGTAAGGCGCCCAGCGCTGGCCGCGGCGGAACACCACATCGGGCTTGGGCAGATCGCTTGCTTCCAGCGGGCGCGACTTGGGCACACGCATGAAGGTCAGGGCGTAGCCCTTGCGCACGCCGTAATCGGTGACAGGCAGCACGTCAGGGCGGCCGAGGCGGAAGATGAGCAACATTTCCACGGTCCAGGAACCGATGCCGCGCACTTCCGTTAGGCGCTCGACGATATCCGCGTCGGACATCTTGAGAATCGCGGCGTGGCCAGGCACAGTGCCGTCGAGTGTGCGCGCGGCGAGATCGCGAAGCGCCTTGATCTTGTTGGTCGAGACGCCGGCGGCACGGAGCGGCTCATCGGGTGTGTCGAGGAGAAGTTGCGGCGCGGGATCGCCGCCGAAATACTCGCGCAAACGACGGTGGATGGCGGCCGCAGCTTTGCCGTGCAACTGCTGGTAGAGGATCGACTCGAGCAGCGACTCGAATGGCGTGGCGGAGTGATCGAGGCGCAGCGCGAACGGCCCGGCGCGATCGATGAGCGCGCCCAGCTTGGGATCGCCGAGGCGAAGATGCGCGATGGCTTTCTTAGGATCGAACGGAAGTTTTGGGCTGCGGCCGTCGTGAATCATGGATGGAGTGTAACGCACGCGCCGTTCCGTTTCCCTCCTCGCCCCTTGCAGGAGTATGCTGAACCTCCCGAGGAAAGGAGCTTTCGAGCAATGACTCTTCACAGATTCGCAGTGATGACGCTTGTCCTTTTTCTGGGCCCTTCGATTTCAGATCACGCAAGAGCGTACGGCCAGCCTCAGGGACCGCCGCAGACCGGCTACTACGGCCAGCAATCGGGAAATTGGGACGCGCCGCCGCGGGAATTCAACGACATTCAGCGCCAGGGATTTCGCGATGGTATTGAAGGAGCGCGCAAGGATATCCAGAATCATCGTCGGCCTGATCCAAACAACCGCGATGAGTACCGGCACCCGAATGTTCCGCCGCCAGTGCGGGATGCTTACCGGGAGGGCTTTCGGCGCGGATACGATCGCGGCATTCAAAACCTGATGGGCGGGCCGCCGATGCAACCGGCGCCTGCGCCGACACCAGTGCAGCCGGCTCCGCCCCCGGAACGCGGCGCCTGGGGTGTGGCGGGCGGACCGGACAACGAGGTGATGCTTCACGGATTCCAGGATGGAATGGTCGGCGCGCTCAGGGATCTGCAGAACCACCGCACACCAGACCCGAACAATCGTGATGAATACCGGCGGCCGAATGTTCCCTATGAGATGCAGGGTGCATATCGTGATGGGTTTCGCGACGGTTACGCGCGCGGCAATGCCATGCTGACAGGCGGCTTTGGACGAGGCGACGACTTCATGCGCGGCGCGTTCGAGGACGGCGTGGCGGGCGCATTGAACGACTTCAGCAACAATCGCAGGCCCGACCCCAACAACCGTGACGAGTTTCGGCATCCGCATGTTTCCTACGACCGGGTGGATGCCTACCGTGATGCCTTCAGTCGCGGCTACAACCGGGCAATGTCAGAATTGACTGGATACTCCGGACGGCGCTGAACCGCATGCGCCAAAGGTTTGCGAACGCTTGCCTCGCGCGGCGAGGATGAGAATTTTGCGTCGCCGGAGGGTGGTAAACTTCGTGGTTCGCAAGGAGGACTCTTTAAGGTGAAACGCCGCGATTTTGTGAAGACGATGACGGCCGCGGGAGCGAGTTTGCTATTGCGGCCGGACGTGCTGATGGCTCAGGCGGAGCAACCGCAGCCGGATCCGAGCATAAAGCGCGTGATGGTGATGTTCAAGTGCCACTTCGATGCAGGATTTGTTGATACTCAATACAACGTTGTGCACAAGCGATATTTCGAGAAGTTCTTCCCCGAGGCCATTGAGATTGCGCGCGCCGCAAATGCCGGCGGCAAACGCTACTATGTTTGGACCACGGGATCGTGGCTGGTGTTCGAGTATCTGGACCAAGCATCACCTGCAGACCGCAAGATGATGGAAGATGCCATCGCGCGCGGTGATATTGCGTGGCATGCGCTGCCGTTCAGCTGGCAAACGGAGATGATGAGCCCGTCGATGATCGAGGGCGGACTGGCACTGGCACAGTCGCTTGATCAACGCTTCAGCAAGGTATCGACGGGCGCGAAGATGACGGATGTGCCCGGACACACGCGCGGGATCATTCCGCCACTGGCGAAGCACGGCGTGACATTTCTGGAAATTGGTGTGAACGGCGGCTCGACACCTGCCAAGGTACCGCCGCTATTTCTTTGGAAGGATTCTTCGGGCGCGAGCCTCGCCATGATGTACCACCACGAGTATGGCGGCGTTGCAGTCGTTCCGGGTTCAGACCTGGCGCTGGTAACTGAGGTGCGCGGCGACAACAGCGGCCCGCACAAGCCGGAAGAGATTGCACGTATTCATGCAAATCTGGCGGCGCGGTTTCCCAACGCGGAGATTACAGCGGCGAGCCTGAGCGAGATGGCGAATGCGCTCGCTCCGTACCATGAAAAGCTGCCTGTTATGACACAGGAGATCGGCGATACCTGGATCTATGGCTGCGCGAGCGATCCGTTGAAGGTGGCGCGGTATCGCGAGATCTCGCGGCTGCGCGACGAGTGGATCGCGCGGGGTGCATTCCAACTGGGCGACGCGACTGACGTGGCGCTGCTGCGCCACCTGTTGCTCGAGCCCGAGCACACATGGGGCACGGATACCAAGACATGGCTTGACTTTGACAACTACATCCCCAGCGATCTGGCGCACATGCTGGATACGAAGAACTACAAGGTGGTGGAGTTCAGTTGGATTGAGAAGAGGCAGGATCTGCTGGATGGCGTGGAGGCATTGCCGGAGGCGCTGCGTGAGGAGGCGCAGGTTGCGATCGCGCGCCTGGCGCCGACATGGCCTGTTACGGCGCGGAAAGCGATTGCGGTTGCGGCAGGAAAACCGATCGAAACAGAACAATTCGTGCTGCAGGTCGACCAAGGAACCGGCGCGATCACCCAACTGCGAAACAAGTCGACAGGAAGCGAGTGGGCGAGTGAAAAGAATCCGATTGGGCTGCTGACCTACCAGACGCTTTCAGCGGAAGACTTTGCGCACTACCAGGCCAGCTATTTGACGACGAAGGCGGATTGGGCGAGTAAGGATTTTGGCAAGCCGAATATTGAGAGGTTCGGCGCAAAGCGCCAGGAATGGCAACCGGCCAACGCAGAAGTCTTAGTTGAGGAGACCGGCGATGCACACCGCATTCTGGTTGCCCTGCAGTTCAATGACGATGCAGCATTTGACTCCGGACGCGCCGCCTTTCCGCGGAAAGCGTTTGTCGAACTTGTGCTTCCCAAGTCCGAGCCTTCGATTCATTTGAGTCTGTCGTGGTTTGGCAAACCGGCCGCGCGCATGCCTGAGGCGCTGTGGCTCACGTTCAACCCCGTCGTCGAAGACACGAAAAGCTGGAGCCTCGACAAATCCGGTGAGTGGATTTCGCCCTTCGATGTGGTGGCTGGCGGCAACCGGCATATGCACGCGCTTGCGACCGGGTTTCGGTATCGCGCGGGAACCCAGGAGTTTGCCGTGGAGACACTGGATGCCCCGGTGGTAGCACTGGGAGAGCGCGATCCGCTGCTTTTTTCGAATGATCAGCCCGATTTGAGCAGGGGGATCCACTCGTGTCTCTTCAACAACTGCTGGGGCACGAACTACATCATGTGGTACGGCGAGGATGCGAGCGCGCGATTCGTTTTGCGCGGGTAGCGGCGAACAGCGCTTTGGCGATGGGGCATAGGCGGGGGTTTTGGCTGCCCCCGCCAGGGTCCTTGAACAGCTAGCCCTTGCTGGCGCGAATGATAGTGATCTGGGTCTTGCCGTCATTCATGCTGGCGTTTTGCGCAATTGACACCGTAACGGTATCTCCATTGTCCGCAGCCGTCACGAATTGCGCGCCGTTGTCGGTCATGATCGACTGAGCGCTCGGCCCGACCTTGTCCTTGTAAAAGGCGATCACCTGATCTTTCGAGTCAGCGGTGAGGAAATTCGCCGAGACCATCGACTTGCCGGCGATATTCATCCGCAAGCCGCCCTTGCCTTGCGTTGAGCCTGGATAAATGGCAATCCCCAGATCGCTTTCAGTGAAAGTACTGGAGGTGTTGGCGCTGATCGTGCCTTTCGGCGTGTTGAACGAGATCTGGCCTGTCGTCGCATCCTTATGGATGGTGTGCGCGACGCGGTAGATTCCATAGCCAACGACCCCGACAACAATCACGCCGATCATGACGAAGATTCCAACGATGATCAGAATGATCTTGAGGGCGCTCGAACCCTTTTGGGGTGGAGGCGCAACGGCTTGAGGAACGGGGGGCGGCGGTGTGTAAGGCTGCGACGGACCTCCAAAGGAGGCCTGATTGTCAATCGAGTCGGGCATATTCCCTTCCTTCTTTGGAGAGTCTTTTTCCAGACTTTCCAGGTCCTGTTTATGAATGCAGACACTATACCTGATCCATATCGCTTTGCGGTACCAATTTCTCCAGGCAAAACTCTTGGGGGCGTCGAGCCGCGCGAAAAAGCCTCTGCGAGATTCATTCCGCCTCATCGTGACGAAGGGCGCCGAGCGACAGCTTCCACCCAGCCGCTTTACCATCAAGAGCGTAGACACCTGGTTTTGGGAGCTCAATCATGAAGATGCGGCCGGGATCGCAGACGGGATTTCTGTTGTGCGGTAAGGAGTGGATCGAGGGAGAAGCGCTGGATGTTCGATCGCCGTGGGACCAGGGCCTGGTGGGAAAAGTCACTGCGGCCACGCGTGCCGATGCGCGCCAGGCAGTGCATCACGCTGTGGCCAGCGTTCGCCGCACGCGCGCCCTGCCACGATGGAAACGCCGCGAGATCCTTGAGGACGTTGCCGCTGCACTGATCGAGCAGAAGGAACGCTTTGCCCAGCTCATTGTCGCCGAGGCCGGCAAACCGATTCGGCTGGCGCGGATTGAAGTGGATCGCGCCGTGCTCACTTTCAAAACTGCTGCCGAAGAGGCTGCCCGGTTGGGTGGCGAGAGCATTCCCCTTGACCTGACCGAGGGCAACGGAGGCCGGTGGGGACTGGTGCAGCGCTTCGGCGTAGGGCCGGTCCTGGCCATTACGCCCTTTAATTTTCCCTTGAACCTGGTGGCGCACAAGGTCGCGCCGGCAATCGCCGCCGGATGCCCTGTGATCGTGAAACCTGCGCCGCAAACGCCGTTCACCGCGCTGGCGCTGGGCGAAGTGATTCTGAAAGCCGGCTGGCCCGAAGAAGCTTTGGCCGTGCTGCCGCTCGCCAATGCCGACACCGCCTGGCTGGCTGAGAAGGAAGATCGCATCAAGCTTGTAAGCTTCACCGGTTCAGCCGCAGTGGGTTGGGAGCTGAAGGCGCATTCCGGCCGCAAACGGGTGCTGCTTGAGTTGGGCGGGAATGCCGCGCTGATCGTCCATGGCGACTGGAAAGATCTGGACGATGCAGCACTGCGCACGGCGCATGCCGCCTTCAATTTCGCCGGGCAGTCGTGCATCAGTGTGCAGCGCGTTTTTGTGGAGCGCAGCATCTTTCAGACGTTCTTGTGGAAGGTGGTGGAGATTGCGGCCAAGCTCGTGGTCGGCGATCCATCGAACGAAGCGACTGAAGTGGGTCCGCTCGTAAACTCAAGCGAGGCCGAACGTGTGGAAGCGTGGGTTAAAGAAGCGGTGGAGAGTGGCGCCAAACTGATCGCCGGCGGCGAGCGCAAGGATTCCATACTCACGCCAACCATCCTTACAGCAACCGCGCCCGGCATGAAGGTTCGTGACGAAGAGATCTTCGGGCCGGTGCTGGCAATTGAGCCATACGATGACTTTGAAGAGGCACTTGCCGCGGCGAACCATTCGAAATATGGATTGCAGGCCGGCTTGCTCACGCGCGACTCCGGCCGCATCCTCACCGCATACCGCGAACTGGAGGTTGGCGCGCTGATCGTTGGCGATACTCCAAGCTGGCGTCTCGATCCCATGCCTTTCGGTGGTGTCAAGGACTCCGGCCTCGGGCGCGAAGGCATTCGCTGGGCAATTGATGAGATGACCGAGCCGCGAATGCTGGTGATGACGGGGAACGGTTAACAGCACGGCCAAGGATTTGCCCGGAGAGCGAGACAAGGCGTCTGCGCCCTCCGTAGTTGATCCGTCGTCAAGCGCCGGAGCGGCTCTGTTTGCGGATGGATTTGATTTCTTCCGGCGGGATGTGCAGGAATTCCAGGAATTCCTGATGCTCCTCCGGTGCGGACCGTTCAAACTCAGCGTGCCAGCGATGCATCTGCTCCTTGCTGAAGCCGCATCCCTGCATGATCGACACCCACTTTTCTTTCGTGATCATCTTTGCCTTTCCGAGCATTTTGTGCTCAAGCAGTTTGAAGATTGCGTGCTGATGCTCGCGCAGAGTTCTGATTTCGGCATCCAGCTCGATCAGGCGCTTCCGTAGAACCTTTGCTGCATCACTGGCCCGGGAATCTGCGTTCGCGCCGAGGAGCGCACGAATATCTTCGAGTTTCAAGCCGGCGTCACGGTAGGCGCGGATCTGCAGCAGGCGCCGTAGATCCGCCTCTCCGTAACAGCGATAGTTCCCGACGCTGCGCAGCGGCGAGGTCATTAAACCGATCGATTCGTAGTAAAGCAGCGCAGTGCGGCTCAGGCCGCAGCGGCGGGCGAGTTTGGTTACCGTAAACATCGTCTGATCCTACTGTGAACCCTATACCTTTAGACAGGTCAAGAGGTAACTGGAGGATATTGTTCAGGCTCGATTGGAGTGGCGTTCGGCTTTGAACTGTAAATTACGTTGAGTCAGCCAAGAGGGTAGCAGCGCGGGCGCTGCGTACATCTGTTCGTCCCGGATAAGCGGAGGATGGTTACACAATGGCCGGCCGAGAACCGGCATAGATACGGCGCGCCAGTTCCATTTGGAGCAGTGGCGTGCGTATGATCGCTGGAAACACGACGGTTATGCTCCGAACCCTTGAAACGGACGAGTGCCTTGACCGGCCGATAAGCAGGCAGTACAGAAAAAGAAGATTCCCAGCGACCCGAAACCTCGATCTCTCGTCCGAGGTGGGAAGGCTAACTTACTAACTATGCTTTCGCCTTGCCTTTTGCCTTCGCCCGTTGCGCAGCCCAGCGTTTGCGCTGCGCGTCGGCAATCCGCTTGCGGGCCTCGGCACTTAATACCCGTTTCTTTCTCGGCTTGCCTTTGGCGGCCGCTTTCTTCACTTTCCGACCGGCGTTGCCGGATGCAGTTCCAATGGTCGCGAGCAGAGAGCGCGCCTGCTTGAGCCTCTCAATCTCGGAATCGATTTGAGCAAGAATATTTTCAATCGCCATAGGATCAGGATACTTCAAGAGAATTGAACCTTGACAGTATTTCCACAGGGTATTTTGCTGACTTACAACGGTATTTATTACGGGGTATGCCTCCTTGTTTCATTTACAAGTCGGCCTGACCGGCTGAGACAGGGTATAGATAGGTTGTCTTTTCAGTTCTAACTGGTATAGGTCGTGTCGAAAAAAACGATCTGTTCCTGCTGGGCAGTAAGATATTGCGGCGGGGTGAGACGATCGCCTCATCCCGA
>OKRB01000013.1:0-109089 GCA_900290245.1 Candidatus Sulfuritelmatomonas gaucii | reverse complement strand
GGGTGAGACGATCGCCTCATCCCGCCGTATTGGTTCGCATAGTATCTACGCCACGACCTGGTAGTCCAGATTACATACCGAGATACTCGACATGCACATAAGTGCCGAGGCGCACGTTATAGGCGAGATACCATCCGACGTGATCTGGATCTTCGTAGATGACGATATCATCCGAGTCCCAGAGCCAATCGCTGCAGAAGGCGATGTCAGCAGCCGCAACCGACCAGAACCATCCATTGAACCAGAACCTGTCTGGTCCACCGCCGGCAAGATGCCAAGTATGCGCCGGGCCAAAGCCACCGCTGAAGTAGCCGTGCTCCCAGGGATGGTCAAGTTGGTAGTTCGGATCGTTGCGTCCGGTGTCGTGACCCACCCAGGTCTTGCCGTTATCCACGTGCGGAACATTGGGGTGCCCCGGCTTGTCGGCGTAGTTGCGGTTTTGTGGGGGCGGTGTTGGGGCGCTGGGAGCCTGGGGGGTCCTGGGCGCTTCAGGGGTCTTTGGCGCAGGCTGGCTCCCGTGTGGTGACGGTGACTTGAAGCCCGGCGCACCATTGAAAGGCGCTGGCCCGTGCGAAGGAATCGGCGGATGCCCGCCTTTTTGATTTGAATGTTGCGCGAACGCTGGGACTGCAAGAACCAGCAAAGCTACGAGCGCCATGCGAATGGATTTCGTCGATACCTCCAGATGCTCGAAAGAAGAAACGCGTATGAAGCCTGGGATACCTTGAAAGGGCCGCCAAAGACGACGGAGTCCATCCGGCATTCTTGCACACGACCGCGCGGTCTTGCACATAAATCTTCAAATGCGGATGTTCGGGCTGGAGTGAAAACAGTGCGGTCGCCAACGTGCCTTCGCTTGCGGGCAGGTCTATGCGCCGACGGTAACCGGCGCGCGCCGCCAGGCGTAGAGCGGGAACTGGTTGGCCATTTCGGCAACTTCCCCGCGTATGCGCGCCAGAGCTGCGTCGTCGTTGCGCTGCTCCAGGGCCTTCGCGATCCAGCCGGCGATCACTCGCATCTCACGCTCCTTCATGCCGCGCGTGGTGAGCGCGGGAGTGCCCACGCGAATGCCCGAGGGCTTGAGCGGCGGGTTCGTATCCCAGGGAATCGAATTTTTGTTGACGGTAATGCCGGCCTTGCCCAGCGCCAGTTCGGCCTCGGAGCCGAGGATGCCTTTTTCGAAGACATCCACGAGCATCAGGTGATTATCGGTGCCGCCGGAAACAAGTCGATAGCCCGCGGATTTCAGCCCCTCGGCCAGCGCCTTTGCATTCGCGACGATTTGCGCGGCGTAGTTATGGAACTCTGGCCGCAACGCCTCACCCAAGGCGACCGCCTTGGCTGCGACGATGTGCACCAGCGGGCCGCCCTGCTGGCCGGGAAAGACTGACTTGTCAACGGCCTGGGCGAGTTCCTGGGTGCAGATAATCAATCCGGCACGCGGGCCGCGGAGGGTCTTGTGTGTTGTGGTGGTGGTAATGTGCGCATGGGGCACGGGTGAATCATGCACGCCGCCCGCCACGAGGCCGGCGATGTGCGCCATGTCGAAGATGTAGACTGCTCCCACTTTGTCGGCGATCTGGCGCATGCGCGCGTAGTCCCAGAAGCGCGGATAGGCGCTGGCGCCACCAATAATCACCTTCGGCTTTTCCTGCGTGGCGACTGACTCAAGTTCGTCATAGTCAATGGTCTCAGTTTCGCGACGGACGTGATAGAACGTTGTGCGGTATAACTTGCCGCTGAAGCTGAGGCGATGGCCGTGCGTCAGGTGTCCGCCATGCGAAAGGTCGAGGCCGAGAATGGTGTCGCCCGGCTGCAGCACCGCCGCGTAAGCCGAGGCATTGGCCTGGGAGCCGGAGTGCGGCTGCACGTTGATGTGCTCGCCGCCGAAAAGCTGCTGCGCACGGTCGCGCGCGAGGTTCTCGACGATGTCGGCGAACTCGCAGCCGCCGTAATAGCGCCGCCCGGGATAGCCCTCCGCGTACTTATTTGTAAATATAGAGCCGGCTGCTTCCAGCACGGCTTCGGAGACAAAGTTCTCGCTGGCGATCATCTCCAGCCCCTCGTGCTGGCGGAGAGTTTCGTGATCGATAGCAGCGGCAACTTCGGGATCAGCCTGGGCAAGCGGGAGTGACATGGGGTCAGTCATACAGAAATTCTACGGCATAACCCGCAACGCGATTGCCGGGCTTTTGCGGGCTTGCTGCCGACTGCGGCAACGAGGTGGAAATCTCCTGGTCAATCACATTGACTTAACGAAGGTTAGGTTTCTGCGCTCCCGTCGTTGCGAGGCTTCGTGATCCTTCGGATAAGAATTCCGTAACCGAGACTCCGTCACGCGTCAGCCCCAGCGTTGTAATCACTTCCGGCTGAAGCTCCTCAAAGGAGAGCACGGCAGAGCGGGCGCGGTAGCGGTTGAGAGATAAGAGTGATACAAAGACGGCCAGGAGAGCGACCGTAATCCACGCATACTCAGCCGGATGAGAAAGGGCGCGCAGCTCCGCCTCGCTTGCCGGGATCGCAATCGCCGCGAACAACACGATGAAACCCCAGAATAGAAACTGAAGATTCACCTTCCCAGGAAGATACGAGCAAGCGAAAGGAACCTTATAGAAACCGACCAAAGCAATTTCAACCAGAACGATTCCGGTAAAGGCAAGAACGCCCAGGTGCCCAGCGACCTGAGGCCGCGGCCTGAAATCGAGCAATAGCGCGGCTGAAACCAGCCACACAGGTGCGACACCGAAGAAGAGCAACGAACTTCTGGTCGCGGCTACGTATTTCTCGGTCGGGCTTAGCTGCGTAACGCGCCAAACCCAGTTGGCCGTGAGCGAAACCGGCAGGGAGAAGACGTTGCGCAGGCCGAAGACCGTCAGGACCATCATCATGACCGAGGAAATGAGAATGCCGGGATCAAGTAACCGCGGCGATGCGGCAGACAAGTCGCTGCGCAGCCACGAGAGCGCGATGGCTAAGACAATCGAGAGATAGAAGGCGAGAGCGAGGCGATGCTGGCGGCTGCGCGCCAGCGACCGGAAACCAAAATACACAATCGCCGCGCGTAGCCGGAACAAGATCCGGCTCCTCAATCGTCTTTCGCATCGTGTGCAGGTAGCAGAGCAGCAACGATGAGGCGGCTGCAATGACCGACGCCCCAAAGCCGATCCATGCGCGTGTGGCGAGCCATGCGAACGTTGGCGGCGAGCTGCCGGCCAATTGATTGAAGAGCGCAAAGAACCAGTAATCGGGCAGCCATTCCAGAGCCTGATGGTTCTTGGCGAGCGCCAGTGCTGCCGGCGTATTGAGCTTCGGTTCCAGGAAGTAGGCGCTGACGAGAACTCCGAATGCGGCAATCTGCAGAATCGCGGAAAGGCGCAGGAATAAGCGCCGCGGCAGCAGCGCCGTAATCCCCTGCACGGCGAGCAGCAAGCCATACAGAAATACACTCGCAGCAATCACCGTGAACCAATAAGCCGCCGTGATGCGCAGAAAGTGCGGAATCCCTCCCAGAATAAGGGCCAGTGCTGTTCCCGACGCAAAATTCAAACTAACAACGGCAAGGCCCAGCACTGCCGCGCTCGCGACGACCTTCGCGATGAGGACAACCCGCGGCCGCACCGGCAGCGGCGAAAGAATCATGGCGTCGCGGCGGTCGGGAAAGATGTTGTCCCAACTGGCGACAGTGATCAGTCCGGCGACGAGCATCATGGTGGAAATCAGTCGTTGTTCCACGCTCCAGATTGTGGACAGAAGACGAAGCCTTTCGTCTATGGCGAACCCCATCAGCAACCCCAACCCCTGAATCGCGCTGTACATGATGAGGATGCCGGCGAACTGACCCAGGAAGCCGGGGATGTCCGCCTGGATCGACAACGATTCAAGATCGATGACGCGAAGAAGGAATTGCCGGTACAGAACGCGGAATTGGAGCGGCAATCGCCTGACGAGTCTTTCGATGGTCCTACGCATGGATCAAGTCCGCGATCTGCCGCGCCATCGATTGGGTATCTTGCTCGACGGCGAGCTGCGAAAAAATCGCCTCGAGTGTCGGCAACTCCATCAGCGACCGCAGGCGTGCGATGGAGTCGTCGGCGACCAGCTTACCGTGATGCAGAATCACCACGCGCGTTGAAACGCGCTCCACTGTATCGAGTTCGTGAGAACTGAAGAGAACCACCTTTCCCCGATGAGCGAGCTCCTGGATGAGGCTGCGCAACACGAGGGACGAAGCCACGTCGAGCCCGGAAAACGGCTCGTCGAGCAGGATGAGTTCGGGATTGTGCAGCAGCGCCGCTGCGATCAGGACCTTCTGGCGCATGCCCTTTGAGTAGCCTGCGATTGACGCATGGCGGTCGCCGTGCAACGACAGCAGATGCAAAAGACCGTCGATCTGATCCGAGGCGGCACGCACAGGCAGGCCGCGAAGTTGCGCGACCATGGTCAGGTATTCGAACCCGGAGAGATGGTTGTAAAGATAGGGCTCTTCCGGCACGTAACCCATGCGGCGCTTGTAGGCCATGGGGTCATCGTCGATCGATTTGCCCTGAAACAGGATTTCGCCGGAGGTCCTCTCGATGAGCCCGGTGATCATCTTCATTGTGGTGGTTTTGCCCGAGCCGTTCGGGCCAAGATAACCGGTCACCTCGCCCGCAGGGGCGGAAAAGCTGACGCGGTCGACTGCGGGAATGCCCGCGAAGTGTTTTGAGACGCTGCGTAGTTCCAGCATCGGCTCACCCCGTCCGAGTTCTTGCCATGTTTTGTCCGTTCCCTATGTAGCTTTCTGTATAGCGCTAACCCGCACGCTTGTCAAGCGGAGGTCTGCCATAAGGCAATGAGCCCTGCCCGGAAAGCTGCGTCGGCGCTGCGCTGATTGAGTCCCCTGCGATTGCGTAAACTGGTGTCATCGCCTGTTTGTGTCGCGATTCGAGGAAACGGTGCACCGGAATTCGATCATTTGGACGGGACTCGTGCTCTGCTGCCTGGCTCCGGCCGCAGCGCAACCTGCGGCGTCATCCCCGAACATCGATGCCGCTTTGCTGGCCAAGGCCAATGCAGGCGATGCCGTGGCCGAGGTGCAGGTGGGTGAGAGCTACGCGCGCGCGGGCGCAGCAGAACATTATCACGAAGTTGCGGCAAATGATTACAAACAGGCGGAAGCCTGGTATCAGAAGGCCGCCGATCAAAAGAATCTTGCGGGCGAACTCCACCTGGCTGCGCTCTACCGAGACGGAGGCATGGGCTTTCCGCGCGATATGACGCAGGCCGCGGCCTGGTACCGCAAGGCTGCCGACCAGGGAGACCCTGATTCGCAGGCGACACTGGGCGTGCTCTATTCCATGGGACAGGGTGTCCAGCAAAGCGATGTCGAGGCGTATTTCTGGCTCGATCTTGCAGCCTCAGTAAAAGGACCGAACCAGGAGAAATATGCGGCGAACCGCCAGATGATCGGGACGCATATCACGGCCGACGAGCTGGCTGACGTGGAGGATCGCGTGGCTGCATGGAAAGCCAAGCATCCGAGGCAGGATTCGCAGAAATAAGCGAGCGACGTTAGACCCGGCGATGCAATAAAAGTTGCAAATCCTCATGCAAAATATCTTGGGGATTCAGGTGAAATGCGCGAGATCCCCCTTTGGTTTCAAAAAATCTGAAAAAAGCACAACTACTTTTTGCGTTCCGTGTCAGGTAATCACGTGGGCCGGATGTTCCAAATTCAAATTGGCCCCTGGAGGAACCACATGCAGCGCAAAATTTTCATGCTCGCCGTGGCCGTCCTGATCTCCTCGGGACCGGCCTTCGCTCAACAGACGCAACCCAACCAGCCGGATCCGACGGTTCATCAACGCCGCGAAAATCAGCAGGACCGCATTGCCAACGGCGTCGGTTCGGGCCAGCTCACCGCGGGTGAGACCAAGAATATTGAAGGGCGCGAAGCCAATCTGAATCGCGAGATCAAGGACGATCGCTCAGCGGACAATGGCAAGCTGACGCAGCAGGAGCGCCAGCAGATCAACAAGCAACAGAACAATCTGAGTCATTCGATCTACCAGGACAAGCACAACGCGAACCAGGCGCACTTTGGCAACAACGAAGTGGGCCAGCGCCGCGAGAATCAGCAGGATCGCATTGCCAACGGCATCCGCAACGGATCGATGTCTGCCGGCGAGGCTGCCCGCACCGAGAATCGCGAGCAAGGCATTAACCAGCAGGTTCACGCCGACCGCCAGGCGAACGGCGGCAAGCTCACCGGGCAGGAGCACCGGCAAATCAATCGCGAGCAGAATGGCGCCAGCCGGCAAATCTACCGGCAGAAGCACAACGGGAGATAGGCGAGATCAGTGACCCAGGGTTTGCTCAGCCACAGCGAGAACCTGGCTGTTCGAAGGGTTGTAGAGGAAGACGACGAGCCGCAATGGTTCGCCGTCTTTTTCTGCGTGCCGCAGATCGGAGCCGGAGAGGTGCAACGGCCGCCCATCGAGAGCATTCGAACCAAACTCCTTGTAGGTGCGGACAACAGCCACGTAGTGCAGAGTTCGCCCGGCGTTTTCACCGTGCGCGACCTGTGACTGCGAGGCATTCTCCGCCACCGCCGCGACCAGGGTACCCTTGTGGTCTGGCGCTGCATTCACCGTGAAGTCAACCGATCCGTCGGCGGTAAGATGCGCGTCGCCGATTTGCATTGCAATCTTCGGGTCCTCGGCTGCGTGAGCAATCTCCTGAACCAACTGTGAGGGATTGTTTCCTGCCACTTGCGCGGTTCCATCCACGACAAATTCCGGTGTGGCCGGCGAAGGCAGAGAGAAATGGCGCACGTACTGCTGCTGGTGCAGGTCGATGGCATCGAGCGAAAAGGGATCGGTCCAGCCCTAGTGGTTCCAGTAAGTGACATGCTCGCTGAGCACGATGATGTGGACACCTGCAGCTGCCTGATGTGCATCAAGCTGTTCCAGTACAGCATCAGCGGGCGGACAGTCAGAGCACCCCTCTGACGTAAAGAGTTCGACGAGGACGAGCTGGGGAGCGGCGGGAGCCGCAGGCTGCGTTTGCTGCGAAGACACCGGCAGAACAAAGAGGTCAACCAAGACGCCTAGCGCCAATGCAAGGCTCAGACGCAGAAGCGATTTGAGGATTGGGGAAGCCATGAAGTTCCGAAGCAGCCCAGGAATTGCACGAGGCACAGCTCAGGACATCAATCGGGATTATCCTATCACGAGTGCGCGATCTAAAACCTGATTCGATTCTTCGATGCGTCGCGGCTGCAGCCTGGGCAATTGCATTGGCGCCAAACGCTGCATCCGGCCAGCCGCGGGAAGTTACGCTGTCGCCGGCGATTGTTGTGGCGGGCGCACCGGAGCTGATTCGCGTGAGCGCCCCGTCGGTCGCGACGGTGGACGGCGATTGGATGGGCAAGAAGCTGGAGTTTTTTCGCGGACGCAGCGGCCACGCGTGGTTCGCATTGGCTGGGGCCGACGTTGAGGCGCCGATCGGGGCATCCACACTGCACATCTCTGCTCATATGGCGAACGGCGCAGCGATCGACTTGAGCCGCGCCATTGAGATTCATCCCGCGCACTACCGGACGACTTCGCTTACCGTGGCTCCGAAGTTTGTTGAGCCCGGGCTGGACGAGCTGCCGCGCATCAAGGCCGAAGCCGAGCTCAAGGATAAGATTTTTTCTGCGAGCGCGCCCGAACCGCTCTGGTCTGGCAGTTTTGTAGCGCCGGTGCGTGCCGCGCCGACCGACAGCTTCGGCACGCGAAGAGTCTTCAACGGCAAGTTGGACAGCGTGCATAAGGGAATGGACTTTCGCGCGCGGACGGGCACCGCGGTGCGCGCCGGCAACAGCGGCGTAGTCGTGCTGGCGCGGCCGCTTTATTACGAGGGCAACTGCGTTGTCATCGACCACGGATTCGGGCTTTACACTGTCTCCATGCACCTGAGCCGCATCGATGTGCATGAGGGACAGCGCGTGCTCAAAGGCCAACGCGTCGGGCTGAGTGGCGAGACGGGCCGCGTGACAGGGCCGCATCTGCACTGGGCCGTACGGTGGGACGGAGCGTATCTCGATCCGGCGAAGCTGCTGAGGTTGAATCTGGCGGCGGCGCGCTAATGAGTTAGCGCCTGTTTTTCCGTCTCATGCTCGCGCGCCGCACTGCGCCTGACTCCCGACGCCTTCTCTTCGCGCAGCGCCTTGTAGGCGCGATAGACGAACCAGCCCAGGTACCATCCGTCGAGATACTGGAACGGCGTTTCTCCCGCGGTGTAGTGGCCGCAGGGCAGCACGCGGATCTCATATTTCAGGCGTGACTGCCGGAACGCCTCAACTACCTTGAGCGAGTACTCTTTGGGAAAAGTCAGATCGTAGTTGGAATAAACAGTAAGAATGTCCTTGCCAGGACCGTTTGCAGCGGGCCCTGCGAACTGCTCGTAGTAGCTGATTGGGCTGATAGCGGCCCACAGTGCGCGCAGCCGTTCCTGCGTCATTCCAGCCTCTGACACTGCCTGCCGGATGTGGCGCGTGCTTTGCCCTGCCCACACCACGTCGCCGAAGGCTGTGGACGCGTGATTGAAGGCGTTCACGCGAATCCGCGGATCGTGCGCGCTGGCCAGGAACGCATAGCACGAACCGAGACTGGTGCCCAGCACACCGAAGTGCTCGTAGCCCTGTTCCTCAAGCCAGTCAATGCAGCAGCGAATGTCGACAACGGCCTGGCGGCAGGCCGACATGGTGCGCCCAGTGTTCGCGCTCACCGCGTAGTCGGCGCGCTCCAGCTCGCCGGGCCGGCGAATGTCGTGGTAAGGCATGGAAAGCCGCAACGCGGAGACGCCCATGCGATTGAAGAGCGTGCACAACGAGTTGTGGCCGAAGCCATCGGCATTCCATTGCGGCAGCACGACGATGGCCTGCCTGGGACGCGCCGGATCTTTGTGCGCAGGCGCCGGATACCAGCGCGCGTTCACCAGGTCATTTTCGGGATAAGGCGTGCGCTCGGGCGAGGTGAAGCGCAAGAACTGCGCGGGCTTGAGAGTGCCGTCGATGGCTTGCTGCTTCAGCGCCGCGTCTTTGGCGAGCGTTTCAGGCCGCACGTTTGTAGGGAAGAGCTCCGGAAAGCGCTCTTCGAGGCGGAAATCCGTTGGCCGCTTGTAGCCGAAGAAGACGTCACTGTGGCGGACGAGAAGCTCGTTGATGCGGACCATCGCCGCTTCGGCGGCCCCGTTGTCGCGCACCATCTCGGGATCGGGAATTGCCCCGCCAAGGCCGTTGGCTTCGAGAAAGGGAACGATCCACTCGAAGCCCCACTCCAGCGGACGGACTACGCGATTTTCGTCGCGCATGGTCAGCCGGGTTTCCCAGCCGTACATCCAGCGCGCGTACCAGTTCCTCAGCATGAATCTACTTCAATTTTATCAGTGTGGAGAATGCAGGGACCAAGGGACCGAGGGAACAAGAAAAGCCTGCATCAAAGAACTTGCGCCTGATGACTGAGAACTGTGAACCTTGAACTACGCGTCGGCTTTCCGGGTCCGCGACTTCGCCCGCTCAACAGTCACCAGCCAGATGATGCTCATCAGCGTGATCAGGGCGATGATTCCCTGCGAGATGACGCAATAGAGGCACCACACCTCAAGCACATTGCGTTCAATGCTGGAGAGATACAGCGCGAAGGCCAGGCCGATCAACGCGCCGACCAGAAGCAGAATGCGCCGACGCGCGAGCGCAAGCACACCCAGGAGCAGGTAGCCTGCCATGCCAATGGCCGCTACCGGGACGTGATCAATCACTGAGTAGGAGCTGTGATTCACGATGCCGCAGTCCCAATGCTCGTTGATCGAGCAAGGCTCGGTGCCGGTGTTGTAGTGCACGCGCAACGCCAGCGTGGCTACAAGGAAACCGGCAAGGGACAGGAAGACAATGAAGTATCGCATGGCGCTGGGTTGCGGCGAACGTTCGTTCTTCGATTTGATTCTAGCCGATACCCTCTTGAGTGATCACTGCCCGCTGCGACCTAAGCGTTAGGATGAAGCCATGCAACCGCTTTTGAGCGACGAACTGCCGCGCCGGCGTGGCTCGCGCCTCGCATTCTTTGGCGGCAGCTTCGACCCGCCCCACCTGGGCCACCTGGCGATTGCGCGCGCAGCCCGAGACGCCTTCCACCTAGATACGGTGCTCTTTGCTCCGGTGGGCATGCAGCCGCTCAAGCCAGGAGGATCCGCAGCCAGTTTCGAGGATCGGGCGGCGATGACGCGACTCGCCATCGAGGGCGAGCCCGGCTTCGCGATCTCGCTTGCCGATGCGCCAAAGCCTTCAGAGAGCCATAAAGCCGTGCCCAATTACACGATCGACGCGCTTGAAAAGCTGAGCTCGACGCTCGCGCCGAATTCCGTCCTCTATTGCCTGGTGGGCGCCGACTCGTTCTTCGGCATGAGTCGCTGGCATCGCGCTGCGGAGATCCCCTTCGCGGCGACGCTGATCGTTGCCTGGCGGCCCGGGCAATCGCTCGAAAGCCTTCGCGAAGCGCTGCCGCAAGGGCTGGAGCTGGAGCCGGCACCCGGTGGCGACAAGATCGAGTCGGGCATCGAGGTCCGCGCGTTCCTGCTCGTCAGTTCAAGCGGCGATCGCGCGCCTTTCTATGTGCTGCCAGGCCTGGATGTCGAGATCAGCGCGTCGGAGATCCGGGCCGGTCTTCACCAGACCGCCGGCGCGCTGCTTTCCTCACCGGGGGAGAGGTCGCTCCTTCCACCGCGGGTTGCGGGCTACATCCGCTCCCACAACCTTTATTCCTGACCTTTATTCCCTGGCCGCTATTCCCTATTCCCCAGCCGCTGCACTACCATGGGCTTGGAGAACCTTTTCGACGCATGAACATATCGCCCGCGCAGAAGGAAACGCGCATCCTCGTACAGGCCGCCGCCGCGGCCTGTGAAGAAAAAAAAGGCCAGCACACACGGATCCTTGAACTCGATCCCATCGATTCCGGCCTCGCTGATTTCTTCCTTGTCACCTCGGCCACCAATGAGCGGCAGGCCGTCGCCATTGCCGATGAAATCGAACTGCGCCTCAAGCGCAACTTCGGCGTCTATCCGCACTCGGTGGAGGGTCGCAGGAACGGCGAGTGGATCCTGCTCGACTATGTGGATTTTGTGATCCATGTATTTTTGTCGGAGCGGCGCGAATTCTATGACATTGAGCGGCTGCGCAAATCCGCGCGCCCGCTTACGCCGGCGGAATTTGATGCCGAACTGAAGGCCGCACTGGCTGAGAAGACGCGGGCCGCGCGCAAGAAGGCTCCGGCCGTGCGCAAGCCAGCCAAGGTTCCGGCAAAACCGGCTTCGAGGATCAAACCGGCAAAGAAGCGCTCCGCAGCGAAGAAAGCGCCCGCACGGAAGGCGAAGCCCGCGAAGAAGCGGGCAAGGAAAAAACGAAAATAGCGAACTTCACCGCCGCAGGCGCAGAGACAAACAACACATCGATCAAGCAGATTGCAATGGGCGAGGTCTGATCGTCCAGACGAGGCGCATGGTTATCTCGGCGGCCGTGGTGAAATGGGGATCGTTGTACTGCCCAGGCAAAAACAAAGGGCGTCCCGCGCGGGACGCCCTTTGCTCAAGATTCGTCAGATCTTCAGAACGATATGGTAAAGACGAGCCGGATGTGGCGATGCCCCGAGACCGTCGGATCCTGATCGTTGAACAGGTTGGTGCCGTTGTTGCTGTAGGCGTCGGTGTTGATTCCGCTGATCAGCGTGTCGTTCGGGATGCCCGCTTCGCCGTGGTTGAAAATGTTAAAGAACTCGCCGCGCATGGAAAGTGTGGCATTCTCATACAGCTTGAAGTCGCGCGCAATGTTCATATCCCATTGCTGGTACCTGGGACTGACGAGGGTGTTGCGGCTGACCGGTTGCGCCGGGTGGGTTCCGATGGCCGGAATGACCCAGTGAACGGAACTCGGGGAGACCACCTCGCAGGGCAGGTTTGTGTACCAGAGGCTGGGACCGGAGCAGAGCGTGCCCCCCGAAGGGCCGCCGGTGAACCAGGAATCGTCGAAGGCGTATGTGGCCAAAGGCGTCTTGGGATTGCCGAGCACGGGGCGATCGTTGCTGATGCCGTCGCCGTCGGTGTCATACCCATCCTCGACGTTCATGGGACTGCCGGCCTGGAACTGAGTGACACCCGCTATCACCCAGTTGTTGACAACGTTGCCAACTATCTTCATTCCGCCCTCGGTGTGCCACACAGATGGCGCCCAGGTGTAGGCCAGGACCAAACGCTGGCGATGATCGTAGGCTGACGGGCCCCAATCCGTGAGGCCACGCGGCGTGGGATATTTGCTGAACTGGTAGGACGACTGGTTGAGAGTCGTGAAGACCTCCGATCCATCATCCATTGCTTTGGCCCAGGTGTAGGCAGCGCGGAACAGGAAATTGTGATTGATCTTGTGGTCAAGCTGCGCCCACATACCTGCGTACTCAGAATCGTCTGAGTTATCACGGACGACGATCGAGCCCCGAGCGGGAACCGTACGGCTGCTGTAGAACCAGTCGTTGACGAAAGGATTGAGGTTGGTATTTCCGTAGAGATGCTCGCCGCGCTCACCCACGTAGCTAACCTGCACAGTCGTCGTCCAGGGAAGCTCCTGCTCGACGTCCAGGTTCCAATGCATGGTCATGGGAGTGAGCAGGTTGTTCTTGATCGGATCGGAAGTATTTGTGGCCAGCGGGCTCTTGTTGAGATTGGCGAACTGCTCGAACCAGGAGGCGGTGCCGCGATAGCTATTTGCGGTGGTGCTGCTGAAGATCTGAGGCGAGGCAGCAGCCGGGGCCGTTGCCTGAATGTTGTCCATGATGTTCGTAAAGACCACATCGTAGAAGACGCCGAAGCCGGCACGGACGACCGACTTGCGGGCGCCAAAGACTTCTGGACTATATGCGAGGCCGGCCCTTGGTCCCCAGGACTTGGTAACGGCTTGCTGGTGGGAGTTGCAGGAGTTGCTGGCGGACGGGAAGCAGGCTATCTGGCTTTCGTCGATGCCCGGGTACGGACTGGCGGGAGTATTGAAGGGAGCGCCGTTGTACTCGTAGCGGAGACCCATATCGATGCTCAACGTCGAAATGGGGCGGTAGGTGTCCTCAACGAAGTAGTTCTGGGAATACAGCAAGGGGCGCGCGGTAGGGCTGCCGAACTGCTGCGTAACGCTGTTCGAGCTCGTGCCACCGTAATCGTCAATCAGGTTGGCAAGTCCCTTATAAACGAAGGTGCCGCCACCGGGATACGGCGTTGCCGACGTGTCATTGCCAAAGCCGATGGTGCCGTAGAAGTTGAAGGGAACCGCGTCTCTGACACGGATATTGGCGAGATCGGTGCCAACTTTGATGAAGTTCTGGCCGTGGGTCCAGCTCAAAGTGTCCTGGAACTGGTATGTATCGTGGAACCGGCCCTGAGGAGCGCTGGAGGGAATTCCATAGCCGTTGACGCCGCTTATTGAGACGATGGGCTTGCCAAAGAGCGGGTTCGAAGTGGTGGAAGCCGGCAATCCAAAGAGGAAGCCGATGCGGCCGTAAGAGAGGCGGACGTCGTTCACGACCTTCGGGTTGAATACATGGGTTTCGACGATCCCCGAGTTGTAAGAGACGCCGTTCTGGTCGGTGTCGAAGCCTGGCAGCTGGCCATTGAAGTTGAACACGTCATATGGCGCCAAGAACGAGGTGCGGATAAGGTGGAGCCGGAGCGTGTCCTTCTTGTTCATGATGTAGTCGCCAGTCAAATCCATCTCCGGCGAGTCGGTATCGGCGCCAAGAGCACGCTGGACGGTACCGATCTGAACTGTTCCGCGGTCGATGCCGGTGGTCGGGTTGGGCCCCAAAGGAATGGAGGGTTTGGCGTTGCTCGGATTGATGGTGCCGACCAAGCTGCCCCATGCGGTGAGTAAATTGGTCAGGCGGGTATTCGCAGGAAGCGCCTTGAGCGTTGCCAGGCCCGCAGAGGTCGGAATGGACAGAACCGCGAGATTGGCAGTGGAGCGGTAAATGTCCCACTGATAGGAACCAAATCCGAAGACCTTGTTGCGAATCACCGGACCGCCGATGCGGAAGCCCGGGAGATTCTCGCGGTATTTGGTCTGCGTGGTCACCTGGTTGAAGTGATCCTGCTTGTCGATGGCGTCAAGCGAGTTGTTTTCCGCACGCTCCCAGACAGCGCCATGGAACTCATTGGTGCCGCTCTTGAAGATGGTGTTGGAGACCGAGCCGGCGCCGTGGCCGAACTCCGCGGTGTAATTGTCCTGCAGGACTTTCACCTCTTCGACTGCTTCAAGATTCTCGGGCTGCAGGCCCTGACCCGCGATGCCGGCGTCATTATTGTCCTGGCCCTCGATGAGGAAGTTATTCGCGCGCGGCCGGCCGCCGCCAACCTCGAAATCGACGCCGTTGCTGAATCCACCCTGCGTGGCCGGCATGACGCCGGGGAGGGTGAGGGCCAGCTCATACGGGCTCAGCGACCCGACGGGCAGATTATTAATTTCGAGCGCGCTGACTGTGCCAGCGATTTCGCCGTCATCGGTGTTGAGGCTCGCGTTGTCAGCAGATACCTGAACAACTTCGCTGGCCTTTCCGACTTTCAGTTCCACGTTCGCGGTAATGATCGACGTGCCGGGGACCACCAGGCCCTTGTGCAGCGCCGTCTCATAGCCCGTGGCCGAGACCGACACGTTATACGTACCGGGCGAAACCGACTCAATGCGATAAACACCCACCTGGTTCGTCGTGGTGCTGCGAATGGCTCCGGTTTCCACGGAGGTGGCCGTGACCGTCGCTGACACAACCGCGCCACCGGTCGCGTCTGAAACCGTCCCGATGATGGTGCCGTTCGATGTTTGTGCCAGGGTGCTGTTGACAGAAACGAATGTCAGAAAGGCGGTAATTGCCAGTAGGTTAAATACCCAAGACGCAGAGTGCATCCGGAAAGATCGCATTCAGTTCCTCCACATTCCATCCGGACCGGACAGCCAGTGCACATGGCTTGTCAATCCGTGCTTGGCGCTATCGGAGGCTCAATGGGGAGGCCAGATCCGAATTCGCGCGTTGACTCAACCGATATAGAAGCACCGCAGCCCAAAATTCTCAGCGTTTGAAATTGCGTGCTTAAGAGCGCAAGGTCACCCCGCGTGCCCTCAAGTTAATGCAGGGAGTTGACTTGTGGAACAGCAATTGGTGTGCCAATCCGAGGCAGGTACACATTGCGTTAAACCTGTTGAAAATAAAGGACCTTCGCCGCGATGGGTTTCGGGGATTGGCTCGATGTTATGGAATTCTGTAGACGGCACCTTGGAACTTGCAGATTCTGAATCAGAACGGGGCGCCATCCCGAATTCCATATGACCTGCGGGAAAGGCGCTGATTGCATTCAACGGACAACTTGATAGTCAAAAACCCCTCGCCAGGGGGTTTGCTGATCTGCGAGAAGCGCAAAATCACCGAAGATCCCGCGGAGGGGCTTTGGCAGACAGGAAGACCGAAATCGGGCTACTTTTTCAGATTTGCTGCCATGGCCCGGACCTGGTTGGCGCGACTCGTGTTGCCGGCCGCCTGGCAGGCATCGGCCAGCGCGTTGTAGAGCTCGATGCTCGGTGGTTGCAGAGTAATCTGCGTTTCAAGCAAGCGCGCTGCGGCTTTGGGATTTCCTGTTTTGTTCAGTGCCCCGGATATGGCCAGCAAGGTGGTCGGGCTGGCGGCATTCTTCGCAAGAACGGGTTCCTGGCTCAGCGCAGCCAACTGGTCGGTCATGCCCTTGCTTGACAGCAGCGCGGCGAGGCTATCCATCGCACGCATATCCCCCTGGCTCTCCGCCAATGCGCGCTGAAACGCTGCCTGCGCTTCGGAGTCAGAGCCCTGCGCCTGAGCGGAAAGGCCGCGCTTCAGGTCGTCCACCGCTTCTCCGCCGGGATCTGAGGGCCCGTACGCGGTCCATGTGCCGGTGGAATCTGCATCCGCCGCTACGTGCAGGTTGAGCGTGGCGTATGCGGTCTTTTGTTCTCCTTCGCGTCTTGCGCTAACAACGACCTGGTAAGACCCGGGCGACAACGCAGCGGTATTGAGGGTGTGCCCGGTGAGCAGATTTCCGGCTTGATCCCGATTCCCTCCATCCACTTCCTCGTCTTCTTGTGTCGCCTCGTCGTGAGAGGCTGCTATGGATCCAAAAACGTAATGCAGGTGGATTTTCTCTGTGTCGGCTGATGCAGCCGTCCTGGGATCGAGCCACAACTGAAAGACCAAAGACAGCTTCTCGCCCTGGCGGATATAGACGTTCTGCGCGCCGCGCGGGGTGAAGCGAAAATGAGAACCGCTGAACGGAAGCAGGTTATTGGGATCGGGCACGGCTGCCGGCGCCGCATAGGCCAAAAGCCCTGAGAACGCCAAGCTGCCACTTTTTGGCGCGGGCACAGTCACGCTTGCGCGGAGTCGCGTGGCGCTCTTGTCTACGTTGTTGGTCAGCGTAGCAACAATGTTGTAATTTCCCGGCACAAGGGGCAGGCGTGCTTCCGCGCCAAAATGCTTCTTCCGGGCCACTTCGGCCTGAGCTGCGGTGAGGTTTCCAGTCAGTCGATCTTCCTGCGTGTATGCCAATTTTCCTGCGGGTGCCTGGACGTCGGTGCGAAGAGTCAGGTCGTAGTAATTGCTGCCGTCCGGATGCGTGCCGACGATCTGCGGGTCCGCATAGCGCATATCCAGCAGATAGCTGAGTGTCATGCGCCCGTGATCATCACGGAAGGTTTCATAACTCAGCGATGTGTTCTCGCCTCCGAGAAAAACGCTGGTGGTCACGCTTTCGCGCATTCGATTTGCTGCCAGGCGTTCCTTGTTGACGGGATTGTCCGGCAGGTCGTTGAGCGTCGCCAGCATTGCTTCGGATTCCATGCTCGGCTCGAACTCTTTCGTGTTCACATGCTCTGACGGAATCAGCGAAACCGTCGTCCGTGCGACTTCTTCGCCGAGAGAATCGCGGATGATCTTAAGCGCATTCACGGGATCGTTGCGGGTCTCTCCCGTGGAGCAGAGTCTGACTGGAGTGTCGTATGTTGGGGAGTACAAGCGGTAATCCTCGCTGGGACTCCGCTTGTAAAAGAGAAGATAAAAATAAGGCGGCAGCGCCGGGGTATCGGTCTGGTAGAACCAGATCTCCATGGGCCGCACGTTGCCTACGTCGTTGTATTTCGCGCGCTGCTTCGGGGCCCCGAGGATGATGTACATTCTGCCGCGGTCAGTGCGCCATCCGTCTTCATAGCGCGGATCACCGAAGTTTTCGTTGACGTAAGCCAGCCGCCGGTAGTGCTCTTCCTTGTACGTATTCACGCTGGAGTTGGGATCGGGGTCGCGCACCTTCCAGAAAGCATCGATAAAGCTGTCTCTCTGCGCGTCGGTGGTCAGCAAGAGAAACGCCTTTCGTTCCTCCGCGGTGATGATGTATGGAACCTCAACTTCGATCCAATGACGATAGACAGGCGGAAGGTCCTTGGATCGGTTCGCAGCCCGGGCGTTCGGGGTTGAGCTGAACGGAACAAGAGCAAGGAGGAGGCAGAGAAGGACGCGGAGTCGGGACAATGTGCTGCTCCTGAAAGAAAGAGAGGAGAGGGCGACTTCCCCCTCCTCTCCAGTGTAATGATATTGCGAATTCGAGTTAGAACTCGAACTTTACGCTTGCACGGGCATAGAACGGAGCCTGGAACTGGTTCACTCGGTTGTAGTCCGGGTTCGAAACCCCGGGCGAAGTGTCGAGGTTCTGGTTCCTGTTGGCGACGAACTTGCTGTCGGTTATGTTGAACGCGTCGAACGCGAGCTTGATCGACATGCTCTCGTGTATCTTCACGGGATAATCGGCATGCAGGTCAACCTGCCGGCGTGACGGCAGAGTGCCCTTGGTGCCGCGGCCGCCTACTGGAACTTCGCCGGTGTTCAGGTAGATCGGGTGGCTCATGTAGGCGCTCAGCGGAGTGCCGCTCATACCGCGGAAGTTCACGCCGACGTTCAGACCTTTGACCCCATGGAAGGCTGGAGTCTTGTCGTTCACCATGTAGGAAACGTCGACGTTAGCGACCATACGACGATCGGTGTTCAGCAGGCCGGGCGTAGTTTGATCGCCGAGCAGGCTGATCGCGCCATTGGTAAAGTCGAACAGCGAGCTGATTCCGGGATCCGACTGTCCGTTGTCGTTGCGGAAGAAGCCCTCGTAATTGCCGAACAGGCGTGCATAGCGGAAGTTTCCACGCGCCTGCCAGTTGTCCTTCATATTGCGGGCGTATTCCACAACGAATTCCTGGTACTTGCGGATCGGATTGGCGAAGCCGTCTGGTTTGCCATCAGGATTGCCTCCGGCAGCCGTGGACAGGTTGGTAATGCAGGCCCCGTTGTATGGTGCGCCGCTATAGTTGCGGAAGAAGTCGCCGTTTGCGACGGAGGTGTCGTCTGCGAAGGTGCAGCCCGTCACCGGTGCCTTGTAGGTAGCCGCCGTCACGTTTCCTGGTGTGTTGGCGCCGTTGGCTGCCGTCCACTGCGCTGGAGTGTAGACCGCCTCGTTCTCGTTGACAGATATGTCTGTCGAGGCCGCCACGTTTGCAATGCCGCCATTGTAGAAGTTGTCGATCAGCGAGCCCTCCGGCGACTGAGAACCAATATCCTCAACGACACGGCCCAGGCGACGGTCGCTGTAGCGGACACCGAGCATCGATCCAGGCGTGAGCTCACGCTCCAGGCCGAAGACGTATTCGTTCTCGTATTCCATCCTCGTACCCGGGAGAATCCCTTCACCGGTGGATGAAGCGAAGCTTGGATTGCCGAAGCTTGCGGTCGCGGACTTTGCCGTTCCGTTCAGGGCGTGTGCGGAGTCGGGAATGACGACCGGCGCGCCGTTGGAGTCGTACTTGATGTTGCCTGCGGCGTCGTGGTCGGGTACGAAGTAGTAGGTGGTGTCATCCTGCTCATTGCCCAACTGGCGAATGGCGGCATCGAGCGGCAGAACCGACTGGTAGCGAGCGTAGTTGAAAAACAGCTTGGTCCGGCGATCGCCCTTGGGATCCCAGTTGATGCCCAGCCGCGGCGACCAGTTGTCGTTGAACAGGTAGTTCATTACTTCGCCGGAGTACCACTGCTCTTCCCAGCGGAGGCCGGCACCAATATTAATATGGCGGCCCATCTGCCAGGAGTCGTTGGCCCAGCCGACGTGATAGCGGGACCTGGCCAGAACCAGCGGGGCAGAGTAGGTGCCGCGAATGGTCTGCAGGTAAGCGTATGTTCCGGCAGAGGTCTTCGCGCAGTAGGTGCAGGCGGAGGTAGCCGGATACAGCCGGAAGGTGGCGTTGGTCATCTTTCCGACGGCCGCTGAGTGGCTGCCTACATTGATCGGCGCGCCTGCTGCATTGTTAGCCGGGATCGCGAAGAGCGGGCCGGTGCGCGTGTTGTAAAGATCGAGGAAGTTCGTGTGTTCGTAGGTGTAGCCCACCGACAACGTGTGCTGACCCAGGGCGTTCACGATCTTCTGCGTGCTCAGGTTCAGCGAGTAGTCGTCGTCGTGCGACGGCTCATAGCCACCGACGTAGTAGGTGATGTACGGGCTGACGCTACGGTCCTGAATCGTGTAATTGTTGAAATTCGGAGAGTAGCGGAAGTGAGCCATGTTGTAGGTATAGCTCAGGTTCACTACCCATGTTGGCGAGATCGTCTGGTCTACTCTCAGAACGGAGTTGATGTTGCCGAAGTTGTACCGGCCGGCCCCGCTGGCGAAATTAACGAGATTATAGTTTTCCGGCCCTGCCACCAGCGAGTCGCTGAATGATGGATCGCCGAACGAAGAGGCTTCAATCTGCGTGTTGGCCCACGGAGTGAACGTGAGCTTTCCCGCCCAGCTCCTCTCGTTGAGGGTTTCATTGAATTGCGCCTTGCTCAGCGGCTCACCGGGCCCCGCATTCCAGTAATCCTCGGCTACTGCCGGGTCGAAGGCGCCGAAGAAGAACATCTTGTTCTTGAAGCCGGGAACATATCCGCCGAACTCACCCGAGATGTCGTACTGGGGCGAAGTATAGTGGCAGGCCGGGACTGTCGTTGTGTATCCAAGCGTGCAGGTCTGATTGCGGGCCGCCCACCATGCGCCTGGCCCCATGTAAGCCGCAACTGCGCCGTGGAAGGCGTTCGATCCAGATTTCGTGACGATCTCAACGATGCCGCCGGCGGCCTTGCCGTATTGTGGCTCGAAGGCCGTTGTCTTGATGTCGACCTCCTTGATGAAGGCCAGGTTCACGCCTGTCCCGAGAGCATCCCAGTAGCGGTTGTAGGTGCCGAAGCCACCGAAGGCCTGGTCGGTCACGTTCACGCCATCCACGAGGTACAGGTTCTCAAGTCCTGATGCGCCACCGATCGACGGGTTGGTGCCATTGTTCTTGGTGTCCGTTCCGCCACCGCTGACCACTCCAGCCGCCAGGGCGAAGATGCCCGAAACGTTGCGGGCGAGCGGAAGCGACTGATAAAGCTGGTCGGTCAGTGGGGTCGTCAGCGCTGTGCTTTCGGTGTCAATCTGTACCGCGCCGGCTTCTACCGTGATCGTGTCTGAAACGGCGCCCACCTGGAGGTGCACATCCAGTGAGGATGTTTCGCCGGCAACGACAAGGTTCCTCTGTGACACGTAGGTCTTGAAGCCTTTGGCCTCGACCTTGACCGTGTAACTGCCCGGCACGAGTTCCTGGACCATGTAGCGGCCCATGGAGTCGGTCTTGACCTTGTACTCGCCTTGCGGACCCGTGAGGGCAACATCGGCGTCAGGCAGGACAGAACCGGTTGCGTCAAATACCACGCCACCCATGCTGCCACGAACCGCCGAGTTCATTTGTGCAGCGACAGGCAGGGTCATCAACAGCAGCGACGCAACGACGAATAAAGTGGAAATTGCCTTGACCCAGCTTCTCATCGTAAATCCTCCAAAAACCGTTCTGAATCGCCAGAATTAGTACTTCGCGATTCAGGTTCGTGCGCTTTCGGAGGCTCGATGGGGAGTACAAGTCCGATCCCGCAAGTTGGTTCAAGAACAACAAGTCAATTAGCAACGTGCAGATTCCCGCGCCGTCACCCACACGAATTCGTGCACGCGGGGTGCGACCTCTCTGGAATACGGGGATATCTGTACAAACGTAGTGCAATTCATTTGCCATTTAAGTACGTTGGTAATGGACCGGTATCCTTATTGAAAACAAAGAGCTTGTGTTCTCTCGTTCTTTTAGACCCCGACCCGCCCCTATGAGATTCTGTAGGCGCTGCACAGAAGGTTGCATAATCTGGACCGAATGCGATCTCCAGACTTTTGGCGTTTCTTCTCTTTTGCAATCCGGATGGGCAAACGAAAAGGGACCGCCGAAGCGGTCCCTTTTTTGCTCCTCCCATGCGAGGGTCCTTAGAACTCCAGCCGAAGCGAAAGCTGCAGCACGCGGGCGCCGTTGTTCTCGTTGCCGGATGGCACCACTGGGAAGCTGATCTGGCCGAAGCCTGATCCCGACTGGTAGTCCAGGTTGTCATAGCCGTTGAAGACGTTCTCCGCGGGGTTTTCGAAGTTCGGGTGGTTCAACGCATTGAAGGCGTCTGCACGGAACTTCAGGTTAACCGCTTCCTTATATACCGGGAAGTTCTTGGCCAGTCCAAAATCAGCGTTGAAGAATCCCGGGCCGCGGAAGCTGTTGCGGGGGCCGATCTGGAATCCGACAGGGCCCTCAAATTGAGCGGAGGCCTTATTTGCGTCGGCGAAATCGCTCACTCCGCTTCCCAGCCAGGTGGGGTTCTTGGTCAAATGGGTTTGGATTGCCGCGCGATCGGTGCCAATGAAAATCGCTGGGGCATCGTTGGAATAGCTTGCGACATAGGCGTTCGAGGCGCTCGACCACGGATAGCCGCCGTGCCATTCACCGATGCCGCTGACGTCCCAGCCGCCGATGGCCTCGTCGACCCAGAGCGGGCCGCTGTTTGCGAACATCCTGCCCTTGCCGAACGGCAACTGGTAGGTAGCGTCTGTAGTGAAGTTGTTGCGGATATCGAAGTCGGAGCTCGCACGGCACTCGCGTGGGTGGATGGCGTCGCAAACGAGGCCGATGCCGCCAATGCCCGTATCGCCCTGGGAGTTGGCGAAGAACGAAAGGTTATCGATCGAGTGCGACCACGTGTAGTTAAAGTCGAAATTGAGACCATGCGAGAGGTTTTTCTGCAAGGTCACCAGGAGACCGTCGTAGTTGGAAAACGCCGCATTGTCGTGGAACGAGTTTTCAGAAAACTGCGCGGCGGAGCCGACGTTGGCGGGCACATAGGAGGAAATGGACTGCACGAAGTCGCCGAAGTCGCCGTTGTAGGTGTAGCCGCTGATGCCAGCAGCGATATTTGCCGTGTTGGTGGTATACGAACCCGGGAAATGCGTCGACAAGACATTCTCGAACCAGGGCTGCACAGTCATTTTGCCAGGATCGATACCCTGCCGCGATTGCTGAGTGATGGAAGCAAAGGCAGTAGACAGCTTCTCGCCCGACTTTGGATCGGCGAAATCAAGCACCTGGTTGGCGTCTTCCTGCGCCAGGAGCTTGCGCCCCAAACGGCTGACAAAATTTACCTTGAGAATCATGTCCCAGGGGACCTGGCGCTGCACGCCGAAGTTGAAGACCAGGTTGTAGGGTGTCTGCAAAGAGGGATCGATCGTCTCGTTGAAGGCCAGCCCATCCTGAAGACCGCACGGAGAGTAGTTATATGCCGCACAATAGACGGAGCCAGAAAATGGCTGATAAGGCGGCGTCGGCGTGGCGGGCGGCGTGAGAGTAATGTTCGAGAGCTGGTTGTTCGCGTCAAGCCTTTTGTCGTTCTTGATGGAATCGTACGGATCTCCCGCGGTCCCATACGTGTTTCCCTTGGTCTGCTGGAAAAGGTACGAATATCCATCCTGCAGGTGCTGGATCGCCTCGATCACGGTGCGATCGTAGACGACGCCTGCGCCGCCGTTGATCACAAGCTTCTTGTCGAATCCCGGGTTCCAGGCAAAGCCCAGGTGCGGTGCGAAGTTCCGGTACTGAGGCGCATACAGCGGCGGGGCGCCGGAGCCATTGCCTTTTCCGCCAAGCACATAGGGAATCAAGGGCAGGGACCCCGTTCCCGATTGGGCCCCATTACTCTGCTGCACGCGCGCACCGAAATATTCGTTGAAGCTGTATGGCTCGGTGCTCTCCAGGCCGTGGATCTCGTAGGGGACTGAAAACCATTGGTAGGTGACACCATAAGTGATACTCAGGCCGGGCAGCGCCTTCCAGGTGTCCTGAGCATAGAACTGGGTCTGGTAGTTGCGGTAGAAGCGCTGGTCGCCGGTGAGTTGCTTCAGCGCCTGGCCCTGTGCGTTGTAGTTGTAGTCGCTTGAGACGCTACCGATGCGGCCCAGAAGGAATGCAAAGGGTTCGTCCCAAGTGAATTTATGCGACAGGTCGAGGTCAGAGGGACGAAGGCTGGGGTTGCCGGCGCCGCATGCGCCCGCGGCGGGGCCGCACAGGGAGAAGGTCTGGCCGCCTAAACCGATCTCGGTGACGTTGTAGTCCCCGACCGTGGTGTCGTGGGCCAGAATGTCTTTGATAAGCCCGCCGAACTGCCATGTGTGCCTGCCCGAGGTCATGGAGAAATCGTCCCCGAGCTGTTCATTGGGGACGCGGCGTGCTGTCGCGCCTGGCCAGATGTATGGATTCGAGGTTAATGACTGATCAGCGCCGTCACCGAAGGTATAAGCGGTACTGCCGGTGGGGTTATAGCTAATCGGATTGGCGACCTTTTGCACCACCTCGCCGAGGAAGACGCGGTTGGTCTTGTTCTGGCCGATTACCCAGGTGTGGCCGATCACAAAAGCATAGGAGCGATCAGTTTGCGGAGAGGTAACCGGGTCGCCGGGGAATTCGTTGGGCTGATTCACCGCTTGATCGCGGGTGATGCTGAAGCGTCCCCAGAGGTTCATACTGGCGTTCAAGCGGTAATCGATCCTGGATACGTAATCTGTCTCGTCGTTGTTGTCGGGTGCGTTGAATGTGAATCCGAGCGAGTTCAGCTTGTCGCCGCCGGCGGTCTGGTTCGGAGTTGGAAAACGCTTATCGATGAAGGTCAACCAGTTTTGGTCGACGCCGATGCCTGCGGGGTCATATTTGGCCACCTGCGCTGCAGTCAGCGTGGTGGTTCCTCCGGACGTGTTGTCGTAGGTGATGCTCCCGGCGCGAAGGGCGGCGCTGGGGACGGTTCTGTTCACCACCGAGCCGGCGACGATTTTGGAGTCGTTGAAGTCGAAGAAGAAGAATGCCCTGTTGCGCAGGATCGGTCCGCCGATGCTGCCGCCGAACTGGTTATGGATCAGGTGTTGGCGAGGGACGATGGGGCTGGCATCGTTGCTGAACCAGTCGTTGGCGGTCAGCGACGTATCACGGTGATATTCGTTGAGGTCGCCATGAAAGTGATTGGTGCCGCTCTTGGTGACCATTGCAAACTGCCCGCCCGCGGCGGGGCCGGTGGCTGCTTCGTTACCGGAAACACCGCCCTGGAACTCTTCCACTGAATCCACGGGGGCATTCCCAACAATCGTGATTCCACCGCCGGTACCAAATCCCTGAAAGACTCCAGCGCCCTTGTTTTGCTGTGTGGCTCCGCCTGTAGCGAAGTCATTCACGTCCAGCCCGTCCAGCGTGACGTCATTCTGATCGGACCGGGCGCCAGTGACCGAACCGGAGTCGGTTACGCCTGGTTGCATGATGAAGAGGGCGAGGGGATTGTTTCTCTGCTGTACGGGAAGGTTGTTGAGCGCCGCTGGGTCAAGATCATTGCCGACGAGGGCGTCAGAGGTGTCGATGGTCACTTCTGCGTTTGAGGCGGTGACTTCCACGGTGGACACCTGCGCGCCGACGCTCAAGGTTGCGTTCTGCGTACGCACCTGGTTTACAAGCAAAGGGATGTTGCTTACGGTGACGGTTGCAAATCCTTTGGCCGTGAAGCGGGCGGAATAGGTCTGGCCGGGAGGAATCTGGGCGAAGCGGTAGGAGCCGATGGAGTTGGTTTCCTGCGAATACTTTGCACCGGTTGAAGTGTTGGTGAGAACGACCGCGACGGCGGGAATGGCCGCGCCGGACGAATCAGTTACCACACCCGTCATGCCCGAAACATCCTGCGCATGGCTGACTGCCACAAAACTGAAAGCCAACATCGCCAACATGCAGCAAGTGATCTTCACCAGGTTCTTCATTTGCGTCCCTCCTACAGGACTTGGCATTTGCGTAAGAATCGCCGAAACCCCAGCGTCTTGAACTAAGCAGGCAACGAAATGCGAAGGCCGATGATCGAAACCACCGCTGACGTTCGCCTTTGTTGACCTGGCTTGGACCTCTTGCACTTGCTCTTTGAACCGGGAAGCCCCATTCCTATTGAGAAATGAGGAAGTTCGCTATGCCCAAAACCGCGGAAATCTACGCTAACGCTATGTCTGCAAAGGTCACTACGTGTCGGACTGGTGCGCAGAACGGGGGAAGATTTCCGTTGTATTTCAATGCACGACAGGTGCCATTCCCGGTTACCTCTTCTCGATTCGTGATATGAGGAAAACAAAGGATTTATTTACAGCGTGTTAACCGTTTACGAATCCCGCAATATGAAAAGTTGTAGAATTCGACCGGATTCCGCTTCCAGAAATCCAAAGTTTTGACCGAAAGCCCCAGATTTTTGGAGATTTGAGCATATAAAGTATGGTTCGTTAGCCGTCTTTGCTTTGCGGTATTCTCCTCCCATGCAGATCACGCTGGTCAACATCGGTGGACGCGCCCGATCGAAGGACCCTTTCGAGGCCTTGGTTTGCGACTATCTGAAACGATCTGCAGGAGTTGCGCGATGCGATACCCAGGCGTTTCGCGAAGAACGCGGGCTCTTTGATTGGCTTGCGGGGCAACGAGGCCGCACCGACCCGCAGGTTCTGCTCCTCGACGCAACCGGCCGACGGATGACTTCAGAGGAGCTGGCGGTGTGGCTCGGATCTAGGCGGGCCGAGGGTGCGCGACACGTCATTTTTGCCATTGGCCCTGCGGATGGATGGTCTGAACCAGTGCGAGCCGAGTGGAAGGGCCATCACGGCCTGCTCTCGCTTGGGCCGATGACCCTGGCGCATCAACTGGCCCGCCTGGTGATGGCTGAGCAGATCTATCGCGCATGTACAATTCTGACGGGTCACCCGTACCACAAGGGACATTGAGCACGATGAAAAGCGAGACTCCCTCCCGGCGAGGCCTCATCCTTATCAACACCGGCCCTGGCAAGGGAAAGACAACGGCAGCTATGGGTACCGCGCTGCGCGCAGTCGGTTGCGGCATGAAGGTGCTCATGCTGCAATTCATCAAGGGATCATGGCACTATGGCGAGCTTGATGCGGTCGAGGCCTTGGGCGGGAACTTCGCTGGCAATTTTGTGATCAAGCAGATGGGGCGCGGTTTCGTGAAGGTTGGCGGCGCCGAGGCCGATCCAGAAGACCTTCGCCTGGTACAGTCGGCGTGGGACGAAGCGCGTGAAGCCATCAACTCCGGCGAGTGGGACATGGTCGTACTCGACGAGATCAACTACGCCATCAGTTACAAGATGCTGGATCCCGCAGTCGTTGCCGAGACGCTGCGCAGCAAGCCGGAGATGGTGCATGTAATTCTGACGGGGCGCAACGCCCATCCTCTGCTTGTCGAGCTCGCCGACACTGTGACCGAGATGCGCGAAGTAAAACACGCCTACCAGAGAGGCATCCTCGCTCAAAAAGGTATCGAGTACTGATGCCAGCTTATGTTTCTGGATGCGTGCCCGCCGTCCTCATTAGCACCGCATGACCGTTGAGGTTGTACAAGAACCAAAATCCTGGCAACTGCCCGCGCAACTCATTCACCAGCCGCGTGACGCCTTCGCATCCATAGAATCCGTAATCGTCGAAGACTATAGCTGCTCCAGGCAACAGCCGCGGCATCGCCCACTCCACCGTGGCTCTCGCCGACTCATATACGTCCACATCCACGTGCAGAAGCGCCACGCGCCCTTCCACCATCGCCGCCGTTTCGTCGGGAAACCTGCCCTTCAGCAACCGGGCGTTTTTCAACCCCGCTGAATCCAGCAACCCCTGGACGAGATCCTCTGAAGTGTCGGCGTGCTCTCTGCCCGCGTACCGCGTATCGTGCGCGCTCGCGTTCACCACCCCCGCAAACGTGTCCGCCAGGTACACCCTCTTTTCCGGAGCCGCCAACGCCAGCAGGCATCCCGTACCGCCGCGCCACACACCTACCTCGACGATCGCCCCATCCACGCGTACCGATTGCTTCGCCAGCTCCCAAAGTTCGTAGCAGCGATAGATGTCTACCAAAGTGAATTTTTTGATCCTTTGATACGCCGCGGTGAATCCCGCATCCGCTAACCACGGCGAATACGTCGCCGCCGGCATCAGCCGGCTGTGCAAAATCTCCGGCGACCGCTCATGGCTCCAGTGCTTGCTCTCGCCCCTTCGGTCGTCGCGTCGCCGAAACACACCGAGCGGCGCCTTTGCAGCACGGACAAGAAAATTCCCGATGCTCACCGTCTGTCCTTCGCGGCGCAGTTACTTGTCGCGCGATCCGCTTGCGCCATCCGCACCGTTCGATTTTGTACCATGGTGACTAGCATAGAACAGGCGTGCCGCGGTTGATCGGCGCGCAAAATCGAGCGCTCGCAGCGTTCCTCGGGCCGTAAGGCGCTGCCATCCGTCGTCGCCATCTGGAGCTGAAATGCCGCAGGAAAAACCATTAAGCGCAAGCAGACACCATCGCTGGGTAGACATCAAGCCTGAACAAATGAACCCGCTCACCGCGCGGCAATACATCGTAGGGACCAATATGATGCTGGCCCGTATCGTGCTCAGGAAGGGTGCGCTGGTGCCCATGCACCACCACTTTCACGAGCAGATCAGTCACGTGGTTGAAGGCGCGCTCGAGTTCCGCATCGACGGGAAGCCCGTGACCGTCCGGGCGGGAGAGATCCTGTGCATTCCGCCGCACGTGCCGCACGAGGTCGTCGCTTTGGAGGATTCGGTTGCGCTCGACATCTTCAATCCTCCGCGCCAGGACTGGATCGACGGCAATGACGCCTACCTGCGCGGCGGCGGAAGGTGATGGACGCTGACCGGAGCACACCGGCCCCGATTGCTCCTAAAGCACTTAGCTCTTGGAAACGGAAACACGATCTTCGCTTTGTCTCCGGCTCAACGCCTCGGCAATAATGAGGGCCGTTCCGGCGTAGAGCAGCGTGTCTCCGATGTAGTCGATTACCTCGACAACCTCAGCAGTGCCGTGAGCCGGCCCCAACATTGGCACGTAGATAATAGCTACCGTGGCCGCCAACACGATGCCGAGCCATGCCGCCGCGTCGCGCGCCCTGCGGTTTAGCAGAAGCAACGCGCCACTCACCAGCAGCACCGCACCGACCGCGTATCCCCATACGCGCGGCACAGGAACCCAGGGCGGCGTCAACTTCTCAAGGGGCACGCCGGGCAGGAACTCGGGGTGAAGAAAATGCTCGACGCCGTAGAAGAGCGCCACAATAGCGAAAATGATTCGGCATGGCGTAACCAGCCGCGTCCAGAGTGCGCCGCGAGGGGCGACGCTGCCGGCCAGGGCCAGTAGAGCGCAACCGAATGTGGTCTCTCGCGCAAGCAGCGCAAAGGCAAAGCGATCGTGCTGACCAGTGATGACGCCTGGAAGGTCCATCATGGCGACGAAAGCCAGGAACATGCCGCCAGCCAGCAAACCCGACCAGAGCACCACGCGGTCGAAGATGAGGCTGAGCGCAGTTGCAATGAGCGCGAACCCGACCAGGTAGACCCAAAACAAGTGCCATGGCATATACCCGGGAACCATCTCCATGAGCCCCCTTGCCGAGGCCAGGTGGAGCGCCCCGAAGGTCGCCAGCGGGGCCGCCACAAAGACGCGTCCCAGTGCGACCGCCCGCTCGGTAATCGATCCGGACGAATGGTTGGAGCGCCGGGCAATCACTCCGGCCGCCAGCACCGTCAGCCCTGCCGTGCTCATGGAAACTACAGTCCGCGAGATTTCAAGCAAGATACGGCCGCCTTCCTGTAGGGGATTCCGAACCCCAGGGGATGCGTGCAACTTCTTTCGTTCTCCTACTAGCGATATCATTCCCGGACGCCAAAGCCAATGCCCGGAACGCCAAAACCAAACATGCAGAACCGCGAGCCGTGTGCCGGCCATTTACAATTCGAACGGTATGTCCTGGTTCAAGCGCGAGAGCGGGGAGTTCGAGCCGACGCCTCCTCCCGAGAACGGCGGCTCCGAATCTGGCTCGGCTGCGGGCGCTAAAAACGTCCGCACCGAAGGCCTCTGGGTGAAGTGCCCGGGCTGCCGCCAGCCCATCTACAAGGCCGATCTTGAGGCCAGCCTGATGGTCTGCCCCAAATGCCAGCACCATTTCAAGCTCGGCGCGCGGGGGCGCATCGAGATGCTGCTCGCACCCGGCTACGAATTGGTTGACAAAGGCCTGCGCTCCACGGATCCACTCAAATTCAGCGACGTGAAGCCCTACAGGCAGCGGTTGCGCGCGGCGCGCCAGCAGACCGGCCTCGACGACGCCATCGTCAACGCGCTGGGCCAACTCGGCCAGCATGAGGTCGTCGTCAGCGCCATGGAGTACGGCTTTATTGGTGGCTCGATGGGCGCAGTCGTCGGCGAGACGATCGCCCGCGCCGTGGACCGCGCTCGCACGACGCGCAAGCCGCTGATCATCGTGGCGGCATCCGGCGGCGCGCGCATGATGGAAGGCGTGGTGAGCCTGATGCAGATGGCGAAAATCTCCACCGCGCTTGCGCAGCTCGACGATGCGCGCGTGCCCTACATCTGCGTCCTCACCGACCCCACTACCGGGGGCGTCACTGCCAGCTTTGCCATGCTCGGCGACCTGAACATTGCCGAGCCAGGCGCGTTGATCGGCTTCGCCGGCCCGCGCGTCATCGAGCAGACCATCCGGCAAAAATTGCCCGAAGGATTCCAGCGCTCGGAGTTTCTGCTCGAAAAGGGATTCCTCGACGCCGTCGTGAATCGCAAGGACCTGAAGGCGTACTTGGTTCGCGCGCTGGAGTTTCTGAAGGCGCCGGCCGGTGCGTAGCCGGGTGCACGCCCTAGCTTTACCCGGCCGGAATCACCAGACGAGATGATGAAAGCAGCGGCGCGGCTGTCGCAATGACGAATGCCTGGCCGGACCTCCCCAGAAGACTCAGAAGTCACTCCGCCCAGCCAAGAAGACGAAGTCGTGTGCTCTCCCCTTGACATCTAGGGCATTCCATGGCTACGCTCTTTCTTACCCTCGCTATCTAGGGGTAAGAGTTTACACATGGCAAAGAATGACCTGCAGGGCGCACTCGATCTCCTGATCCTCAAGACGCTTTCGCAACTGGATGCGATGCACGGTTACGGCATCATGATGCACATCCGGCGCGTCACCGATGAGCTCCTAATCGTGGAAGAGGGCTCGCTTTACCCGGCATTGCACAGAATGGAACAGAACGGCTGGGTCAGTGCCAGTTGGGCCGTTACCGACTATGGGCGCAAGGCCAAGTGGTACGCGCTCACGCGCGCGGGCCGGGAACAGCTTGCCAGCCGCGAGAAGAATTGGGCGCAAGTCGTCAAAGGCGTCGACGCGATTCTGCATTTCGCGTGAGGTAAACAATGGCACTCCTCCGAAGAATTCTGTCGCTTGGAAGACGCGCGCGCATGGATCGCGAGATCGATGCGGAGCTGCGCGAACACATGGCCATGTGCATCGACGACAACATGGCCCGGGGCATGAGCCGCGAAGAGGCGGAGCGCGATGCGCGCAGACGCTTCGGCAACCCCACAGTATTGCGCGAGCGCGTCTCGGCGGAAGATCGTGCTATCGGGCTTGAGAGCCTCTGGCACGATGTGCGGAGTGCCCTCAAGGTCTTCGTCAAGAGCCGTGGCTTTTCCGTCGTCGTAGTCGCCACACTTGCGCTTGGTATTGGCGCAAACACGGCCATATTCGAGCTTCTCGATGCAGTGTTGCTCCAGTCGCTGCCGGTGAGGAACCCGCAGGAACTGCTTCAGGTGCGCGTCGTCGATTTGAGCAAGGCGCGCGGCAGCTTCTTCACCCGCTATCCAGCGGTAACCAATCTTGTCTGGGAGAGGCTGCGCCAAGATCACCAGGGCTTCTCGGGAATCGCTGCATGGCGGGACGTCGAATTTTCCCGTGATTCGGGCGGCGACGCCCGTTTTGTGAATGGCCTCTATGTAAGCGGTGACTTCTTCGGCGTCATGGGAGTGAGGCCTCTTGCCGGGCGGGTGTTCAGGGCGGAGGACGACCGGCCCGGCTGCGGACTGCCGGGCGCAGTGATCAGCAATGGCTTCTGGCAGCAGGAGTTCGGCGGGCGCCCGGCGCTGGGTCAAATGCTGCGGCTTAACGACAAGTCGGTGGAGATCGTCGGCATCACTCCGGCGAACTTTTTTGGGGTTGCCGTGGGCCGCAACTTTGATGTGGCCGTACCCGTCTGCTCGCAGCCTTATCTTGAAACGAAGAACCTTCTGACCTCGAGCACCAAGTGGTGGCTTTCGGTCATTGGCAGGCTCGAGCCAGGATGGTCTGTCAAGCAAGTGGCAGCGCGTCTTGGGACCGTCTCGCCTGGCATCTTCGCGTCGACGCTGCGGGCAGATTATCCCCCGGAGAGCGTGAAGGATTATCTCGCGATGAAGCTCACCGCCGAACCTTCCGCGGCAGGCGTATCCATGCTGCGCGAAACCTATTCCGATCCGCTGCGGTTTCTACTCGGGATCGCAGGCCTGGTGCTGCTGATCACATGCGCCAACCTCGCGAGCCTGATGCTGGCTAGGACAACTGCACGCGAGCGAGACCTGGCCGTGCGGGTGGCCATGGGCGCAGGGCGGTTGCGGTTGATCCGGCTGGTGCTGGGGGAGAGCCTGCTGCTGTCGATTGCGGGCGCTTTGGCCGGCGCCGCGTTGGCTCAGGCGTTGAGTCGCTGGCTGGTGGCTTATCTGAATACACAGAACAATCCCATCTCTCTCGACTTCAAGCTGGACTGGCGCCTCTTTGCCTTTCTGTTGGGAATCTCGTTGCTCACAAGTCTGCTCTTCGGGCTGGCAGCGGCATTGCGAGCCTCCCGTACGGCTCCGGGTGCGGCGATGAAGGCGGTTGGCCGCGGCACGACGGTAAGTCGGGGCCGGCTGGGGTTTCGCGGCGTGCTCGTAGTTTCGCAGGTAGCGATCTCTCTCGTGCTGCTTTTCACCGCGCTGCTGTTCACTCAGAGCTTGCGCAACCTGCTAATCGATGATCCAGGCTTTGAGGCCAAAGGCGTACTGATCGCGAGATTGGATTTCACGCGATTGCAAATCCCCGTCGATCGGCGCGCCGCTTTCCTGCGCCAGCTACTCGATCGCATACGCTCGACTCCCGGTGTGAGCGAGGCGGCCAACACGAACGTCGTGCCGCTGAGCGGAGAGAGCTGGAGCAACGCAGTGTGGATCGACGGCCATGACACAACCCGGCGGCGGGAGTCGGACTTCAGCAGCGTCAGCCCGGATTACTTCAATACGCTGCGCATTCCGATGGTCGCCGGGCGCGATTTCAATGATGACGACACCAGCCAATCCCCGCGCGTGGCCGTTGTGAATGAGGCTTTCGCCAAGAAGCTCGGGCTGGGCCCAAACGTGATTGGAGCGCGCTTCTGGCGCGAGGCAACTCCGTCGAGCCCAGCGCAACTGAACCTGATCGTCGGACTGGTAAAGGATACGAAATACCGCGGCATCCGGCGCCCCGCTGGACCCATTGCCTATCTTTCGCTCGCGCAAGACAACGACACGGAGAGCAATATGCAGATGCTGATCCGATCCAGGCTACCGATGAATCCGGCGGAACAGGCGATTCGCCGCACTTTAGGCGGCGTGAGCTCAGAAATCAGGTTCGACTTCGATGGGCTGCAAGACCAGATTGAGCAGTCGCTGCTCGCCGAGCGGCTGTTGGCCACGCTCTCAGGATTCTTCGGCGCCCTCGCGTTGATTCTTGCGATGACCGGCCTCTATGGCGTGATGTCCTACACGGTGACTGAACGGACGACCGAGATCGGGATTCGCATGGCTCTTGGCGCGCAACGCACCAACATCACGGCCATGATTCTCGGCAAGTCCGTAACGCTGCTGGCGACTGGGTTGGTGCTGGGCGCGGGCTTGTCTCTCGCTGCGGCTAGCGCCGCCGGCGCGTTCCTCTTCGGATTGAAGCCGCGCGATCCGGCCACCCTCGCCGGCGCCGCCGCTGCTCCTCGCAGCGGTTACGATGGTGGCCAGTCTCATTCCGTCAATGCGCGCGGCAAACGTGAACCCGGTCGACTCTCTTCGTGCTGAATAGGCGCGCGCATGAAATCGGTCTCGCTCGATGCCTGCGTCACTTTATGAATAATCGCCGATGCGCTTATCCAGCCATTTTGGGCTGAATTCCAGATTCTGGGCGAGCGGCCTGCAACCTGGACGTCACCCGTTCGGTGATATCCCGACGTCGCTTCAACCGACCTGTACCCCCCGCAACTTCTAGAATGCAGGCAGCGGGTCGCTGGTCGGTCATTGACTGCTTTTAGCGAAAGCGGCGCGGTCGGCACCGCCCGTCAGATCCGCATCGGCATGAGAACGTAGCGGTACTTGTACTCGGCGTCGGGATCCTCGGGGCGCATCTGGCCGGCCGACTGCGCGTCTTTGAATTCGAGCCGCACTTCGCCGGCATTGTCCAGCGCCCGCAGGAAGTCAAGGATGTAGACCGAATTGAAGCCGACGACGATCGGCTCGCTGGCGTAGGGCGTGTCGATCGTGTCTTCGCTCTCGCCGGACTCGGTCGAGTTCGCGCTGATCTTGAGCTCGTTATCTTCAAGGCGCAGCCGGATCGCTCCCGAGCGTTCGTCGGCAAACTGGGCCACGCGCTGGATGGCCGCGGAGAGTTCGCTCGACCGCACCACGGCGAACTTGGTGTTGTCGCGCGGCATCACCGCTTCAAAGTTTGGGAATTGCCCGCTCAGCTTGCGGCTTGACAGAGTGCGATGCCCGACGCGGAAGAACAGCGTGTGCTCGTCGTCGGCGAACTCCACTTTTTCCGCCTCGGTTGACGAGAGCAGCACCTGCAACTCCTGGAGCGCCTTGCGCGGAATCAGCACGCGCTTTTCACCGCTGATGCCTTCAAGTGTCTCGCCTGGCTTTTCGACGAATGCCAGCCGGTGGCCGTCGGTGGCCACCATTGCGAGGGACTCTGCCTTGAGAACGAGCAGTGCGCCATTCAACGTGTAGCGCGATTCTTCATTCGAGATAGCAAAGATAGTGCGCGCAATCAAGGCTCGCAGCGCCGCGAGTGGAATGCTGGTGACCGCCACCGTGGGGAACTCGGGAACCTGTGGGTAGTTGGCACGCGCCATGCCGACCATCTTGGTGTTGGAGCGGCCGCTGCGAATTTGCACCCAGTGGTTCTCCAGTAGCTTGATTGAGATATCGCCGTCGGGCAAAAGCTTGATGTAGTCGTAAAGCTTGCGCGCGGGAATAGTGCACGTGCCGGCCTTCTTTACCTTGACGGCTGCGCTGGTACGGATGGCCTGGTCGAGATCAGTCGCCGTGATGTTCAGGCGATCGCCATCAGCCTCGATGAGGAAATTCGACAGAATCGGAATCGTCGTCTTGCGCTCGACCACGCTCTGCGTCGCTGTAAGTTCCTTCACCAGATCCTGGCGGCTTACCGTAATCTCCATCGCTGCCCCCTGCGCGGCCGGCTTCTCGACTTCGCTTTCCACACTTGGCATAGGCCCCACCCCTGCTCTTCCACCCGCACCCTATGCCCCCACTGTATAACAGCCTGCGGGCCATCGGAAGCGGCAGATTTCTTCATCCTGATTGTAGTCATCTCCCGATGAGATTGCGCGTGGAAAACCGGGATTGTTCTCTGGATTCCCGGGACCGTTCCGCGCTGGATAATTTAATCGTGTTGCCTCTCGACACAGAAGCCTTGGGGGGCGTAACACAATCGAGGCGCAGGGTGGCGCATTACGGGTAAGAAAGACGGGATAGAAAGGATCAAATAACCAGTAGTCTCCGTAGTTGGCTTAGGAAAAATAGGAATTCGAGCAAAGTTGGTTTGCTGGGAGTAGGTTACGGAGCTGACGGTTTTCTAAAACCCAGCTGTGGAGTTCAGGGAATTTGGAAAACAGGACAGGAAGCGAATCAAGCGGAGCGTGGTTTCCACTTCTCTCACATGTTGAGCTGGGAATGGCTGTGGAATGCGCGTGGTTTGTGTGCAAGGGGCGCCGAAAGGGCTGCTGTAGAAGATATTAGAGAGCTCTCATCTTGCACATCCGCGTGGAGAGGTTACGCAAAATGAAGACACGAAGGAGCGAGGCGCCCTAAGTTGCGCTCATGAGAAGATAGTGCGTGCGATACGGCTTTTGAGGTGAAGGCGGATGCTCAGACAGGTTGCAGAGTTGATGTTGATCGCGGGGGCGTCAACTTTTGCTGCCCAAGCTCCTGCTCCCCCACCTGCAGCTTTTGAAGTGGCGACTATTAAGCCAGTGTCTCCTGACGCGAAGGCCGGACGGTTCATCACGATGCAGGGAACCAACCGCTTCGTAGCAAAGAACTACACGCTGAAGTTGATGATTGCCGCGGCCTACGACCTGAGCCCCAAGACAATTTCAGGCGGCCCGGAATGGATCGACTCGGATCGCTACGACATTCAGGCTGTGACACCGGGAGCTGCCCGCCCAACGCATGATGAACAGATGGCGATGCTCCGGACATTGCTTTGCGACCGCTTCACGCTCAAATTTCATCGTGAAGGAAAGGATTTTTCGATCTACGTCCTGGAAGTAGCAAGGAGTGGACCAAAACTCAAGGAAAGCAGCGCGCCGGCGAGCGACCCTTCGCAACTGATCTCGACCGTGTATCCGCAGCGCATCCACTTGCCGGCGCGAAACGCAACTATCGGCGACTTTGCGTCGCTGTTGCAGCGGGCGCTGCTGGACCGGCCGGTTGTGGACAAGACAGGCCTCACTGGAAGGTATGACTTCGATCTCGACTGGGCTCCTGATGAAACACAGTTCGGTGGCGAGGTTCCGGTGGCGCCAAGTGACGCGCCGAGTCCGCCGTTCTTCACAGCGATAGAACAGGAACTCGGCCTGCGGATCGAAGCCACTCGCGGCGTAGTGCAGGCGCTGGTCGTCGACACCGCCCAACGTCCCACGCCAAACTGACCGCAAGCTTCGCAACTTCTATACTGAAGTTTCCATGTCCTACGCAGCAGCCATCGATCAACTCAATGCCCTGGCGCCGGAGCTCTACGGAAAGCCCGGCATGCCAAGGCGCAAGTTTTCGTTGGCAGAAGTGCGAACGCTGCTCGACGCGGTTGGCGATCCGCAGCTCGGCTTTCCATCGGTACTGATTGCGGGGACCAACGGCAAAGGATCGACGGCAGCCACGCTCGCATCAGTTCTTACCGCAGGCGGGATGCGCTGCGGGCTGTACACATCGCCTCACCTTGAGAGGCCGAATGAGCGCATCCGCGTGGGCCGGGAGGAAATTGCGGATGATGCCTTTGCACGGCTCTACTTCCGGGTCCACGATATGGCGCAGGAGTTGGTTTTGCAGGGCGGCCTGCCGCAACTGCCCAGCTACTTTGAGATTCTTACGGCTCTGGCGTTCCTTTATTTTGCCGAAAGGAAAATCGACATTGCGGTGCTGGAAGTAGGTATGGGAGGGCGGCTGGATGCGACAAACGTCGTGACCCCGCTGCTCTCGATCATCACCGATATCTCTCTCGACCACATGGAATGGCTCGGGACGACCATCCCGGCGATCACGCGTGAAAAGGCTGGAATCCTGCGGCGCGGGGGAACCATGATTACCCTGCCGCAGCATCCCGAGGCGAACCAGGTTCTTGGCGAAGTTGCCGAGGAACTGGACGTTCGTGTGGTCAGCGCCGTTCCCTTCGTGCCCGCACCCGGTACCAGGGGCCCCTATTCCATCGAGGCACTGGGAGCGACGGTTCCTGTCGAGTCACCGCTCGCCGGCGCGCATCAGCAGCGCAATGTGGCGCTGGCCATTGCGGCGGCAGCCGAGCTCGTTGCGAACCACGGCTTCTTCATTACGCCTGCCGCGCTGGAAGAGGGGATTCGCGGCACCAGCTGGCCGGGCAGGCTGGAGCGGCTGGCAAACAGCGACGTGGAATGGATTCTCGATGTCGCGCACAACCCGGCCGGAGCGTGGGCGCTGCGGGCCGGGCTGCACGGCATTTTGGAGGTGCGCAGCCCGCGCGTGCTCGTCTTCAGCTGCCTGCGCGACAAGCCCATTGCCGAAATGGCGCAGATTCTGTTTCCGCTCTTCGACCAGGTGATTGTTGCGCCTATCCACACAGCGCGCGCCGCGGCGGTCGACGAATTGCTCGCTGCGGCCAGGGCAACAGGCACACCGGCAATTGCGGCGGAATCGGTAGTTGGGGCAGTGCGCTCGGCGCAAAGCCGTGCGGCCAGTGGCGTGGCCGTGGCTTCGGGTTCGGTGTACCTGGTCGGCGAAGTGCGTACGATGCTGCTGGCGGCAAAGAGTGAATCGTCATGAGCAGGCGGCCCAATCCGTTGCCGCGGTTCTATCGCTGGCGGACCAACGTGCTGCAGGCGCCGCTGCTGCTGGCGGTGACGGCCATTTGCGCCACGACTGCGCTGCTGATCTCGGTGGTTGACAAAAAAGGCCGCGCGCAACACCGCATCGCGCGGTTCTGGGCGCGCAGCGCGGTACGGATTTGCCTGGCGAAGCTGAAAATTGAGGGCGCCGAAAACTTTCGCAAATTTCCCGTTGCAGTATATGCGTCAAACCACACGTCCTATATGGACACACCGGTGATCTTTGCCTCGATTCCCTTCCAGTTCCGCATCCTGGCCAAGAAGGAGTTGTGGCGGTGGCCGTTGATCGGCTGGTATCTGGGGCGCTCGGGCCAGATGCCCATCGACATCGAAAATCCTCACGCCACGCTCTCGAGCCTGGGTGGAGCGGTGAAGGCGCTTCGTGCCGGCATGCCGCTCTTCGTCTTTCCCGAAGGTGGCCGGACACCGAATGGCGAACTGCGACCGTTCCTCTCGGGCGCAGCCTACCTGGCGATACGCGCCCAGGTGCCGCTTGTGCCCATCGCGTTGACTGGTGTGTATGACCTGCTCCCGATGCACACACGCCACTTCTATCACAGCAAGCTCACGCTCTGCGTCGGTGAGCCCATCGAGACCAAGGGGATGACGGTTCGACAGAACGGCGAGTTGACCGAGCGCCTTCGCAGCGCAATCGCGGAGATGGTGGAGCAACAGGCGCGGACCGGCCGTGAGGTCTCCATTCCTGTCGCGTGAACGCGCAGACGTTGCATAGGACAGCGGTGTTCATGAGCATGGTGCACGAGCTTTACACTGGGTTCATGGGCGTGCGCATCGCCATTCCCGAGCCAACAAGCAGCAATCCGGAGTACAACCAGCGGGCGCTGCCCCAGTACGTGGATGCTCTGAAGGCTGCAGGCGCGGAACCGGTGGTGGTGTCGTTGCACGAATCGCAGGAACGCGTGGCGAAGCTGCTGGCAAGTGTGCAAGGGGTTTTGCTGCCGGGCAGCCCGCATGATGTGGACCCGCAACGCTACGGCGAAGCGCGAGCCGCTGAGTGTGCCGATGACGATCCTGCGCGGACCGCAGCCGATGAGCTTCTGCTACAGGACGCCTTCAATCTGCGCAAACCGATTCTTGCCATCTGCCACGGCACGCAGGCATTGAACGTCTGGCGCAACGGGTCGCTGATCCAGGATCTGAAGACCGCGGTGAATCATCGGCCAGGCCGCGAGGTCGTCGAGGCTCACCCGGTCCGCATCGCGGAAGGCTCCAGGCTGACGCGGATTCTTTCCACCGCAGGAGAAGAGGAGATCGAGGTTAATTCCAGTCATCATCAGGCCATTCGAACGCCGGGCGATCAATTGCGCGTCGCAGCCATCTCGCCCGGCGACGGCGTGATTGAGGCCGTGGAGCTGGACGCGCCGGAGCACTTCGTGGTTGGAGTGCAATGGCATCCGGAGCGTACCTATACACAGAAAAGCTCTTCACGAGCCATCTTCTCGGCTTTTGTGGGTGCGGCGGCCGCGTGGGTACCTCCGCGAGTTAGCCAGCCGGGCAACGGGAACTGAATGACGAGCACAAAGAGTGTCGCGTTCCGGCTCAACGAGCTTCTGGTAGAAGCAGGAGTGGAGCCGCTGGGGGGGGAGACCGCCAGCTTTGAGGCCTATCTTTCGCTATTTATTCGCTGGAACGAGCGCGTGAATTTGAGTTCATTCCGGAGTGAAGAGGAGCTCGTCCCCCGGCATTTCATTGAATCGATTGCGGTTGCGAGGATGCTGCCGGAAGGCATCGCGTCGCTGCTCGATTTCGGCTCGGGGGGGGGATTGCCGGGAATTCCGATCGCTCTTTGCCGACCAGAGATCGCTGTGACACTGGCCGAATCGCGCATCAAAAAGGCGGCGTTTCTTGAGGAAGCGGTGCGCATCCTTGAAATCCAGGCCCAGGTCTGGGCAAAGCGGGCCGAGACGCTGAGAGAGGTTTTCGATTGCGTGACTCTGCGCGCCGTTGACAAGATGCCCAAGGCCATCGCTGCCGCCTTGCGACTGGTTGTTCCTAATGGCTGGCTGGCGTTGATGACGACAGATGCGGATGCAGCCCGGCTCCAGGCGGCCGCCGGGGCGGCATTCCGTTGGGCGGAGCCAATGCGTTTGCCAGGTAGCGAGTCGCGACTGCTTGCGCTGGGGCGGAAGGTCAGTTCTGCAATTTGATCTCGACGAGTTTCCTGATCGCGGGAAGATCCTCCGGCTTGTTGACCGTGAGACGGACGCCTGTTCCTTCGGCGTAGCGCCGCGAGTCGGCAATTTCCTTGAGAACAACCTTCGGCAGATCGCTAGCGCGCGCTGCGGCGATGGCTTTGTCACCGAGAACAAAGGAGACGCGAAAGCAGCCGTCGCACGGGCCAAGATAAGCGATCCTTCTGGCCTTGAGAACCGAGAGCAGAGCCCAGCCATACTTAGGCGAGACTGAGTGCCACTCGTTGCAGGCGAGTCCCTGCTGCTTGAGCCACTGGATGAGTTCGCTCCAGGCGAGTGCCGATGGTCCAAGTTTTGAGACAACGTCTTTTGATGTGGGCGGAGTCTTCTTGCCGATAAATGCGTTCGGGAATTCCATCCTTGCCTTCTTTCTGGATTCCGTGAATTCGGCGGTTTTGAGTATTTGAGTATGACCCTCAGCAGTGTTCGGTGGACTTGTTTTAACAGCCGCGGAAAATGGGCGCGCGCTTTTCGAGGAAGGCGCGAATGCCTTCCTGGTAATCGTGGCTGTCGTAGACATCGCGGCGCAGCGCCTGGAGTCTCTCGTACGTCTCCGGGTTCAGCGGATGGGCATTGGCAAGGACGCGCATCTCCTCCTTCAGAACGCTGAGAACATGCGGCGACGTTTGCGCGATCTGATGAGCCATCTTCATTGTGAAAGGTTCAAGCTCGTCGCGAGGGACAACATGATTCACCACGCCCAAATCAGCCAGGCGTTTCATCGGAACTGGCTCCGCAGTAAACATCAGCTCCTTGAGCACATGCATGCCGGCCACCTTGATGAGGTTCAGGGTGCCATGAACGTCATAGGGCACGCCGAGCTTGGCGGGCGTGATGGCAAAAGTGGAGTCGTCGGCAGCAATGATCACATCGCAGCCGAGCACCAGCTCGCAGGCGCCACCCCATACGGAGCCCTCGACCATCGCAATCACAGGCTGAGGGTAATGATCGATCTTGCGCATCACCTGGCGCAGCGGATCGTTGTAGGTCAAGGGGTCACGGCCGTTCGTCGGCAGCTCTCTCACATCGTGCCCCGCGGAATAGACCTTCGCGCCTTTTTCGGCGCGCAGAATGATCACGCGAACCAGCGAAGACTCTAGGGAATCGAATGCAGAAACAATATCGTCGAGAAGTACCTTGCTCAGTGCGTTGACCTTGCCATGGTTCATGGTGATGACGCCGATTACGCCATCGACGATCGCATATGGAGCTCTCACGTGCTGACTCCTGATTCTGATTGATCTTAGTCCCGATTCGCGCATACGGCGCATCTGGCGCTGTGCATTTTGAGGTCGGCGAATTCATCCTGGGGCGGCAAGGCGCGTTCGTTCCAGGGCGACGCACTCGATTTCAGTGATCGCTACGTCACCTGGATGAGCACCGCGCTGAGAAACGGCACGTAGCAGGTCAGCTGCATTCCGCTGGAGCTTAATGTGTATGCAGTTCCTGGTGAAAACGACCCGTTCGCAGCCACGCTGGCGCCCTGGATGGTGACGCCTGAGGTGGCACTGAGGCTTGGTCCCATGGCGCCCGAGGACAGCTGTAGCTGTGTCATCTCAAGCAGCGTAGCCGACGCGGCGCTTTGCGGAAGCTGGATCGTGAGCTGAAGATTCTGCGCGCTGTCTTTGTTGACGGCAACAATATTGAGGCCGGATGCGGTCTTGACGGCGTACGCTGTTACGTTCAGGCTGCCGATACCCGAAAGACTCGTCGAATAGAGCGTGCCCTGGCCGGCGAGCGTAAAGAAGAGAATCCCGTAGTATTCAGGTCGCGCCTCCACAACCGCACCGCCCTTGTCCGCGATCGGCGTATAGCCATCGCCGTTCCCGCCGCCGTGGAAGTTTGTCCCCGCACACCCATTCAACGCGCAGTCAAAAAGAAAATCGACGATCCAAAGTGAAGAGCAGTAGGCATCGCTCACTCCGTTTGAGCCGCCGTTGTAGTAGGAATTGCATTCGGACATACGGTAGGGGAGGCCAATCCCTTTCGCACCGGAGCTGAGATTCGAAAGATCGTTGAGCAGGCTTGGGTCGGCAGTCACCAAGTTTGTCGCAGTGGAACTGGCCGACTGACCATTGCCGCGGTAATAATGCTGCGTCAGGAGGGTGATGGTGCTTTTCGTTGCCCACTGCCCGAAAGGCACGGTCCATGAAGATTCATTGCCGGCATCGGCGGGGCCGGTGACGTTCACGTTCGGTGTTTGCGCCACGATCGCTGCCCGAAACTGGCTCCACAGCGTCTCAAAGGTCTGGAGGTTCCAAGTGGTGCCGCTAAAATACGTAGATCCATAGAGATCGCACTCGTTGCCAATCTCGATGCCGAGCAGAGAGGATCCGAGCTGGGACGCGGCGTAGGCAACCTCCTCCGCGGCCAGGGCGTCGTCGTTGCCGCGGTCAGGGAGCCGCTGGTATAGGGATTAGGACCCGCACCACCGAGGTTGATCCCATACAAACACTGCCAGCCGGTGGCTTTCACGAACGCGGCGAGGGCGTTCACATCGTTCGGAGCGATTTGTCCGGTAATTTGCCCGGTGCCGTTCGGCGTCCAGACATTTCGGTCCACCGAGTTCCCGCCTATGCGCAGAATGCTCGGACCCAGGAGCTTGAGGAGTGCGATGAGGTTGCTGTTGGCGCCGGTGAATAGATAGGGATTTTCAATGATCGAGCCCTTCTCGTAGGAAAGGCCGGCAAAGGCAGGGCCGATGCTTCCTGCCGCAGTTGCTGTCACCGAGAGCGAAGCAGATGTGATGGGCGCACCTGGCGTCGGCTGCGGGTTGCCGGTTTGCGGTGGCGTGGTTGTGACCGTATTTGGCGATGACGAGCCGCAACCGGGCAAAAGGGATGAGGCGGCGAACGCGAGCGCTCCCTGGAGGACTTGCCTGCGGGTAAGCGAACTGGCGGGGGGCGCAAAACGACTCGCGAAGCGAAAGGTATGAGGGCTCCTCATGGAATCAGCAGAGCCTCGAAATGTTGCGTGCGAGAACCGTGTTCGGCACCCTTTGTACTGCAGCTGCAGCTCCCATGGCAAGTGACTCACGGTTTGCCCCTCCGGCTTCTCGCCTAAGAATCAGATCAGCTCCAATTTAGCCGTCCGGGCGGTGCCTATGCCAAACCATGGCGAGAGCTTTATCTGCGGAGTTGGATGCGCAATTGAGTGGAACCCAACTCTCGGTTGGATTCGGCAGTCGTGTTCCACGTGGAACAACTTCGTTGCGGGTCAACAAACCAGCGCACCGTGTTCCACGTGGAACAATCTGTGTTGGTACCCTCCAGGGGGCCGTCTCGTTACTATCATGAGACCTGTCTCAAAAACACCTGATGAACCCCCTGGGATTCCATTAGTTTTCCACTGCTGCCCGATATTCTCGGCCACTTCCATCGACTTGCGATACGTCAAGCAAACCTCTTCGCCAACAAGCGTTTGCCACCAATATCCCGACCCGCCGTCATTGCGCTTTCCACATCCCCGACCCGTTTCCCACAGCGCAACTGCGTCGCCGTGAAGCGCCCCTCGTTTTACTCTTAAATGCCATGGGCAAGATCGTCGGCCTCGTGAACCAGAAAGGCGGTGTGGGCAAAACCACAACAGCCATCAACCTCGGCGCATGTCTGGCGCTGGAAGGGCTCAAAATCCTCCTCGTCGATTGCGATCCCCAAGCCAATGCCTCTTCCGGTCTCGGTCTGCAGCGTGACGATAATCGCCATTCCGTATACGACCTGCTCATGGGAGACAGCCTTGCCGAGCAGGTCATTCTACCCACTGAAGTTGAGCGGCTTTGGCTATTGCCGGGCTCGAAAAACCTTCTCGGCGCGAATATCGAATTGACTTCCGCGGATGACCGGGCGCTCCGGCTGCGGCGGGGCCTTGAGCCTGTTCAATCGAACTTTGACATCATCCTTCTAGATTGCCCGCCTGCGCTGGACCTTTTGACCTTGAACGTGCTATCAGCGGCGCAATCGCTTATCGTTCCCATGCAAGCCGAGTATTTTGCCCTTGAGGGGATCTCGGAGCTTGTGTCGAACCTGGAGCGGGTGCGCGCCGCCTACAATCCCGACCTGACCATCGAGGGCGTTTTGCTCACCATGTACGATGACCGGACCAATCTCGCGCAGCAGGTCACTGAAACCCTGCGCGAATATTTCCGAGACATCCTGTATCAGACGGTCATCCCGCGCAATGTTCGTCTCGCGGAGGCACCCAGTCACGGCAAACCGGTCGCCGTGTATGATCCCCGTTCCCGCGGCGCCGACGCATATTTTGCGCTTACCCAGGAGTTTCTGGCCCGCAACCAGATTGAAAGCCCGCGCGCCGCTGAACGAAACGCCAGGGGGTCGGAGCAGCCGGCCCCGAAGGGGCTGTTTTGGCCGTATTCCTGACGGGTAGCATGCGCCGGGCGATCTCTCAAAGCACCAGGATCTATGGAAGATTGGCCGGACACTGCTGCTGAAATGAAGGAGTTTTCAAGATGAGTGTTCCTGCCATCGACACTAAACGACGCGCCCTGGGCAAGGGACTTGATTCCTTGCTTCCGCGCATTCAGCCCAGTACCCCTGCGGAGGCCGAGGGCGGCCAACCCCGCGAAATTCCCCTCGAACTCATCGACCAGAACCCATTCCAGACTCGGTCGCAGGTGAACCCGGAGCAACTGTCTGAGCTGGCCGCTTCGATTGCTGCCAATGGGGTGGTGCAGCCGGTCCTGGTCCGCCCCCTGGCTGGTGGACGCTTTCAACTCATTGCCGGAGAGCGGCGCTGGCGCGCTTCGCAAATTGCGGGAAAGAAAACGGTTCCAGCAATTCTGCGCCAGGTCTCTGACGAGCAGGCGATGGAGATCACCATCGTCGAGAACCTGCAGCGCACCGACCTGAACCCGATGGAGCAAGCACGCGCGTTTGAGCGGCTCTCGCGCGAGTTCCACATGACGCAGGAGCAGATGGCACATCGAACCGGGAAGGATCGCGCCACTGTCTCTAACTTCATTCGTTTGCTAAAGTTACCTTCAACTGTGCAGGATCGCGTCGAGTCGGGGGAGCTTACCTTTGGACACGCCCGTGCGCTGCTGGCTTTCGAGCATGCAGAAGAAATCGAGAAGGCGGCGCGCCGGATCAGTTCACTTTCGCTTTCTGTTCGCCAAACGGAGAGCTATATCCAGGGGCTGATCGATCCCAGCCGAAAGCCGAATAAAGAACCCAAACCCGCGCCTCCCGTCGATGCCAATGTGCGCGACGCCCAGGAGCGATTGCAGCGTACCCTCGGCCTGAAAGTCACCGTCGAAGACCACAGCGGACACGGCAAAGTGATTATCGAATACGCTCGTTTGGAAGATTTCGATGCCTTGATGGAACGGTTTGGCGTGAAATGAAACGAAGGGAATCGAGGAAGCAATCCATGGGCCGGATGTCGCAAGCTGCTCGGCGAATCTTGCCGGCGCTGGTACTTCTTTGTTTGGCGTTCAACGGCGTGCAAGCGCAGGAACGCCAAAGCGAAGCGACTCCGCAGCGCTGGACCGAGACGCAGGCGAATGCGTGGTACGCCGGGCAGCCGTGGCCGGTGGGCGCAGATTTTTTGCCGTCCACGGCGATCAACGAATTGGAGATGTGGCAGGCCGATACTTTCGACGAGAAGACCATCGACCGCGAGCTGGGGTGGGCCGAAGGAATCGGCATGAACACGATGCGCGTGTTTCTGCACAACCAGCTTTGGGAGCAGGATCCGGAAGAATTCAAGAAGCGCATCGACATTTTTCTCGCGATTGCCGCGCGTCATCATATTCGGCCCATCTTCGTGCTTTTTGATTCGTGCTGGGATCCGTACCCGAAGCTCGGCCCGCAGCATCCGCCGATTCCAGGCGTGCACAACTCAGGATGGGTGCAGGCGCCGGGCGCGGCGGTGCTCGAAGACCCCTCGCAATATCCGAAGCTCGAGCAATATGTAAAAGGAGTCGTGGGCGCATTCGCCAACGATCCGCGCATTCTCGCGTGGGACATCTGGAACGAGCCGGACAACGGCAATATGGGCTCTTACTCAAAAGAGGAACCACGCGACAAGGACGAGATGGTGCTAAAGCTCCTGCCGCAGGTGTTCGCATGGGCGCGCAACGTGCATCCCACGCAGCCGTTGACCAGTGGTGTCTGGCGCGGCGACTGGACGTCGCTCGATGCCATGCCGCCCATGGCGCGCGTGCAAATTGAGCAGTCCGACGTGATCACCTTTCACGACTACGGCTGGCCGGAGCACTTCGAGAAAAGCGTGCACGAGCTTGAACAGTTTCATCGGCCGCTGATCTGTACGGAGTACATGGCACGCGGCAATGGCAGCACCTTCGACACGATCCTGCCCATCGCGCAAAAGTACCGCGTGGGCGCCATCAACTGGGGACTGGTCGCAGGGAAGAGCCAGACATATCTTCCATGGGACTCCTGGAAGCGGCCATACGTGGTGGAGCAGCCGCCCATCTGGTTCCACGATGTGTTTCATCCCGACGGAACGCCGTACCGCGAGCGCGAAGTGGAAATCATCCGCGACCTGACCAGCGGCAAGCAGGCGCCGTTATGATGGCGTAAGTTGTGAATTTATCTTCTCGAGATCCAGCGGCCATGACACTCTTCACAATGCGTTCTGCGCTACGAGCCAAAGCGATGCGCAACATTGCGGCGATTCTTGTCTTTGCTGCCGCCGTCCAAGGCGGGGGGCAGGACTCTGCTGCGGGCCCGGTGTCGATCCACGTGGATCTTGCCAAGCCAATCGGCGTCTACAGCCCGATCTCAAGCTGGTTTGGCTACGACGAGTCAAACTACACCACGATGAAATATGGTGAGCAGCTTCTTAGCGAGCTGCACGACCTGAGCCCTGTGCCGGTCAACATCCGCGCGCACCATTTGCTCACATCGGGCAACGGCGTAGCTGAGCTCAAATGGAGCTCCTCGAACGTGTTCAGCCTCGACGAGGACGGAAAGCCCATCTACGACTTCACCATCACCGACCGGACCTTCGATGAGTACATGAGAGCAGGGGTGCGGCCGATGGTGGAGCTGGGCTTTATGCCCAAGGATCTGGCGGCGACTGTACCGGGGATCACGGAGTATCAGCTTCACTATCCCAAGCCGACGATGGGCGGCGCGTCGAACAATCCGCCGAAAGATTACAAAATGTGGGGCGAGCTGGTGCGTCACTACGTCGCGCATCTTGTGCAGCGCTACGGCCGCCAGCAGGTGAGCATGTGGTACTTCGAAGTGTGGAACGAGCCGGACATCAGCTATTGGCACGGCACGCCAGAGGAGTATTTCAAGCTCTACGACTTCGCCGCAGCGGGCGTGAGGGCGGCGTTGCCTGATGCGAAGGTGGGCGGGCCGGCGAGCACGGGACCAAGCGGTGCGAACGCTGGCGCGTTTCTCGATCACTTTTTGCAACACTGCCTGCACGACAAGAGCGCTGCGACCGGTGGACGGATTCCGCTCGACTTCATTTCGTTTCATCCCAAAGGTCGACCGGTTCTCGTGGATGGCCATGTCCGCATGGGGATCTCGAATGAGCTGCGCGCGGCAGATGCCGGATTCCAAATTGTCGCGAAATATCCGCAGCTACGACACGTGCCCATCATTCTGAGCGAGGCCGATCCGGAAGGCTGCGCAGCCTGCTCGGCCAGGGAGAATCCGGCGAACGCCTATCGCAACGGGCCGCTCTACGCCTCGTATACAGCGACCGTGATGAAGGCGCTCTTCGGTTTGCAGGACGAGACGAAGGTGAACCTGATCGCCATGCTCACCTGGGCGTTCGAGTTCGAAAACAAAGGCTACTTCGAGGGATATCGCACGTTGGCGACAAACGGCGTCGACAAGCCCATTCTGAATCTCTTTCGCATGGCGGGGCTGATGTCGGGCGAGCGTGTGAGGACGACCAGCACCAGCGAGATTCCGCTCGACGAGCTTGTGAGCGCAGGGGTGCGCCAGTCGCCGGACGTGGACGCTTTCGCTACGAAGGCCGATCGCGAAGCGGCCGTGATGGTGTGGAACTATCACGATGATGATGTCCCAGCTCCGGCCATCGATGTCCACGTAGCCATCACAGGAATTCCGGCGGGTGTGAAGCGCGTGCTCCTCGATCACTACCGCATCGACGAGACAAAGAGCAATGCGTATACCGTATGGAAGAACATGGGCTCGCCGCAGGAGCCCACGCCGGAGCAATACGCCGACCTGAAGGCTGCTGGCCAATTGCAGCTTTTCACTTCTCCCGAGTGGCTCGACGTGGCAAACGGAAAAGTGATCATCGAGACGACTCTCCCGCGCCAGTCGGTGTCGCTGCTGCGGCTTACCTGGTAAGCAACCCGCGGCCGATTACCAAAAGCCCCGCGCCTGCGAATCCGCTGTTGCTTTGCGGCTGGGGGCGATTTATCCTGCTCTTTCAGATCGTTTCTGAACAACGGGCTCCTCTGCGATGCGGAGGAGCCAGTCTTTTTCATCGATTTTGGCCTTTTCATTGCTTTCGCGGAGAACGTTCCATGGCTGTACAACCCATCACATCCACGAATCATGCACCCCACACCGTGCAGCCCATTCCGGTGATTCTGAACGGGCGCACGCTCGAGCACAACCGGCGAATGCCGCTCAACACCGACTGGGTAGAAGCCGTGCGCGTGAACACCAGCGCCGTGGAGCGACGTGCCGCGACGCATGTTGCGCGGCGCACCGTGAAAAAGGAGACGCAGGCGGCTTGGCTGCTTCGCGCCATTGCGTGTATGGACCTGACCACGCTGAGCGGCGATGACTCGGCCGACCGCGTGCGGCGGCTATGCGCCAAGGCGCGCAATCCGCTGCAGCGTCACATTGTGGAGGGACTCGGGATCGAGGAGCTGCATCTGACCGTCGGCGCTGTGTGCGTGTATCACGCGTTTGTCGAGACGGCGGTAAAGGCGCTCGAAGGGTCGGGGATTCCTGTGGCTGCGGTTTCTGCGGGATTTCCGGCAGGCCTGAATCCGCTGGCCGAGCGCGTCGAGGAGATTCATCGTTCGGTGGAGGCTGGCGCGCAGGAGATTGATATTGTGATCACGCGCGCGCATGTCTTCAACGGAGAGTGGCAGGCGCTCTACGACGAGGTTGCGGCCTTCAAGGAGGCGGCAGGGCCAGCACATTTGAAGGCGATTTTGGGCACCGGTGATTTGATGACGCTGCGCAACGTGGCGCGCGCAAGCTGGGTGGCCATGATGGCTGGCGCGGACTTCATCAAAACGTCGACAGGCAAGGAGAGCGTGAACGCCACGTTGCCCGTATCGCTGGTGATGGTGCGCTGCATTCGCGATTATGCGGAGCGCACAGGCATGGCGGTGGGATTCAAGCCGGCGGGCGGCATTCGCACTGCAAAGCAGGCGACGGACTGGCTGGCGCTGATGAAGGACGAGTTGGGCCGGCCGTGGCTGGAGCCGTCACTCTTTCGGTTCGGCGCCAGCGGAATGTTGGGCGATATTGAGAGACAACTGGAGCATCATTTAACTGGACGGTATTCGGCGACGTACCGGCATCCGATTGCGTAAAGACAGAGACATAGGGACGTAGGGACTAGCGGATCAGAAGGAGACGCTGTGAGCATTGCGGAAAAGTTCTACACCATGGAGTACGGCGCCGCGCCGGAAGATCCCAAAGAAGTGAATCAGTGGCTTGAGCGGCATCATCGCCGCTTTGAGGAGTTCATTGGCGGCGCGTGGGTTGCGCCGGCGAGCGGCGAGTACCAGACGACCAGCGATCCTTCGACCGGCGAGACCTTGGCCGAAGTGGCCAAGGGTAATACCGCAGACGTGGAAGCCGCCGTGGCGGCTGCACGCAAGGCTTTTCCTGCATGGCAGGCGCTGAGTGGCCACGAGCGCGCGCGCTATCTCTACGCATTGGCCCGCCAGGTGCAGAAGCACTCGCGGCGGCTCGCAGTTCTCGAGACGATGGACAACGGCAAGCCCATCCGCGAGAGCCGCGACATCGATATTCCTCTCGTCGCGCGGCATTTTTATCACCATGCCGGATGGGCGCAGTTGCTCGATCAGGAGTTTCCGAATTACACGGCATGCGGTGTCGTGGGCCAGGTGATTCCGTGGAACTTTCCGCTCCTGATGTTTGCGTGGAAGGTGGCACCGGCGCTGGCGGCGGGGAACACGGTCGTCATCAAGCCGGCGAAGTACACGCCGATGACCGCGCTGGCGTTTGCTGAGCTGGCGATGGAAGTGGGCCTGCCGCCTGGCGTGCTCAACGTGCTCACCTGCGACGCGAAGACCGGGCAGGCGCTCATTGAACATCCAGGCATCGACAAGGTTGCGTTTACCGGATCGACTGAGATCGGCCGCGTGATTCGCAAAGCCACCGCCAACTCGACCAAGAAACTCTCGCTTGAACTGGGTGGCAAATCGCCCTTCGTCGTTTTCGACGATGCCGATCTAGACTCGGCGGTTGAGGGACTGGTGGATGCAATCTGGTTCAACCAGGGCCAGGTGTGCTGCGCAGGCTCGCGGCTGCTGGTGCAGGAACGCGTCGCCGAGATGCTCTATACAAAGGTTCGCGCGCGCATGGAAACACTGCGGGTGGGACCGCCGCTCGATAAGGCGATCGACATTGGCGCCATCGTTTCGCCAGTGCAGCTTGAGACCATTCGCAAGATGGTCGATCAGGGCGTAGCAGAAGGCGCGAAGTGCTGGCAACCGAGCAATTCGTTGCCGGAAAAGGGCTGCTTCTTCCCGCCGACGCTGCTCACGGATGTGCATCCAGCGGCCACCGTCGTGCAAGAAGAGATATTCGGGCCGGTGCTGGTGGGGATGACCTTCCGCACGCCATCCGAGGCCGCGGAGCTCGCCAACAATACCGTGTATGGCTTGGCCGCCAGCGTCTGGAGCGAGAACATCAACGTGGCGCTCGACCTGGCCTCGCAGGTAAAGGCCGGAGTAGTGTGGGTCAACTGCACGAATCAGTTCGACGCAGCTTGCGGATTCGGGGGCTATCGCGAAAGCGGCTATGGCCGCGAAGGCGGGCGCGAAGGCATGCTCGAATATCTAACGCCGAAGTGGCTGCATTCGCTGCCCGCGGCTCCGCATGCGGCTGTCAAGATATCTGTCCCCGACGAGGAGGAAGGATTCGAACCGGCGGGCGAGCCGCCCCACGCGAATATTGATCGCACCGTCAAGCAGTACATCGGCGGCAAGCAGGCGCGGCCTGATTCCGGTTACTCGTTCCCGGTCTATGGACGTGAAGGCGAGTTGCTCGGCGAGGCGCCGCTGGGCAATCGCAAAGACATTCGCAACGCGGTAGAAGCGGCGCGCAACGCGTCCGGCTGGGCACGAACATCGGCGCACAATCGCGCACAGGTCATCTACTACATTGCTGAAAACATGATCCAGCGCCGCGACGAGATCGCGCATGGGCTGGCACGCGCCGTCGGTGAAGACCAGGCCGCGGTCGAGGTCGATCTCTCCATTCAACGCATCTTCAGCTATGCCGCATGGGCCGACAAATACGAGGGCGTGGTGCACCATCCGCCGGGACGCAATATCACCATCGCCATGCCTGAAGCCGTCGGCGCCATCGGAATCCTCGCACCGAGCGAAGCGCCATTGCTCGGCTTGCTCTCGCTGGTGCTGCCTGCCATCGCCGTCGGCAACACGGTCGTCGCCGTTCCCTCTGAGCGCTATCCGCTGGTCATCGGCGACGTGTATCAGCTCCTCGACACAAGCGATCTACCTGGCGGCGTGGTGAACCTGGTCGCCGGCCGCCCCGCAGAGCTGGCAAAGACGCTCGCCGAGCATGATGGCATTGAGGCCATCTGGTGCTTCCGCAGCGATGAGGAAGCAAACGCGGTGCGCGCCGCGTCCATCGGCAACATGAAGCAGGTTTTCACCAACGACGGCCACGAGTACGACTGGTTTAATCCCGCGCAGGCTGAAGGCCGCTGGTTCCTGCAACACGCCACGCAGGTGAAGAACATCTGGGTGCCATACGGGGAGTAATCACGGGCGCTGACATCTGAACTTCACCAAGGGTGAGCTATGCCGTTGAAGCGAGTGAAGGAAATCCTGGTACTCGCTGTGGCAGCCCTCGCCCTGTCGTTGCCGATCTTCATTCATGGCCCGATGTATTCAGGGCACGACACCAAGGAACACCTCGCCTTCGGGACATATTTCGCCGAGCAATTCTGGCAAGGCGACCTGTATCCGCGCTGGCTCCTGAACATGAATCACGGCCTGGGAAGCGCGTCGTTCTTCGTCTATCCCCCGTTTCCGTCCTATGTTTATGCATTGCTGCTGCCGCTCGCGCATTTCGTTCACGCGAACGCCTTTTGCCTTGGCGAATATCTCTGCCTGTTCGCATCGGGGCTGGGTGCCTTTCTGTGGATGACGACGATCGCGAGCCGGCGGATTTCGCTGATCGCCGCAACCCTCTACATGCTCCTGCCATATCACCTTGCGATCGACTTCTATCGGCGAGATGCGCTTTCGGAATGTTGGGCGCTCGCCTGGATGCCTTTGGTGCTGTACTTCACAACGCAGGCAGTACAAAAGAAGCGCTACGCCGTCGCTGGGCTCGCTCTCGCCTACGCATTGCTCATTGTGAGTCACCTGATAAGCGTCGTAATCCTTTCAGCGCTGCCGCTTCTTCTTGCTTTAACGATCGCGGAACGCGGCAGAAAAGCAAGGGCACTTTTCATAGTGATGGGCGGCCTTGCCCTCGGTACTGTCGTGGCGGCCGCGTATCTGGTGCCCGCTTTCGCTAATGCGAGATACTTCCCTGTTTCCAAACTGGACATCCCGATCGACAATGGCCCACACGGAGACCTTCTCGATGTTGGCTGGGATCTTTTTACGAGGCACTCGGCGAAGTCGGGGTTTGTCCACGCAGTTTCACTGGTCACGGTGGATACGGTCGCGTTTATCGCGCTCTGTGGCTTCATCGCGCTGAAGAAAGGCCCGCGGAGCCGCCGTGGGCGGGCTTGGCTGTGGCTTGCGGTTTGCCCTATTCCGATCTTTCTCATGTTGGGCACAAGCCAATGGCTTTGGAAAGCTTTTCCGGCACTTGCAAGCGCGGTTCAATTCCCTTTTAGATTCGGTGTCGTTTTGTGCATCGCGGCACTTCCGCTTGCAGCTTTTCTGCTCACAGACGTGATGCAATTGCCGGCGCGATCCAGAGTGGGCGTCCTCATTGTCGTTGGCCTCTTCGCCATGACATGGCTCGGGGGCTACGTCGATGCCGTCAAACAACTCACTCGAGATGGTAACGATGCAGGATCCGAGTGGAGGGTATATGACGGCTGGTTCGCCGCCTGGACGCCGAGCGGCACCGACCTGGCGAGCGCACTCGAGTCCGCCGCTCTGCCACCCGCGAGATTCCCGGCAGGACAAGGCACCGCTCAAGTGTTGCTTTGGAAACCGCGCCACATTGAAGTGCTGACAGAGTGCGACGTGTGCGGACCGTTAATCGTGAACCAGCTCTACTATCCAAAGTGGAAAGCGCAACTTTCTCCGGAGGGCAAGCTGTTGCCTATCGAACCGGTGCTTCCGCAAGGGCTGCTTAAAGTGCAAGTGCCCCCGGGCCGCCATCAAATTCTGCTGAACCTGCCTCGCGGCCTCGATGAACAGATTGGAGCCTGGATGAGCGCCATGGGGATTCTGGTTTGCATCGTTCTTCTCATCGCAAGCTTCGTCGGCTCGAAAAGAACGCGACTGCCGGGAATACCGGGCAGCGGACGTGGCGCGACGCTGCCATCCTGACCGGGTCCCTGGCCAACTTAAGTTGGGCTGCATGAGATAGTTTGCTCTTGCGGTTTTCCTGCAGTGTCGGGAAACTGCCCTAAGCGTTAGCGCTTAAAGGAAGAGCCTGCTCGCGTTGACCTGTCGTCCGCGCGACTGGACTCTTGGACGCGGGCATCAAACCGGCAGCGCCATCGCTGCTGTCAAAGCTCTCGCTTCCCACTTTCGCCGTCTCTTCTTCTGGCGCTGCACCGCGGTCAAGAGTTCCGGAGCCCGGCAAGAACACGCGGAAACAGGTTACGCACCCATCTTTCCTGCGAACACTCCGGCAAGTAATCCTTCCATCATATTTCTGCACAATGCCGTTGCTGATCCAAAGTCCCAGTCCGGTGCCTTTGGTCGACTTGGTGCTGAAAAATGGCTGAAAAAGTTGCTCAGTGGCGTCAGGATGAATGCCATTGCCGGTATCCAGCACCGAGATCGCGATGCCGCGGAGGTTTCTCGTCCAGTCAGTGGCTTCGCGCACAAAGACGCCAAGCACGCCGCCTTCCGGCATCGCCTGGATCGCGTTGCCAATCAGGTTGAGAAAAATCTGCCTCAACTCTACCGGAAATCCCGTCACAGACGCTGCTGCGGAGTAATCTTTGCGAACTGCAATGCGACTTGAGCTGAGGGCTCGATTCTGCAACTCGAGAACGTCATTGAGCAGTTGAGGCAGGAAGACCTGTATCGGCTGCTTCGATTCACGGTAAAAGCTCAGCGTCTGACGTGTAATATGGCTGACGCGTTGCAGTTCCTGCTCCGCCATATCGGCATAAGTCCGCGCATCTTCGCTCAGCGAAGGATGATTCCGCAGCAGATAGAAGATGTTGGTGATGGCCTCCAGCGGATTGTTGATTTCATGCGCAATGATTCCGGCCACGCGTCCCATCGCCGCCAGTTTCTCTGTCTCGCGAAGGGCGTCTTGAGTTCGCAGCTCGAGGGTCATGTCGCGATTCACTTCGAGAATCGCGTCTCCATCCAGGTTGGTGTTTTTATGGCAACCAGTGACGATCCTGTTACCGCTCTTCGTAGTTTGTGTGAACCGGCCATGCCACGTATGACGCTCACGAAGCTCCTGGTCGATCTGCTCAATCGGAATGGGAGATATGGTCTGCAACAGTGTATGAAGATCCTGCCCGAGAGCTTCTTCGCGAGTCCAACCATAGGTTCGCTCGGCGCCGGAATTCCAGAATTGAATCTTCCCGTCGAAATCGCGCACGATAATGGCCTCAGAGGTGAGGTCGAGCAGCTCGGCTCGCATGCGGAATTGGGCCTCGCTTTTCCTCAGTTCCTCGGTGCGCTCTTCGACGCGCTTCTCAAGCTCTCTGTTGAGGTTCTCCAACATGCGAGTCTTGCGATGCAACTCGACAAAGATGCTGATCTTGGCTCGCAACACCTCCGGGACCACAGGGACCGAGATGTAGTCGACAGCGCCGCGGCCATATCCCTGAATCATGTCAGAAACCGTGAGATGGACACCGGAAATGAAGATGATCGCGGTTCTCTGAAACCGTGGATGCTGTCGGATCACCTCTGCGAGCTCGAAGCCATCTACGTCGGGCATGCTTACGTCCATCAAAACCACGGCGACGTCGGTCTTCAATAAGATATTCAGTGCCTCGCTTGCCGAGCTGGCCTTGATCAGGTTTTCGCCAAGGTCCGCAAGAATCACCTCGTAGCTCAGGAGCTTCGCTGGCTGGTCGTCGACCATCAGGATGTTGACTTTCTCATCTGCAGACATCGCGTCTTCTCCTCGGCAGTGAGCTGTTTCAAGTTCGAGCAAATCTTACCGATGCAACCACATGCGCAAAACCGACAGCAGTTGCTCCGTGTTGACCGGCTTCGCCAGATACTCTGACGCGCCTGCTTCCAGGCAACGTTCGCGATCGCCTTTCATGGCTTTAGCAGTCAAGGCGATGATCGGCATCCGCCGCACGGAGGGGTTCTGGCGAATCCGCTGCATCGTCTCGTAGCCGTCCATCTCAGGCATCATGATGTCCATCAGCACAATGGCCAGGTCCCCCGTGGACTCGATGGTTTCGATCGCTTCTCGCCCCGTGCCTGCGGAAAGGACCGTCATCCCGCGCCGCTCAAGAACACTGCTCACGGCGAAGATGTTGCGCACGTCATCGTCAACTACGAGCACCTTGCGGCCTTTCAGCGCGTCGTCGGAGCGGTGCAGGCGATCGAGCATGTTCTGTTTTTCCTGCGGCAGGTCGGCGATCACGCGGTGCAGGAAGAGCGCTGTCTCGTCGAGCAGCCTTTCCGGCGATTCGACATCCTTGACCACGACGCTGCGTGCGAGCATATGTAGTTGCGCGTCCTCTTCCGAGGTCAGTTCGCGCCCGGTAAAGACCACGACCGGGATGTCTTTGAGCTTGGCATTGTCACGAAGCTGTGCCAGCACCTCGAAGCCGCTCATGTCGGGCAGCCGAAGGTCGAGAACCACGCAATCGTAATCTCCTTCGCCAAGCGCTTGAAGCGCTTCAACGCCGGATCCCAACACATCAATGTCGATGTCATCGTGACCCAGCAACGCACTTGTGCTCAGCTGCTCCGCAGGATCATCCTCCACCAGGAGCAGGCGCTTCCGCCGAGGTTGCGAATACTCCCGAATCCGCGTGAGAGCGACTTCGAGATCCTCGGTCGTCGAAGGTTTGGTCACATACGCGAACGCGCCGCGCGACAGCCCAAGATGCCGGTCCTCATCAACCGTGAGCATCTGGACGGGAATGTGGCGCGTTGCAGCATCCTGTTTCAGATGGTTCAGCACCGTCCATCCGAGCATGTCGGGCAGCAGGACGTCGAGGGAGATTGCAGAGGGGCCGTATTCACGGGCCAGTGCCAGCGCCTCCGCTCCCGTGCTGGCGATGAGGACCTTGAACCCTTTATCGCGCGACAGGTCGCAGAGAACGCGGGCATAGTGCGGATCATCCTCCACGATCAGCAGCACGGTATCACCGGGCAGCAGGTTGCCGCGATCGTCTTCGATCCGCACCTCCTGCTCGGTGGCTGCGACTGTCGCCAGGCGCGCCTTCGCGGCGAATGCCGCGCCGCTCTCTACTGGCTTGGCCACCGGAGGAGTGACTGCTCCCACATAGGTTTGCGGCAGATAAAGCGTAAATGCGCTTCCGTGGCCGGGTACGCTCTTGAGCTGGATTTCGCCGCCCAGCAGATTCGCCAACTCGCGGCTGATGGCCAGGCCCAGCCCAGTGCCGCCGAACTTTCGGCTGGTGCCCGCATCGGCCTGCTGGAACGCTTCAAAGACAATTCGCTGTTTCTCAGGCGCAATGCCGATGCCCGTATCGGTCACCTCGAATGCGATGACTGAACCGGCGCCATCCAGGATAGGATGACCGGGGTTCCAGCCTTCGTCCACGCGCGAAACAGAAAGCCGCACGGATCCCTGCTCGGTGAACTTGAATGCGTTCGACAGTAGATTCTTTAATACCTGCTGCAAACGCTTCGAGTCGGTCACCAGGCTGCGACCCAGCGATGGATCGGCCGTTACATCGAAAAGCAGCTTGCGGTTCTCTGCTTCGTGGCGGAATGGCCGCGCCACTGCATCGAGCAGGGCGCCGAAGAACACCTCTTCCGCCTCAACGGAAACTGTTCCGGATTCGATCTTGGAAAGATCGAGGATGTCGCTGATGAGGTTCAGCAGGTCAGTGCCGGCGCCGTGAATTGTGCGCGCAAACTCTACCTGCTTCGGCGAGAGACTGCCGTCGGGGTTCTCTGCCAATTGCTGCCCGAGCACCAGGATGCTGTTCAATGGCGTCCGCAGCTCGTGCGACATGTTGGCCAGGAACTCTGATTTGTACTTCGATGTCAGTGCCAGCTCTCGCGCCTTTTCTTCGAGCGCGCGCCGCGCACGTTCGATCTCCTGGTTTTTGCGCTCTACCTCGTAATTCTGCTCGGCGAGCTGCTGCGCCTTCTGCGCCAATTGTTCGTTGGTCTGTTGCAGCTCCTTCTGCTGGGCCTGCAGCTCGGCAGCAAGTTGTTGCGATTGCTTGAGCAGGCCTTCGGTCTGCATGGTGGCTTCAATGGAATTGAGCACGATGCCGATGCTCGCCGTTAGTTGCTCGAGAAACGCCAGGTGCGACGCTGTGAAGACGCTCAGGCTTGCTAATTCGATCACTGCTTTCACGCGGTCCTCAAAGAGCACCGGGAGCACGATCACGTTCTTGGGCTTGGCCTTGAAGAGTCCTGAACGAATGGGAGCAGTGCTCCTGGGCAGATCGGAGATCAGCATGCGGCGCTTTTCCGAGGCACACTGGCCAACCAGACCCTCACCGATTCTCACCTCTCTGATGTAGCCCTCGGGCGTATCGGCAAATGTGGAGAGCAGAACCAGCGCGCCCGAGGCGGAGCCCGCCGCTGGCTCATTGTTCTCCATCTGATAGATCACGCCCTGCTGCGCGTTCACCAGCGGCGCCAGCTCCGAGAGCAGCATCCTGCCCACGGTTCCCAGGTCGCGCTGGCCCTGCAGCATGCCTGTAAACCGCGCGAGATTGGTTTTCAGCCAATCCTGCTCTTTGTTCCGGTCGGTGGTCAGGCGCAGGTTGTCGATCATGGTGTTGATGTTGTCTTTCAGCTCGGCCACCTCGCCTCGCGCTTCCACCTGAATTGACCGCGTAAGGTCGCCCTTGGTGACTGCGGTAGCCACCTCGGCGATGGCGCGGACCTGGTTGGTGAGGTTGTCAGCCAGCAGATTGACGTTGCCCGTCAGGTCCTTCCAGGTTCCGGCTGCGCCGGGCACATTGGCCTGGCCGCCGAGGCGTCCTTCCACACCAACCTCGCGAGCCACCGTGGTCACCTGGTCGGCAAAAGTGGCCAGCGTGTCGGTCATATTGTTGATGGTGTCTGCCAGCGCGGCCACTTCGCCCTTAGCGTTCACGGTGAGCTTCTGCGTGAGCACGCCATTGGCGACGGCCGTGACCACTTTCACAATGCCGCGCACCTGCTCGGTAAGATTGGCAGCCATCACGTTGACGTTGTCGGTCAAGTCTTTCCAGGTTCCGGCCACACCCGACACTTGAGCCTGGCCGCCGAGCTTGCCCTCAGTTCCCACTTCGCGGGCCACGCGTGTGACTTCAGCAGCGAACGCGTTCAGCTGGTCGACCATGGTGTTGATGGTGTTCTTGAGCTCGAGAATTTCGCCCTTCACATCCACGGTGATCTTGCGCGACAGGTCGCCGCGCGCGACCGCAGTGGTCACCTCGGCGATATTTCTCACCTGTGCCGTTAGATTTCCGGCCATCGCATTCACGCTGTCGGTAAGGTCTTTCCACGTGCCGGCCACGCCCGGGACGTTCGCCTGTCCGCCGAGCCGGCCTTCCGATCCAACTTCGCGAGCCACCCGCGTTACTTCTGCAGCGAACGAGCGAAGTTGCTCGACCATGGTGTTCAGAGTTTCTTTGAGCTGCAGAATTTCACCGCGCACGTCCACAGTAATCTTGCGAGACAGGTCGCCGTTGGCGATTGCCGTCGCGACCTCGGCGATGTTTCGCACCTGTGCCGTAAGGTTGCCGGCCATGAAGTTCACCGAGTCGGTTAAGTCCTTCCAGGTTCCGGCGACGCCCGGGACTTCCGCCTGGCCGCCGAGCTTGCCTTCCGTACCGACTTCGCGAGCCACGCGCGTTACTTCGCCGGCGAACGCATTCAGCTGATCCACCATCGTGTTGATGGTGATCTTCAGCTCCAGAATTTCTCCTTTCACATCCACCGTGATCTTGCGCGACAGGTCGCCGCGCGCCACGGCTGTCGTGACTTCGGCGATGTTTCTCACCTGACCGGTCAGGTTCGAGGCCATGGAGTTCACGCTGTCGGTGAGATCCTTCCATGTTCCTGCGACACCGGGCACATTGGCCTGGCCGCCCAACCGTCCCTCGGTGCCGACCTCGCGTGCCACGCGAGTTACCTCGCCGGCGAAGCGGTTGAGCTGGTCAACCATCGTATTGATGGTTTCTTTGAGCAGCAGAATTTCGCCGCTCACGTTCACCGTGATCTTCTTTGAAAGGTCTCCGTTGGCGATGGCCGTCGAAACCTCCGCGATGTTTCTTACCTGGCCGGTCAGGTTTGATGCCATCGAATTCACATTGTCGGTAAGGTCTTTCCAGGTTCCAGCCACGCCGGGTACCTGCGCCTGGCCACCCAGCTTTCCGTCGGTGCCGACCTCGCGCGCCACGCGTGTGACTTCACCAGCGAAACCATTGAGCTGATCCACCATCGTGTTGATGGTGTCTTTGAGTTCGAGAATCTCTCCCTTCACGTCGACCGTGATCTTGCGCGACAAGTCTCCGCGCGCCACGGCAGTTGCTACCTCGGCGATGTTTCTCACCTGGCCGGTCAGGTTCGATGCCATGAAGTTCACGTTGTCGGTCAGGTCCTTCCAGGTTCCGGCTACGCCCGGTACTTCCGCCTGACCGCCGAGTTTTCCGTCGGTGCCCACTTCGCGCGCCACGCGCGTCACTTCGCCCGCGAATGCGTTGAGCTGATCGACCATGGTGTTGATCGTGTTCTTGAGTTCGAGAATTTCGCCCTTCACGTCCACTGTGATCTTGCGGGATAGGTCGCCGCGGGCCACCGCGGTGGTTACCTCGGCGATATTTCTCACCTGTGCCGTCAGGTTGCCGGCCATGGAGTTTACCGAGTCGGTCAAGTCCTTCCACGTACCTGCCACGCCCGGCACGTTGGCCTGTCCGCCCAGCCGGCCTTCGGTTCCCACTTCGCGGGCCACGCGCGTTACCTCGCCGGCGAACCGGTTGAGCTGGTCGACCATGGTGTTCAGCGTTTCCTTCAGTTGCAGCATTTCGCCGCGCACATCCACCGTGATCTTGCGCGACAGGTCACCGCTGGCAATGGCCGTCGCCACTTCGGCGATGTTGCGGACCTGGCCAGTGAGGTTTCCGGCCATGAAGTTGACGTTGTCGGTCAGATCCTTCCATGTGCCTGCGACACCGGGCACGTTGGCCTGTCCGCCCAGCTTGCCTTCGGTTCCCACCTCGCGTGCCACGCGAGTCACTTCGCCGGCAAACGCGTTGAGCTGATCCACCATGGTGTTGATGGTGTCTTTCAGCGCCAGAATTTCGCCCTTCACGTCCACGGTGATCTTGCGCGACAAGTCGCCGCGGGCGACCGCTGTGGTGACTTCAGCAATGTTTCTAACCTGCGCCGTAAGATTGCCCGCCATGGCGTTGACGCTATCCGTTAAGTCTTTCCATGTTCCGGCCACACCGGGTACCACGGCCTGGCCGCCTAGTTTGCCGTCGGTGCCTACTTCGCGGGCCACACGCGTCACCTCCGACGCGAATGAGCGCAGCTGGTCAACCATGGTGTTAATGGCTTCTTTCAACTGCAGAATCTCGCCGCGCACGTCGACGGTGATCTTGCGGGACAAGTCGCCCGAGGCCACGGCGGTGGCAACCTCGGCGATGTTGCGCACCTGCCCGGTGAGGTTCGAAGCCATGGAGTTGACGGAATCCGTCAGATCCTTCCATGTGCCGGCCACACCAGGCACCATGGCCTGGCCGCCCAGTTTGCCGTCGGTACCCACTTCGCGCGCCACGCGCGTGACTTCAGCCGTAAAGATTCCCAACTGCTGAATCATGGTGTTCACGATGTTTGCCGAACGCAGGAACTCACCTTCCAGGGGACGGCCGTCAACATCGAGCCGGACGGTTCGGGTCAGGTTGCCCTGGGCCACCGCGGCGATGGCGTGCGTGACTTCGGTGGTGGGCCGAAGCAGGTCCTCCACCAGGGTGTTGACCGAAACTTCCATCTCGTTCCAGGCGCCGCGCCGTTGCGCAACCCGGATCCGCTCACGGGTTTTGCCCTCTTTGCCGACCGCCTGGCCAACGCGCTTTAACTCCAATGCCATCTGCTCGTTGGCGGTGACGATCTCGTTGAAGCTGTCGGCGATCTTGCCTGGCAGCCCGGTCCAGATAACGGGCAGGCGGACGCTGAAATCGCCATTCTTCATGGTTTGCATGCTTTCGAGGATTACCGCCAAGTAATCGGGAGTGGCAGACTCAAGCGCACCATTCCCGTTGTGGGGATGCTCCTGGCCGCTTGGCCCAAGAATGGGCTGCGGAACGGCTGTTTCCATTGTCGGGCCTCCTAGGGAAGGCGGGGAAGTCAGATGGGTGAGGAGCAAATGGGGACACACCTCCCCATTCCCCCTCCGAGCGAAGCTGAAAAAGTGATGCCTGCGGCTTGGCCCAGGTTGTCTGAGGCCCGCCTTTTTTGAAATCGACCCCCGGCGCTCGAAACCTCGTCAGAGTGGAGGAACAATGAGACCGCGGTGCGCCGGAAGATGAATGCCGGCCGACGTTAGCGGGTGCGAAGGGCCGGTTCTCGCTTTTCCGGTGCGGAGCGGGGCTGGGCTTCCTTCATAACCTCAAGTTCTGCAATCGACTGAACGATGTGCCTCTTCAGTTGAATGACAGCGGGGTCGCCTTGCTCGAAGGTTGCGGTCTCTTCAAGCCGATCGAGCGTGTTCCGAAGGATGTCGATAATTCCGCCTGTAATATAGATATTCTCCGTTTAGACGTATCTCTGAGCATTCGATGCTGAAACTCAGCAGACGGTTGACTTCCGGATGACGGACGATATAGTACTTCCGACTGATCATGGCCGAATATCACGGGTGGCTACGATCTCGATGGAAACAGGAGCTCCCGCTATCGCGCGGGAACGAATCAGAGCTTCAAAGTACGGCGAACCATTCGTAGCATGGCGCACCGCTTGCTCTAACCGCGCGCGATCACTCGCATTGCTAAGCAGGGCACCCAAGGCTTCTGTACCTTCCTGGCGAAACCCTTGAAGAATCAGGACGTTCCCCTGGCCCAGGCTGCTTGGAAGCAGAGAGATCGTGGCGAAGTCGTCGCCCGGCGATCCGGTCCGAACCAAACCTTCGTATTCCTGCTGTTCTCCGGGCTGAGGACTCCGATTCCGAAAGTACATTCTGCCGCCGACGCCCTCTTCTACCATCTTGAAATTGAGTTTGTCGGCGAACAACGAAACCCATGGGTTCGAAATAGCGCTCCCGACAAAAACAAAGTTGCCCTTCTCAAGATCGCGGCGATCGAGATCTCGCGCCGACGTAAGCGAGACCTGATCGCTGTCGTTCCCCACCAGTTTTTCAAGTACGGAGACTACAGCGATATCTGCGAAGGAGGTGAGCTCAGAATGAGATAGATAAGTGAGCATTCGATCGAAGCTCTCGTCGTGGCGCAATGGGAACAAGCTCTCGCGAAAATCGGGCTGAAGATAGTCGTCGAGCGATATCTCCTTTGGATCAAGAAGTCTCGACACCGCAGTGGCGCCGAACCTGGATGCGCAACCTGACCGCTGGCCCGCAACGATGCTACCGTTTCAAACGGCAGATCGCAGTGAAGCAGCTGGATCTGGAAAGAAAACAGCAGAATGATTCTTTGCGGTTGAGAGCGCACTACCCGAACCGGCCTTGATGGTCGGGATTATGGCGCTTGATTCATGATTTGCGCCCGCCAGTGAAGCGGTTCTAAAGACCAGAACTGAATTTCGTATGGCGCGAGATTGATCTCAGCCGGGATCGCGTCGGGAGCGAGCAAGACGTCGTCAAGCGGACGGAGACGCGCATTCTCGTCCTGCGAGGGCGTTTCGGCATCCAGCATGCGGCGGTGGGCAGTCAGTGTTCCTGGAAGGCCATGTAGCCGAAGAGTGAGCGATACCGGTGTCGCTGAGAAGTTCCAGAACATCAGGCTGTAGTAGTTGTAAAGCTTATCGTAGGCGAGAAAAGCGTGGACAGAGTCATCGTCACTTTCGGCCTCGAGCCTGTCGCCCGTCACCCGTGCCAGCAAATCGAAAGTGAAATACGCAGGCCTCATCACATTCTGATAATCGAACAGGCCCGAATACTGCGGCATCCGATTCCACCAGCTTGCCATGAAGGATGCGCCGCCCGATGAAACCGTCGAGGCAAAAAGATCGCGATCTACGTGATAATCGCGAATATGGTAATAGCACGAGTAGGTCAGGCCGGACTGTTTCATGCGCCATGCGGTTTCTGCAACAAAGGCCGGCTGGATGCGGGGGTCCTTTGGAGGCGCTGTCAGTGCCATGTTCCATTCATCCAGGATCGTTTCAGGATGAAGCGAAGGATGTTGCGCAAGCAAATCTTTCACGTATTCGATGGTTGTCTGAATTGCTTTGGGATCGCTGCTGTAGATATGCCATGAGACAAAACTGAGCGGCAATCTATCTCCGTCAGCGGCACTCAGCAATGCGGGCAGAATCGCTGACCTGCAACTCGCGAGTGCCGGCCCGCCGACGTGAGCCTTAGGGTCCGCTCTTAGAATCGCCGCTGCTGTATGCCGGTAATATCGGACGTAATCCTCGGGCGTGAACCGGTAAGGCGAGCCGCCCAGTTCGCCGATGTCCCCTTCATTTCCGACTTCCCAATAGATCTCGCGAAGCCCCTGCTGTTTGTAATGATTCACTATCGCGGAAATCAATTCTTCCCATTTTCCATAATCGTTCGGGTCGACTTGATCCTGATCAATCTTCGGGAAGAGCGCTTTGGGCTTGATCGCAATGCACATCAGCGGGATCGCGCCGGCCCGCACAATTTCGTTCACCGACTGGTCGAGAGTGGTGAAGTGATACTTCCCGCCCGGAGACGAGATATTGAAATACTCGCTTACAAAGAGCCGAATGAGATGCGGACGAAGGGCGCGAATCTCAGCGATGCGGCTGTCCCACATCGGGTTTGGCGACAAACCTCCCTGGCCGAGACCGATACGATCCATCTCCATCGAGCCGAGTTTTTTTGTGAAGTCGAGATCGAGGGTTGCCGCACCCGACTGGGCTAATGCAGGCGCAAGAGCAACGACAATGAATATTACAGCCAGTAGTCGTGACGCACCCACAAGAGTTTTCTCAAATGCGAAGTGGCTGCCATGTCTCGGGATCATGATGAGAACGAATTCTTAAACCGCTGTAAGTCCGCCGTCGCACATGTAAAAACCGCCGGTGCAGTATGCCGACTCATCTGAAGCCAGAAAGACCGCCAGGCCCGAAATGTCATCCGGCTGTCCCAAACGGCCCAGCGGCACTGCACGGCTGAGCTGGTCGCGCGATTCCTGATCAGACAAGACGCTGTGATTCATCGGCGTTTCCATGGTGCCAGGGACGATTGCGTTCACACGGATATTCTTTTGGGCATAGGCAACTGCAGTTACGCGCGCCAGGCCCATCACGCCGGCTTTGCTTGCGCTATAGGCAGTCAGTTTCGGCGCACAGCCGTAGAGGCCGGTGGGCGAGCCCATGTAGACGATCGATCCGCCGCCATTGTTTAACATGAGCGGAATCGCATGCTTTGTGCACAAGAATGAGCCTCGCAGGTTCACGTTCATCACATTGTCCCAGGTGTCGAGGCTGAGCTCATGGGCTTCGGAGTCGCGGTCGTAGAGGAGAATCGCCGCGTTGTTGCAAAGCACGTCGATGTGTTTGTAGCGCGCGAAAGCCGCCGCAAAGAGATCTCGAACTGCGCCGTCGTTTGCGACGTCGGCTTCGACGAACATTGCATTGTGGCCCTGCTCCGACAGATCGCGGACCAGTTCCTCCCCTTCCGTCACATTCGTATCCGCTGCCACAACCGATGCGCCTTCCTGCGCATATCGCGTGGCAATCGCGCGGCCCAGGCCAACCGCGGCTCCCGTTACGACCGCAACCTTTCCAAGAAGCCTCATGGACCTTACGCCTTTTCTCGTTACCTTCGGAACGCTAAGCAGCAATGCGGGATAGCCCCGAATCACCGGTTTTTCAAAGAATCTTAGGCCGCCTAACGAGAGGCGTCTCTAAGGATTAAACAGGTTTTTGTTGAAGCCGCATGAATCTCATCGCACGCATAAGCAGCAGAATCGCAACAGGAATTTCATCGGATTTCAGAGTTCTTCAACACAGCTGGCAATCAACTTAGAATGGTCGGCGTCTTAACGGGAAATTGCTGTGGCCTGGAGCAACAAGACCCAATCGTTATCGTCGCCGCCGCGATTTTTTGTGGGAGGCATAAAGCGCCGCTCGCCGTTGTTTGGAAAGGGCCCACCGGAGATCGGCACATACACGCCGTTCGTGGGATCAAACCACTTCCCGATTGCGGGGCTGTTCAGCGAATTCATGTTCACCGTGATTTCCCGCGGAGTGGGCAGGTAGGCCACCACATATGAACCATCTGGCGTGCGCGCTGCAGTACAAAAATTGGTTCCGCTTGCGCGGCTGTTCATGTCGCCCGCATCTCCCAGTCCGGCGGTTACGACCGTATGATCTTCGTCGGGAACGAGGTCCTGCCAGGGAAGAGAAGTGAAGAAACTGTGCCAGATCATCAGCTGCGACACAGCGACGGTATCCACATAATCTTTCCATCCCGATAGGAATTCGACCGTGTAGCCATTTCCATAGAGTTGTCCTTTGCCGCCGCTGAGCATCGCCCAATATTCCTGACGCCGCAGAACGGAGGGCGTTCCGTAATCCACCGGATGCCCATAGTCCATCAGGTCATAGTGTCCTTCAAGCAGGAATGTCGGCGCGACTGGTGCGTGATTGTAGCTATGCCACATTTGGAAATAGGTTGGCGAGTAAGTGTATGTGCCATTGATGGAAATAATGGATTCCCACGCCGGGTCATCGGAAGAAGAGCTGGTCTCGACATTCAGCTCAATCGTCTGCAGGTGCCGCGGATCGGCGGATTGAATTCCGAGGGCAACGGCTTTGACGACTTCATCGTCTGCGGGCGCTTTCCAATGATTAAAGTCATTTCCGTTAAGCCAGACGATATCATCGAAGCGCCTGTAGCGGTTGCCCAGATAGCGTCCGTATTCGCGAGCGGCCACCGGTCCGTTGTTGCGCAATGTCGGAAGCCACTGTCCGGTTTCAATCGGATCTAGGAAGACGAGCATGCCATGATTCGCCGCAAGAGTAATCATCTGATCGACGCGGGCGAAATAAGCTTCGTTCGGATGGGCAAGATCGTAGTGCGCCGTATCGGAACCGCCTGCTGAATAACCGGTGAAGGGCCGGATGCCGTCATAGGTGCTGCCGTCGTCGGGACTGTTGTGGTAATACGGGCCGGCATTCAGGACGTTGATCCAAAGCGCATTGAAGCCGCGAGCCTCGCGATTCGCAAGGTACGCGTCGGCATCTGCCGCTGAGATCCGCGTGACCAGGGTCTGAGGAACATCGCCGACGATCAGGAAGGGCGCGTTGTTCTGGTCGACAAGATACCGGCCATTGAAACTGACTTTGAGCGGATAGGCAGCCGAGCTCGCGGCATGTGACGAAGATGCAGAGTCTCCTGCTGTTTGAGCGAATGCTCGAACGCTTGCGAAGAAGCTGATCGTCAACAGCAGAACGGTCACGCTTGCTCCACCATTCCCGTTACTGGCCGTTCTTTGCATGACGGTCCGATCCCTTCGTGGTCACTATGACGGAAACCTACATCGAAAATCGTCTCATGAATTTGTGATCAAGAATGGCCCGCTGGGGAATTTCAAAAGTCATTCGTGGAATCCTTATAGCCGCGTTCGTCGCCCATGATTCACGATGCAGGTGTTTGCTGCCTCGAGCGAAGCGACAAAGGAATCGACCGCGACCATGATCTTCTCTGAAGATGTCCAGAAGCCCGAGGGTCCGGTCGCCTTACCCGACGGAACATGGTTGATCGTGGAAGGAAGCGCTGAGCGTGGCTGCGTGACGCGCTTGAGCCACGATGGAAGGGCAAGGTCGATAATCCGCAAGACGGGAAGGCCGAATGGTCTGGCCGTCGATGCCGGCGGAGCAATCTGGGTTGCCGAATCGAAGGTGCCGTCGCTCCTTCGCCTAACCATGGGCGGCGACTGCGCGGTGGTGGCGACCGAATGTGACGGTGAGCCGTTTCTTTTTCCAAATGATCTTTGCTTCGGCCCCGACGGGGCGCTCTACCTCACCGATTCAGGTGTTCATATCGATAGCTTTGCGCCCAATGGTACGATCCGACCGGATTACATGGACGTGAATTACGACGGGCGGGTGTATCGCGTCGAACCGCGAACCGGATCCGTCAGCCTGATCGATCGCGGAATCCGGTTCACAAACGGCATTGCATTCGGCCCGGATGACCGGCTTTATGTGAATGAAACTCTGACGGGAAATATCTACCGCTATGGTTGGCGCGACGGGAAGATTGCTTCTCCGCGAGAACTTTACGGAAACGTGATTCGCCCCGGCGCGCCGCCTGGTTGGAAAGGCCCGGATGGGATGGCATTCGACGAGCGGGGCTTTCTTTATGTTGCGGTTTTCGGACAAGGCGACGTGACCGTGCTGGGGCCCGGCGGAAAAGTGGTCAAACAAATCGAAACTCAGGGAATGTTGCCGACGAACCTTGCGTTCGCACTGCCGGGCAGCCGCTCGATTAACGTCACGGAGTACCAGCATGCGCAAATGGAGACCTTCCCCGTCGAATGCGACGGGTTGCGCCTTTGGGACGGGGCGAGCTGAATGGGCAAGCAAGGGAGGAGCGGAAAACTGTGCATATGAAGAAATTCTTGAATGATCCTCGGCGACTTGTTCGAGAGCTGCTGGAAGGATTTACGGTCGCGTACCGAGACAAAGTGCGCTTGTCCGGGCCAAGCACGGTTGTCCGCGCGAAGCCCAAGGCTGAGGGTAAGGTAAGACTCATCACGTTGGGCGGCAGCGGGCACGAGCCTGGGCTGAGCGGCTTTGTCGGGACCGGCATGCTCGATGTGAGCGTCGCGGGTGAGATATTTGCGGCACCTGGTGCGCCAAAATGCCTCGATGCAATTCGCGCTGCGTGCTCACACGGCTCGAGTGCGCTGCTCATTGTTTTGAATCACGCCGGCGATGTGCTCACCGCGAATATCGTAATGGAGTCCACTCTTCGCGAGTCCCTGCCGGTAAAGATGGTGCTCACGGAAGAGGATATCTCTGGTCCGCCGGGCGATCGCCGCGGGCTGGCTGGTTGCGTGCTGGTGTATAAAGTCGCCGGCGCGGCGGCCGAACAAGGAGAATCGCTTGAGACATGTTGCGAAATAGCGGAGCGAATGCAGCGGAATATGCGCACACTTGCCGTCGCTGTGCGAACCGCGACTCATCCCGCAACCGGCCATCCGATCTTTGAAATGGCTGAAGACGAGATGGAGATCGGCATGGGCCAGCACGGGGAGGCCGGCACGGGCCGAATGCCGCTGAAGACCGCGGACGAAACGGCGGAGATCATGCTCACAAGGTTGCTCGAGGATCTGGCTGTTGCTCCTGGTGAACAAGTACTGGTTCTGCTAAACGGCGCTGGAGCGACAACGCATATGGAACTCTTCATCGTCTTTCGACGCGTCGCCCAGCTGCTTGAGGCGAATAGGATCAAACTGGCGCGCAGTTTGATCGGGGAATTCATCACGACGCAGGAACAGGCAGGATTTCAAATGACCATCGCGCGTATGGACGAACAATTGCTCCAGTTGTGGGATGCGACTGCAGATGCGCCGTATTTCGCAAAACCATGAAGAATTCGCCTTCAAAGACTGTGCTAAAGCAGATGTTTTCCGCAGCGGCACAACTGATCCGGGATCGCAGCACCATGTTGTCGCAGCTTGATTCCGTCGGCGGCGATGGCGATCACGGCGCCACGATGGTTCGCTTCATGGAAAGACTGGAACAGGCGATGGATGATGCCGACTCGAAAAGTGCAGCGCGATGCTGAAAGAAGCCGGATGGAGCGCTATGGACGCGGATGGAGGAGCATCCAGCGCAATTCTGGGAACCTTTGTGGCCGCCCTGGGAGAGGTGGAGATCGGAGAAGAAATGGACTGCTTGTGCCTCGCCAAAAGCTTTGATGCTGGGCTGCGGGCAGTTCTGCGCCATACCAAGGCCACGCAGGGTGACAAGACGATGATGGACGCACTCTTTCCAGCAGTCGAAGCATTTGAGCAGGCCGCTTCATCAGGCCAAACAGCGGAAATTGCTATGAATTCGGCCGCGGCGGCCGCGGAGCGAGGCGCGGATGCGACAAAGCAAATGATTGCTCGTTATGGGCGCGCCAAGTCTCTTGGCGAGCGAAGCCTGGGCCATATTGACCCCGGAGCGGCCTCCATCGCCCTGCTTTTCGCCGCATTCGGCTCCGCCCTTGCACAAGAAGGAGCGGCGAGACAGATCGCACCTCAATTCAGTTGACGAAAGCGAGAGCTATGTGTAAAAAAGACACAACCCAGTTGGTTTGCATTGCGGAATTTTTTGCTTTGAATGGCAAGGAGCAGGAGCTTCTCGCAGTGCTCCACTCTCTCATGGGCCCTACTCACAAAGAGCCGGGTTGCCTGCGTTATGAACTGAATCAGGATTGCGATGATCCGCGGCGCATCACTTTTGTCGAGAAATGGAAAGATCGAGACGCTTTTGATCAACACTGTGCGACGTCCTACATAAAGAATTTTTTTGATCATGTTCGCCCCACGTTCGTCGAGCGCTTTGAAGTCAAGCTGTACTGGGAAGTTCTTTCATAATAGCGACGGCAGGGCCAAATGCTGCCAATTGTTCTGAGAGGTTACGCGAGCATCGATGAAAGTGCAGGATATTGAAACTCCGGCGCTGTTGGTCGACCTGGATGTGATGGAAGGCAATTTGAAGAAGATGGCGGGCTACTTCGCGGGCCGGAAATGCAAGGCGCGTCCCCATTTCAAGAATCACAAAACGCCGGCTTTCGCACGCAAACAATTGGACTCAGGCGCCATCGGGATGACCTGCGCAACACTTCGCGAGGCCGAGATCCTGGTGGAACATGAAGTGCCGAGCGTACTGATCGCGAACGAGATTGCGGACGAAGCCAAATTTGACCGCCTCGCCGAACTTTCACGTCGCGCGTCCATCATGGTAGCGGTGGATAACGAACGCGTACTCTCGGACATGGCCAGGGTGCAGCGGAACCGGAAGACACAGTTCGAAGTGCTGGTGGACATCAATATCGGACTGGACCGCTGCGGCGTTCCGCCGGGCGAGCCGGCAGTTCAGTTGGCGAAAAGCGCTGCGCGGCAGGGATTGAATGTGCGCGGAATCATGGGTTACGACGGGCATCTGCAGTCGGAGTCGCCAAGCCCGCAGCGCGACGAAATGGTGCGGAACGGTTGCAGAGTGCTCGCCGATTCCGCCGCGCTGATCGAGGCATCGGGGATTCCGATGGCGATTGTTTCCACCGGCGGCACCGGCACGTATTCCATTTCCGGCGATTGCCCGGGCATTACCGAAGTTCAGGTGGGTTCTTACCTGTTGATGGACACGCGGTACATGAATCTTGGCGCGCCTTTTTGCCGCGCGATTAGTATGCTGGCCACCGTCATCAGCAAACGAGATCCGGGGCATGCCGTTCTGGATTGCGGGGTGAAGGCAATCAGTAGTGAGCGGGGTTTACCTGAGCTCAAGGGGGTTCCCTCCGCGAAGCTGGCGGCATTGCATGCTGAACACGCACTCATCGATATTCATTCGGATTCATCGTCGGGCTTTGAAGTTGGCAAAAAGCTGGAAGTTTGGGTGCAATACAGCGATGCAACTGTCAACCTGCATTCGCGCATGTACGGAGTGAGAAATGGCGAGGTCGAAGAAGTCTTCCGAATCGAACACTGACTTGAAGAACCGCAAAGTCTCGAATTGGCTACGGCTGTTGCCTGGTTCGAGCAGGGAATCTCCCCGCGTGCAAACGCCGCGCAAACCATTGAAGGATACCTTCAGCCTGGTCGAGCCCCAGATCAACGCTGAGGGGGTGCACATCTGGCCGTTCAGTAAATCGTGTCCGGTCGACGTGCTGTTTATGACGACGCATGACCGCCAGCGCGTACGGATGAACCGTCACGGTTACTTTGAGATTCTGTATCTCTGCTCCGGCTATGGCGTGTGTCACATCCAGGATCGGCTGTTGCCCTTCCATGAAGGCGATCTGGCCGTAATCGGCAGCACGCTCTATCACCGGATTGAGTGCCAATCGGAATCTCCGTTGACGATCGCAGCCCTCTTCTTTGAACCCGAGTTTATCTGCTGCGATGGAGCGGACGATAGCGCAGGATATCTGACGCCCTTCCTGTTGCAGGACGCCGAGTTCCCCCACATTGTGCCGGCCAAAGCAGGAATTCCCCGCCAGGTGCTGGACCTGATGCTAAGCATTCAGGCGGAACTACCCGCGTCGACGCCGCGCGCACGGCTCGCCGTAAAAACGTACTTGAAGATGGTGCTCATGCTGCTCGTGAACCAGTACGCCGCCTACGCGGGCACCATCGAGACGTTTCGGCGCCAGGAGCGTGCGCTCGACCGGCTCAGGCCCCTCTTCCGATTCATCGGTGACAACCTGGGTAGCTCGGTCCAGGTTCGCCAGGCCGCGCGCATGTGCGGAATGAGTGAATCGTATTTCATGAACTTCTTCAAGCAAGTGACCGGCCTGTCGTTTGTCGCCTACCTGAATCACTTCCGCATCGAGCAGGCTCAGCGGCTCCTCGCGCAATCAGATGAGTCCATGGTGAGCATCAGCCAGCAAGTAGGCTTCTGCGATCAGAGCTATTTCGGCACGGTGTTTCGCAAGATTGCCGGCATGACTCCGGCAGCCTATCGCCGTCGCGTTCGTTCCCAGCCAGGCGCAATTCAGGGACGCGCCAGTCACATTCGTCCGGTGATCGACGGAGCATCACACACTTCATCGGCAAGCGCTTCTGCGGGGCTGCAGCGCTAGAAGTCCGCGCTGGAATGCAAACTGGCTTGCACCGGAAGTCAGACAATCCGCATGCTCATGCCGCCATCGATCACAAAATTTTCTCCCGTGATGAAGTCATTTTCAATGAGAGATTCGATCAGGCGGGCGACCTCATCGGGCTGGCCTTCCCTGCGCAGGGGGATGCGGTTGCGAACGTTCGTGGAAATCTGCTCGGGAGTCAGGTGGTCCTGAAAGGGTGTCCGAATAATGCCAGGGGACACGCAGTTCACGCGAATGTTCTCTTGGGCGAGCTCGCGAGCCAGCGCGCGCGCAAACTGCGGCAGCGCGCCTTTCACGACTCCATATGCCAGCGCGCCCTGGCAGCCGCGCAGCCCCGCCGCCGAGCTGAGCAGGATAATGGCCCCCTCGCCTTGCTTTGCCATGTGGGGAGCCGCTGCCTTGGAAAGGTGAAAAACGGAATGCACGTGGACCGCAAAGGCGCTCATCCAGCATTCGTCAGACACTTCATAGAGCCCACCGGGCACCGGGCTGCCTGCCGCGTGAACCAGAATGTCGAGGCGGCCAAAATCTCGTGCGACCTGATCAACACAGCTCCGACAGGCTTCAGGCTCGCTGACGTCTGCCTTCAGAAAATGGACATCGAGGCCAATGCTCTCGCGAGAGAGTGGGCTTCGGGCTTGCCATGAACCTCGCCTGGAAGCCGAAATCACGCGAGCGCCCTTGCGCGCCAGTCGTAAAGCGGTCGAAGCGCCGATCCCGCTGCTGCCTCCTGTAACCAGGCAAACCTTGCCGTGGAGATCCATTAACCCTCGCAAAGTAGGGGTGAAAGGCTATTGGGCCCAATTACTGACATAGCAAAAAACAGCGATCAAAGCAAGAACTATATGAAAATAATGGAAAATACGAAATTACTTGCACGAACAGGAGACTTTCTGACATATTAATTCTCGGCCTTCAGAGGTGCGCCCAGCTCCTTTCCCATGGAATTGAGCCCAGGTAGTCCGGCAGGGGCCAGATACGAACGACCAATGAATCGAAGAGAATTTCTCGCCACAACTGCGGCAGCTTTCACGGGTGCTTGCACCTGCCGGGGCATCCAGCAGGTGCCGGAGCGGACTCCCGGGTTCCCGGAATCGCAGTTGAAGGACACCCCGTATATCGAAACCACGCCGATCGCCGGCTACCATTCAGCTCCCGCCAGCGCTTACGAAGCTTTTCAGGACATGAAGTTCGGGATTCGGATTCACTGGGGAATTTACTCCATCTGGAGCAGGGGCGCCGAGTCCTGGCCGTTTCTTGAGATGTCGTTCGCCGACCGGCAAAAGTACAACGACCTCTACAAAACCTGGAATCCTGTCGGCTTTGACGCCGGCCGGTGGATGGACATCTTTGCCGAAAGCGGCATGAAGATGTTTGCCTTCACCTCAAAACATCATGAAGGCTTCTCCATGTTTGACACGCGGACGAGGGTCAAGAACCGGGCGAACTGGATGGCCGCGGGCGGTCCCAAGATCGAATCGTGCGACCTGGCGTACTCGATCATGGAGACTCCGTTTCGCCGCGACGTGGTGAAGGAGCTTTGCGATGCGGCGCACAAGCGCGGCATCAAGATCGATCTCTACTTCTCGCACCCCGACTGGTACGACGCGGATTTTCGACCCTACGTGGTGCATCCGCTGCAGGTCCCGTCTTCGCGAATCTTGATGGCGCCTGTTGATTGGGAAAGAACGCAGCGCACGTACCACGGCCACCCGGTCATCGTTCCGGACCCAAGCGATGCTGAAGTGGCGCACATGTTGCGACGCCATCGCGAGCAGCTTGAGGAATTGCTGACAAACTACGGCCGGATCGACATGCTCTGCCTGGATATGTGGCTGGGTGCGAAGGTGTGGCCCGAATTGCGCGAAACCGTTATGAAGCTGCGCGAATTGCAGCCCGATGTCATGCTCCGCAATCGCGGCATCGGGAACTACGGCGACTATTTCACGCCGGAGCGCGCCATTCCCGCGTCGATGGTTGGATCAGACAAGCCGTGGTTCTGCATCAACCCGCTGGGAACGGATTTCTCCTACGATCCAAAAGCTGCGAATTACAAAGGCACCGGCTGGATTGTGAGCACGCTCGTTGATACGGTTGCCAAAGGGGGAGGCCTGATGGTGGGTGTCGGACCCAGTGCGCTCGGCGAGTTTCATCCCGAAGCCGTCCGGCAGATGAAGGCGGCCGGCGCGTGGTTGAAAGTGAATGGCGAAGCGATCTATGCCACGCGCCCGCGCGACGGTGGGCGGTGGGCAGAAGGCGATACAGTCCGCTTCACGCGTTCCAAGGACCGCCAATTTGTGTTTGCGATTCTGACGGAATGGCCAGGGACGGAGCTTGCGCTCAAATCCGTGCGGCCTGCCGAAAGATCCCGCGTGACTCTGATGGGATCGGATGCTGCGCTCGAATGGCGGTTTGATTCGAGCCGGGGCACCATTATCAGCCTTCCCGAAAAACTGCAATCAGCCGCTAACCGCCCCTGCGAACACGCATGGACGCTGAAGTTTGAAGCGGCAAACGGATAGCGCGTTCTTTCCCTTTTATTCCGCGCCAGGCAGGATTCGCCATGCAAGGAGGTTCGAAATGGAGTACCGATTTCTTGGCCGGTCGGGCCTGAATGTCTCGGCATTGAGCCTGGGGACGGCTACATTCGGCGGCGGCAGCGAGCTCTTTCGCGCGTGGGGACAGGTGGGCGTGGACGAAGGGAAACGCATGCTCGACATGTGCCTCGACACCGGCATTAATCTCGTGGACGTTTCGAACAACTACTCGAACGGGCTGGCGGAAGAGGTTCTAGGCAAGGCGCTCAAGGAAAAACGAAATCGGGTCTACATTTCGACCAAGGCATTCTTTCCGATGGGCGACGGCCCCAATGACCAGGGAGCGTCACGCGTTCACCTGATTGAGCAATGCGAAGGAAGCCTGCGACGGCTGGAGACCGATCACATCGACGTCTATCACATTCACGGATTCGACGCGGTCACGCCCGTCGAGGAAACGCTCGACACCCTGAACACGCTGGTCCGCGCGGGCAAGGTTCGCTATATCGCCTGCTCGAATTTTTCCGGGTGGCATTTGATGAAGTCGCTGGCGGTTTCAGATCGCTTTGGATGGGCGCGCTACGTGGCGCACCAGGTGTACTACTCGCTGATCGGCCGCGAATACGAATGGGAGTTGATGCCGCTCGGGGTCGATCAGGGAGTTGGTGCCCTGATCTGGAGCCCGCTAGGCTGGGGGCGCCTGACAGGTAGAATTCACCGCGGACAACCGCTGCCTGAGCTCAGCAGGCTGCACAAAACGGCAGAGGCTGGACCGCCGGTCGAGAGTGAATATCTTTATCGCGTCATGGATGTTCTTGAGGAGCTTGCCCGGGAAACCGGCAAAACGGTTGCGCAACTTTCGTTTAACTGGCTTCTGCAGCGGCCCACGGTGGCAAGCGTCATTCTGGGCGCGCGCAATGAAGCTCAGCTCAAGGAGAATCTGGATGCTGCAGGCTGGAAGTTGACGCCGAGTCAGGTCGCGAGACTGGATTACGCGAGCGAGCAGACGCTTGTTTATCCGTATTGGCACCAACGCGCAGCCGCAGGATGGGGCGTAAATCGTAATCCCCCGATGTCGATGATTCCAGCCGCAGGATGAGCGCCGGTGCCAGGGACACGAATTGACCAATTCTTAAAGGTATGGAGTGTTATGCCTTCGCTTAAGGCACAGCCGTCATTTGTTCGACATGGAACGTTGATCGCTTGTCTTGCGATCGGCTTTCAAGCGAGAGCCGCCGCAACGAGCGACGTCACTCCTGCACCGCCGATGGCGGTCCACCAGACGGCGGATGGATTCGAAGCGGAAGTGGGGAGCGAGACCGTACGGGTGATGGCGTGCGGCGATTCGGTGATTCATGTTGTGGCTTTCCCGAGCAATGCCCCGGCGCAGGGCGCCTCGCCAGCACAGCCGTGGATGCTGGATCGATCGGCGTCATGCCCCGGCGCCAGCTTCACCTTCACACGCGATGCAGCGGCCCCGTCGCTCAAGACAGCCAAATTGCTGGTGAACATTCAGGATCCGGGAGGCAATCTGACCTTCTCCTCAACTGACGGTGTTGACCTATTGAAGGAGTTCGCGCGGATTCCGCGCACCTACGAACCTGTGCAAGTCGATGGCATGAGTGCTTTCCACACGGAAGACCGCTTTTCACCCGGCATGACCGAGGGGCTCTATGGCCTGGGCCAGCATCAGAACGGCATGTTCAACTATCGCGGCGCAACAGTTGAGCTTGCACAGAACAACACTGACGTTGCCGTGCCTCTGTTGCTTTCAAGCAAGGGCTATGGCTTGCTCTGGAATACAGCGTCGCTGACAACCTTCGACAACCGCTACGCGCAGGTGTTCAGTTTCAGCTCGGCGGCCGCTCAGGCAGTGGACTACTACTTCATTTACGGACCTGATTTCGACCAGATCATTCACCACTATCGGCAGATGACCGGGCATGCCCCTATGCTGCCTGCGTGGGCGTACGGATTTTTCCAGTCGAAGGACACGTACGAGTCGCAAGCGGCAATTCTTGATGTGCCCCGGCGCTACCGGTCGGAGCATATCCCGCTCGACTGCATCGTGCAGGATGGAGGCTGGTGGAAGGTGAAGGGCGATCCGGAGTTCCGGCCAGAGTATACCGACGTGCCTGCGGAGCTGAAAGAACTGCATGATGCGCATGTGCACACCATGCTTTCGGTGTGGGGCGGATACAAAGATGGCTCCGTGGATCTCGAAACGATGAAGAAGAACGGTTGGCTGATTCCAGGGACGGAACAATACGACGCGACGAATCCTGCGGCCCGCGACTTCTTCTGGAAGAGCCTTCCCGGACCGCTTTTGGCCGAGGGGTGGGATGCGTTCTGGCTGGATGCATCGGAGCCGGACTTTGGTCCTCATGAGGGTGACGCGCTGCTCTTGGGTAAGAAGCTGGCGATCGGCAGCGGTACGATGTACACGAATATCTATCCTTTGCTCCACACCGGAGGGATCGCGGAGCACTGGAAGCAGGTGTCGCAAGAAAAGCGAGTACTGCTTCTCACGCGATCGGCCTTTTTAGGAGAGCAGCGCAACGGAGCAATTGTTTGGAGTGGCGACGTGTATCCCACCAACTGGGCGCTGCGCCGACAAATTGCGGCGGGGTTGAATTTCGCTGTCAGTGGGATGCCCTACTGGACAACCGACGTGGCCGGATACTTCCCCTACGATGAAAGCGCATCAATGACGTCGCCGGAGTATCAGGAACTGTACCTGAGGTGGTTTGAGTTTGGGGTATTCTGCCCCATATTCCGGACGCATGGTCATCGCCCGCACAACGAGATTTGGACCTACGACAAGGTCGAGCCTGCCCTCGAAGAATACGACCGGCTGCGCTACCGGATGTTGCCGTATATTTATTCGCTGGCGTGGAAGGTGACGCACGACGACTACACCATGCAGCGGCCTCTGATCATCGATTGGCGGACCGATCCCAAAGTCGCGGACATCGCGGATGAGTATATGTTCGGACCGGCTTTCCTGGTGAGCCCGGTATGGAAGCAGGGAGCGAAAAAGCGGGATGTCTATCTGCCGGCCGCGCCTGCCTGGTACAACTTCTGGAGCGGTGACAAGACCACGAGCAGGCAGGAGCTTGAGGCGGACGCTCCGCTCGACAGGATTCCACTATTCATACGCGCGGGATCGATTGTACCCCTTGGGCCGGAGATCGAGTACGCTGGACAGCGGACTGCCTGGCCTATCGAGCTGCGCATCTATCGCGGCGCGGACGGCACATTCGATCTCTACCAGGACGAGGGAGACGGCTACGGTTACGAACACGGCGCATCCTCCGTGATACCCATTCAGTGGGATGATGCTTCGGCGACGTTGACCCTCGGCGAACGTGCTGGGTCATTTCGAGATATGTCCGAACACATCGCCTTCCGGATTGTTCTGGTAGGCCACGGGCATGGCATCGGCGAGAGTGTCTCCAACGATGCGGATGCGGTTGCGGATTACGTGGGCAAGAAAATCGAATTGAAGCTTGCGCTAAAATGAGCGGGCTCGATTGTGGCGCCAGTAGAACTTGGGCGGAGGGATTCGATGAACCGGCCAGTGCGTAGGCTTACGGGAAAAAATCGTGTGATGTCCCTAGTCGTAGCGAATTGCGTTTCGCTACATTAATCGATGCCGAGACTTGCGCTCGCACCGGCAGCAACCAACCTAACACCGGAGTTCTTGTGTCAGCACAATCCATGGTCGGTTTGGTGAACTTCGCGAAAGATCCCGGCTCGGTGGAGCTTCGGGACCTACCCGTTCCGGAGATTGGCGAAGAGGACGTCTTGTTAAGCGTGGATTCTGTCGGGATCTGCGGAAGTGACCTGCATCAGTATCACGGCAGCCAAAGCTGGAAAGTGAATTATCCCGTGGTCCTGGGTCATGAATTCGCAGGCGTCATTGCAAAGGCAGGGAAACGCGTTTCCGAATTCAAAGAAGGCGATCGCGTGGTCAGCGAAACTGCGGCGGTGCTGCCCAGGGATTCGGCGCTTATTCGCCGCGGCCTCTACAACCTTGAACCGGGGCGCCTCGGCTTCGGGTATGGAGTGGACGGCGCGATGGCTTCATATGTGAAAGTGCCATCGCGATGCCTTCATCATGTTCCGGCTTCACTGCCACTCGAGAGCGCTGCTCTCACAGAGCCGTGTTGCGTGGCGTATAACGCGGTTTGCGCGAACTCACGCGTGCGCCCGGGCGATACAGTTGCGGTCATCGGACCAGGCCCAATCGGACTGCTGTGCGCAGCTATGGCAAAGCTGTCCGGGGCCGGGCACCTGATTGTAATTGGAACGGCTGCCGACGCAAAGCGGCTCGAAGTTGCGGGGCAGATCGGCGCTGACACAGTTCTCGGAGCGCAAGGAGAGAATGTTCCGGAATGGTTGAGAGGCCACGGCGATGGCTATGGAGTCGACCTCGTTATCGACGCTGCGGGTGTGTCGGCGTCGCTCAAGCTGGCCCTCGACATTGTGCGGCCGGCAGGGCAGATTACAAAGGTGGGGTGGGGGCCGCAACCACTGAACTTCTCGCTTGACCAGCTCGTGCAGAAAGCCGTTACCTTGCAGGGCAGCTTTTCGCATAACTGGTCGATGTGGGAAAGCGTGCTCGTGTTACTGACGTCAGGTAAAATCGATCTCCGTCCTATCCTCAACCGTGTGGCTCCTCTCGATGACTGGCGCGTGTCGTTTGAAGCCATGCATTCGGGCTCGATCGTGAAAGGTGTGTTGAGGCCATGAGCGAATCGAAATTGCCCGCGAGCACACGCCTCAAGGACAAGGTCATCCTGGTGACCGGGTCAACCACTGGGATCGGCGAAGGCATGGTGCGCATCTTTGCGCGTGAAGGCGCGCAGGTGATGATTCATGGGCGCCGCCGCGATCAAGCAGAAAAGCTGGCGGAAGAGATTGGAAGCAATGCTGCCTTTGTTGTCGGTGCGCTCGAAGATCCCGAAGTTCCCGCAGCGCTAATTGACAAAACCGTGGCTCGCTTCGGAAGAATCGATGGCCTTGTGAACAATGCGGCCCTCATGACGCGCGGCACCATCGAAGAGACGGATTTCGAGGCATTCGACCGCACGATTGCCGTCAATCTGAAGGCGCCATTCTTCCTGATTCGTTCTGTGTTGCCGCACTTTCGCAGGCAGGGTGGCGGACGGATCCTCAATATCGGCTCAGTGAATGCTTATTGCGGCGAGCGGTCCCAGTGCATTTACTCCACATGCAAAGGCGCGCTGATGACACTCACGCGCAATGTTGCGGACGCCCACGGAGCAGAAGGAATCCGCGTGAACCTCTTGAATGTGGGCTGGACGCTGACGCCGAACGAGTACGCATTGAAAATGAAAGAAGGCCTGCCTGAAGATTGGCCGACGAGGCTCCCAAAGGTGTTTGCTCCCGCGGGTCGCCTGCTATCTCCCGAAGACGTTGCGTGGGCCGCCGTTTATTTTCTCTCCGACGAGGCGGCGCTGGTCAATGGCACAGTTCTCGACTTGAGTCAGTATCCGATGATCGGGCGCAATCCGCCCAAGGCAGTCGAGCCGTGAAGCCGCGCTTGGCGGTATTCCCTAAATGCTTCATGGACGAGCTGTGCATTCATCGCACCATGACCGTTGTGCAATGGATCGAGCTTGCGGCGACGCTCGGTGTTGAAGGCCTGGAATTCTATTCCGGATTCTTGCGTGACGATGAAGCGTTTTTGAATGAGGTGAAAGCCGCCCTCGAGCAGCACGGTCTCGCGATGCCGATGCTGTGCTGTTCGCCCGATTTCACCCAGCCGGACCCGCTGCTTCTCGAAAGGGAAGTGGAACGGGAAAAGCAAATGATCCGGATGACCGCGTTTTTTGGAGGCCGCTATTGCCGCGTACTGTCAGGCCAGCGACGGCCTGGACTCGGACTCAAAGATGGAGTGGCGCAGGTAGTGCGCGTACTGAAATCTCTATTGCCTTTTGCCGAGGAACACGGTGTGATCCTCACCATGGAAAACCACTACAAGGACAATTACTGGGAGTATCCCGAGTTCGCGCAGAAAATGGACGTCTTCGTCGAGATTGTGGATCAGATTGAGTCGCCGTGGTTCGGTGTCAACTACGATCCATCGAATGCAATCCTCGCAGGCGAAGATCCGCTTGTGCTGCTGGAGCGCGTGAGAGAACGGGTCGTCACGATGCATGCAAGCGATCGTTACTTGAAGGCCGGAACCATCGAAGACCTGCGCCGAGAGGAGTCCTCACTCGGCTATGCAAACCGGCTGGCGCATGGCGTCATCGGCAAAGGGCTGAATGATTACGACCGGATCTTCTCGACATTGCGCTCCGTTGGATTTGACTCCTGGATCTCGATTGAAGACGGGATGAACGGGATGAACGATCTGCGCGAATCCGTTTGCTTTCTCAAGAACAAAATTGATCTCCACTTTGGTGCTCAGGCAAATTCACAATGAAGACCGTCGTCCAAATCTCGCTCGACGTAACCACGATTCCCGAGGCTCTCGATACCGCGCGTATGGCAATGCGTGCCGGGGTGGATTGGCTGGAAGCAGGGACACCGCTCATCATCGCCGAAGGAATGAACGGCGTGAAAGCACTGCGCGCGGAGTTTCCCGAAACACCCATCGTTGCCGACCTGAAAACGATGGACGGCGGCTGGCTTGAAGCGGAATTGATGGCCCGAGCTGGCGCTACGCACGTTGTGGTCATGGAGCGTGCGCACCCTGAAACCATCAAGATGGTAGTGCGCGCTGGAAGAGACTTTGGCGTAAAAGTAATGGGCGACAATCTGGGCGCCCGCGACAAGGTTGCAGCAGCCAAGCGGCTCGAAAATTTCGGCTGCGACTTCGTGATTCATCACATCGGCTACGACGAGCGCCGTGGGCTTGCGGCGGCGGGCCTTCCGTGTCCGAGTCCTCTTGATCAACTGCGGGAGATTGCCGCCGCGGTAAAGTTACCCGTCCAGGCCGTGGGCGGACTCTCTGTTGAGCAAGCAGTTCGTACTCCCGAATACGGCGCACCGTTGGTTGTGCTCGGCGCTCCGCTCACAATCGACGCTGAATCATTCAAGACTGCGTCGGGTGATGTTGAGTCAAAGCTTCGGCTCATTTGCCAAAAGGTTCACGCATATGGTGAAACTGGCGGGTAGTGGAGATTTTGCAAGAGATTTCGGATTGCGACCGCCCGTGTCTTTCCAAGAGACAATTATGGAAATCCACTATTCCGGATCAGGCTCAGCGCCCTAGCATTTTGCTGCACACATCATGCACATGAATCTCCTCGATCTTCGAACAGCAACCGCGACGTTTGCCGCGATTCCAGCCCTTTTTGCATCTCTTGCGCCGGCGTTCGCTCAGAGCCAGGCCGCACAACCGGCTACTCCCGCTGCAATTGCGGTTCCGGCCGTGATCGCTGAGATAGAATGCATGGGGAGTCAATGCGTTCCTGATCCAAAGATCAGCGGGACCTGGAAATTCAGCGGAGTCCTGGGCGCCGCAGACTGGAACAACGGCGCCGAGGCGAGGGTTGTGGTCGAACGGTTCGATGCGGATGGCGTCGACATTCGCCGTATCGACATGCCGCTAAGCACTTCCTACGGTCTGACCGCGGTCTACACGGGAACAATGCACGGCAATCGAATTGAAGGCGACGTTGTATGGTCCTGGAGCGGCCATTGGAATGACGAACATCCCATCGGTCATTGGACCGCCGTGATACAAAGATCGGCGCCTTTGCCGCCACCAGTGGAGGCGATCAGGATTCCCAATGCGCTGATCGAATGCGAAGCAGACCAATGCGCGGCGGGCCGGCAGGGTGGATGCCTTTGGACGTTCAATGGCCGTCAGGCAGAATCGCGTTGCCGCAATGGCGCCCACTTCAAGCTCGATGTACAAAAGTTTGACTCGGACGGAATCGTGTTGCGCCGCACGGAATTCCCCGACAGCGTGTCGCCGGGCTTGACGGCTCTTTATACAGGAACATTGCGCGGCGATCGCATCACCGGCATCGGAACGTGGTCATGGCCGGGGCATTGGAACAACCACAATCCATCGGGCCGCTGGTTCGCGACCATTGCAGAAGGCGATCATCCCGATCTGCCCCCGGTTCCCGGGCCTCTCGTTTCGCCCGAAGTCCACGCCGACGGCAGCGTGACGTTTCGCGCATTTGCGCCCGCGTCCCTCGAGGTATTTGTTCAGCTCGAGGGCGAGAAACAGGTCATCATGCAGAAGGATGACCTGGGCGTGTGGAGTCTTACGACAAAGCCGCTGGCGCCGGACTACTACGGGTACATCTTCCAGGACACCGGTGTTCCGGTGATCGATCCGTCGAATCCTCTTATCCTTCCAAATCTTCTGCAAACCGAGAACATGGTCCACGTGCCGGGACCGTCTTCGTTGCCGTGGGAGATCGGCGACGGACCCCACGGAACTGTGCACCATCACTTTTTTCAATCGAAGGCGATCGGAGATGAGCGCGATTTCTATGTCTATACTCCGCCGGGATACGATTCGGCGAGCAATGTCAAATACCCAGTGCTCTATCTCCTCCACGGCTTCGGGCAGGTCACGCGAAGCTGGTTGGAAGTCGGGTTCGCCAATCGCATCCTGGATCATCTGATCGACGAAGGCAACGCCAGGCCGATGATTGTCGTAATGCCCGATGGATATGGCGGAGAAGACATTCTTGGTCACGGCGCATATTGGAATGACACGATTCGGACTCGCAACTTCGGTCGCTTCGCCAATTCTCTCTTCGACGAAGTGATTCCGCAGGTGGAAAAGGACTACAAAGTCGAGCCCGGCCGCGATGCACGGGCCATCGCCGGACTCTCGATGGGCGGCGCACAATCCCTCCTGATCGGCCTGAACAATCTTGACAAATTCGGCTGGGTCGGCTCCTTCAGCTCCGGCGGTTTGCGGGAGAACTTCGATCAGGAATTTCCCGGCCTGAAAAGCGCGGCAAACTCGCAACTGCATCTGCTTTGGGTCGCATGCGGCACTGACGATGGGCTGCTCGGCATCAATCGCGCCTTTAACAAGTGGATGACCGACGAAGGCATCAACCACACGGCAGTTGAAACCCCGGGAAATCACACGTGGATGGTGTGGCGCCGCAACCTGGCGAGTCTCGCTCCACTGCTGTTCCGCTAGCTCCGATTAATTGGCGCAAGCACGCACCTGAGGCCACAACTCCGAACGCCGGCCCGGGCAGCAGAGGAACGGGCTATCGAGGGATTGGTCTTTATGGTTCGGAACGTCAGCCGGCGCCAATTCATCCGGAGCACCGCTCTCGGAGGCGCATCGCTGTTTGCTTCAGGAGCGGCGTTGCCGGCTTTTGCTGCGCAGAATGGCGAGCAAGACCTTGCACACGCGGCAACGATTGAGAATGAATTCGTCTCTATTTCGGTGGACTCGCGCAGCGGAGACATCATCGGACTGCGCAACAAACGAAGCGGCCGGGATTACATCGCTACGACAAAATGGGCGAAGGTCTTCCGGCTGAATGTGCCTATCCCCGGGCTGATCACCGGCTTCAACGCCGATTACTCCGCAAACTCGTTTGATTCCTGGCTGCAGAGCGATTGCGCAATTACGCGCGAACGCGATGCAAAAGGCCAGATCCTGAGGATCAGCTATCCTGAGCTGAAATCAGAAGCTGGAAACTTCCCGATCGCAGCGATCTACACAATTCGCCTCGACGACGGGTCCGACGAAGCAAAGCTTCAGTTGCAGATCGACAACCGGTCAAGGTTCGAAATAAGGGAGGTTTTCTTTCCTTGGATTTCGGGCGTAGGCGAGATCGAGGATCGAGCCACTGACACATTTGTAGCGCCGAGCATGATCTATCGCGGAGCCGATCTTCGCAATCATTTCAATGCAGATGCCAACTGGGAAGAATATCCATTTCTTCTCGACATTCCCAAGTGGCCCGATGGCTACAGCCTCGCCATGCCGTGGATGAATTACGGCGGCAAATCGGAAGGGCTGTACTTTGCAAGCATGGTTCGGACTGGAATTCAGCACAGGCTCATGATTCAGGATTACGGCGCCGTGACGCATCCGATTCTCTCGTTTGCATGGGCGTTCGAATCATACATCGGACCGGGCAAATCGTGGCGCTCGCCCGAGCTGGTTGTGAGCCTGCACCAGGGCGACTGGCACGCCGCCGCGGCTAAGTATCGCGCAAGCCTTGAAGGCTGGTATCGCAAGGCCGATACGCCGCTGGAATTCCGGCGTGCCCTCGGGACCTTCAACAGCTTTTTCACGCATCGTGACTTCATGCAGATCGCGGAGTTGGCCGAGGACATTCGCAAGTACGGCATCCATCACCTGGTGATGTGGAACTTTGGCGATTACTATCCCAAAGTTCTGGAACCCGACGATCTCTCTGTTGATCCGCCGCGGCTGGGGCAGTTCGCGGCGCAGTGGGGTGGACCGCCCAGGCTCCAGGCCGCGAACCAGAAGGCCCGGGATTTGGGTGTAAGCACAGGTATCATCTTCTCGCAGCGCTTGTGGAACAAGGCCACGCTGACACCGGAATTGCACAACCTCGCGGAAGAGTGGGCCATTCGCAGGGAATCGGGCGATCCCATCTGGGAGTCGTGGGATCATCAGCATTTTGGCGCGGCGCGATGGAGCAACCGTCAGCAATCATTTGGCCAACTGGATTACGTGATGTGCAGCGCGGTCAACGGGTATTGCGAATTTGCCGTACGCAACGTGCGGAGGGTCTTGCAACAGGGCGGCTACTCCATGATGTTTTACGACCAGGTGGTCGAGGGCAACTTGTGTTTCAGCGCGAGGCACAATCACGCGGACGTGAGTGCTCCCTCCATTGCTACTCCAGGTTTCGCTGAGGAACTACGCGCGGGAATGAAGGCAGACAACCCGGAGGCAATCCTGATTGGGGAAGGTTGGGAAATCCTGGCGAGCCAGCATCTCGATTCGGGGTGGGTCTGGCGGATGCCTCCGAATCCCGAAGTCCTGCAATACACGCTGCCATGGGTGATAAATACGTCCGCAGTGCCCGTCGATATGGGACTGGCGAACAAGTACGTGATTCTCGGTCTTCGGTTGGCCATCATCGCCGGTGGGCTGGAGAACGGCAAAAGCCTCAGCGACTTTCCCGTGTTCGCAGCGCACATCCGGCGCCTTGCAGAATTCAGAAAGAAGACGGAAGAGTTTTGGGTCAATGGATCCTTTGAGGACGACATCGGTCTGATGGCGTCCGGCGCTTTCGCAAAGGTCTATGAAACAGAACAGCACGTGGCAATCATGGCGGCCAACCTGACCGAGGATGGCTCGACCTTCCAATTTGATTTCGATATGTCGCGTTACGGTGTTGAGACGGAGTCGTACTCCTTGATCACTTCAAACGGGGGTAACGAGGAGAAGATCGCAGCGAAGAAGGAAAACATTCTCAAAGGTTCAATACCCCTCGAACCATTTGAACTGGCCGCGGTGATCTTTGAAAAGCGAAAGGCGGGATGATGCAAGGGTCGGGCAACCGGCGGAAAGAATCGGCGCTATAGCTTCTCAGGTCCCTGACCAGCTTCTTTCTCGTTGGACTGTGATCGTCTCTGCCTCCAATCGGTCGAAATTGCGGGCACAGCCTGATTAAGCGATTCCGTAACGCCGTACTGCACATGTTCACGCATCGCCTCGTCGGCGGCGATCGGATCCGATCCAGTTACGACTTCGAGCAACTTGACATGAAATCCCGGCGGCAGTGTGCGGCGATTCGTCGCAACGTCGAAGAACCAGTTGTAGATGAGCACCTGGTTCATTTCAATCGCTTCCTTCAGCTCCTGGCAGCGGCCGTACTCAGCGATGCGCATGTGAAGTTCGAAATGAAGCGTGTGAACTGCGTACTGCATCTCCGGATCTCCGCCTTGTCCGAACCGGCCATAAAGTGTGTCAAGCTGCTCAGCCAGGCGCATTAGCTCCACGCGCTCCTTCATCGTGGCATTCAAGGAGCAAAGGCGAGCAGACTGAGCCTCAAGCGCTTCGCGGACAATACAGCGCCCACGAATCTCGTCAGCTTGGGGGATGCGAACGCGAGTTCCGGCACGCGGCCGGCTTTCCAGCAAGCGGTCGTTTTCCAGTTGCCGAAAGGCCTGGGAGATCGGCAACAGGCTCATGCCGAATTCCTCTGCCAGACGGCGGGCCGACAATGCCTCTCCCGGACTCAGTTCCCCGCGTAAGATTCGCTCGCGAATCCGGTAATAGGCTTTGTTCCACAAAGAAGGGGAGAACCCATTCCGTGCGTCTGGTGCATTCCCGTTTGCCATCCTAGCCATTCAACCCTGTTTCTTTTGCGATGTCAATATTTGATGAACGCAGATCAACTAGAGGCGTCAAACAGTGATCAAACTCAAGAAATACAGGTGCGCAACCCCATGCAAAATGACCCATTTCACACCGAATTATCTCATCAACTACCTCAAAACAAACTACTTGAAAAAACAACAAAAAAAGCAGAGAATTTCATAGACCTCTTTGTTCATCTCTAGCTAGGCTTCTGAAAACTGCAATGTCAGTTGTGACGGATTCGGGCACTTGTCATGCGATTCAGATTCAGGAGGCCGTATCGTGAGCAGATTCTTCCCTTCCCGACCGATTCTGCATGTGGCGCTGATCTCCGGCGTCGTAACGTTGCTTCTCGCTCAGATCACTACCCCGCTTTTGGGCCAGAACTTGGCCTCAACCGCATCTATATCCGGAATCGTGACTGACCCACAAGGCGCGCGCGTGACTGGGGCCACGCTTACGCTTGCGAGTCAAGAAGAGGGAATTACGCGCACGTTCACGACAACTTCGACAGGAACCTATTCGTTCAGCTTGCTGCCGCCGGCCACCTACACCCTGAAGATCGCGGTCGCCGGATTTGCCCCATTTGAGCAGCGTGGTATTGTTCTTGCGGTTGATCAGACGGTGGAGCTGAACCCGACACTCGCTATGGGAAATGCGTCGTCGCAGGTGGTGGTTTCAACTGAGGCGCCATTGCTTACAACGGATACTCCCGATTTGGGCGATGAAGTCTCGGGAAAGCAGATGCTTGAGATGCCGCTGAACTTCCGCAGCTCACTGGCCCTGGTTTTCCTCGACTCCCAGAACAGATGGTTCGATCAGGGCGCTCTTGGCAACACGGTTGACACCGCTGACCAGGATTATTCGCTGATGGCGGTGGGCGGACAGTTATTCGCAGCCAACTCCTTCCTGCTGGATGGTTCGTGGAATGGCATGATGGCCTATAACGGCGTCATGTATGTGCCGTCGATCGATACGGTGCAGGAATTCAAAATGTCGACGAACACCTTTTCCGCGCAATATGCGATGAGTCAAGGCAACGTCATCAGTGTGGTGACCAAGGGCGGCACGGAGCAATTCCACGGCGACATGTACGAGTTCTTGCGGAATTATGCGCTGGACGCCACCCTTATCTTCAACAAGATCAACAATCAGGCGAAAACGCCGACGCGCATGAATCAGTTTGGAGCGACCGAGGGTGGCCCGTTGTATATTCCGGGCCTCATGCACAGGACGAACAAGACGTTTTTCTTCGGTGGGTATGAGGGGCTGCGCCTGGGCGCTGTCTCGCAGTTGCCCGGTACGGTGCCGACATCTGGGATGGTTGGTGGAGATTTGTCCGCGTTTCTGGGTGCGCAATTGCCTGGGACAGATGCACTTTGCCGCCCGATTTATACGGGACAGATCTACAATCCGTTCAGCACACGGTCGGTCGTTTCTACATGCAACACGGCAAATAGCACAGCCGGGCAAACGGTACAGATTCGCGATCCCGTACCCGGCAACAACATTGCCGCTTTGGCCGGTTTGGAGGACCCGGTTGCCAAGAAAATGGCGACCTACTTCCCGGGCACAACGGGTTCCGGCTTATCCAGCAACTTTTTCGCCGATGCGAGCGTTCCAACCACCTCGAACGAGATGAATATTCGCATCGACCAGATCCTGACGGATAATTCGCGGTTCTATGCACGGTACTCCAGGAAATGGGAAGCGAAGGTGCAGTCGGCGCCACTTTTTGGAGCGTCGAATCCTGCCGGTCCAGGGCAGACCAATCCGAACAACCGCTATAGCGTGGCTTCAGGCTACAGCCAGGTACTGAGCCCGACGCTCACATTGAGCGTGAACTTTGGCTATAACCGCTGGGTCGAGGGCAATGTCGGCCAGGGAGCCGGGTTTAAATCGTCGACACTCGGATTGCCCGCTGTGCTCGACTCGGTCTCGCCGTACTTCCCACTCGTGAATATCAGCGGGTTTCTTCCCTTAGGAAACGCGACAACCGAGGCGACTGCGCTTGATGAGGGAACCATCAGCGCAGATGTCGTCAAGGTGAAGGGGAACCACACATTCACCTTCGGATACATGGGCATCCTGAGCATGGTTCTCGGTGGCGCCCCGGCCCATACCACGTTTGGCTTCAATTCGGCATTTTCAGCCGGCCCGGATCCGAATCACGCAACGACTGGGACGGGAAATGCCTTCGGCTCATTCCTGATGGGCGCGGCAGCAAGCGGAACAACGGGCATTTATCAATATCCCGCGCTCAGCAAACATTACTTCGGGTGGTATTTGCAGGATGACTGGAAGGCAACGAAGAACCTGACGCTGAACCTGGGGTTGCGCTACGATATCCAGCTCGCTCCCACGGAGAGGCATAACAAGCAGGCGTACTTTATGCCAAACCAGGTCAATCCGATCAGTTCGTTTGCCAGCGGCGGCCCGTATTATGGACAACTCGTTTACAACACTCCGGGAAACAGGTACTTCTATCAAAACTCCTACACCAATTTCTCGCCGCGCTTTGGATTCTCGTACATGGCGACCAAGAAACTTGATGTGCGCGGAGGCGGCGCACTGTTCTTCCCGGATGAGTGGGCAGGAGACCCGACCATGCCTGGATACGCGCAAACAACGAGCCTTGTCTCTTCTTTGAACGGAGGGCTCAATCCTTCGTCGACTCTGAGCAATCCGTTTCCGCAAGGGATTCTTCCAGTGATCGGAAGTTCACAAGGCGGTCTGACGAACGTGGGACAATCCTTTGCCACGAGCGTTTTCAAAAGGCCCTCGTCTTATGTCGAACAGTGGATGTTCGGCCTGCAATACTCGCTCGCGCCGCGGGACATGATTGAAGCCGACTATGTGGGAAGTCACGCTCTCAAATTTGTGATCAGCGGTTTGAACATCAATCAGCTTCCTCCCGCGGATCTTGCGCTGGGCAGTAGCGCGCTTACCGCTGCTAAGACCAACCCATTCTTCGGCTTGGGCCCGGTTACCGGCAGCGGCTGCGGTTTGGCCGGCGCAACGGTTCCCGCCTTTCAGCTTATGTTGCCGATGCCGGAATTCTGCGATAGCGTTACAAACGCAAAAGACAATACTGCCTTTTCGTTCTACGACGCGCTCAATGTGAAATACCAGCATCGCCTGAGCAATGACCTCACCATCATGGGCACTTACACGCGCGGCAAGGCGTTGGACGATACCATCGGCGGCTCGGCATTTGAAGTGTTCTACGGCGAGGTTGTTCGTAATAACTATAACCTTGCCCAGGAAAAATCCGTGGCTTACGCAGATCAGCCAAATGGCGCGGTCGTCAGCTACATCTATGCGCTTCCCGTGGGCAGAGGAAAGTTGATCGGCCAAAACTGGGGCAAGATAACTGACTCGGCGTTCGGCGGATGGCAGGTTGCCGGAGACACTTCCTTCAGAGAAGGTTTGCCGATGGGAATCAGTGCAAATCTAAATTCGGCGAGCGTGTACGGCGGCGGGCAGCATGCAAATGTGGTCGGCAATCCCAACGTGCCAGGTAACTTCGCGGCGAACTCAGGCTGCATTGGGCCCACTACGCTCAGGAACATCACGCACTGGTACAACCCCTGCGCATTCGTGGCGGCTTCAGCCGGCACCTTCGGCAACGCGCCGCGGTATTTCTCAAACTTGCGCACGCCTCCCTACTACGACACGGACATCTCCCTTTCGAAGTGGACAAACCTGGGCGATTCCGTCCGCATGCAATTCCGCGCGGAGTTCTTCAACACTTTCAACCATGTCAACCTCGGAGCGTCGACGAATACAACGCCAGGCACCAGTAACGCAGGGTCGATCGTCTTAGCAGACATCGCACGGCAGATCCAATTCGCGGCGAAATTCTACTGGTAGCGGGGCGGCCGGTGATGAGCTCAGCACACGGGCAATGCAGACGCGATTATAACGCCGCATTGCCCGCACTGAGCCCGTCAACCTCGAAGTGGTCCAGGCAACGAACGCGATGAGTCGGGAATGTGAGATCCGCAGCGCGCGACCGAAATGAGCGACGTGCACCTTGTTAAACAGGGGTATAGTGGATTGGTTTATTGAACTGCCGCAGCGGAATTTGGGCAGCAACACGAATTCCAGTCGCGTACTGTTAAATGGTCCCGGGCAGCCGCGCGGCTCCATTTGCCAAACCGCCCATCTCATATGAAAGACCACGCAACCACGAGACGCAGTGCCAGACAGATGATCCGCCTGGTGGGAGACGAGGAGTGAGGCGACGGGAATTCTTGAAGCAATCGGCAGGCGCGGCGATTGCGGTTGGAATCCGACATTCGCTTCATGGCGCGCCCATCCCGAGCGAGTCAATTCCAAGACCGATCCAAGAAACGGGAACGTCAGCATCCGTCAATCCCATTCCTACATTGCCTGGTACTTCGCCGCTCACCGCGCAAGGCGACCTTGCCATGCAGATGGTCGACGGCATTTACCAGCATCTGCTCGCACAAACAGCGCAACTGGCCGCGAATCGGCCTCGATTGTGGAGCCGCGACTTTAGCTCCGCGGCCAGCTATGAGCAATCCGTTGCGGCGAACCGCGAGCGCTTTCGCCGAATCATTGGCGCGGTGGACCAGCGCGTGGCAGCACAGGCTCCCGAGGTAGCATTCGCATCGCAGAACGAAATTGCTACGACCTCTCGCTACACCATTTACGCAATCCAATGGCGCGTATTTGCGCCGGTGACCGCTGATTCGAACGGAATGATGGCTCGAGGCCTGCTGCTTCAGCCGAAGGATCCGCCACTCGCTCGCGTTGTTGCCATTCCCGATGCCGACTGCACGCCCGAAATGCTTGTCGGGATCGAGCCCGGTGCCCCGTCGCAAGCGCAGTTTGCCCGCAGGCTTGCCGAGTGCGGCGTCCAGGTCATTGTGCCGTTGATTATCAATCGCAATGACAGATTCTCGGGCATTCCTGGCGTCGGCATGACCAACATGCCGCATCGCGAGTGGATTTACCGCATGGCTTTTGAGGCCGGCAGGCACATAATCGGATTCGAAGTGCAGGAGATTCTGGCAGCGGTTGACTGGTTTGAGCGCGAAAATGCCGATCGGCGGCTTCCGATCGGCGTGATGGGCTATGGAGAAGGCGGATTGCTCGCCTTGTACAGTGCGGCGATTGACACACGCATTGCCGCGGCAATGGTCAGCGGCTACTTTCAACCTCGCGAGGGTGTGTGGGAGGAGCCGATCTATCGCGATGTGTGGGAACTGGTGAAGGAATTTGGCGACGCCGAGCTGGCAGGGTTGATCGCGCCTCGAGCGCTGATCGTCGAAGCGAGTCAAGGCGCGCAGATCACGGGTCCACCACCGGCAACGGATGGCCATAAACCATTTGCCTGTCCGAATGGCACCCTCAAAACGCCGTCGCTCGAGAACGTGAAGGTCGAGATCGATCGAGCACGGCCGATCTTCAAGAGTCTTCGCGTGGAAAACGCGCTACAGCTTGTTGCGAGCGCAGATGGTTCCGGTCTTCCGGGTTCAGAACAAACGCTGCGTGCATTTCTGCAGGCGCTCGGCGCCGGAGACGTTCTTCCTCCCAGCGCCATCGCGCCGGCGAAGGCCGATCCCGGTTACGACTCGTCTTCAAACGTGCAAGCGCAGTTCAACGAGCTGGTCGACTTCACGCAGGCGCTAATCCGGAAGTCCCCCGATGTCAGGGAGGAATTCTGGAGCAAGGCGGATGCCTCATCGATCGAGAGTTGGAAAAAATCGACGCAGTTCTATCGCGAGTTCATCTGGTCCGAAGTGATTGGACGGCTGCCATCTAGCACCGAGCCGCCCAACGCGCGCACCCGCATGACAATCGATGCCCTCGGTTTTCGCGGATATGAAGTTGTGCTCGATGTGTGGCCCGGGGTTTTCGCATATGGCATTCTCCTGTTGCCGAAAGATCTGAAGCCCGGCGAGCGCAGGCCGGTCGTGGTGTGCCAGCACGGACTTGAGGGAAGGCCGACGGATGTCGCGGATCCGAAGGTCGACAGCCATTTCTATCACCACTTCGGAGCATCGCTGGCCGACGAAGGCTTTGTCGTCTACGCCCCGCAAAATCCTTACATCGGCGAGGACAGGTTCCGAATCATCCAGCGCATGGGCCATCCAATCAAGCTCTCTCTTTTTTCATACATCCTTGGCCAGCATGAACTATCACTGACTTGGCTCTCGGCGCAGCCGTTTGTCGATCCGGAACGCATCGGCTTTTACGGACTTTCCTACGGAGGTAAGACAGCCGTACGCGTGCCTCCGCTTCTCGATGGATACGCACTCTCTATCTGTGCGGGCGATTTTAACGAGTGGGTTTGGAAAACGACAACCGTGCTGGCTCCGCAGAGCTATTTGCTGACGAAGGAATATGACATGTACGAGTTCAACTTTGCCAACACGGTGAACTACTCCGACCTCGCAAATCTCATGGCGCCTCGCCCATTCATGGTCGAGCGCGGACATGATGATCCCGTCAGTGTGGACGAAGAAGTCGCCTTCGAATATGCAAAGGTGCGCGAATTCTACGACAAGATGAACATCGGAGATCGGACGGAAATTGAATTCTTCAATGGCCCGCACGAGATTCATGGAAAAGGAACATTCGCATTTCTGAAGAAGCATCTGCGCTGGCCGGCGTAGCGGGAACACGCGAAACATAGATCGGGAAAGGAAGAACAAGCCGCGCAATCATGGCACAACTCAAGAGGGAAGAATTGCCCATCACGATCATCAGAAATCTCCTGCTCTCGTGTCTTTGCGCAGCGTTGGTAGCACCAGCGGGCGCTCAGCCGCCCGCCGCAAATGCCAAGCGTAGCTCCGCGCACGCCGCAACAGCGGGTACCTCCACGCCAGCATTTCCACTCAAGCTCAGTGCGAATCACCGCTATCTTGTAGACCAGAAAAACAAACCCTTCCTGATCGTGGGCGATTCGCCGCAGGGGCTGATGGGCCGATTGAGTCCCGATGAGGTGGAGAAATACTTCGCCGACCGGCAGGCGCATGGCTTCAATACTGCCGGGTGGATCGATGTCGCTTGCGCCGGAAGAGATTTTCCAGACAACACGACCGCGGGCACCTACGACGGAATTCTCCCATTCACCGGTTATATTGCAGGCGGTACCGACTTCACGCACTACGATCTCTCGAAGCCCAACGAAGCGTACTTTGTGCGACTCGATCACGTGATCGAAAGCGCGGCACATCACGGCATATTCGTCTTCATCGATCCCGTAGAGACCATCGGGTGGCTGGCGACACTTCGCAACAACGGACCTGACGCATCGTACGCCTATGGCCAGTATCTCGGGCGACGCTATGGGAAATACGCGAACGTAGGCTGGCTCAACGGCAACGATTTCAACCGGTGGCGCATTCCATCCGACGATGCGCTCGTGCTCGCGGTGGCCAAAGGCATACAGTCCGTCGCTCCGCAGCAGCTCCAGACCGTCGAGATCAACTACAACGCCAGTTCTTCGCTCGACGATCAGGCCTGGGCGCCGATCATTTCGCTGAATGGCACCTACATTTACGCGGCAACATACATTCAAATGCTGCACAGCTATAACCAGACTCCGGTGATGCCCGCTTATCTTGTCGAGGCTCATTACGACCTTGAGGCTGTTGGTACGCCGTACGACTATGGAACACCTGACGTTCTCCGGCGCCAGGAATATTGGACGATGCTGAGCGGAGGAACTGGCCAGTTCTATGGCAGCCGCTATACTTGGAGCCTTACGCCCGGTTGGGATTCTTATCTGGATACGCTGGGCGTCACGCAGATGGAGATCTGGAAGAAATTCTTTTCTTCACTGCCGTGGCAGGACTTGGTCCCCGATCAGCAGCACACAACTCTCACCTCCGGCTACGGTACGTTCGGGGGCAATGAAGTTCACTTCGACAAAAATGATCTCGGAACCAACCTCACTCTCCGGGTAAGCCAAAGCGACTACGCCACCGCGGCGCGGGCCGACGATGGCGCTTACGTCGTCATCTATATGCCCACATCGCGGACCGTGACTGTCGATATGTCTCGCATGCGCGGCGCGGCGAGCGCCGAATGGTTCGACCCCACAAATGGCGCACGCAAGCCGATCGCCGGAGGACCCTTCCCCAACTCCGGCTCGCGCGTGGCGCACGCAAGCCGATCGCCGGAGGACCCTTCCCCAACTCCGGCTCGCGCGAGTTTACTCCACCAAAGCAAAACCACGCGCGCGAAAGCGACTGGGTCCTTCTGTTGAAAGCCGCGGATTCACGGTAACTGGAGGGTCGAAAGCTCTGTCGATATAGGCCTGCTGTTCATCGGATCCTTTGAACATCACTCGCAGGATGCCGGCGCCCTTCCTGCATGATTGCGGTTCTGGCCCCGACAGAGTTTTCCGCTGAACACAACTTCGCTGCTGCTGAACGCCAGAATTCGTTGCGTTTCTTGAAGAGCCTGAATGCCGATGCATGTCCATCTCGCAATCGCCGATCTCGCCATCATTGCCTGCTACTTTTTGGTGGTACTCGGCGTCGGCTTCTCGCTGAAGGGGAAGATGAAGACCTCCTCGGACTTTCTTCTTTCCCGCCGTAACTTCTCCCACTGGTTTACCGGCATCGCGTTTATGTCGGCGAATCTCGGCGCGCTTGAAGTGATGGGCATGGTTGCGAACGGCGCAAAGTATGGCATGCGGACCAATCACTGGTACTGGATCGGCGCGATTCCGGCGATGGTCTTCCTGGGTCTGTTCATGGTGCGCTTTTACTACACCAACGGGATTCGCAGCGTGCCGGAGTATCTGCGCCTGCGTTTCGACCACCGCGCGCATCTGCTGAGCGCACTCAGCTTTGCCGTGGTCACCGTATTGATGGCCGGAATCGACATGTTTGCCTTCGCGGTCATCTTTCATAGCATGCTCAACTGGCCGTTCGCCCTCAGCGTGTGCCTGGCCGGATCCGTAGTGCTTTTGTTCGTCTTCTGGGGAGGGCTCTCCTCGTCCATCTACAACGAGTGCATCCAATTCTTCCTGATCATCGCCGGGTTTCTGCCCCTCACATTTATCGGATTGCATGCCGTAGGTGGCTGGCACGCCCTTCTGGCTAAATTGCCTGCCGGATATGTCCACACATGGGCTGGGATGAGCGGCCCCGGAGATCCTCTGGGCGTGCCTTGGTGGGTGATGATTGTTGGCGAAGGGCTATGCGCGGCTCCAGCCTATTGGTGTACTGACTTCCTGCTGGTGCAACGTGCGATGGCTGCGCGCGATTTGGCAGCCGCGCGCAAGACGCCCCTGGTCGCTGCAATTCCCAAGATGTTCTTCCCGTTCATCGTCACCGTGCAGGGAATGATCGCGCTCGCAATTGCCCCGTCGGTCGTAAGCCATAACTACAACCTTGCATTGCCTGTGATGCTGTCGACTTTCTATGGCCACGGCATGCTGGGTATTGGCATCACAGCGTTACTTGCCAGCTTCATGTCCGGTATGGCAGGCAACATCACTGCGTTCAATACGGTCTTCACCTACGACATCTACCAGACATATATCGCCGGAGGAAAATCTGACAGGCACTACCTGGCCTTGGGAAAGGCAGCCACGATTGTCGGCACGCTCTTGGCATGTGGCTCCTCGCTCATCGTCGCGTACTTCAATAACCTGATGGATTACATGGCCCTGGTCGCAAGCCTGTTCATCTCGCCATTTTTTGCCATCTTCCTGATCGGAATGCTTTGGAAGCGGCCCTCCGCGACCGCCGGATTCTTCGGCATGTTGGGCGGGCTCAGTTCAGCATCCGGTGAATATGTCCTTTACCGCTGTGGAATCCTTCATTTCGTTTCGCCCATGGCGGCGAACCTGTGGTCGGCTGTATGGGGGCTTTCCGGCGGCGTGGTCGTGATGGTCACTCTTTCCCTCCTCACGCGACCTCCGGACGCTGAGCGTCTGAAAGGGCTGGTTGCCGCTCGCGGACGCGATCTCGCCGTAGGTGAGCCAAATCTTGCTTGGTTCCGGCAGCCGTGGTTCTATGCTGCAATCGTGGTGGGTTTGTTTGCGGCGTTGAACCTTGCCTTCTTCTGAGGCATTCTCAAAAAGGTCTGAATTCGGCAATGGTCAAGTAAATGGCAAATGAAATTCGATGTGCGGTTCCAGCCGGGGACATCTGCGGAGAAGGCGCCGTATGGCATCCGGAACAGTCTGCTTTGTACTGGGCCGACATCAATCGGTTTCTGGTCCATCAGTTCACGCCGGCCACGTCGTCGATAAGAACCTGGATGTTCGATGAGCCAGTAACATCAGTGAGCCTTACAGAAGACAGCGAACTGCTCCTCCTCGTCCTCGCGTCTAAGATAGGACTTTGGTCGCCCCGCGATCATCCGCGAGTTGACACGATCTACAAGCTGCCCACTGCGCCTGAAATGCGATTCAATGACGCCGGCGTCGATCCGCGGGGCTCGCTTTGGGCGGGCACCATGCGCAATAACGTTGGTCCGCATGGAGAGGAACTGGATGTCACTTTTTCAGACGGCGTTCTCTATCGAATCGATCCCGATGGTGCCGCCATGGAATGGAAGAAAGGCGTCCGTCTTTCCAACACAGTGGCTTGGAGTCCCGACCACAAGCGATTTTATTTCGGAGATACGCGGGCAAACACCATCAGCCAGTTTGCGTATGATGAAGCGACCGGGGCAATCTCAGAGGAACGGCCGCTTCTGAACGGTTATGAACATGGAGCGCCCGACGGCTCAGCGATGGATGCGGAAGGATTTCTCTGGAACGCACGGCCCGGCGCCGGCTGCCTGCTCCGAATCGCGCCCAATGGCCACGTCGAGCAGACCGTGAAATTGCCGGTGTCGCGCCCGACGACGTGCGCATTTGGCGGTGACGACCTTAAGACTCTCTACATCACAAGCGCGCGATCGGCCGAGCAATACTCGGGGAGTGTCTTTGCGCTGCAAACGCAGGTTCGTGGTGTTCCCGCCGGGCGATTCCGCTTGCGTCACGGGAATTCATAACCTCTACAGTTCATTGGTATAGAGTGGGATTGGGCATGTGCAAGGGTTCGCGGAACCAATTCGAGCGGATGCCAAGCACCACGATTCCTGCCACGAGCCAGACGCCTCCCGTGATCTTTGCCGGCATCGCCAATCCCCACCAGATGGCTGCGCAAAAGACGAAGCCCAGCGACGGCAACGCAGCGTCGACCACTACGCTTTCCCAATGGCGGTGACGTTGTTGCACGCCAAATTTCCAGAAAGCCGCCAGGTTTACACACATGAACCCGAGAAAGGCGCCGAAGTTGAGAATCTCTGCGGTCAGCTCATAACTGAGGAACTGCGCGCCCACGTAGGCCAGCACTCCGATCAGAATTACATTGAAGTCGGGCGTCTTATGAACCGGATGGAGACGCCCAAAGATCTTCTCCGGAATCACATTTTCGCGTCCCATGCCGAATAGCAATCGCGCCGCGCCCACCTGCGCCGTCAGGCCGGCGCCGATGTTCGCGACCACCAGCATAATCGCCGTAGCTTTCAGCAATGCCACTCCGCCCACCCGCCCCGTCACATCGATGAATGCAGTATCGACGTTCTGGAATGACAGGTAGTCAGGCCAGGCAAGCTGGCCAAGGTAAACCAGCAGCCCGCCAAACAAGCCCGTAAAAACGCAAACGCCGACAGAAGCCAGCAGGACGTTTCTGCGGGGATTGTCAACCTCCTCGGCCAGTGTCGTCACTGCGTCAAATCCAAGGTAAGTGAGAGCGGCAAACGAGGTGGCCGCACCAATCTCGCGCACGCTGAAAGTTTCGGGGTTGTAGAAGGGGCGAATGGAGAAGAGGCCGGCCAGTCCTTGTCGCAAGCAAATATACCGCACCGCGAGCACAATGAACGCGCCAAGAACAATAAACATCATCACGAGCAGCAGTTCGTTGGTTCTCGCCGTCGACCGTATTCCGCGGAGGTTGAGCAAAGTAATTCCGCCCGCGAACAACGCCGCTCCCGCCCAAAGCGGCATCCAGGACAGGGCCCGCTCCAGCGAAAGCGTTCCGTAAAGAACGCAAAACAGCGGAATCACGATGTAGTCCAGAAGCATCGCCCAGCCGGCCACGAATCCAAGAAGCGGATGAATGCCGTTGCTAACGTAGGTGTAAGCGGATCCGGCAGAGGGATACAGCGAAGCAAGCCGGCCGTAACTGACGGCTGTGAGAACCATTGCTGCCATGGCGGCGAGTATGGTCACAACCACATGGCCGCGTGACCGGACGTCTGCAAGTCCGAAGACCGTTGCCGGCGCGCTGGGCGTCACAGCAACGATTCCGTAGAAGAATAGATCGCGAAGAGAGAGAACACGCCTCAGATGAGGGCCAGTGGGGGACGCCGACGATTCGCCAATCAGTTTGCTCATACTTGCGCTGGCATTCCCACTGACTGCACTCACCGAACAAGATCTGGGTCAACTGGAAGACGAGAAATCTCCAGAGATCTCCATCTCGCGTAGTAATGAGAATATGATCAGTCAGGACGTTGGCAAAACCTATAAGAGAACTGTGGAAGTCTTTTGAAATTCCCCAAACCATCCGGCAATAAAAGGAATGCGTTCGGGCTGGCGGGTGGCTCGGCTCTAGGGATGCAAATCAGGCGCAACCATGGGCGCCCCCATGTCCAGGGCTCCACGGACAGCACGACGTCCATGTGGCGGAGGTCCAGATGATGAGATCTGGGAGAGCATGGGGCTACTGAATTCGCATTATCCCGCGCCAACCAGCTTCAGGTAATCTGGTTCATCGGCGATCGTTCGATGCCGAAAGGCACGCACAATCTTCCGCTCTTTCAGAAAGAACACGCCCGGCATCTGCTCCGCATCTTCCTTGATCAGCCCGATTCCATACTTGAACAGCGCGCCCCTGAGCCAGCCCATCAAGACCGCCGGGTGCAACGAGTGCAGATAAGGGTTGGTGCGCGACAAACCAAAGGCGGGAAGCTGATACAGCGTTGCCTCCGGATTACTGATCCTCTCCACATCAGAGAGATGGTAGTAGTCGAAGTAAGGCTTCGCCCGTTCCGGCGAGCCGAGATGCACAAAGACGGGCCGCACGCCTTTCGCCTCAATCTGCGAATGCGCCTGGGAAACGCGGTCCAGGGCCTGCGCACAAAAAGCGCAGGCAAAGTGGCGAAGAAACACGGGAGCACCGGTGATTCATCGACGAGGTCGAGCAGCGGGCGGCCAGTCTCGGTATGAAACTCGCGCAAGGAGTCTGCGAGACTCAGTCGCTCAGTTGATCGGAGCATCTCCGTAGCCATTCAATCCACTCCACGCACTCAATCGCCGGCCGGCTAGCGAATCAGCGACTCGCTCCTAGCTACGCACTGGTGCGGCGCTGTCTCGATCACGTGCTGATATTCCATGGCCCTTCGACCAGTTCCCGCGAGGAAGTAACTACAAACAGGCAATCCAAGAGTGGTCCGCTGTCGTTGGGTCATTGACGGTGCGAAAACGGCCAGGTCTCTCGGCAGTATAACCTTGGTGCGAATGATCTGCATCGCCGCCTGCAACTCTGCGCGGCTTACCAAATCGAGGTCTCTTATGCGAATGCTCTGGTCCATCTTCCTGCTCGGCGCGGCCTCCTGCTGCAACGTTGCCTGGGCCCACGCTCAGTCTTCCGCAGGAAATGCCGTTCAGCCCGCTCTGCGCTCAACGCAGTCCTTCGACGCCAACTGGCAATTCACCCGCGGCGACATTGCCAATGCTAAAGAGCCCGCCTTCAGTGACTCCGCCTGGCAGACTCTGAATGTCCCCCACGACTGGAGCATTGCCGGTCCCTTCGACAAATCCAATCCAACTGGCGCCGCCGGCGCTTTCCTTCCCGCAGGCATTGGCTGGTATCGCAAGCACTTCGTGTTGCCGCAGAGTGCGGCCCATAAGCGCATTTTCATTGTGTTCGATGGTGTAATGGCCAACAGCGACGTGTGGATCAATGGCACGCATCTCGGCCGTCGCCCCTATGGCTACGTCAGCTTCCGCTACGAGCTCACCGGCCACCTCCGCTTCGGCGCCGGCGAAACCAATGTCCTCGCCGTCCGCTGCGATGACTCCGAAGAGCCAGCATCTCGCTGGGCGCCGGGTGCAGGCATCTATCGCCACGTGCATCTGATTGAAACCGGCGATTTGCATGTACAGGGATGGGGAACCTTTGTCAGCACACAGTCCGTGTCCGCTGAACATGCCACCGTGCGCGTCGAAAGCACGGTCATCAATCAATCTGACACCGCGCGTAACTCGTTCTTGCGCATATCTCTTTTCGGTCCCGAGGGAAAGCTTGCCGAGCGCATCACTACTCCAGCGCAGGACGTCGCGCCTGGTAGCTCTTCAGTCTTCACCGCCGAGATTCCTGTTCCGCACCCCGACCGCTGGGACATAGATCATCCCGTTCTCTATCGCGCCGAAGTTGACGTGCTCGACCACGGCCGCGCCGTCGATCAGGATTCTGTCGCCTTTGGCATCCGCGAGTTTCACTTCGATCCTGCCACTGGCTTCTGGCTGAACGGACGGAATTTCAAGATCAAAGGTGCGTGCCTTCACGCCGAATATGGTGCATTCGGCGCGGCTGTCCCACTCGATGCATGGCGCCATCGGCTCACGGCCCTGCGCAGACTCGGCGTCAATGCGATTCGTACTGCGCACAATCCGCCCTCGCCGGATTTTCTCGAACTCTGCGATCAGATGGGTTTTCTCGTGATGGACGAGATGTTTGATTGCTGGACAGTGGGCAAGAATCGCTACGACTATCACCTCTACTTCAACCAGTGGTCTGCGGCCGACACGCGCGACACTGTTCTACGCGACCGCAATCATCCCAGCATCATCCTGTGGAGTGCGGGCAACGAGATTCACGACACTCCCAATGCCCCGCTCGCGCATTCCATTCTTGCCTCTCTCATTCAGGTCTTTCACCAGTACGATCCCACGCGACCGGTAACCATGGCGCTTTTCCGTCCCAACGTCAGCCACGACTACGACAACGGCCTGGCCGATATGCTCGACGTCGTCGGCCAAAACTACCGCGAGAATGAAATCCTCGCTGCGCACGAGCAAAAGCTGACGCGCAAGATTATCGGCACAGAAAACGGCCATGGCCGCGAAGCTTGGCTGGCCCTGCGCGACAACCCGCCGTGTGCCGGTCAGTTCATTTGGTCAGCAGCCGATTATCTCGGTGAGGCACATGCGTGGCCGTACATCGGCAACAGCTCCGGCCTGGTCGACCGCACCGACGATCCGCATATCGACGGCCTGAAGCGAGACAGCTGGTGGTCGGCTACGCCGATGGTCCGTATCGTGCGCCGTGTTGCGCCTGGCGCGGCAGCACCCGTGGATCCCGGTGAAGCCACAGATCCCAGGCGCCCTCGCCAGGTTCTCTTCGCCGACTGGACGCCGCTCCATACAAGTCCGCACACAGAAACCGTGGAAGTCTACAGCAACGTTGAGCAGGTGGAATTGATGTTGAATGGCAAGTCGCTGGGTACGCAGGCGATTCATCCTGACGCTTCGCCGCGCACCTGGCAGGTTCCTTTCGTTCCGGGCACGCTGCGCGCGATCGCCACCAATAGCGGCCGCGTTGTCGCCGCCGACGAACTGCGTACTGCGGGGGCTCCGGCGAAGATCGTGCTCTCGGCTGATCGCAGACAGATTGCGCCTGGCTGGGATCACGTGGATTATATCGAGGCGAAAGTCGTCGATGCGCATGGAGTCGTTGTTCCCAACTCAGATAATCTCATCAGCTTCACCGTGCGCGGGCCAGGGCTGGTTGCTGCGGTAGACAACGGCGACAACACCACCCACGAACCCTTCCAGGCAAACAAGCGCAGTGCCTATGAGGGACGCTGTATCGCATTCATCAGGGCGCAAGCGAACCACGGCAGCATCGTAGTAACGGCGTCCTCACCGGGACTGCATTCCGGTGCCGTGTCGCTGGCTGCAGAAGCAGCCAATCTCGAGAGCTAGAAAATGTAAAAAGCTGTCACTTTCCGATGCAAAAAGTGGAAAACGCGAGAATCGTCAATATTCATGAGGCATTTAGAAAACGTGCTCCCCCGGAGACATACTGGAGACATAAACTGGCCTCCTCCTCCACCGAAGTGCCAATGGATTTCGAAACGCGTCGATTTCCTTGGGGCAGTGCCACGCGAGCCAGGGACGGCCTTGGTGCGGCGCATGGCGTATCTGGCGCCGGTTGCGGCTGGTTGCTGAAGCACGACCGCTGACCTCTCGCAAGTCCGAGCTAAGATGCGGTCGAGGGCTTTGAATCTTGGCAATGGCGCCTAGCCCTTCTCACTGCGCTAGCCAAGGCGATCGGATTCTGGTCCTTGAGGTACTTTCTCTTCTTGCGGATCGCGTCTCCTGATAGATCCAGTTTCACGGAGCGTTTCCCGATCTGCTGAAACAGGTCGGCGACATGCTCATCATTGTGCTGGCCGGTCTTCAATCGGACGAACTCGGACGCTTGGATCAGAAACTGGGCTGCAAGGTTCTGGCGCTTATGACCGCACTTTCCAGTTGAATCGAGCACCATTTCTAGCCGATTCGAGAACTGCACGAGCCGCATCGGGAGATCCTCGAAGCCGACGAGGAACGGGCGGAGTGGCTCAACAAAAGGCCCTAGAAATATCTCTGATTCCAATCTTGCCGCCACTTTTGTAGCATCAGCCACAACCTTAGACACCGTTTTGGATACGCGCTCCAATTGATCAAGAACCGCATTCCTTGTCTTCCTCGGGCTGGTTACCTCGGCATACATCATCAACAGCGCCCACAAGAATTTGCAGTTCGAATCATCGAGTTGATTCAGGGGGTTGTTGGTATGAAGCCCATTAAAGGCTCTCGCTACCGGATCTCTCGTACCGGCGGACACGACGATTTGTCTCCTCCCGAAGCGGACACAAGTGTGGCATGGGTTCTGTCCATTGGGTTTCTGTCCTCCGATTCTATTCTCACTGAGTACAGGGGGATTCAAACATGGCTCACATTATTCTCCGGCTCCCGGCCGTCAAGGCACGAACCGGACTCTCTCGTTCAACCATCTACCTCCGCATCACAGAAGGCAGCTTTCCAAGGCCTGCCTCCTTGGGTGCACGCGCGGTGGGTCGTGTCGAAGCCGAAGTGGGGGCATGGCTTGCTGGCCAGATTGAACAGAGCCGCAGGACTCAGGGAAGACGGCCGCGGCTGGAGGAGACTTGGTGACCGCCGAATTGTTTGCGGACCTGGAGCAGGGGTAAATGGAGAAGCCATTCAATGGTGCGCAACCCAAAAGAGAGCCCCAGCCTGACCAGGCAGGGAGTGGACCTGCCGCGCGTTGCTCCAGGCGAATATCAGGCCGTCTGCGTCGGCTCGTAAGGCCCGGTGTGGTGCGTAGCCTTCCGGCGCTGGAGCCTCAGGTTGGAGTTTTCTTTACTCGACTCCGTAACACTCGTGAGTTACTTTCTCAATTTCGGTGACAAGTCTGTCCCGCGACCACAAGGACGGCGGTCGAAGTTTTAGAAGGCTTGGAGTCTAGCAAACGGATCACCTCCCCGCAATGGACAGGATATGGCGCTGGACAAGTTCACAGACCCGTTTGTTGTCTATTTGGTGCGAATAGCGGACTGCACGGCAGATGCAAAGGAAGGCACCAAGCCTGATGTGCTAGTGTACAGCCGCGTGACCGATATTCTGAAAATCGAGCTGAGATGAAAACGAAGAACACGCATCCCGAATCACTTAATCTTTCAATCTCCAAATCATTCAATCTCTGAATCATTCAATCTCTGAATCATTCAATCAGAAATCATTTGATCAGAGAATTACCCAATCAACTAATCAACCAATCGAGGAGGCATAAGCGCGCGGCGGCCAAAATTCGCACTAATGTTTTCACGTTTCGCCAGTTGCCGGGCGAATTGCAGAGCAACTCAACTACTCAAACCACAAGGGGCGGAGGTCCAAAAGCCTCCGCCTCAGGCATACAACTTGGTTGGTCAACGCTCGAATTTGACCGGTGAAATTGCCAGGCTGATTGAAACCATTCTCTGTTTATGAAATTGTGGGGGTAAGGGGGCTCTGTAATACAACCACAAACCACACACCGCCCCCAAACCGTAAACCTCCCGCGAAGGTCCAAATAATCCCTTGAAAAACGCACGAGCGGCATGCGCGCTTTAGTTGCGCTTTAGTCCGTCCGCATCCATGCGTTTGGCGGTCCCTCATAAGGCTACTTGGCTTCAACCGTCCTCGAATCCCTCGCATTTGGCGCTGTACACTACCGGTGACCGGGACAGTCTGGCGGCGGAAGCAGGAGCGCTTCGGCAACGCGTGTAAAGCCGCGCGGCTGCGGCGCGGCCTCACTGCCCTCGACCGAAAAAGGAGAGTCGTCATGTTCGGCTCAACATTGCTCGTTCTTGCCGCCGGCAAGGGCAACCGGTACGGCGGCGTTAAGGTCATAGAACCGGTAGGCCCGCAGGGAGAGACCCTTCTCGAGTACTCACTCTACGACGCCCGAAAGGCCGGCTTCGTCAAGATTGTCTTCGTGATCCGCAGAGACATCGACCGTGCGGTGAGGGAAACACTGGGCGCGCGACTCATCCGCAACTTCGCGGTCGAGTACGTCTATCAGGACGTGATGCGGATTCCGTGGGGATTCCAGGTACCGCACGGAAGGAACAAGCCCTGGGGCACAACACACGCTGTGCTTTCCGCCGTAAGCCAGATTCGCGAGCCCTTCGCAGTGATCAACGTGGATGACTTTTACGGGGCTCAGAGCTATTCGGCTCTGGCGCGTCATCTCCAGGCAGGCACCGACGATTGCGCCATGGTGGGCTACGTCTTGCGCAACACGCTGCCGGAGAGCGGGCCGGTCGCGCGCGGAATTTGCCAACTCGATGAGGAAGGCTTCCTCAAGGGGATTCTTGAGCACAAGAATGTGGAACGCCAGGGCGGCCACGCGGTCTGCGTCGACGCAGCCGGGCAGGAAATGAAGCTCTCCGGCAACGAGGTGGTCTCGTTGAACATGTGGGGCTTCCGACCGGATGCTCTCAACCCCATGGCCGAGAAGTTCGAGAACTTCCTGAAGAGCCATGGCGGCGACCCCGACTCCGAATGCTATTTGCCGAACACAGTGCACGAGCTGATCACCGAAGGAAGGATGCGAGTGAAAGTGCTTCCCAGCGCAGATTCCTGGTTTGGGATGACCTATCGTGAGGATCATTCGCGCGCGATGCAGAACATTCACCACATGATCGAGGCGGGGTACTATCCACGGCGGCTCTGGGCGTAAGTGCAAGAACCAGTTCTCATGCGCCATGCGAGCCGATTCTGTCCTCGGTCCGTCCTCGCCATGTTGCATCGTTCCAACGGTTGTCGCCCATGCAGCACAAGTCCTACAAGACCACCCGAATTGTGGTTGGGTTGTCGCCAACTCGGCAGTGTCGTTAGCAAGTGAAAATGTCCGCTTTTTGGAACAAATGAAGAGTCCGGTTGTTAAAAGTTAGCCGTAGTAGAGGCGGTGTGAAAGTGCGAATCCCGCGTAGTGTGCGGGATTTGCAAGTTGAGAGGGAAAGTCTGTTTTGGGACTTTTGCTCTCAACGTCTTTTCCACGGCCTTGATTTGCTTTTTCGTCAGTGGCGTCAAGAGCTTTCCTTCTCTGAGCCACCTTGCAGGCCTCAACACTGAACGTCGAGAAGAGTACGCGGAGGCGCACAGGAGTGCGGCTTCATCGCCGGTCTGGTCAATTCCCGTAGAGGATTCGACCGGAAAAGGAGCGTGTCCGCACGATCATCTGCGCGGAGGGATGAGGCTGGCGGACGGATTGCGGGTTGTTGGTGGGTTTCCTCCCGCCATACACAAACGCGCTGCGGAGCTTCACCCAAAGCCGTTGATCATCGAAAAAACGATTGTGCTAGGGCGGTGAAAAAAACAAAAACAACCAGTGTGTGTTGTGGCGGGCGGGGCTGGTTCAGGGATCGTGCCAAACACCAAAAAGCTCATTTCACCTTTCCCCGTGCTTTCTTCTGCTCAATCGCGGGTACCCTGGCACTTTCGGCCGACGTCCCGGCAACGGTGATCTCAGAACAGCTCGGCCACGCAACCACTGCTTTCGCCCTTGATGTCTAGGCCACTTAAAGGCCAGACCAATCCCTAACTTCTCATTTGAATGGTCGTCTCGCTGAAGAGATTAGTGACCGCCGGCTTCATCACCTTGCCCATGGCATTGCGAGGAAGAGCTTCCAGCACCAGGAGTCGGGAAGGCAACTCATGACCCGCAAGTAGTTCCCTGGCCCAGGCCCGGAGTGAATCCAAACTGAGCGCCGCACCGGCCCGCAAAACGACGGCGGCAGCAACTCGTTGTCCCCACTCCTCATCGGCGACGCCGACCACCGCACACTCTGCGATCCCAGGATGCTGGAGTAGCACCTCCTCGATCTCTAACGCGGAAACCTTATGTCCGCCGGTCTTGAGAATATCGATGCTGGTGCGGCCGAGAATGCGATAGACACTATTTTCTGCAACAGCCGTATCGCCAGTGCGAAACCAGCCCTCGTGGAAAGCCTCTCGCGTGGCCTCGGGCTTACCCCAATACTCTGAGAAAACGCTGGGACCGCGCACTTCGATCTCACCAGGAATACCTTCGGCCACCGGCTCGCCGTCCTGTCCGCACAACCGAACCTGGACGCCAGGCAACGGAATGCCGACGCTACCGGGGACGCGTTTGCCGTGCAACGGATTGGAAAGGGCCATGCCGATCTCCGTCATGCCGTAGCGTTCCAGCAGAATGTGCCCACTGATCTCCTTCCAGCGCTCCAGCGTGCTTACCGGAAGCGCCGCGGAACCGGAGACCATCAAGCGCAACTTGGCCGCCGCATGGCTCAACTCCAATTGCCGCAGGGCCGGGGCCGCCTCCCAGGCAGAGATGAGACGGAGATAGATGGTCGGAACAGCCATGAATACCGTTAAAACGCCGCTGGCGATTCGTTCCCACACGACATTGGCATCGAAGCGCGTCATCATCTCGCAGGTCGCCCCCGACCAGAGCGCGCAAGAGACGACATTGATAATTCCATGAACATGATGCAGAGGCAGGCAAAGCAGAGTACGATCATCGGCCTGCCACTCCCAGGCCTCCACCAGAGTCGAGATCTGTGCGGCAATGTTGGCGTGAGTGGCAACCACTCCCTTCGGCCGGTTCGTGGTGCCGCTCGTGTAGAGAATCATCGCCCGCCGCTCAATAGCGACATCCGGCAACTCAATCAGCGCTCCATTTTGAATTTCTTTGTAAGTAAGCGTGGCGATGTTCTGTGCAGAAGCAATCGGTTCGGCCATTGCCTCAGTGGCCGCATCGAAGATTATTGCCGATGCGCCGGCGTCGCCTATGTAATGCTCCAACTCCGGACGCGCCGAGCCAAGCGCCAAGGGAACCGCAATTCCGCCAGCTTGCCAGATTCCCCAAAGGGTTGCGATCCATGGGATTCCAGGCGGCAGGAGAAAGGCTACGCGTTCCTCATGGAGATCCGCGCGCCCGGCAAGCAATGCTTTGGCGACGCGCATGGATGCATCAAGGAGTTCGTTATAGGTGCAAGTTCTCCGGATATCGATGGCGGCGACAAGTCTTTTATTACACTGAGCGCGCGCGATGATGGGCAGTTGCGCGGGTCGGTAAGTCACATGCGCACTTTAGTCTATCTCTGGGACAATGTCTACGGGCTCGCCTAGTTTACCCGAATGCGAAGTGGTACTCGCATGGCCCCTCGCGAAATCTCCTGCGATGATT
>OKRB01000035.1:27632-37352 GCA_900290245.1 Candidatus Sulfuritelmatomonas gaucii | reverse complement strand
CTTATGAAACCGGACACTTCATTTGCTACGAAAAGCGGACATTTTCACTTGCTAACGACACGGTCGGGAATGGGATTTGGTTCCGCGGAGAACCATTCCATTAGACGTCGCAAACAGTATGAATGTTCCCGTTTGCAACGAATTGATCCATTTGGACTCCTTTCGTATTTTCCGCAAAGCTGGGCGGTTTGGCATGCGGAATTTGCGGGAGATTGGAACGAATGGGGATCAACGTGCGTGCGGACCGATGCAACTACAGGCGCTTGATGAAGGCGAGGGCTTCGGGGAGTTGCGGGAAGCGCGCTTCCTCAGCCTTGAATTCTCGGGAGTGAACGCAGCGGCGCAGGCCACGCGTTTTGACCGGATATTTGAGGTGCAGCATCTCGTGGTAGAGGAGATACTCGATTGCGTATCGCGGGCTTGAGGGGCGGTCGAAGACGCGGCTGACAACGATGGTGTTGTGAGCGGCATCGTAATGGCCGAGCGAACGCTTGGCGCTGTGCTCGCTCCATGTGAGATCGGGGCGGCCGAGCAGCCCGCCGAAGAAGCGCGTGTTGAGCGCGTCGAACACCTCTTCGAGATGGAAGTAGCGGCCTTCGGGGCCGAAGTAGCGCTTGCTGCCGCGCGTGGTGCGGATGAGTTCGGTTTGGCGCGTGACGGCGGCCGAGGAGGCGAAGCGCTTGTAGCGGAGGTTCTGCGCGGCATTGACTGGCTTGCGATAGAGCTTGGCAAGAAGGATGTGCGCGATGGCGTGGAGGACCGACTCGGGCGCGCCCTCGAGCAGATCGGATAAGCTCGCGTGAATCTGGCCTTCGCGCAGGCGGATGGTGGTGTTGAGGGAAGTGAATCGGCGGAAGCGCGCGTGGATGGTAGGCATGGGCGCGCGCGGGCGAAGAGATCGATACTCTTCCTGGAAGATGGTGATGAGGTCGAGGGGCACCATTGCCGAGGGTAACAGACGGCAGCTTCCAGCTTCTAGCCTCTAGCTGCTAGCTTTTCTTGTCTGTTGCGGCTCCAATGCGTTCAGAAATCGTTGAGTGCCGCGAGACGCGGGGAGTCGAGTGTGAGGCTCGAGCATATGATCGCATTTCGGCGGATCAAGCTAGTAGCTAGAAGCTAGGGGCTGCTTTACTGCGGTTCGTAGCGGTCCTGGCCTTTTTCTTTTGGATGGGCTTTGAAGTAGGCTTCCTGGTCGGTGGTGAGCTGCTTGGCCTGGGTGGAAAGATCGCCGGCGCTCGAGAGCGCACTCTTGAGAGAAAGCTCAAAGCCGGGTTCGCTGGGCAAATCGTGCAGGACGCTTTGCCAGTGCAGGACGCTTTCGGTGAGGCCCTTTAGCGATTTGCGAATGTCTGCCTTGCGCTGCGAATAGACGTCGAGATTATCGCCCAGCTCGTCCATGAGGGCGCCGAACTGCTGAAGCTCGCCGGCGAGGCGCTGGCTGCGGGCGGGCGACTTGGCGCGCTTGATCAGGCTTTCAATCGTATCGGCGTGGCCGTTTAAGAACTTCACGTAAAGGTCGACGCGAGCCACAGGATCGATGCCGGCCTCGGCGATTTGATCTTGCTGGTCGGCGGTGAGTGGATCGTTCTTTTCGTCGACTTGCGCAGCTAGCGGGGCGGCGATAGAGAGGCTGAGAAAAATGGCGGCGAGAGCGCGCATGGCGGCCTCCAGCGGTTCTATTGAAGCATATTTTCGGGAGCGGCGGGAAGCAGGCGCGAGATCGTCGGCGGGGAGTCGCTACTTCTGGAAGACTTCCATCATCGTGGCGTCCTGCACCTGGTTGACCTGCACCAGGGTCTGCTTCACGAGCGGGCGATCCTCAACGCTGCTTGACTGCAACATTTCATTCAGTCGGAACGCCGTGCGATTGAGCAGGATCTCGGCGTTCTTGAGGCGCTTGTCGTTGCCGGTGAGCGACAGATGAATCTTCTGTGCAAACCTCTGAATGTCCTTGAGCAGGCCGGTTGCCTTGCCGACATCGCCGGCCGAATACTGGCGAATGCTGAGCTCGGTCATCTGCTGGACGAGCTGGGCATAGAGGAAGGGCTGCTCGCGCGGTTGGGCCACGTTGGCCTTTGCCTCAAGGGCTTCAATTCTTTGCTGGTCGATGAGATCGCTGTCGGCAGAGGAAGCGCACAAAGGCTCGACGGCCAGGCTCAGTACGAAGATCGCGGCGAAAGGAACCAAACTCCGCATGGGACCTCCACAGTGCGGTGCAGCCCCCTCAGAAGTTGTGACTATAGTAGTCACATTCTGCAACGACCCGCAAGCACTAAGATGCGGAATTTTGATTCTGTGGTAACGGATGAGGCCGCGCGGAGCCGGACGGAGGGCCGGCGGCGTGAGGTTCGGTGTGTGCCAGCCTTATTTTTCGAGGAGTTTCAAGCGCTGGCGGGCCTGCCACTCCTGATTCGGGAACTTTCCGGCGGCGGCATCGAGGAACTGGTGGTAGTAGGCGGCCGCCTCCTTTTTCTGGTTGAGGGAATCGTATGCCGTGGCCCAGAGGAAGAGGGTTGAGGCGTTTTCAGGGAGGTAGCGTGAGCGCATGGTCAGCGCATGGAGCGTGACGTCAGGGTGGTGGGTGCGCGACGCAGTGAAGGCAAGGCCGCTCCAGGCGTCGGAGTTAGCAGGGTCGATTTGCGAGGCGTGGTTGAAGGCGGCATAAGCCTCATCGACCCTGGCCAGGTGGACGAGATTCTGGCCGTGGGCGACGAGCAGTTCGGGATCATCGGGGCTGGCGGCGAGCAGGTGGACGTCGAGCTGATCGGAGCCGGAGTAGTCACCGGCGTCAGCCAGGACCGCGGCCAGCAGGCGGTTGATGGCTGGGTCCTCAGGGTGGACGGCATGGAGCTTCTGCAGGAGCGGCAGGGCCTCAGCTTTATTTTGTTCGGCCAGGACCGTGGCGAGCTGGGCTGTGAGGGTGGGATCGTCAGGAGACTTGACGAGCGCTGCGCGGAGAAGAGTTTCAGCGTCGGAATATTGCTTCCCCAGAATCAGGAGATGCGCCAAGCCAATGGTCGCTGGAACGGAGGCTGGGTCCTTCGCGAGGACACGGCGGTAGGCAGCTTCAGCGGTATCGTTCTGGCCAGTCTGTTCAGCCAGTTCGGCGGCCAGGAGAGTATCGGAGGTGGTTTCCGGGGAGAGTTTCAGGGCCTCGAGCAAGTCATTGGATGCCAGGGTTGGGTTGGAAGTGCGATCGATGCGAGCCAGGGCGCGCCAGGCGCGAGCCTTGAGAGTGGGATCGGCGAGGCCAGGGTCGAGGGTGGTGGCTTCCACGAGCTCGGGGCGGGCATCGGAGAGTTTGTTTTGACGCGCGAGCAGTAATCCGAGCGACAGGTGCGCTTCAAACGATTTCGGGTCGGCGGCGATGGCGCGGCGATAGAGCGAGGCGGCGTCGCCGAGGCGATTTTGGGTGTCGGCCACATAGCCCGCGTCGAAGAGGGCCCGCGCATCGGAGGGGTTTGTGGCGAGATACGAGTCCAGGCGGGCCTCGGCGCTTTTCCAGTCGGACGCGGCGATCGCTGATTCGGCGGCAGTGACGTCGCCGGGAACTGGCTGGGAGTTTGCGGCGGGTGCGCTTGCGGGCGCCGATGGAGGAGCGGGGGCGGAATTGGAGGCCTGAGCAGAGGCGGAAAGAGAATTTAAAAGGAACACCGAAAAAAAAGCCAGAAATACGTAACGAAACACAACATCCCTCACACTAATAGTTTAGCGGGGTGGGTGCCCCATCAGTAACGATCGAAATGATTACTGGCAACAAGCGCTGTGGAAGCAATTAAGGACAACTGAGCTTGATCCGGTGGCATCATTTTGATAACAGCAGGAGCAAAGCCTGGAGGTCACTTGGTTCGATGCTCCTCAAAAAACGCTACTACTGTTCAGGTGAAACTATGAGATTCGTCACCATGCAGCATATCCCCCTGGCGTCGGCTTATCTTTGTCCGAATTGCAACAGCATCGGCAACTGCGCAGAACGGTGCCCGGCGTGTGCCTCGCCGGCTCTTCTGGCTTTGGCCAATATACTAGATCGCCCGGTCGAAGACGACTTGATGGAAATGGAATATGTTTACGTGCCCGGGGCGGCATTAGCAGCATAACTCTTCTCACTTTGGCGCCAGGCAATCTATGCAGCGAAACCGCATCTTTGCGGGGAGATTCTGCGGGGTCTAAGTGTGCCGCGTGCGCGCGGCCGGCAATCTTTCAAGCCAGCTCGTCCCGAGACGGCGATGAGCATCCGGAAGGCAAGAGCGCGGAGTCGCGCCTTATAATGAAAGATGGAGGGCTGCACCTCAGCGCTCGTGAAGAGCGCTGTGGGGCTGCCCAAGAAGTCTTTCGGTGCCTTCCCGTTGAACGACGCCATCGTCATCCGCAATGCGCGGACACACAACTTGAAAAATCTCTCTTGCGAGATTCCCCACGGCAAGCTGACGGTGATCAGCGGCGTATCGGGCTCGGGCAAGAGTTCCCTGGCCTTCGACACCATTTATGCCGAGGGACAGCGGCGGTATGTGGAGTCGCTTTCGGCGTATGCGCGGCAGTTTCTTGAGCGAATTGAGAAACCCGATGCGGACGAGATCGACGGGCTGGCGCCGGCGATTGCCATCAAGCAGAAAAACACCACTCGCAATCCGCGATCGACGGTGGCTACGGCAACCGAGATCTACGACTACCTGCGGCTGCTGTACGCGCGCTGCGGAATGGTGCACTGCGTCTATTGCGACGGGCTGGTGAAGCGCGATTCGGTGGATGAAGTGGCCGAGACAGTTCTCGCATTGGGCGAGGGAACGCGGCTGAACGTGTTGTTTCCCGTGATGAGCGGGGTGGCGGCAGTTGCAGAGCCCGCTGTGTTGGTGGCGAGTTCGAAAAACCGGGGAGCGAAAGCGGCTGCAAAGACCAAAGCTTTGGCAATGACTGCTGCGGCTCTGCACATTGACACACTGAAGGGACGACTGAGTGAGTTGCGGGGCAGCGGATTCAACCGGTTGTGGCAACAAGGAAAGATCTTCGAGTTCTCCACACCCGAGTCGCTGCTTGAGCTGGATTTTACGGCGCCGATCTTTGTTTTGCTGGACCGGATTGTGGTGAGCGCAGAGAGCCGCGCGCGCATTGTGGATGCGGTGGAGGTCGCGTACCGCGAGGCGGGCGAGGTGATGTTTGAAGAAGCCCCGCGTGAGGAGACGGCGGAGCGGCGGCGGCTGCGGTTTTCCGGAGCGTATGAGTGCACGAATTGCCATCGGCCGGGACGCGAGCCGGAGCCGCGGCTGTTCAGCTTCAACAATCCATTCGGCGCGTGCCCGCGCTGCCAGGGATTCGGCAACACTGTGGACTTCGACCTGGGCCTGGTGATTCCGGACCAGAGTTTGAACCTGGTTGGCGGCGCGATTGATCCGTGGAACCGGCCCAAGTACCGGCCATGGTTTACCGAGCTGCGCAAACGCGCAGCGGAACTGGCCGTGCCGCTGGACGTGCCGTGGAGGGAGATGACCGCGGCGGCGCGCGAGACCGTGCTGCGAGGCAAAGACGGGTTTGCCGGCGTGTACGGCTTTTTTGCGCAGATGGAACGCAAGAAGTACAAGCTGCATGTGCGGGTGATGTTGAGCAAGTATCGCGGCTACGCAGAATGCCCGGATTGCCACGGGCAGCGGCTGAGGGCCGAGGCCAGAGCGGTCCGCCTGGGAGACGCGAAAACCGGCGAGAAGAATATCTGCGAGGCGACAGCATTGACGGTTGCGCAGGCGAAGGAGTTTTTTGACACGCTTGAGCTTTCGCCGATGCAAGAGGAGATAGCCGGGCCGATTTTGACTGAAGTTCGGCAGCGGCTGGGATTTCTGGTAGCGGTCGGACTCGAATACCTAACGCTTGATCGGCTGGCTTCAACGCTTTCGGGCGGCGAGGCGCAGCGCATTCAACTGGCATCATCGCTTGGGTCGCGGCTGGTGGGCTCGCTCTACGTGCTGGATGAGCCATCGATCGGACTGCATACGCGCGACACGGCGCGGCTGATCGCCATTCTCAAGGAGCTGCGCGACCTGGGGAATACGATCCTGGTGGTGGAGCACGACGCCGACATTCTGCGCGCCGCCGATCATCTGCTGGACCTGGGGCCGGGCGCCGGCGAGTTCGGCGGCAAACTGCTTGCCGAGGGTGTGGTTGCGGAGGTCGAAGCGAATGCCAATTCGCTTACAGGACGTTATCTGAGCGGAAAGATTTCGATTCCAGTGCCCACGCGGCGGCGCGCGCCGGGCCGCGAGAAGCTGGTGCTGCGTGGGGCGCGGGCAAATAATCTGCACGGTCTGGACGTGACAATTCCGCTGGGAATGCTGGTCGCTGTGACGGGAGTTTCGGGATCGGGCAAGTCGACGCTGGTGCACCAGGTGCTGTATCGCGCAGTGGCGCGCGCGCTAGGACAGACAGACGGCGGCGATCCTTCCGGCGTGTTCACTGCGTTGAGCGGGGTGGAGCGGCTGAACGACGTGGTGTTGGTGGACCAGACGCCGATTGGCCGCACGCCGCGCTCGAACCCGATCACCTACATCAAGGGATTCGACCTTGTTCGCGAGCTGTTTGCTGCGCAGCCTGATGCCAAGCGGCTCTCGCTCACACCAGGGCATTTTTCGTTTAACGTGCCGGGCGGCCGGTGCAACACCTGCGAGGGCGACGGCACGGTGACGGTGGAGATGCAGTTCCTGGCCGATATTGAATTGCCGTGCGAAGACTGCAACGGCACGCGCTACCAGGCGAAGATTCTGGACGTTCATTACAAAGGTAAGAGCATTCACGATGTGCTGCAGATGACGGTGAAGGAGGCGCTGCGCTTTTTTGCCGGGCAAACGAAGCTACTCGAGAAGCTGGCGGTGCTGGACGAGATTGGGCTTGGGTATTTGCGGCTGGGTCAGTCGGCTACGACACTCTCAGGAGGCGAAGCGCAGCGGGTGAAGCTGGCGGCGCACCTAGCGGCTGTGCGCGCGGTGAATGCCACGGCCAAGCCATCGCAGGCAAGCCGCGTGCTCTATATTCTCGACGAGCCGACAACTGGACTGCACTTTGACGATGTGTCGAAGCTGCTGACCGCGTTTCGCAAATTGATTGACGGCGGCGGATCGCTGATTGTGATTGAGCACAACCTGGACGTGATCAAGAGCGCGGATTGGGTGATTGACCTGGGGCCGGAGGGCGGCGAAGGCGGCGGGTTGATTGTGGCCGAGGGCCCGCCGGAAGAGATTGCGAGCAATCTGCACTCGCACACGGGGAAGTGGCTAGCGAGGGTGCTGTGATGCGCTACCCAACCCTAAACTCAAAACGCGCGTTTAGGATGGGGCACCCCGATGTGAGGCGAACTATTCGCTCTGCGCGTTGATTGATGGCCGTCGCGAAAAGCACCAGCCGTTGCCATGCAGCCAGCAGGATTCGTCCGGCTGATGCGGATCGCAGCGGAGTGAGCGGACGCTGGCGCCTTCGTCCCGTTTGAGGGCGTGGGCAAGTTCGCTGCTCACTTCCGGGTCGCGCGCGCCCGCGAAATCGACAAAGAAAACGGAACCACGGATCATGGCCGCGAAGTTGCCGGCACTTTTGCGGGTGAGGTAGGCCATGGCGCCGGGCCCTCGCGTGGAAGTGAGCGGGAAAAGCAGCTTGCCTTCCGGCTTGAGCGCGGCGAGCCAGGCGGGAAGCGGATGAGTTGCTCCGGCGCTGACGACGATGACGTCGGCCGGATCGAACGGACCACGCGAGCCATCGGCGTGGATCACGGTGACATGCGGCCACGGCTCAAGCGCAACGCGCGCACGGGCTGCCAGGCCTTCGTCGATTTCGACGGCGGTGACCTTGCCGGCAGGGCCCGTAAGCTCGGCGAGGATCGCGCTGTAATAGCCTGTGCCGCAACCGAGATGGAGAACCTGGTCGCCTGGGCGCACTGCGAGCATGTCGAGATGGATGGCCCAGAGGCTTGGCTGGCCGTTGTTGAGATGCTTGGATTCGTCGAGGACGATGAGCGCATCGCGATAGAGGCGGCGCGGATCGCCATCCTCAGTGAACCAGGAACTGCCGCCGGTTTGTATGATCCATGGGCCGGGACCGACGAAACGCTCGCGAGGCACGGTGGCAAATGCAGAGCAGATGGCGGGGGAAGTGATGCGGTTGGCGCGGCACAGTTCTTCCGCATAAAAGTGCCGGGCGTGTTCGATCGAAACGGCGGTGGGCAGAGGCATCGTGCTGACCGGCGCACTTCCAGCGAGTTTGACAGGAGGCAGCGCCGCCTTACGCAGGGATTATAGGCTCGCGTGCCGACTGATGGGATGGGAGGAGCCTCCGGAGCGGCTGGATCGTTAACGTTAATGTGGCTGATTTGCCAGCAGCCGGTTGGATTCGGTAGAAAAGGGAAAGCCTTTTCAACGCGGATCGGCAGGGCAGTAGAAGGACCGCGACGTTTTCAGGCGACGGCGCTTTTACGGCGGTTCCAAGATCGTTATCGCCATTTTGAGTCTCTTCAGGGTCGCCGCTCCCTGTTGGTCGCGTCGACTTGAGTGAAGTGGCTCCGGAAGACAGCAATCTTGGAACCGCATTTGCGGCGCGCGTTCGAGGAGAAAGGATTTCATCTTGAGTATTTCTGTCGGGCCGGTCAAGCGAGGAAACTCGTCATCCGAGAACAACGAAGACATTCATGCGCCGCTGATACCCGCGGGCCGGCTGCTACCGTTTCTGGTCGTTACGCCGCTCTTTTTTCTCTGGGCGATCCCTAATAACCTGACGGACATTCTGATCCGTCAGTTTATGAAGTCGTTTGGGGTGAGCGCTTCGGGTGCGGCCGAACTGCAGTTGGGGATTTTTTTCGGCTATTTCCTATGGGCCATTCCCGCCGGGCAGATCATGCGGCGCTTTGGATACAAGGCCGGCCTCATGACCGGGCTCATCCTGATGGGAACGGGATGCTGGCTGTTCTTGCCTGCGGCTCACGCAGAAGTGTACAGGTATTTCGTCGCTGCGCAGTTCGTGATCGGGAGCGGATTGTCGTTCCTGGAAACGGGCGCCAATTCATTTATCGCACAACTGGGGTCATCGGGCTCGAGCGAGCGGCGGCTGAATTTCTCGCAGGCCTTCAACCCACTGGGGTCGATCACGGCGGGCCTGGTGGGAACGGTGTTCATTTTTTCCGGGGTGGAATTGACGACCGGTCAAGTGGCAGCGAAGCAAGCTGCTGGATCGTTCCAGGCCTATTTGAACGGGGAAACGCTTCGCGTAGTTCCGACGTATCTTGTTCTGGGCTCGGTGGCGTTGCTTTGGGCGCTCATGATTCTGCTCACAAAATTCCCCGACATGAGCAGCGAAGATACTTCAGAGAGCGCGCCGACTGGCGAGATGCACGTGCGGTTGTTCCAGCGGCACTTTGTCGGCGCCGTGCTGGCGCAGTTTCTTTACGTGGGCGCACAGGTGGGCACCTGGAGTTATTTCATTCTCTACGTGCGGGCCGCGACTGGATTGCACGATAAGGCTGCGGGCTACATGCTGACGGGGACGCTGGCGGCGTTTGCGGTGGGGCGGTTCAGCTCAGCCTGGCTGATGAAGCACTTCCATGCAAGGACGATGCTGGCAGCTTATGCAATTGTGAATGTGGCGCTAGGCCTGGTGGGAGTGCTGGAGTTGAACTGGGTAGGCGTGGTTTGCGTTCTGATCACAAGTTATTTCATGTCGATCATGTTTCCGACGATCTTTGCCATGGGGCTGAAG
>OKRB01000035.1:22875-27622 GCA_900290245.1 Candidatus Sulfuritelmatomonas gaucii | reverse complement strand
TGGGCGTTGACGAAAGTGATGGGAGTGCTGCGGGATGTGAGCGGGGTACAGGCAGCGTACGCGATTCCGGTGGTCTGCTATGTCGGTGTCATGCTCTATGCGTGGCTGGTCGCGGAGCCTAAGACGGGCGAAGCGGGGGCGTGAGGCAGCGAGTCTGCGAGTTAGCAAGTCAGCGAGTCAGCGATAAGGCCCCGACTGGGGCCCTTTCTGTTTGCGGGCGCGGAAAAGATCGTCGCGGCGGTTCGAGTTTATTCGGCGACGACGGGATTGACGAGTGAGCCGAGGCCTTTGAGCGAGACGGTTACAGTGTCGCCGGGGCGGAGCCAGCGTTGCGGCTTGCGGCCCATGCCGACGCCAGCGGGCGTACCAGTGGAGACGATGTCGCCGGGTAGCAAGGGTGTGATCGACGAGATGTACTCGACCAGGTCGGGCACCTTGAAGATAAGTTCGCGCGTGTTCGAGCTCTGCAGGAGTTCGCCGTTGATGCTGAGGCTGATGTCGAGTTGGTGCGGGTCATCGATCTGGCTGGCGGGCACGATAGCCGGTCCCATGGGACAAAAGGTCGGAAAGCTCTTTGCGAGAGACCACTGCGATGTGGCGCGCTGCACATCGCGTGCGCTGACGTCGTTAATGATGGTGTAGCCGTAGACGTGGTCGCGCCATTCTGATGCGGGGATGCGAAAGCCGCCTTTGCCGACGACGAAGGCCAGCTCGGCTTCGTAGTCGGGCTCGGATGAATTCTTCGGCAGCACGATGGCGTCGCCGGGACCGATGATCGCCGTGGGCATTTTGAAGAAGACAACGGGGACGGAAGGCAGCGCCATCTTCGATTCGGCGGCGTGGTCGCGGTAATTCAGTCCGATGGCAAAGATGCGCGGTGGATTGGCGAGCGGCGCGTGCAGTCGGATATCGCTTAGCTTGTAGGCGGGATAAGCGCCGGGCTTGTCGATTGAAGAGATGCCGGCGGAGATGGCGGCGAGGCTTTCGGAATAGCCGGCAGCGACGAGATCGACGACGAGGCCGGCATCTTCAATGAGCGCTCCGGGACGCGGAGAATTGTTGGCAAGGGAAAAGGAAACAAGCTTCATAAATCACCTCCGATTGGGAGATTGGCGCGATGCGCGGGGTCAGGCGGCCGTCCAGCCGCCGTCGATGGTGAGCAGGGTGCCGGTGACAAATGCGGCCTCGTCTGAAGCGAGATAACGAATGGCGGAGGCAACTTCTTCGGGCTGGCCCAGGCGCCCTACGGGCTGCCGCGCGCGAAGTTCTGCGCGCATCTCCTCCTTGTTGTGCTTGTGAAACTTCTCGAGATAGCCCTCGACAAATGGCGTTTGCACCGTGCCGGGACAAACGGCGTTGACACGCAGCGTCTTTGGGTATTCGACGGCGAGTTGGCGCGTCATGGCTACGATGGCGCCCTTGGTGGTGCAGTAGGCGAAGCGCTGCTTGATGCCGACGAGGCCGGAGACGGAGGCGACGTTGACAATGGCGCCGACTGCCGCGTGGCGCTCATGCGCGGCAAGCAGCAGGGGCAGAAATGCGCGAGTGACGAGGTAGACCGAGCGAACGTTGACGTTCATGAGCCGGTCGAAATCTCCGGGCTCGGTGGCTTCGATGGAGCCGACGTGGCCGATGCCTGCATTGTTGACGAGAATGTCGAGTTGAGAGATTTGGGCGACGGCTTTGGCGATGGAATCGGGGTTGGTGACGTCGAAATACAGAGCCTCGGCGTTGGGGAGCAAGGCGGCAAGAGTCTGGGCGGCGGCGATGTTGATGTCGCCGATCCAGACCTGCGCGCCAGCGCGAGCGAGTTCTTTGGCGGTGGCTTCGCCGATGCCGCTGGCGCCGCCGGTGACGAGGGTGATGCGGCCGTCGAGGCGAAATGGGTCTGAGTGAGTCGGCATTTTGATGGGCGCATCAGCTTTTGCGCGCATCCGCGATCACTTTCAAGTACGCGCGGGCGGTTTCGGTGATGGTTTCGGGGTGTCCCGAATCGATAGCGGCGAGATTGACGAGGTCGCTGCCCACGCCCAGAGCGCGGGCGCCAGCTTTGATGAAGCCTTCGGCAGTTTGCAAGGTGACGCCGCCGGTGGGAATGATTTTGAGTTGGGGAAACGGAGCGAGCAGCGATTTCAAATAGCTTGCGCCGCCGACTGCCGAGCAGGGAAAGATTTTGACGTAGTCGGCGCCCGCATTCCACGCGGTGATGGCCTCAGTGGGAGTGAGCGCGCCGGGGCAGGAGATTTTTTTATTGGATTTGGTTTTGTGTATCACCTCTGGATGCAAGCTGGGGCTGACGACGAACTCCGCGCCGGCGTCGATGGTGGCCTGGGCCTGGTCTCCGGTGGTGACGGTGCCCGAGCCGAGCAGTAGGTCCTTCGGACTGTACTCGTTTCGGAGTTCCTTGAGGAGGTCAATAGCTCCGGGGACGGTCATGGTGACTTCGACGATGGTGACGCCGCCGGCGATCATGGCGTCAACGACAGCGCGGCCCTGGGCAACGCTTTTTGCGCGCAGGACGGGAATGAGTCCGACGCGTTCGATGATTTGCTGGGTGGTTTCGGACATCTGCTTGTTCCTCAGGGCTAAAGCCCCGCGTTCCAGTTGCTCAATTCTCGTACGGGCTAAAGCCCGTACCCTTCAAGAACTCATTCTGCGGGCGGCGAATGTCGGGGTTAAAACCCCGACCTACCAGCCGTGCCCTTTCACAACGTCCAAATCGCGTTTGGGGATTTCCCCTATTGCACTCAGCGCGCGATGCGCGCGGAGCCTCCTTTCATGATGCGCTCGACTTCAGCGAGCGTGGCCATGCTGGTGTCGCCGGGGGTGGTCATGGCGAGCGCGCCGTGGGCCACGCCGCACTTCACCGCCCATTCAATGCCTTTGCCGGCGAGCAGGCCGTAGATGAGGCCTGAGGCGAAGCTGTCGCCGCCGCCCACGCGGTCAAAGATGTCGATTTCGCGCTGGGGGACGTGGACGATTTTGTCTTCGTACAGCGCAATGGCGCCCCAGGCGTTGCGGCTGGCAGATTGCGCAGTGCGCAAGGTGCTGGCGACGAGCCTGAGATTGGGATATGCCGTGGCCACTTCACGCAGCATCTCCTCGTAGCCGGCGATGGGCAACTCGGCGAAATCTTCGCCGACGCCCCTGATCGCGATGCCGAGCATGGCGGAAAAATCTTCTTCGTTGCCGAGCAGAACATCGACCTTGCGCACAAGTTCGCGGTTGACTTCCTGCGCCTTGGTTTTGCCGCCGATGGATTTCCAGAGCGAGTCGCGATAGTTGAGGTCGTAGGAGATGGGCGTGGAGTATTTGCGCGCGGCGTCCATGGCTTCGACGGCAACTTCAGCGGTGGAGGCGGAGAGCGCGGCGAAGATTCCGCCTGTATGAAGCCAGCGAGAGCCGTTGCCAGGGCCGAAGATGGATTCCCAATCGAAATCGCCGGATTTGACCTGGCTGATGGCGGTGTGGCCGCGGTCGGAGCAACCGACGGCGGCGCGCACGCCGAATCCGCGCTCAGTGAAGTTGAGGCCGTTGCGCACGCTGCGGCCCACGCCGTCGTAGGGGACCCAGCGGATGAGCGAAGGATCGACGCCGCCCTGGAGGATGAAGTCTTCAACGAGGCGGCCGACGGGGTTGTCGGCGAGCGCCGTGGCGATGGTGGTGCGCAGTCCGAAACAGCGGCGCAGGCCGCGGGCGACATTGTATTCACCGCCGCCCTCCCACACCTGGAACTGGCGCGCGGTGTGGATGCGGCCTTCGCCGGGATCGAGCCGCAGCATCACTTCGCCCAGACTCAGGCAATCCCAGCGGCGCTTGGAGTCAGGAATCGGGAGCGTTTTCATGGTCAATGAATAATGTAGCGCACCGTGCCCGGCCCGCGACGGATCATTTAGGCTATGTGTGTTCCATGATCAGGAGGATGGTTTGAAGGGGCTGGAGCTTTTTGATTTGAGCGGGCGGGTCGCAGTGGTGATTGGCGGGACAAGCGGACTGGGCCGCGAAATTGCGCTCGGGTACGCTGGAGCGGGCGCGGATGTTGTGGCCAGCTCCCGGCGACAGGCGCAGGTGGATGCCGTGGCCAAAGAGATTGAGGCGTTGGGCCGGGGCACGCTGCGCATCGCGAGCGATGTCATGAACCGGGCTTCGCTGGAGCGGCTGCACGATGCAGTGATCGAGAAGTTCGGCAAGGTCGACATCCTGGTAAACGGAGCAGGCATAACCAAAAAAGTGGCTACGCTGGAGTTTGATGAGGCGGACTGGTTGAAGATTGTGGAGACGAACCTGACCGGGACCATGCGAACGTGCCAGATTTTCGGCCGCACGATGGCGAAGGCGGGATATGGGCGGATCATCAATATTGTTTCGGTGACGGCGTTTCGCGGGTTCTATCGGGTGGCTCCGTATGCAGCCAGCAAAAGCGCTGTGGCTTCGCTAACCAAGACTCTGGCGGTGGAGCTGGCTGAATTGGGTGTGATTGTGAATGCGATTGCGCCGGGGGTTTTTCCGAGTGAGATGAGCAAACCGCTGGTGATTGGGACGCCGCGCGGAGAAGAGATCCTGATGCGCACGCCGATGCACCGGTTTGGCGAGCCGCGCGAGATTGTGGGGCCGGCGATTTTTCTGGCGTCGCGGGCGGCAGCGTTCGTTACGGGCGAAGTGCTTGCCGTGGACGGCGGGTACCTGGCGAGCGGGGTGAACTGTTGAAAGGCAGGGACCAGGGATTAGGGAATAGGGAATGGGGAAT
>OKRB01000035.1:0-22865 GCA_900290245.1 Candidatus Sulfuritelmatomonas gaucii | reverse complement strand
GGGAATGGGGAATAGAAAAACTGAGAGAAAGGGAAGCGATGGCGGAAGGGAGCAAGTTGCGGATGGGCATGGTGGGGGGTGGGCCGGGAGCGTTTATCGGGCCGGTGCATCGCATTGCGGCGGAGCTGGATGGACGGATCGAGCTGGTCGCGGGCGCGTTTTCGCAGTCGGCGGAGCGGTCGCGCGAGGCGGGCGCGAGCTATCGCGTCGATCCGGCGCGGGCGTACGCGGACTACAAGCAGATGATCGAGGCGGAGCGCAAGCGGGACGATGGCATCGACTTTGTGGCGATTGTGACGCCGAACCACCTGCACCTGCCGGTGGCGCTGGCCGCGCTGGAGGCAGGCATTCCCGTGATGAGCGACAAGCCGGCCACGGCGAGCTATGAAGAAGCGCTGAAGCTCCAGGCTGTAATTGTGAAGTTGGGGCTACCTTATGGGTTGACGCACACCTACGCGGGTTACCAGATGGTGCGTGAGGCTCGGGCGATGTGCGCGGCGGGGAGGCTGGGGAAGATTCGCAAGGTGGCCGTGGAGTATTTTCAGGGATGGCTGAGTGGCCCGCTGGAGATGACTGGGCACAAGCAGGCGGAGTGGCGGACCGATCCGGCGCGAAGTGGTGCAGGCGGCGCGATCGGCGATATCGGGACGCACGCTTTCCATCTGCTCGAATACATCAGCGGATTGCAGGTGACGAGCATCAATGCCACGCTGCGGACGGTGGTTGCGGGGCGCAGACTTGACGATGATTGCAACGCATTTGTGCGGATGAACAATGGCGCGGCGGGGACGCTCGCGTGTTCGCAGGTGGCCGCGGGCGAAAGGAACGAATTGTTTTTGCGCATCTTTTGCGAAAAGGGATCGCTCGAGTGGCGGCAGCAGGATCCGAACCGGCTGATTGTGAAGTGGCTAGACAAGCCGGAGGAGATTCATCACGCTGCCTCTGGATATTTGGGCGAGGACGCGAAGGCGGTGGCGCGAGTCCCCGCCGGGCATCCCGAAGGATACCTGGAGGCTTTTGCGGTGCTCTATCGCGAGTTTGCCGATGCGCTTGTCGCGTGGAAGCAGGGGAACAAGAATCCGCTGCCGGCCACGCTGCCCGGCATTGAGGCGGGGGTGCGTGGCATGCGGTTCATTGAGCGCGTGATTGAGAGCAATCTAACACAGGGATGGCTGGAGTTTTGAAAAGCAAACTTCTAGCTGCTCGCTCCTAACTTCTAGCTTGGGCGTTCGAGCGCAAAGCGCGAAGCAGGGCTCGACCGGTCGACTGCGAGAAGTCAGTGGTCATTAGATGAAGGCGTTCTAGTACGGAGAGTCACGATGAAGACGATCAAAGGTCCGGGGATTTTTCTGGCGCAATTTGCTGGAGATGCGGCGCCGTTTAACACGCTTGACGGCATGGCGGGTTGGGCGGCCGGGCACGGGTACGTCGGGATCCAAATTCCGAGCTGGGATGGGCGGCTGTTCGATCTGGAGCGCGCCGCGGAGAGCAAAGCATATTGTGACGAAGTGAAGGGAATCGCGGCGCGGCACGGGCCGGCGATTACCGAGCTCTCGACGCATCTTCAGGGCCAGCTCGTTGCGAGCCATCGGGCGTTCGATACTCTGCTCGATGCGTTTGCTCCGCCGAATTTGGCCGGGGACGCGAAGGCAAAGGCTGCCTGGGCAGTGCAGCAGTTGCAATGGGCGGCGAAGGCGAGCCGGAACCTGGGGCTGACCGCGCATGCAACGTTCAGCGGTGCGCTGGCATGGCCGTTTTTTTATCCGTGGCCGCAACGGCCGGCGGGATTGATCGATGAGGCATTCAAGGAACTGGCGAGGCGGTGGACGCCGATTCTGAATGCGTTTGACGAGGCGGGAGTGGATGTGTGTTTTGAGCTGCATCCCGGCGAGGATTTGCACGACGGCGCGACGTTTGAGCGGTTTCTGGCTGCAGTTGGCGATCATAAGCGCGCGAATATTCTTTACGATCCGAGCCACATGGTTTTGCAGCAGTTGGATTACCTCGCTTTTCTCGATCTCTATCACGAGCGGGTGCGCGCGTTTCATGTGAAGGATGCGGAGTTTCGGTCGAGCGGACGGGTCGGCGTGTATGGCGGCTATCAGGATTGGATCGACCGGCCGGGGCGCTTTCGCTCGCTGGGCGATGGGCAGGTTGATTTCACGCAGGCATTCAGCAAGATGGCGCAGTATGACTATCCGGGCTGGGCCGTGGTGGAGTGGGAGTGTTGCATCAAGCATCCGGAGCAGGGCGCGGCGGAGGGAGCAGTGTTTGTGCGGGAGCACATCATTCGCGTGACAGACAAGGCGTTTGATGATTTTGCGGGGGGAAAGGCGGATGCGGAGAAGAATCGGAAGATTCTGGGGTTATAGGTTTCGTTCTCAAGGCGTTCGCGATTCGCTCCCACCCTTCGCGCGAAGGGACTGCGCGAAATGATGGGGCAACCGATCTCATAAGTCAGCAATGTCGGTTACGCCTTCGATCGGTGAGGGCGTTTTGCCTGGCGCCACGATTCCGTATTTCAGATCGAGAAAATCCTGAAGATGAGCGGGAAGGATCGCTGCGAGTTCCTGCCAGGTGAGGACCTTCAGACGCGTGCGCATCTCCGCGCTTTTGACTGCAGACATGATCTGAAACCACTCTGCGCGCAGGTCGGGACGGCGCTCATCGTGAATGACGCAGAAGCTGCTATTTGAAGCATGCGCGGCCAGGACGCTGCGGATGAGCTGGTAGCTCGCGTAGCCCTCTTCGCCGGATGGGCGAAAGCTGGTGTCGACGGGAGAGAAAAGTTCGGGATCGGCGAGAACGCTTTCGAATTCCTGCGATTCGTTCTCAGGGAATTCGCTGGCGCGCAGCCAGCGCGAGGTGGGGATTTCAACGCGGGGCAGTTGATCGCGGTCAAAGACCTCTTCGAAGTCACGGTAGGCTTCGACGATTGCCGCAATGCGGGCCTGGAATCCAACTTCAGTCAGCTTTGCCTCGACGAGCAGGGAACCGAAGCGCATATCCACTTCCGTACGGTCGAAGCGACCGTTGGCGAGCGGCACGCGGGCCTTCCAGCCGAAGAGCGGTGGGACGACGTCTTCCACGCCAAGCATGTTGCGCACCGCTGCGGATTCGGCCGCGCCGGGTGTGCAGAAGATGTTCATGAGCAAGGCATCGGAGCTCATGGAGGAATCGAGCTCGCGCCAGCGGCGATGGGGATCGAGCTGCGGTTTGGGGAGCGAGCGCGCTGCTTGTGCGTGGACCTTGTCGAAGCGGCACATCCAATCAGGGTCTCGGGTGATTGCGGCGTAGGCGGGATCGAAGAAGTTGCCGTGGTGGTCGCCATCGGGGGCGTACACGATGACCGGATCACTGCCGTAGCTTTCAACGTGAGCATGTCCGCGGGCATAGGCGCGGTTGCGCAGGGTTAATTCCTGGCGAAGTTGCAAAGCATACAAACCCGCGGACATAAATTTATGTGAGGACGGGTGCGTCGGCCACACCGGCGACGCCGAAGATGCGGCGATAGCGCTCGGCTTCTTCGGGATCGCCCATCGCCTTGGAGTAATTGTCAGAGAGTTTGACGGCGGGCCGGCCTTCGACCTGAGTGAGTTTGCAGACCAGGCCGACGGGATTGAATCCGTCGTTGCCTTGCGGATTGCAATTGCGGAAGTCATTGGTGAGCAGAGTGCCCCAGCCGGCGCTGAAACGAACGCGGCGTTCGGGAACCCAGCGGGCGGGATCGTGAAAGTCTGCAGCCGAGCGGAAATCGTCGGGCGTGGCGCCATTGCGAATGGATCCGGCAAAGTAGGCGTGAAGGCTGAGGATCTGTTCAACATCGAGCGCATCGCTGGCGATGAGGCGCTTCTGGCGCGGATCGCGGCCGTGCTTCTGGAGCCACGCAATGTATTCGTCGCCCGCAATGTACGCGTCCTTGCTGTCAATGCGCTGGCCGGTCCAGTTGGCCACCCAGTCGGGCGCGTTGCGGAGGAATTGCGTGGTCCCAAAGGTGTCGGGCAGGAGAATGAGCAGCTCACCCTGGTAACTCTGCTGCCAAAGCTCGAGGAGCCGGTATTGTGCATTCCGCAGTTCGTTCTCATCGCGAGCCAGCGCCGCCATGGCCATGGGCAGTTCGTGGCCATTGGTGCCGATGGCTTCGAGGTCGTGCTTGTAGGCGAGGTAAGCGTTGGAAGTGCCGGAGAAGCTCGGGCCGAGCGTGACACGCATGGCGTTCACGACGTATTCGTGCCAGAGGAAACTGTGCCGGCGGCGGGTGCCGAAGTCGCTGATGCTGAGATCGGGCACACCGCGCAGTCGCTCCATTTTTTCCCAGAGGCGGGTTTTGGCGCGGGCGTAGACAATGTCGAGTTCGAGCTCGCTGAGATGCTTGAGCGCGGCTCGGGTTTTCAGCTCGCCGATTTGCGCGAGCGCATAGATCTCCCACATCGACGTTCCCGACCAAAGCCCGTCGAAGCGAAGCTGGATTTGACCCTCTTTGATGGAGAGCTCGTAATCGGAGAGCTGGAAGCCGTGCTCAAGCCAGTCAAGGAACGCCGGCTCGAAGATGCCGCGGCGGCCGAAGAAGCTGTTGCCGGCGAGCCAGACGAGTTCGGATTTGCGGAATCGAAGCTTAAGTGTTGCTTCAAGTTGTTCGCGTAACTGAGGCAGGCTGACAATTTCACCCAGGCGGACCGAGGGGGTGCGATTGATGAGGGTAAAGGTGGCGCGGGTGTGGGGAAAGTTCTTCCAGATGAACTGGAGCATGAGGAGCTTGTAGAAATCGGTATCGAGCAGGGAGCGCGTAATGGGATCCATCTCCCAGTTGTGATCGTGCGCGCGCCTGGCAAGATCGATAATCACGATGCACTTACTTTACTTGAGCGGGACGGCAGTCTCAAAAGGCATTTTGCGGAGTTTATATTTGGAGTGCGGAGCAGTTGATGAGCAAAGTGAACAGACGGAATTTTCTATTGGGGACGGCGGCGGCCGCGGCGCAGGCGAGTGTGGCGGCGGCGTTGCCGCAAGCGGGAGCGGGCGCGGATGCGGAAGCAGAGGCTGCGGGTAAGAAGCGGCGGCCGAATATAGTTATTTATCACTCGGATCAGTTTCGCTGGGATTTTGTGGGCGCGAATGGGCTCAACAGCTCCACGCACACGCCGAACCTGGATGCGCTGGCCGCGGGCGGAACGAATTTCACGCACGCGGTAACAAATCAGCCGGTCTGCGCGCCTTCGCGATCGGTGCTGATTACAGGATGCTATGCGACCGAGACCGGCGTCTGGCACAACGGGCTTGGGCTCCGCGAGGATTTACCGACGATCGCCACGGAGTTGCGCAAGGCGGGATATACGGCGAACTACATCGGCAAGTGGCACATGGCCCCAGGGTCGGCGTTGCTGGGCGGAGGGCCCGGGGCGGTGAGACCGGAGCATCGCGGCGGCTTTCTGGATTTCTGGGAGGCTTCAAACGAGCTGGAGCACACGACACATCCGTACGACGGGACGATCTGGGACCGCGAGGGGAATCCGATCGACTTCAAGGACGAGTACCGCGTGGACTTCATCACGGATCGCGTGGAGAAGTTTTTGCGGCAAAAGCAAGAGAAGCCGTTTCTGCTGATGATTTCGCAACTGGAGCCGCACCAGCAGAACGATCTGCATCGCATGGTTGGACCGAAGGGATCGGCGGAGCGATTTATCAATGCATTTGTGCCGGCCGATCTGACTGCACTGCCCGGAGACTGGCACGAACAACTGCCGGACTACTACGGCTGCTGCGAGGCGATCGACGCATCTGTGGGCCGGGTGCGGAAGATTCTTGAGGAAGAAGGGCTGGCGGAGAATACGATCTTTCTGTTCATGAGCGATCACGGCTGCCACTTTATGACGCGCAACCAGGAGTACAAGCGGAGTACGCATAACAGCAGCCTGCGCGTGCCGCTGATCTTTTCCGGGCCGGGATTCGAGAGCGCGCGGCAGCTCCAGGAGATCGTGGGGATTGTGGACCTGGCGCCCACGCTGCTGGATGCGGCGGGTGTGGCTGTGCCGCAGTCGATGAAGGGGCGGAGCATTCTGCCGCTGGTGCACGATGCCAAGGCGAGGGCTGACTGGCGGAACCGCGAGCTGGTGCAGATCAGCGAGTCGATGACGGGGCGCGCGATCCGGACGAAGGATTGGACCTATTGCATTGCCGACCCGACGGGCGCGGCGAAGGAGCCCACGAGCACGAACTATCACGAGTACCAGATCTATGATCAGCGCAACGATCCGGCCGAGCTGGTGAATCTTGTCGGGCGGAAAGAGTATCGCGGGATTGCGGACGGGCTGCGGGATCAACTCAAAGAACTGATGGCACAAGCGGGCGAGGCGGAGCCGGAGATTGTACCGGCGAAGCTGTATCCGTAAAGCTGCCGACTGTGGATGCCACGGTTGCCGGCCGGGCCAACGCAGTGGAAGTGGCGCAGGTGCAGGTCAGGTCTGCGGAATTTTTGTGACGTTTTCCGCCTTCGGCGGGATGGGCGTTGCCGGCAGGCTGAAGTCGTCTACCGGATCGGGCACGGCGGGATTGAAGTCAGGAACATCTTTGGAGAGGGACTTGCGCAGCGAAAGCTTATCGCGGCGAATGCCGTGGACGACGCAACGCGCGAGCTCGTACGCGCCGTACTTGTTAAAGTGCGTGTTGTCGTTGATGGCTTCAGTCTGGTTAGGGAAACTGTTGGCGGGATAGTGCATGAAGGCCTTCAGGGTTCCCTCAGGCCCCATGGCCTCAAAGAGCGTCTTGCTCATGGTATTCAGGTCAATGAGCGCGGCATGTTGCTGCGCAGCAACTGCGCGCATGGCGTCAGGATATCCCGCGAGAGAGTCGGTGATTTTTCCATCCGCATCGAAGGTGCGGCGATTCATGCTGGTGACAAGAACCGGTGTCGCGCCTTTGGCCCGCGTCTTTTCAATGTAGTCGACGAGGAGTTTCTTGTAGTCGTCGAGTGGAACGGCGTTGGGCTTCTGGTCGTTGTGGGCAAACTGGATGAAGAGGTAATCTCTCGGCTGGATGAGCGACATGACTTTGGCGAAGCGCTGCTCGCCAACAAAACTGCGGATGGTTTCGCCGGATTCAGCATGATTGGCGACGACCACGCCGGACCGGAAGAATCGGGGCAGCATCTGGCCCCAGGCGGCCCAGGGCTCAACGTCCTGATCGACAACGGTGGAGTCGCCCGCAAGATAAATTGTGGTTTCGTGGACCGGCTCGATGCGAAGCTCACGGAAAGCGGGATGGTCGCCGTTGAACTCGAGCGTGAGCTTGTTGTCCCAGTCGAGGTTGCCGATCTCGCGCGGCTTGAGGTGCACGGTGTGGCTGGGATCGCCGGCGATGGAGGGGACGCGCACGTTGACGTCGAACTGGCGTTTGACGGAGCCGTTGGCCTGGATCGCGATCTTTTCAAGCATGAGCCGGCGCGCTTCAGCCCACACCGTGGTCGTGGACGGCTGTGCGCCGCCCAGCGTGACGGAGATGCGATAGCTGCCTTCAGGCAGCGCGATGGAAAAGAAGAACGGCTTGTCGCTGGAACACGAGCCGGGCGTGACCTCGGGTGCGGTGTTGAGGTCGAATCCGGGTGCGGCCTGCGAATAGATGGAAGCGGGCGTGAGTGTCGTTGCGCCTGGTTGGCTCTTGTCGCAGACGAAGGTTTGCGCAGGAACCGCCGAGGCGCAGACAAGAAAGAACAGCGCGAGAAACTGGTTCATCACTTCAGTGCGTCGGCGTTGGGTTTGTCGGATTAAACTGCGCAGCGAGCTCGGGCGTAGATTGGACGTCGTCGGCAGGCGGATTGACGGCTTTCTCGACCTCGACGCCGAAGACGTAGCTGGGGCCGAACATGTTGCTGGTAAAGATGACGAGCTTCTTGTCGGGCGAGAAGCGCACGTTCGGCTCTTCGCGATAGTTGTGGTGCGACATGTTGACCATGTGTTCGGAGTGGAAGACGCCGGGCTGCCAGAAGCTGGGATCGTTGAGCGCGCCTTCGCCGACCTTCTGCATCTCGGGATGCAGCAACTCGATCCACTCGCCGTTTTTGGAGCGGGCAACCTGGCCGGGATCGCCGCCATCGTCGCAGAAGAGAGAGAGATCGCGCGTCAGATTGAAGTGGATACCCCATTCATCGCGCTGCAGATGGAATGCGGTGCGCTGGCCGGTCTTGAAGTTGTAGCCGGCGAGGAAGAAGTCTTCACCTTTGGGAAACTGCCAGTCGTACCAGATGGTCTCGCCGTCGAGTCCCCAGAACTCGTGTCCGAAAATCTCATTCACCATGGTGCGCTTGTGAATCATCGTGTTGTGCGTGCCGTCGGTGTGGATCATCCAGATGCGGTCGACCTTTTGCCAGGGGCCTTCGTGGCAGTACATCAGCAGCTCGGGATCTGTGGGCGAAAAGAGCAGGTGGTTCACCCAGTCGGTCGAGTGGAGGAGTTCCTTGATGTCGCCGGGTTTCTCGCCGTTGGGGCCCGGCTCAAGACGGATGGTGAAGAGCACGAGCGGCAAGTGCGCGGCAAGGCGCCGCTCCATCATTTCGCCCTTGTTCATCGGTTGGTAGTGGGGGCCTTGGGCCGCGCTGGCTACGCGATTGTCGCCACCACCGGCGGTCGGCGCTGCTGATTGCGGCCTCGGCGGCGCATTCTGCCCGTATTCCTGATTCGGATGATTGCTTTCGTCAAACGTGCCGGCGGCGAGAGTTTCGTCTGCGTTAATGCACACGATCATGTGGCGCGGGGGCAAGTCGATCAGCTTGCGGATCTGGCCGGTGTCGACGTCGGCCTTGTAGACCGAGGTGACGTTAGTCGCGGGATCGGTTTGCGTGTAGAAGACGCTGTTGGTCTTGAATCCTGCAACGAGAGCGTGCACACCGTAGCGGAAAAAGCCACCGGGGCCGGCTGGCGCGTTGGCGGGGCGCGGTGGATTCGGAACTAGGAGCCGGGTTTTCATCGTCGCCATGTCGAGCACATGAATGCCGTCGGGCGCGGTGTAGATCATCGACTTCTGATCGGGGGTGTAACCGTTGACGTTAAAGTAGAAGCCGCCGGAGTTGGGCTCGTCGCTGAGCCGCCAGACGCGATGGCCGGTATCTTTGTCGACCCAAGTCTTGGGTGGTTCTTTTGTCGGGGTGTCGGCGGCTCGAGTGGCAGCGGGCAACACAAGCAGGGCAGCGAAGGCGGCGAAGACGAGTCGCGACATAGGGATCAACTCCTTGAACGGGAAAGTGCGGCGGCGTTCCGGCGATTTTCGGCTGGCTTTTATATCGGAATCAGCGCGCGAGAGAGTTATACACCAGGGCAGTTGCGTTTGAAAACAGTTTCTCTGCTGAATTTTGGGACTTTGCACGTGTGCAAAGCATGCGGGCCTGGAGGCCCGCATTACAGCCGGTCAGGAGACCGGCGCTACAAGTGGCCCTAGTAGCTTAGCACCAGCACATTCACCGAGTACGGCGCAAAGGTTTCAGTGAACTTCGGGCCGGAGACCGAGATTGTGCGCTTGACCGGAACGACGGCGTTGGGGCTGGTGATGCTGTTGGTGGCGTTGGGTGATTTGCCGCTCATGGTGGTGAGCGTGGCCTGCGGCGCTAGTTTCTTGGCGCCGGTAAGGTCGATGGCGAGCGGCTGCGCAGTTGAGTTTGCGTTGACCACTTTGATGAAGAGCTTGTGCGTTGCCTCATCGCGCTCGACGACAGCATAGACGCGGGGCGGCGTGTTGGCGAGGTCATAGCTGACAACTTCGGTGCCGAGGTGAGTTGAGAACATCACCTGCGTCCAGTAGCTGGGCGAACCGTAGCTCGAGAGCGCGTTGTAGCCAATGAGGTCGGTGGCCCACTGCATGCCGCCGGGATTGACGTTGACGAAGAGCGGCGCGTAGCTATTCATGATGATGAGGTCGCTGTTGCGCTCGAGGCCCGTGAGCCACGCGGCGTCGGCGAGGGCGGCTTCGAGATTGGGCGTGGGGTCGCCTTCGCGCGTGGCCCACTCGCCGACAAAGATTTTGGGGCCGCTGCGGCTGGTGGAGTCGTAGTGGTGCGACTGGGAAAAAGATTCTTCGGCCGACATGTAGAAGTGTTCGTCGAGCACGTCGGGCGTCACGCTTTTGACGGGAGCCGTCGCGATGATCTGCAGATCGGGATAGTGCTGCTTGATGGCGTGATAGAACTGCGCGAAGCGGCCGTCGTAGGAGCCGGAGCGGTCAAACTCGTCCTCGTTGCCGACTTCGATGTAGTGAAGGGGGAACGGCGCGGCGTGTCCGTCTTTGACGCGCTCGGCTCCCCACTTTGTGTCCGGGCCGCCGGTGACGTACTCGATTTCATCGAGCGCATCCTGTACGTAGGGCTCAAGCGCGGGGCCGGGATCGACGTGCTGCTGCGCGAGCGAGTAGCCGGCGTAGACGGCAAGCAGGGGCTCCATCTTCAGGTCTTCGCACCAATCCATGAATTCAAGCAGGCCCATGCCGTCGGAAGAGCGATAGCGCCAGGGGCTCATGTGGCCGGGGCGGTCGGTCCAGGGGCCGATGGTCTTCTTCCAGTCGAAGCGGTCGGCGATGCGCTCGCCCTCAAGATAATTGCCGCCGGGCAGGCGCAGGAAGTGTGGATGCATGGCGGCGAGCAGATCCATGATGTCGGAGCGATTGCCGTCGGCGCGATCGTGGTAGGTGGGCGGGAAGAGCGAGACGAGATCGAACCACACGGTGGCCGGCTGCGCGATGGTCAAGATGAGGTGGTTATTGGATGAAGCGGGAACATCGCCAGTCTTGAGTGTGTAGGTGTAGCGATGCCAGTCGCTGGTGAGCCCGGTGACGGTGGCGGTGGCCGCAGCCGCTCCGGTTTGGTCATTTTGCAGACTGACGTTGATGGCGAGACCCGGTGTGTCGGATTTCGCGTAGAACGAGCCGCTGTACGTGGAGTGCGGCTGGACAGGCATGCCCCAATAGCCATCGTTCTCGACTCCGGCCGGATCGTCTTTGTCGGCCTTGGTCACGGTGACGCGGAGGCTGCGCGTGAGCGCGTCGCTGGGCCCTGTGGATTCATCGGCGGAGATATTCACCAGGGCATTGCCGCGGACCACCATGGGCCAATGATTGAGCGAACCGAAGCCACGGCCGATGGTGCGGTCGCGTACCAATTCGCCATAGACGCCGCCGTCGTAGGAGTAGTTGATCTCTTCCGTCATGAGGCCATAGAAATTGGGATTGACCTTGGCGGTAGGGTGATCGACCTGAACGCTGAGCGAGGGCGCCTGGGCAAACAGGCACAAAGGCAGCACAAGAGCGATGGAGCATAGAGCAAACGCACGTGGCTTTTTCATGACCCCGCCATCGTAAAGAGGGTACGTGGCGTTTGACAACCAGAAAACGCTTACTGGCGGCTAGTAGCTTGTAGCCGGTAGCCCGAAGTTGAAGACCGGAATGCGAAGATGAGAAGCCAATGACTACTAGCCACTGGCTGCAAGCCTGCATCTGTCAGTTTGCTGTTTTTTCGATTGCGGCGGTGATTGCGTCGCGTACGGTGTCGGGGAGTGCGGGCATGGCGCCGGATTGAGAGGCCGTCCAACCGCCCCAGCGGTTGCCTGCTTCGTTGAGCAATGCCAGGCCGGCACCGCGCAAAAGGTAATGAGTGAGGGCCGCGGTAAACGCATCCCCGGAGCCGACAGCATCAGCGACTTTGACGGGAAAGCCGGGGTGCTCGTCCCACTCGTCGCGCGTGGCCAGCAGGCTTCCGCGGCTGCCGCGCGTGATGGCCACCAGTTGCAATGCCGGGAAGGCCCGGAGCAGGCGCTCCGCAGCGGGCCTCAAGAGTTCGTTCGCCGGGCGCGGACGATCGGGCGCGCCAGCCTCCTCCAGGTCGATCGCGAGCAACTCGAGAACGAGAGGCACTTCGGTGTCATTCATCTTGACAACGGTGGAGAGCTCCAGCGACTCCTCAAGGATTTCAGATGAGTAAAAGGGCGCGCGCAGGTTGACATCGAAGATACGAATGCAGGAGGCGGAGGTTGCCGCGGCCAGCGTCTGGATGGTTTGGCGCGAATGCTGGTTGCGTTGCGCGAGGGAACCGAAGCAGATGGCGTCGGCTCTTTCGGCCAATTGGATCCAATCGTCGGAGAGGTCCATGTAATCCCAAGCCGCAGGGTCGTGGATGATGTAGTGCGGCTCGCCGGAGGAAAAACTTACAGTGACACGGCCCGTTTCGTGAGCCGGGTCGATTTCAAGATAGCTGGTTTCTACGGGCATGGGATCGAGGCGATCGATGGCCTGGCGGCCCAATTCGTCGCGGCCGAGACGACTCAAGATGGCAGCACGATTGCCGAGGCGGCCGGCCATGACGGCAAAGTTCGCCGGCGCGCCACCGAGCCTTGGGCCCTCCGGCAGCATGTCCCAAAGCAATTCGCCAATTCCGAGAATCAGATGCGGTTCGTGCATGTTGGAAAACAGCTCCTAGCTTCTAACTCCTAGCTTCTAGCTTGTTGCTGCCAATCCCTGGGCCCGAGGTTCAAGCCTGCAGATTTCCTGTACGCAAGAAAAACCCGGAACTTCGGGTCGAACTCCAAAAGCAAAAAGCTAGAACCAGGAGCCAGCAGCTTGAGGCTGTTCCTAGCCTTTCCCCGTCCAGCGGTAGATTGAACAATCCTCCCAGGTTGTGGCGGCGTATTCCGCGCCGGGTTGGCGTTTAAGGATCGTGCGGTCCGCGACAGCATCGGCATGGGACCGCCGGATGGGCCCACGGAATAATCTGGTGAATCCGGGCTCGCGCGCCAGCACGCTCTCCTGCTCGTTGTTGACATACAGAATATCGAGTTCCCCCGGCCGATTGGCGAGAGTGCGGCTCCAGCCGCGCACCAGGCGTCGCAGAACCGGCGCCGTAAAGGGATTGAAGAGGAAGGCGAGGCACGGGCCGGCGGGTAGAGGAAAATCGGCGACGTCGCGGCAGTGCATGCGCAGAGACGCAAGGGGATGCCCTGACGCACGCCAGAGAGCGAGATTCGTGCGCCCGATGCGGGCGAGGGTGGGATGCAGTTCGACGCCGGCGATGGAGCGGAACGGATACGCGGAGGCGAGGAGCATGGCGCGACCCATGCCCGCGCCGAGATCAACGAACGTGTAGGCATCAATGGGCGCGAAGGAGCGGCACCTGCGCCAGCGGACAATGATGCCCCGAAATACCGAGGGGGCGACGGCGTAGTAAGCAGTTACGTGGCGATCGTGATGGTGGCCGGAGGCAAGATGGCGTCCGGCAACCAGGCCGCTTGTGCGCACGCCAAATTCGAGATCGAAAGGGTGGCGGATGAGCCCGTTCTTGACCGAAAGCCCAGGCAGAGAGCGCGCCTTTTCCCGGTTCAATTGAGTCTTCTCTTGCGCGCCGGCGTTCACGCTTGAACCTTAGCACAAAAAAGCCATCAACCGTGGATGGATGCGGCTGCTGGTTTACGCCGGTTGGGAGAGGCGGAGGAATTGAACGCTTGGAAGGAGTTCGTCGCGAGGGATTTTTTCTTGACTCAGCCATTGGACCTTTGAAAGACTGCGTGCGCATCATCGCAGCCAGTTTCTGCGTTTCCCCCGAACAAGCTGGCGAAAGTGCGCGCAGGAAATGCGACATGGCGGGTCAGAAGAACGACCGGTGTGCCGGAATTCCTGGCGCGGGCCCTCGACAACAATCTGCAGTTCACCAAGGAGGAGTCATGAAGAAATACCTGGCAGAACTTGTGGGCACCTTCATCCTGGTGCTTTTTGGAGTTGGAACGGCGGTGATTGCCGGCGACAAAGTTGGCATTCTGGGCATCGCATTTGCATTCGGGCTGGCACAGGTGGCGGCGATTTACGGGATCGGCCCCATCTCAGGTGGGCACGTGAATCCGGCGGTAAGCCTCGGGGTTTGGGTTGCAGGAAGAATGTCTTTGAAAGACATGATCGGCTATTGGGTTGCGCAATGTCTGGGTGCAATCCTTGCGGCGTGGGTGTTACTGGTGATTGCTGTGGGCACGGCAGGATACAGTCTTGCGGCGAATGGTCTGGGCCAGGATGGCTGGGGACCCGGTTATCAAGGCGGCTATAACATTGAGTCTGCCATTCTGTTTGAATTTGTCGCCACGCTGATCTTCGTAGTCGTCATTCTTGGCTCGACACAGAAGGCGGCGCCGGCAGGATTCGCGGGCCTTGCCATCGGCATCACGCTGCTCGCAATTCACATTTTCGGCATTTACATCACGGGAGTCAGCGTCAATCCGGCGCGCAGCCTGGGGCCGGCGATCTTTGTCGGCGGGCAAGCGATACGGCAATTGTGGCTCTTCCTTGTGTTTCCGAGTGTGGGCGGGATGGTGGCAGGGCTGCTGTTCCGGACGAAGCTGCTGGCGGCGGACTGAGGCGTTCGGGACCCGGTTTGCGGCGGCAGCCTGAAACACAGCTTCCTAAACGGTAGCTTCAAAGCGGAGGCGAACATAGTCCGCGGTCCAGCGGCCATCGTGAGCGCGCAGGGCCGGCGCCAGCAGCGATACGGTTTCGTCCACCGCGGTTTTTCGCAGATCCTCGGGCAGGGCATCGAGCGCCCCGCGATAAAAGGTATTCAACCAACCTTCCATGCCGCCGTCGTTCAGCGGGGTAGGGCGAGGGAAGAGGAGAATGCGCTTGACGGTAAAGCTGTGTCGCTCAAGGCGGCGTGCGTAGGCCTCTTGTGTGGGATAGTAGTTGTCTCGTTCGCCCAGTTTGGCAAACCCGCGGTGCGCGAGCACTGCAGCGAAAGCCACACGGATGGCGGCGATATTGCCGTGACCTCCCATTTCGGCGACGAAGCGGCCGCCGGGACGGAGCACGCGCCGCACCTGCGAAAGCATATCGTCCTGGCCACGGACCCAATGCAGGACGGCATTGGAGAAGACTGCTTCGAAGGTATGATCCGGATAGGGTAACTTTTCAGCTGGGCCGTGATCGACATTCAATCCGCGTGCGCGCGCCGCGGCTACCATTTGCGGCGAGGCGTCAATGCCTATCACGCTTGCGCCTGTGGCGGCAATGCGCTGCGTGAGCTGACCATCTCCGCAACCGAGGTCGAGAATGCGCTCGCCGGATTGCGGGGCGAGCCACTCAAGTGCACCCTCAGCCAGGGCAGGCACGAATGCGGCATTTTTTTCGTAGGTCCTAGGGTCCCACTTTTGCGGCACAACAAACCTCCAAATTCGGGCCGACGAGGATAGAGGCATCAGGAAGAATGATGCCGCCCCGCGCCAGCGGAAACAATTCAATGTTGATGAAATAACTTGCGAGTAAATGAGGATTCGCTCAGAGCGATTGTACGGGCAGGAGGGTGAGATCGTCGACGAGGCCGACCTCCTTTTGGACGAACGGCTCGCCGTAGCGAACGCCGCCAAGCAGGCCGTAGTGCCGCGCCTCTGCGAAGGTGCGCTCGCGAATTTCTTCTTCCGGAACAAAGAGGCCGCTGCCCGCGGGCTGATTTGCATATTGCGAGCGATAGGCCATGAGAGCCTGATGGCGCTGTTCGATGAAGGGAGTGATGTCGACGATGAAGCTGGGGCGCACGTCGGCGTAGAGACTGGCGTAGACGATCTTGAAGGGGCGATGGGGCTTCAGACCGGTATCGATTTTCTTCAGGCCGGAGAGGAAACATGCTTCATAGCCGAGCGTTGCCACGATGGCATGGTCGGGATGACGCGCCTGCCAGTAAGACAGGATGACGACGCGCGGGCGGAGCTGGCGAAGGACACGGACAATTTCGATACGATTTTCGAGCGTGTTGGCGATGGCGCCATCGGGCAGGGCGAGCGCATGGCGCCAGCGGACGCCGAGAATGCGGGCGGCTTCGTCGGCTTCATGCGCGCGTTCATCGGCGGTACCGCGGGTTCCCGCCTCTCCCTGCGTGAGATCTAGAATTGCTGTGCGCAGACCACGCGCCGCCATGCGCAGCAATGTGCCACCGCAGGTCTGCTCTACGTCGTCACGATGGGCGGCGATGGCGAGGACATCGGCCGCCGGCGCATCGGAATCGTGAGCGGCGGCCATAGGATCAGTAGACGGTGTTGTCGGTGTCAGTTACGGCGTCCATGTAGGCTACGTCGTAAGCGGTGCCGGTCACCGTGACATATTGGTTGTCGATGGAAGAGCCATTGGTCGTGGAATAGATGTACACCTGTCCACCTTCGGCCGCATAGATCTTATGCAGGCCTGTCACGGCGGCAATGCCCGTGGCATCGCCGATGTAAGGCTCCAGGAGAACGACCTTGTTGGTGGAGGTGTTGTACATCGTCAGGCAGCCGTAGCCGCTGCTTGGGTTGGTTGCATAGCGGACGCCCGTTGTGCAGCCCGTCATGCCGATCCACAAGGTGTTGTCGTCGGCCTCGATCATGCGGCTCATCGCGCCGGGCTGGCCGTCGCTGATGGGCACGGGACTGCCTGCCGTGTTGTTTCCGAGATTGACTACGGTGAGATTGCCGGCGAACAGCGTTTGTCCCTGAATGACCCGTGGCTGCTGGCCGACAACGTACATGGTTGAGGTGTCGACCAGCGCATTGCTTGCTCCGCCGGGGATGGGGATATTCACCATGGGTTTGGCGTTGGAGTCAGGGCACGGCCCGTTCGCAGGAAGATTGCAGGGCAAGATGCCGGACTGCTGACCTTGAAGGAAGATGATTGGGGCCACCGGGACCAGGGAGATGGAAGCCGTTGAGCCTCCACATTCGGCACCGCAATTGAGGATATAAGCGGTGCTGCCGTCGGCTGAGAAGACGGCCTTGACTGGGCGGTCGAATACCAGCGGCGCGCCATAGTAGTTGCCGGTGGCATCGACATGGTCAGGGCTTTGCATCTGGAACAGGCACCAGGAGGGCGCATTCTGCGGCTCGCAATCGACCGCGGCCCTGGGCCAGGTAGAGGGACCGCCGGAGTAGGAGGTTGTTTGCGCAGCCGAAAGCTGCCGCGGGTAGTAGGCGTAATTCGAGTTCTGAACAAATGCCAGCGCCATGGAGCCGCCGGGGTTCACGCTGACGCGATAGACGCCGGGAAGGCTGAGGCCAATGGAAGAGCCGAGGGTCTGATTGACGGCGGTGAAGACATGAGCGGCCTGGCTGGCGGCAAATATATACGACCTGTTCCGCGTGATGAAGATGCTGGACGAAGGGCCGTTCAGACCGCTCGCGGTGCCTGAGGTCTTTTCTCCCTGATAATCCGCCGTGGTAAAGCTACCGTCAGCGGAGCCATAGATTGCGCCCGCCTGCTCCTCGGGCATGTTCTGAATGGTGATGGGGATTGCGCCGCCAAATCCGGAAAGAGAAAAAGAAGGCGGCGATCCGTTGTAGGCGCTGCGCTCATCGTAATAAGCGTCGACGATCTCAAGCGATCCTTTGGCCAGAATGCCAGGGTTCTGAATGGCGATGAGGACGCGATTCTTGAGCTTGCTTGGCGGCAATACGCGGCCGGCGAAGTAGTATTCGGTGCCGCAACCAGCCAGCGCGACGGCGGCGGCCAAAGCTGCACAGGCGCTGATCCAAAGACTTCTTTTCTTCAAAATGCCAACCCTCGATCGGTGGCGCGGAACAAGCCGCGCGGTAGACAGATAAATGACGGCACAGACGCACTGGACGGCCCGAAATCGCTGGGATCAGAACCGGTTTCCATCCATGCTATGACTCTGGAAGTATAACAAAGCGAGCCGGTACTTCGGCATGGCGGAAGCGGCGCGAACTGACACCCTTTTCGTTCAGCTGTCTCAACGCAGGCGATGTTTCGGTGAGAGCGTCTTTTTCGCGAAAAGGATGGCCGTGAAGGAGGATTCCCAGCGAAGCGGATCGCGCCAGCCGCTTGCTGCCGCGCCGAGTTCCCGTGGATACAACCCTGTTGGCGATGAGATAGCATGACATCAGAATGAGCCGCTTTGCCGAGATGTTTGCCGACCGCCCCATACTTGCCGACGGCGCCATGGGTACGGTGCTGACCGCGCGCGGCGTGTTCATCAACCGCTGCTACGACGAACTGAACCTTTCGGATCCCGGGCTGATTCTGTCGGTCCATGAAGAGTATCTGCAGGCGGGTGCGGAGATTCTTGAAACCAACACTTTCGGCGCCAACCGCTTTCGTTTGACGCGGCACGGGCTGAATGGGAAGTTGGAGGAGATTAACGCGGCGGGCGTGCGGCTGGCGCGCCGGGCCGTGGAACATCTGAAGGAAAGGCAGGGAGGCCAAGCGTGGGTGGCCGGCTCGGTGGGGCCGCTCGGCGTGCGGCTGGAGCCGTTGGGAAAGACCGGCCTTGAAGAAGCACGCGACGCTTTTGCCGAGCAGATCGGCATCCTGGCCAGGAACGGCGTTGACCTTTTGATTATTGAAACCATGCCGGCGCTGAACGAGGCGCACCAGGCGCTGGAGGCCGCAAAGGCCGCCGCGCCGCACCTGCCGGTGCTGGTGATGATTACGGTCGACGATGAGAGCGAAGGCCTTGACGGCTCCTCGCCGACCCAGGCGGCAGCACTGCTGACCGAGTGGGGAGCCGACGCGGTGGGCGTGAACTGCTCCACCGGGCCGGCCACGGTGCTGACGGCCATCGAGGCGATGCGCGGGGCCACGACGCTGCCGCTGGCCGCCATGCCCAACGCGGGCATGCCGCGCGCTGTGGAAGGCCGCAACATTTATCTCGTATCGCCGGAATACATGGCCAGCTTTGCGCGAAGAGCCATCGCTGCGGGAGCGCAAATTGTGGGTGGCTGCTGCGGAACCACGCCGAATCACATTCGAGCAATGCGCGCGGCGATTCGAGCCATGGACGAGCAGCCTCATATCGAGGTGGCAGGGTCGGCGCCGGCAGTCAGCAAAGAAACGCCGCCGGCACCTCTGGCGCAACGCTCGCGCCTTGGGGCGCTGATCGCGGAGAAGAAATTCATTACCATGGTGGAGTTTGTGCCGCCCAAGGGAATCAATTGCGCGAAGGAGATCGAGGGCGCACAACTGATGGCGCGGGCGGGAGTGCACGCTATCGATGTTTACGATGCGGCGCAGGCGTCGGCGCGGATGAGCGGGCAGAGCCTTTGCATTCAGATTCAACAACACACAGGAATGGAAACGATTCTGCATTACACCTGCCGCGATCGGAATATTCTTTCGATCCAGTCGGATCTGCTGGGAGCCTCGTCGATCGGACTGCATAATATCCTGTGTGTGACCGGCGATCCGCCCAAGCAAGGGAATTATCCTGACGCGTCTGCAGTATTTGACGTGGACTCCATCGGTTTGGTGAACATCGTGAGCCGGTTGAATCACGGACTTGATATCGGGTCGAACTCCATCGGCGTGAGCACGAACTTCACTATCGGCGTGGCTGCCAGTCCGGGAATGCCCGACATTGAAAACGAATTGCGGCGCTTTGCTTACAAGGTGGAGGCCGGCGCCGAGTACGCGGTGACGCAGGCGGTATTCGACTTGCGGTTGCTGGAGGAGTTTCTCGAACGGATCAGGGAACATCGGATCCCCGTGATCGCGGGGATTTGGCCGCTGACCAATTTGCGCAACGCGGAGTATATGAAGAACGACCTGCGCACCGGAATGCCGGAGGAGATCATGCTGCGCATGGCTCAGGCGGGTACGGGGGAAGCTGCCCGGGCAGAGGGAATCAAAATTGCGCAGGAGATGCTGACGGCGGTGCGGCCCTATGTGCAGGGTGTGCAAGTGAGCGCGCCGTTCGGCGATTATGACGCCGCCGCCGAAGTAATTGCCAGCGCGCTGCCGCCGGCCGCGCCGCGGAAGGAGTGATCGCGATGCCTTCGTTTGAAGAATCGTTGAAGAAGCTCGAGACCATCGTGGAAAAGCTAGAGAAGGGCGACCTGGCGCTGGAAGATTCCCTCAAACTTTTCGAGGAGGGCGTCGCTGCATCGGCGGCCTGCAAAAAGGAGCTGGATGCGGCCGAGGGCAAAGTGCAGATGCTGGTGAAGCAGCGCGACGGATCGATGAAGGCGGAGGCGTTCCCGGCTGAGAAGTCCTGATCATCTCCGAGTACTCCGGCTTTGTGGTTCAGTAATCGGGAATTGGGTGTTGTCAGCAGGAATTCCGTTTACTGCGAAGTAACTGCGAATAGGCGACGACTCGACCGGAACTCCCGATGACGCTCCGCATCGGTCATGGAAACGCGGTTTGGCCTGTTAATCGAGGGTCACTTCCGGACGGCCGTGATCCGTCCGGAACCCAGGAATACGCCACGCACTGTCAAGAATGTCTATCCATCACCTTTCACCATCCGGGGTCCTTGCCGAATGCTGAAGCACCTCATCACTTAATGGGCAGCGGGCGCAGAGTCGCCTTTCAACTGCACGCCATGACGGAGAGACAGTCGACAGGTGTGTTCATACCTGGCCATTTCTGAGTGCATGCATGTGATCGACGGACGCGGCGCGATCCGCGAGAACGAGAGCAGCAGACGCGCCCGAGGATGCGAGGGGCAGCGTCCGCGCCGGAAACGCTCGCAACAACGATTTTCGTCTGTTTGAGCAATCCTGACCAGTATTGATTGCTCCCAATGGCCGACAATTCCCTCAGAGTTCCATCGGCTTGGGGAACCGGCGTCAAACTCCGATGGAGCATCCGCGACCAAAGGAGCGACCATGTCCGATCTGAATGTTGCTGCAACTACCGAGGTGAATTCCTCGGGCCTCTCTTACAACGCCGCCTCCGGTATTGCCTACCTTACCATCATTCCGGCAATCGTCTTCCTGATCGTTGAACCCTTCAAGAAGAACTCCTATGTCCGCTTCCACGCCTGGCAGTCGATTTTCTTTTTCATTGCGTGGGCAGTGATCGACATTCTGGTCGGACTCGTGCAGCATATCGTGCCCTCTACCATCTTCTATACATTGACGGTGTTGCAATTGGTAGGTCTGGCCATCTTCATCGTATGGCTGATCGTGTTCATTGGCGCCTTTGGCGGCAAACGGATCAAGTTGCCCGTCATTGGCGACCTGGCTGCGCACCAAGCCGAGCGGTAACCGAGCCAAGAGAGAATCAAGGACAGTGAAGGGGGCAGAAGATTCAGGGCAAGCAAAACGTCATCGGTGGAGAAGGAGCGCGGGACTGTCGATCAACTGGTAACTGACGGGTTGCGAGTGATCTGTGCGGTTGCCGGGTTGCCGATAGGGAGCAGTGTGGATATGGCTTTTATCTGTGCTAATGCCATGCCGACGGCGGCTCCGGTCGGACATGCGCAGCCTGCCACCATCGTCGATCTCTCCCTCGGCGCGGGGCACCGGGAAATTCTGCGCAAGAGCGCCATTCCGACCCACGAAATCGTCATAGTCCTGTAGAGGTAAGGTGGTGGACGTGAAGGACCCTCCCAAGCCGCATCGTCGCAATTGGGCTCTTCGCGTTTTTGTTGTGCTGTTTTTCGCTTTGATTCTCGCGTTTCTGGGATGGTCCTGCTGGGTCTACGTGCAAATTGAGGACTATGCCGGCCTGGACCAGGCCTCACCGTCGGACGCCATCGGCGTTCTGGGCGCGGCGGAATACGATGGACAGCCCTCTCCGGTTTTCCGCGCACGCCTTGACCACGCGCGCGAACTCTACAACCGCGGCATCGCACCGCTCATCATCGTGCTGGGCGGTACCGGCGGAGATAAGTACTCGGAAGGTGCGGTGGGTCGCGACTACCTGGTGAGCCTGGGCATCCACGAATCCGCCATTATCGCCGAAACCCATAGTCGAAACACCGAGGAACAGGCCCACCGCCTTGCCATCATCGCCCGAGCTAACGGTCTGCGCCGCCTGGTCGTCGTCAGCGATGGCACCCACCTGTTTCGCATTCACGAAATCTGCGCCGCCGACGGCCTCGATGTACTCACCTCACCCCGGACACGCGTCTCCTTCGGAGGCGGCGCCGCGGAAACCGAGCGTCTTGCGCACGAGATCCTCAGCTACACCGGCTGGCGGCTGCATCTGCATCTGCCTTGAGGCCGAGTTAGCACCCCAACCCGTTCCTGCGTCAGAAAGGAATTGCCGCATGACCCATGTCCGGGGGAGCGTAGCACGACGATTCGTGTTTCCCCTCGTGGTGAGAGGACGCCGGACACTCCATGAGCCAATGGGCAAACCGAGACTTAAGGGAGATGGATTTTCAGCTTGAAGCAAATGAAGAGAATCAGGATCGCGCCCAGTGTGGAAAAAATGAGGCCAGCGGGATGGTATCGCTCGTTCTTCGAGCGAAAAATCATGTGGGAAATGCCGCCGCCGAGGAGCGATCCGACGATGCCAAGCACGATCGTCCAGAACATCGTCAGGTGCTCGTGCATTACCGATTTCGCGAGAAACCCCGAGCATAGACCGATCAAAATGTACCAGAGTATGTGAAACATACCTTTTCCTCCATCGTTTGCCTTATGCTGGATCTCCTGCGTCGGTGACAATTCCTTCGAATTGCACCGCTGCCGGGGAGTTGCAACACATCCACAACATTTGCGGCCGGGAAAAAGGGGCGATTCCGTTTCGAAATGGACTCGCTCGCCTGATTGGGAGTCCTCATCGCCGATTTTTTGACAGAGCCCCCCTTCTTCCTCCGCGACTCGGATTCTGCAGCGAGACGGCATGCGAAAGATGGTCAAAGTTATACAGTTTGTCGCGGCGGTTAGGCTCACCTTGAGGAAACCTGCATGCCGGCTCCGCGCAGGTCGCCAGGTTTTCCAGGATTTTGGCCCATGCAGGCCTGCGCGACTCGACCGGTGAATCGGAATAGCAAACGAAAGGCTCTCCGGCTCGATACTTCCGGTTGATGGGCACCGGAACTTGGGTCGAATGTTCGCAAATCGCCGAAGCGTGTTTCGAGATCAGCGCCTAGGGCAAGTGCACGAATTCCTGGGCTCCGGTTGGATCACCGGCAATTCGTCAAT
>OKRB01000046.1:38137-115205 GCA_900290245.1 Candidatus Sulfuritelmatomonas gaucii | reverse complement strand
ACTGGCACGGCAGACAGACCTGGCTACTCAGGGCATTGCGGATGGCAAGCATCGACGGCGATAAAATCGGAGCCATGAGAAGCCAATTGCGGAGGTGGTCAAGGCGCGACGTGCTGAAATGCGGTGCGGCAGCGACGGCGGGTCTGTCTGCGAGGGGTGCGGCGAGGGCTTTGGCCGGCGCCGACCAGCAGCGGCCGGCATTCAAGCCAACGTTGCTGAACGAGGTTGCGTACGGCCAGGTGGATTTCGAGCCTTGTCCCGCGCAACAACAGTTTGAAGAGAACCATGCGCGATTGCTCGGATTGAATGAAGACGGATTACTGCTACCGTTCCGCATCCGCGAGGGGCTGCCGGCTCCGGGAGAAGAGCTCGGCGGATGGTATTCGACCAATGGATTCGCGACTGCGTGCCCATTTGGGCAGTGGATTTCAGCGTTGGCGCGGATGTACGCGGTGACGCGCGACCATGCTACCTACGCAAAGATTGACCGCATGATTCGCGGCTATGCAGCCACGCTCGATCGCGAGGGCAAGTTCTACCAGAACTATCGCTTCCCGGGTTACACCTACGACAAGCTCTCGATCGGATTGACGGACGCGCATCTGTATGCGAACCACCCCTCCGCGCTTGCCGTGCTGGCGCAGGCAACAGACGTAGTCATGCCATATTTGCCGCCAAAGGCGATGCCGCACCAGGAGACGCCGATCCTGGTGGATGAGGATTACACGCGGCGCGTCTGGGACGAGACCTACACCATGCCGGAAAACTTCTTCCTCGCATGGCAGCGAACGGGAGACCGACGTTACTACGATCTTGCAAAACGATTCCTGTTCGATGAGTATTTCGATCCGCTTTCGCGAGGCGAAAATGCGCTGCCGGGCCGCCATGCGTACAGCCACGTGAATGCGTTGGGCTCCGCAGCGGTCGCCTATCTCGCCATGAGCGACGAGAAGTATCTGCGCGCGGCTACGAACGCGTTCGGATTCGTGCAGGAGCAGAGCTATGCCACTGGCGGTTGGGGCCCGAGCGAGCACTTCATCACACCGGGCAGCGGCGCACTGGGCGAGAGCCTGATCAAGAATCACGCCAGCTTCGAAACTCCGTGCGGTTCTTACGCGCACTTCAAACTGGCGCGGTATCTCATGAGGATTTCCGGCGATCCGCGCTACGGCGACAGCATGGAGCAGGTGTTCTACAACGCGGTTCTGGGCGCAAAGCCGATTCAAGCTGATGGAAAGTCGTTCTACTATTCCGACTACAGCTACAAAGGTGGGAAGGTGTTCTTTGGCCAGAAGTGGCCATGTTGCTCGGGAACGCTGCCGCAGATCGCGGCGGATTACCGGATCAGCGCATACTTCCAGAATGAGAAGGGCATTTATGTGAATTTGTATGTGCCGTCGACTTTGCGCTGGAATGAGCGCGGCGCGCAGTTTGCCGTGCGGCAGACCACCGAGTATCCCTACGACAGCCAGGTCCGGCTTCAGGTGACCGCCTCGCGGCCTTCGACGTTCTCGATCTTCCTGCGTATTCCGGCGTGGGCTCGCGGTGCCGCGCTCGCATTGAACGGGACGCGCGACTCGCTGAAGCTGGAGGCGGGATCGTTCGCAGAAGTTCGACGGGAGTGGAAGTCGGGCGACCGCATCGAGCTGGATCTGCCCTTTGCCACACGGCTCGAAACCGTCGACGCGCAGCATCCGGATGTGGTGGCGCTGGTGAAGGGGCCGCTGGTGCTGATGGCACTTCGCGACGGTGGCCCGGACGGCAGTTTAGGTAGCGGTTTTGACCCGGCCCAGCAACACGTGACGCGCGCCATGCTGCTCGCGGCGAAGCAGGCAGCGTCGCGCGGCCATGAATGGGCGGTTGGCGCCGGAGCTGAGACGCTGCGCCTAAAGCCATTCCTCGATATTCATGATGAGCCGTACACGGCGTATTTGAAAGTTGCTGAGGCGTGAGGCGTAGCGGTTGGAAATGTACCCGCCCTGGTGGCAAAAACAACATCATCGAGGGAGTTGTGCACCCGATTCGCGGATTCGATCCGGTACACTGCTTGAATCGCACCTAACGCAGTCGAGGGACGTCGCGGATGTCTGCACTTTATGTTGCTGTTCTGGTGGTGATCGCCGGCACGCTGCTGGCCGTCGCCCTTTTCCGCGCGCTCCGCGTGAAGACGAAGGCCGACTACCTTGTTGCCGGCCGCTCACTTTCAGCCTTCGTGCTCGTGCTTACGCTGCTCACTTCGTGGATCGGCGCGGGCTCGCTGTTTGCCGGCGCGGAGAACGCCTACCGTAACGGATTCGCCGCTTTGTGGCTGCCGGCCGGCGGCTGGCTGGGATTGCTCCTCATCTATTTCATCGCTCCTCGCGCCCGCCGCTTTGCGCAGTTCACCCTGCCTGACCTGATTGAGGCCCGCTATAACCAGACCGCGCGCGTGCTCGCCACCATTGCCATCCTCTTCGCCTACGTGGCGATCACCAGCTACCAGTTCAAGGGCGGCGGCAATGTGCTGCACCTCATCTTTCCCGACTCAGTCACGCCGGAGCTGGGTACCTATATCATCGCCATTTTCGTTATCGTCACCACGGCCATGGCCGGCATGTCGAGCGTCGCTTACATGGATGTGGCTATCGGCTCGCTGGTGACGGTCATCTGCATCATCGCCACGCCCATGCTGTTGGCCAAGGCCGGCGGCTGGGGCGGGCTGCACGCCGCGCTGCCTGAAACGCATTTCGAGGTTCTCGGCAACCTCACCTTCGTGCGCGCTATGGAGTTTCTCGTCCCCACCATGCTGCTCATGCTCGGCAACCAGGTGATGTACCAGAAGTTCTTTTCCGCAAAATCCGAGAAGGCAGCTCGGGCCTCCGTCGTTGGCTGGATTTTCGGCACCGTGGTGCTTGAAACGCTGATCGTTGCCATCGCTGTGATTGGCTCCGCACTTTATTCAACCGGCGAGGTCGCGAGTCAACCCTACGAAATCATTCCTTACACCGCCCGCCACGGCCTGCCCGCACTCATGGGCGCGTTGCTGCTGGGCGCAGTCTTCGCCAAGGTCATCTCTACGGCCTCAAACTATCTCTTCTCTCCGGCTACGAATCTCATCGAGGACGTCTTTGTCCGCTACATCGCTCCGGGCGCATCCAACAAACGCGTCCTTATCGTTTCGCGGCTTGCGGTGGTGTTACTGGGCTGCTGGGCGCTTTACCAGGCCATCTATGCGCCCAGCATTCTCGCCAAGATGCTCTACGCGTACACGATTTACTCCGCCGCGGTCACGCCGGTGGTGCTGGCGGCCTTCTACTCAAAGCGCGCCACGGCGTGGGGAGCGGTAGCAGCCATTGCGACCGGGACCGTGGTCACGCTGCTGTGGGATGCGCCCGGCGTGAAGGCGCTGTTCCCGCCGATCCTGGCGCAACGGGATGCGATCTTTCCCGCGCTTTTCGTCGCCGTCCTGGCGCTGGTTGTGGTGAGCGCGGTGACGCCGCGGCCGACCGCCGCGCAACTGGCGAAGGTGGGTGAGTAGGGGATCGGACTATATTGCAACCTGCTTTTACACGTGCCCTTACGGACCTGGGAGCGAAAATAGTTGTTCCTTCCGCATAAGACCGTCTTACACTGTCCGTGTCAATTCCACACTTGTATGCCGGTTGCGCAACTGACTCTCGAACTCCGCATCGAGCATGCCCAGTCGCTCAAGGACAGGCGGCAGGTGGTGCGCTCGATGAAGGACCAGCTGCGGCAGAGCTTCAACGTGTCAGTGGCCGAGCTGGATGAGGCGGTGACCTGGCAATCGGCGACACTGGGCGTGGCCGCGGTCTCGCGTTCGCGCGATTACCTGCATGGATTGATGGAAGAGGTTGAGCGCGCCGCCCGGCGCATGACCACGGAACTGGGCGCCGACCTGGCCGATTCGTTCTGGGAGTACATCGAGAACTGAGATGCCTGCGTCACGCGCGCCGGAATATCTCGCGAACCCGCTATGCTACGCTGAATCTTTGTGTTGATCGGAGAGATCGTTGCAGTCCACCGCCTTCATTGTTGGCATCTTCGAATTTGTTCTTCTGCTTTTTTCCCTCAGCTTTCATGAGTGCGCGCACGCGTGGATGGCATCCCGATTGGGAGACCAGACGGCGCGTTTGCAAGGGCGGATCACGCTCAATCCGATGGTTCACGTCGATCCGATTGGCACCCTGCTGATTCCCGCACTGGCCATCTTTGGGCCGTTCATGGGATTTAATTTCTTCAGCGGATTCCTCATCGGCTGGGCGAAGCCGACTCCGGTCATCACGCGCAACTTTCAGAAGATTGTGCGCGACGATAACCTGACCACGCTGGCGGGACCCGTCTCGAATCTTGTGCTGGTGGCGGCGGCTTTTGCCGGCCTGGTCGTCGTCTGTTTCGCCGTTCCGGGCGGGCGCGCCCTGGTGCATGCAAACCTGAGTGGCGGGCTGGCGATCGGCAGCGGACTGCAACCCCTGGTCCTGCTGGCGCTGCTGGCGATTGAGGTCAACCTGTCACTGTTCTTCTTCAATTTGCTGCCCTTCCCTCCGCTCGACGGCAGCCGCGTGCTGCGTAACATGCTGCCCTATGGCGCTGTGCAGGTTTTCGATCGGATCAATATCTGGATTAGTTATCTTCTTATGATCGTCGTGGGCGGCTTTATCCTCAGGTTGCTGATTGGTCCATCGCTTGGCCTGATCTTTACGGCGCTGATGAGCATTTAGAAACGTCGCTACCCCGACCCCTCCCGATACAATGGATAGAGGTTTTTGAACGATTTTGCTTAGAAAGCGGCCGCGCTTTTTCCGTCGCGGCCGAGGGATCGATACGCCCCATGTCTGAGTCCGCAAACCGATCGCACCGCGCGCGTGTGCTCAGCGGCATGCGTCCCACGGGAAAGCTCCACCTGGGCAACTACATGGGCGCGCTGGCCAACTGGGTGAAGATGCAGGATCAGTACGAATGCTATTTTTTCATTGCCGACTGGCATGCGCTCACCACGGACTACGCCGACCCGAGCCAGATTGCACCCAATACGATCGAGGTGATGCTCGACTACCTCGCCGCGGGATTGGACCCGGCGAAGAGCGTGCTGTTTCTGCAGAGCCGCGTGCTGCAACACGCCGAGCTTGCTTTGCTGCTGGGCATGAGCACTCCACTGGGCTGGCTCGAGCGCGTGCCCAGTTACAAGGAGATGCAGGAAAACCTGACCAACAGAGACCTGACGACATACGGGTTCCTGGGTTATCCCGTGCTGATGGCTTCAGACATCCTGATTTACCAAGCCGATTTCGTGCCCGTGGGCCAGGACCAGCAGGCGCACGTGGAGCTGACGCGTGAAGTTGCGCGACGGTTCAACCAGTTCTACAAGGTGGACGGGCGCGAGGTACTGCCCGAACCGAAAGTGCTGCTGACGCCTTCACCCAAGCTGCCGGGAACCGACGGCCGCAAGATGTCAAAGAGCTACGGCAACACCATCCTTCTGAGCGATCCCGAGCCGGTTGTAAGGCAAAAGCTGAAAACCATGGTGACCGATCCGGCGCGGATACGCCGCTCGGACCCTGGTGATCCCGACAAGTGCCCCGTGGGGGACTTGCACAAGCTGTTTTCGACGCCGGAAACCATGGCCAAGGTGTACGAGGGCTGCCGCTCGGCGGGGATTGGATGCATCGAATGCAAGAGCTGGGCGGCTGACGGCCTTATGAAGGTGCTCGAGCCCATTCAAGCGCGGCGGTCGGGCATCTCTGAGGGGCAGGCGATCGAGATTGTAGAGGATGGTTCGCGGAAAGCAGCCGTTCGCGCCGAGCAGACGATGGTTGAAGTCCGCGATGCGATGCAGATGGCGCTGACCACGGTGCGCGGAGCGTAATGCTCGCGGCTGGGTCGGAAACCGGAAGTAGAGACAGCATTGACGAACGATTCAGACCAACCCGAAGAGAATCCAGGCGACGCGAACGCTGCGATGGGCGCTGAGGGTGTTCCTGCGCAGCCGCCAGCTCCTGCTTCGCCGGCTGACGCAAATTCTTCGGCTGAGCCAACCACCGCTGAAAAAGTTGCCGCGGCGCTCAAAGCTCGCGGCCAAGACGCCGAGCAGTCGCCATTTTCGGTGATGGTGGGCCAGGTGTACGATGGGCCGCTCGATCTGCTGCTCGATCTGATTCGCAAGCAGGACATCGACATATATGACATCCCCATCGCCAAAATTACGGCGCAGTTCCTGGCCTACGTCGAGCACCTGCGGGCCAGCGATATGGATGTGGCCGGCGAATTCATCTATACGGCGGCATTGCTGATTCACATCAAGAGCAAGATGCTGCTGCCCCGCGCGCCGATCGGGCCCGAGGAATTGGCCGAGGATCCAAGGCGCGAGCTGGTGGAGCGGCTCCTGGAGCACGAGCGCTTCAAAAATGCGGCACAGATGCTGCACGAGCGGCAAATGCTTGAGGCGGCCAGCTGGACGAATCCGGGGGTGCGCGAGTTCCGCGAAGACGCGAATGCCGAGCCGGAGATTGCCGCGGACACCACTGATTTGGTTCGCGTCTTCCGCGACATCCTGGATCGCGCGCGCAACCGGCCTATCATCGATGTGCAAGAGGATACGGTGACGGTTGGCCAGATGATTCAGTTCCTCACGCGGCGCCTGACGATGGAGGAAAAGCCTGTGGCGTTGCGCCGCCTGCTGAGCCACACACGCTCTGAGAAGGCGTTGATCGCGATGTTTCTGGCGCTCCTCGAGCTGGTGCGTTTGCAGGCGATCCTCCTGCGGCAGGACCGGCACTTCAGCGAAATCTTCATCAAGAAACATACCGGTTTTGAGGCCGCAGTGAACCAGGGGCTGTCGGACGTGCACGACGACTGGCGGTAAAGCCGGATCTGCCGATACCGTCCTGCGCGCAAAATCGCGCGAGCCTCGCAAATACACGGGCCCCTTCCCGGTTGCCGGATTGTAAACTGTCGGTGATGCGTTTCTATCCCCGAAAATTGCACCGAACGGTTGTGGGAGTATCGATCGCCGGACTGCTTGCCTGCGCGGGCTTTGTATTGCTTGGCGCGCAGCAGACGGCGCCGTTATCGGCTGTCGACGAGCTGGCCCAGGTTCCGTCGCCTGATCCATCGGCAGTGGCATTGCCGTTGCCCGAAGACCGCGGTGCCGCGGATCTGGAACAGACGCTGAAGCGCCTGCGCACCACCGCCAGCATGCTTGTTATCGTGGCGCATCCTGACGATGAAGACGGCGCGCTGATGACGTATTTGTCGCGCGGCCTCGGGGCGCGCGTCACGCTGCTGACGCTCACGCGCGGCGAAGGCGGGCAGAACGCGATGTCAGCCGAGAGCTACGACGCGCTGGGGCTGATTCGTACCAATGAGCTCCTCAAGGCCGACGAATACTACGGTGCAACGCAGGAACTGTGGGGCACTGAGGTCGATTTCGGCTTCTCAAAGACCCAGGAAGAGGCATTTGCGAAGTGGGGCCATGAGCGTGTGCTTTACGACGCCGTGCTGGCGGTGCGCAAGGAGCGGCCCCAGATCATCATGTCCAGTTTTGTGGGCGGAGTGACCGACGGCCACGGGCAGCACCAGGTCTCGGGCGAAATTGCGCAGGAAGCGTTCAAGGTTGCGGGCGACCCGAAGGTGTTTCCCGACCAGTTGAAAGATGGACTGCAGCCCTGGCAGCCGCTGGCAGTCTATTCGCGTGCGCCCTTTGCACCGGTCACCAATCGGCAGATGTTCGATTACGCAACGGGAAAATGGGCGTCGGCGAAATTCCACAATTACGTCACCGGCGAGTGGCTCGAAGGCGCACCCAAAGCCGATGTAACCATTCCAGTGGGCACGTGGGATCCGGTGCTGGGCCGTACTTATACTCAGATCGCGCGCCAGGGCTGGGGCGAGCAGAAGTCGCAGTACGGCGGAGCGAATCCGGCGCTGAGCGAGCCCGATGATGCGAATTATCACCTGTGGGCTGTCGCGCCATCGGCCGCCGCTACAAACAACAGCGCGGGCGATGCCAGCTTGTTTCAGAATCGCCAAGTCAATATTGATACGAACATCGCGGGTCTGGCGCGCTTGGGCGGAAGCGCTCCGCCCACTTGGCTCAGAGATGGGCTGCGCAACATCCAGAAGGATCTAGATGCCTTCGAGAGCGATTGCACAAACGAGACTGGCGTCGCCGGCGCGCACCAGCTCGCGCCGATTTACGCGCACACGCTCGATCTTTATACGCGAGTGAAAGCGAGCAATCTGGACGACGAATCGAAAGCGGGTCTGGAGCTGGAACTGGGCGCGAAGATCGGGCAGTTCCAGGAGGCGCTGAAGGATTTGCTCGGCCTCGAACTGATTGCCTTCACGACTGGCAGCGGAGGTGGTCAAGGTTACGGTGGAGGCCGCAGCTCCTCAGCTGGCGAGAGCGCTCGGAGCGTGTGGCCAAGTGAAGAATTCGGCGTGCGCGCACATCTGGCGCAGGGGATGGACGCGGCGCGGCTCAGCCGGGTCTGGCTGGAAACGAGTGACGGTGAACCGTGGAAGATTGAGGATGCCGGCGGCGCGATCGACGAAAAAACAGCAGCGGCGCCGGTCGTCGACCGGACATTCCACGTGCGCGTGCCGGACGATGCCCAACCGACCGAGCCCTTTTTCACGCGGCCCAACACGGAGCAGCCCTATTACGACATCTCCAATCCGGCGTGGCGCGAGCGATCATTTGCACCCTATCCTCTGGCTGCCTGGGCGGAGTTCACGTTCGACGGCGTTCCCATACGGCTTGGGAAGGGAGTGCAGACGCTGGCTCATGTCACGGGGGTCGGCGGCGTGTATGAGCCGCTGGAGGTGACGCCGGCGATCGGCGTGCGCGTGGAGCCCGAGGCGCGGATTTTGCCGCTGGATGGCTCGCCTCTTTCAGTCACCGTGACAGTTCATGCGCAACATGCTGCTGAAGGGAGCGTGGATCTGAAGTTGCCGGAGGGTTGGCGCTCCGATCCCGCGCAAAGAGAATTCGCGTTGAAAAACGCCGGAGATACCGAGCCGTTGATGTTTTCAGTTTCGCCCGCCGGCGACGTGAAGGCCCGTGCCTATTCCATTGAAGCCGTGGCACAGTCCGGCGGCAAGAGCTACGCGTCTGGGTGGCGAAACGTCGCATATCCCGGCCTGCGGACCACGAATCAATATGAACTCGCCGAGTTGAAAACCCGCAAAGTAGATGTGCGCGTTGCGCCCGGTCTGCATGTCGGCTACATCATGGGCACCGGAGATACGGTTCCTGATGCCATCGGGGCGTTGAGCTTCCAGCCGCACATGATCTCAGACTCGGAACTGGTGTCGGGCGATCTCTCGCAGTGGAATGTGATCGTGATCGGCATTCGTGCCTACTCGTCGATGCCTGGGCTGGCCACCGCGCAGCCGCGGCTCAATGCCTATCTTGAGCAGGGTGGAACACTGATTGTGCAATATCAGGGCGGGACATTCCCGGCTCCTTTGCCAATTACGCTCGACCGCATGCCGGAGCGCGTGGTGGATGAGCAGTCGCAGGTGAAGCTTCTGGATCCCGCCAATCCGCTGCTCAATTGGCCCAACAAGATTACGCCCTCCGATTTCGACGGATGGCTCGAGGAGCGCGGGCATGGCTTCCCGGATCACTGGGACGAAGGTTACACGGCGCTGACTGAGACGGCCGATCCTGGACAGGATCCGCAGAAGGGCGGCTTGCTTCTGCTGCATAGCGGCAAGGGAACTTATATTTATGTTGCGTTCGCACTCTATCGGCAGTTCCCCGAGCTCGTGCCCGGCGCTTACCGGCTGCTGGCCAACATGCTGAGCGCCGGCAAGGAAAGCGCAGGCGCCGCAAGCCAATAACGACAGCGCGTAACATTCACCGGATCTTCCCCAATCAAGCGCCCTCCGCAGGATTAATAACGCATAAATTTTTCTAACTTTCCCAATCCAATTGAAGGCACTAAGTTGAAGTGTGAAATCTGTGTGAATTCGTCAAATCTTAATCGAGCTCTGCGAGTCTTGGATGCGTAAGCCGCGAAGCCAAATCAGTCTTCGCGAAATGCTCCCCCATTAGTTTCCAACTTGTGCCTGCGGGGGATACCGCAATTCTTCCAACTGTGAATGTGCCCGGGAGCAGGAGACGAGCTATCAATTCCTGCGGGCGATCACTGTCATCACTCCAATCCGATTCCAAAGGGAAAGAGAGGCCCGAATGAAATCCAGATCGAATGCGGCTGCCGCAGCCATTCTGGCAGCCAGTCTTGTTGTTTCGTATACCAATGCAAACGGACAAACGACACAGGCGAAAAGTCACACTGCAACAAAGAAAGCCAAAGCGCCGGAGGGACCTTCGGTGCAGGAACAGATTGACACCATGCGGCAGCAGTTTCAGGGCGAGATCGATAGCCTGAAGAGCGATCTGGCCACAAAGGATCAAGAACTGCAGCAGGCGAAGCAGGCGGCTGCGGATGCGCAGGCAGCGGCTGCCAAGGCAGAAGCCGACGCGACCTCGCAGCAGCAGGCGTTCACTGAGAATCAGTCCGCTGTTTCGACGTTGCAAAGCTCGGTGAGCGATCTAAAGGCGAATCAGGCGTCGCTGGCGGATACGGTCTCGACTGAGACCACGAACATCAAGAAGGCCATCGCCAATCCCGATGCCATCAATTTCAAGGGAGCGACCCTCTCGTTTACGGGCAGCTTCCTGGCAGCCGAAACTGTGTGGCGCCAGGGCGCGACCGGCGGCGACATCAACACGCCTTTTACCGGCGTTCCGCTGAACAACTCTCAGGCGTCGCAGTTGAGCGAGTTCTTCGCCTCGGGCCGTCAGTCGCGCCTTGCTTTCAAAGCCGTCGGCAAGATGCCGAGCTTCACTCTGACCGGCTACTACGAGATGGACTGGCTAAGTGCCGGTGTCACCTCAAACAACAACCAGTCGAACAGCTACACCCTGCGTCAGCGGCAAGTGTGGGGCGACGCCAAAACGAACAGCGGCTGGGACTTCTCCGGCGGACAGGGGTGGTCATTGGCAACCGAGACGACTCAGGGCCTCACAAGAGGAACTGAGATCCTTCCCTCAACCGTTGATGCACAGTACGAAGCAGGTTTTGTGTGGGGAAGGCAGGAGAGCTTCCGCATGTCGAAGGACTTCGGCAAGACGTTCTTCCTTGGAGCTTCAATTGAGAACGCCGAGATGCTGAACCCTTCCGGCCAGAACACGCCAACCAATTACATCTTCGGCTCTATCGGAACTGGCGGCGGGCTCTACAACCTGAACGCCAACTATTCTTTCAACTACACTCCTGATTTCATCGTCAAGATGGCCGTGCAGCCTGGCTGGGGTCACTGGGAACTGTTCGGCGTCGAGCGCAACTTCCGTGACCGCATCTATCCCTGCGCAACCGTTTCGGCCACCTGCACGGTGCCGACGACGGCCACGCCCTCGAACAGCAAGGCGATGGCCGCAGGCATCGGTGGCGGATTCCGCGGTCCGCTCGTCGGGGCGAACAAGGTCGTCATCGGTCTCAAGGGCCTGTGGGGCCAGGGCGTGGGCCGCTACGGTTCTTCGACCATTGCTGATGTGACCCTCCGTCCCGATGCGGTGATCTCTCCCATCCATGGCTTCTCCGCTCTCAGCACATTGGAGATGAATCCGACGCCGAACTTCAATTTGTACTTCAATTACGGCGGCGATTATCTTGACCGCGACTACGTGTTGAGTGGCACAACCCAGGTCGGCTACGGCACCCGGAGCACCAATATGTCGGGCTGCTTGGTTGAGCCAACCAATGTGGGCTCGGCCGGCGCGACCGGCGGCGCACCGATCACTCCATCGAACTGCGGCGGCAGCACCAAGGACGTGCAGGAACTCACGGCCGGGTACTGGTGGAACATCATTAATGCCGGACCCAAGGGCCGCCTGCGCCAGGGCATTCAGTACAGCCGGTTCCAGCGTGATATCTGGTCGGGCAACGGCGGCACAGCCAACCCCGGGAACGGCGCCAAGGGCGACGACAACATGATCTTTACGTCCCTGCGCTACTACCTGCCGTAAGAGCAGCAGGTCCGCAAGTCATCAGCTCGGCTCACCAGCAACACGAAAAGGGCAGTCCGTTGCGCGGGCTGCCCTCTTTCATTCCCGATCTTTATCTACGGGACAGATCCCCTTCGGTGCCGGAGGGGGTTACTGTCTGCGCGATGATGCCAGGCGGGACGCACAGAAGTGCGGCGAAGATCCATTTGGGTCCTAGGGATGATTTGATTTCACCAACAGGAGGCTGCGAATGGAATGTAAAAAGGCCCGGGAGCATCCCCGGGCCTTCAGAAAGATTCAAAGCAGTGCCGGCAATTATTCCGCAGCCTCTACCGGCTTGGTCTGGGCCACGGTCCATTCGGACGCGCCTACCTTGAAGCGGGCAAAGCGGCGGACGGTAATGTTCTCACCGAGTTTGCCCACCTTCTGCGCGATCAGTTCCTTGATGCTGATGGCCTGATCCTTGATGAAAGGCTGGTCGAGAAGGCAGACCTCTTCGTAGAACTTCGCCATCTTTCCGTCGACAATTTTCTCGATGACGGCGGCGGGCTTGCCCGTGGCCGCAGCCTGGGCACGATAGATCTCCTTCTCGCGCTCCAGATCCTCGGCAGTCACGTCTTCCGGCTTCACATAGCGGGGATCGCTGGCGGCCACGTGCATGGCGATGTCCTTAATCAATTCCTGGAAGTCTTCGGTACGGGCCACGAAATCACTCTCGCAGTTCACTTCAAGCAGAACACCGATTTTGCCGCCGGCGTGAATGTAAGCGGTCACGGCGCCCTCATTCGTGGTCCGCGAGGCTTTCTTCTGCGCGGAGGCCATGCCGCGCTTGCGCAGCACAACGAATGCGTCTTCGATGTTCCCCTTGGTTTCCTGAAGAGCCTTGAGGCAATCGCCCATGGGCGCGCCGGACTTCTCGCGAAGTTCTTTGACCAATTTGGCGTCAATCTTCTCAGTCACTGTCGTCATCTCTCGTTTTCCTGTTATTCCTGATTCCCATCTTCCGCCGCAGGTTCAATGAGCCGAATTAAAGATGGATCAATTTCCCCTGGACACGAACTCCAAATCGTCTCTTGTCCGCTCTGACTTTCTCACCGGACTGGCAGTGCAGCGGCATTCTGCTGCCCAACACAAGAAAAGCGTGGCCCCGAACTCGCGCGGCCACGCTTTTCTGAAATCAGTGCATGGCTCCGCGCCGGGAGGATTACTTACCGCCTTCCGCCACGTCGGCCTCTTCCAGCAAGGCCGCAACCGCGGCAGGCGCCTTGCGGATGCCGCTGCCGAGCGCCGTTTCCAAATCGATATCATCGCCCGTTGAAGTCTCTTGAGCTTCCGCTGCAGCTTCACCCTCTGGCTCGGCTGCTTCCGCGGGAACCTCTTCCTGCAGAGCCTTGTCGCCCAGCAGGTTCACGCCCTCGGCGGCAGAGTCGGCGATCTTTGACGTAAACAGGCGGATGGCGCGCAATGCGTCGTCATTGCCGGGAATGACATAGTCGACCATGGTCGGATCGCAGTTGGTATCGACCACTGCGACCACGGGGATGCCCAGCTTGCGCGCTTCTTTTACTGCGATCGTCTCGTTATTCGAGTCAACGACAAATAGCGCGTCGGGCAACCGCTTCATATTCTTGATGCCGGCCAGGTTCGCTTGAAGGTGCTTGCGCTCACGCTCCAGGCGAATCACTTCCTTCTTGGTCAGCAGGTCATAACGGCCGTCCACGGCCATCTCATCCAGTTCCTGAAGACGCTTCACCGACTTTTGCACCGTGATCCAGTTGGTGAGCAGGCCGCCCAGCCAGCGCTGGTTGACGTAGGGCATGCCCGCGCGCGTGGCTTCTTCGGCTACGGCATCCTGGGCCTGGCGCTTGGTGCCGACGAAAAGGATCATCTTTCCGCTGGCGCACAGTTCGATCACGAATTTCGACGCATCTTTGAAGAGCTTGAGCGTCTTTTGCAGGTCGATGATATAAATCCCGTTGCGCTCGCCGAAGATGTATTCCTTCATCCGCGGATTCCAGCGCTTGGTCTGATGCCCGAAGTGAACACCCGCTTCGAGCAGTTCCTTCATGGTGATGGTGGCCAATTGTCCTCCTTCGTGGACTGCATCCGGGTATTCTCTTTGATTGGCCCGGATTTATCCCCTTGCGGGGAGATTTGTGAAACCAGCTCTCAGCTAACAGCTACGAAGCGCCTAGCGCTTCGAAAATTGGAACCGCTTTCTCGCGCCCTTCTGGCCGTACTTCTTGCGTTCTTTCTGGCGCGCATCGCGAGTCATCAGGCCTTCGGCCTTGAGCAGCTTGCGCAGTTCAGGGTTGAACTCGATCAAGGCGCGGGCAATGCCCATCTTCACCGCGTCGGCCTGCGCACTCACGCCGCCGCCGCTCACCGTGGTCAGCACATCGAAGCTCGTCGTCAGTTCCGCCACCGCCAGCGTCCGCTTGGCGGCTGCACGCTGCTGCTCGGTGACGAAGTGCTCCTCAAACTTCTTGTCGTTGACCTTCCACTCGCCTGTACCGGGACGAAGAAAAACTCGTGCAATGGCCGACTTCCGTCGTCCCGTCCCGTAATACTGAACCAGATCCTCTGCCATTCCTTCTCCTAGCTTTTAGCCTTCAGCTCTCAGCCTTCAGCTTGTTTCTTTGCGCGCCAGGCATTCTGATCGATCCCGGCAGTTTGTTCCATCAAGGAGAGAGCTGATAGCTGATAGCTAATAGCTGCTCTTACGCAATCCTCATTTCCACCGGGTTTTGCGCCGCGTGGGGGTGCTTGTCACCGCGATACACCTTCAGCTTCGATCCCATGGCGCGGCCCATCTTTGTCTTAGGCAGCATGCCCTTGATGGCCTCTTCGAGAACCTTCTCGGGTTTGCGGTTTATGAGGCGCGTGAATGACTCCTCACGCAATCCGCCCGGGAATCCCGTATAGCGCCGGTAAACCTTCTTCTGGTCCTTCAAACCGGTCAGCCGGACTTTCTCGGCGTTGATCACGATGACGTGGTCGCCCATGTCGATGTACGGCACATACTGGGGATTCAGCTTGCCGCTCAGCACACTTGCGGCCTTGGTCGCCAGCCGGCCCAGAGTCTGCCCGCTGGCGTCCACCACGTACCACTTGCGGCTGATGTCCTTGCCGCTAGGAATAAAGGTCGACATGTCTCTCCTGCTCTCAAAAACTACCCGCCGGTCAGAAAAACCGCCGGCTCATCAGGCAAATGCGCCCACAATATTGCTCGCGCACGATGCAATCGCCCGCGCAAAACGCGCAAGGGCTTCAAATTCTACCCACTGCCAAACAAACCTGTTCGGGTGAGGAGTTGCGTGGGTCAGCCCCAGTGGGGCCTTGGCCTTGCTGGACTCACTCTGAATTCCAGCTGCCGATCACCTGTTCCGGTTAAGCCCAACAAAATGAATGTCGGGCATCAAACAGATCGGTCCGGGTGAAGACACACAGACCTCAGGCGCAACACCGCGCAAGGCCTTTAGAATACTGTAAAACCGGGGCAGAGTCAACGGAAAGACGGCCTTGCGAGGCTGTGGATCAGGGGGAATGGTGCGCCTGGAGGCCGAAGCCTGGAACTGAGAGCTTTGCAAGGGTAAGATTGCAAAAGCAGGACGATGGTGCGCCCGGAGAGATTCGAACTCCCGACCTAATGCTCCGGAGGCATTCGCTCTATCCAGCTGAGCTACGGGCGCGCTCCATCAGGATACCGCATTTCGCGAAACCGGCGGTCTCGGTCCGGCTCGGGTCTCGCCTCTCATTCCCCTCCCCCCTTTTCTCTCTGGGTGATGTGCCGGGCAACCTTGCAATTCGCCGCTTGGCCTCCTCTAATTCCGTACCAATGAATCCAGCACGCCAGAAGTTGGGCCCCGCCGCGCTGAATGTGTCTGCCTTGGGCGCGCAGGCGGCGCTTACGCTCTGCGGCTACACCGCCGTGGTGGGGCAGATCGTGCTCATGCGTGAGCTGATCCAAGTCTTCAACGGCAACGAGATCGCACTGGGAATTTTGCTGGCGACGTGGCTGTTTTGGACGGGCGCCGGAAGCGGAATGGCAAGTCTTTGGCGGCTGGAACGGAACCGGTCCCATCTTGCAGTTGCGGTGCTCGAATGCCTACTGGCCGCGAGCTTTCCGGCGACCATCTGGGCACTCCGTGGCGCGAAAGCGTTTTTCCAGGCCGTACCAGGTGAACTGGTTGGCCCCGTTCCCATGCTGCTTACGTCGCTCGCGTGCCTCTGCCTGTTCTGTGCGGCGTCGGGCGCTCTGTTTGTGGCAGCAGCCCGCATGGCTGAATCGGAGGGTGCATTTTCTCCTCGAACAGCGGCCAGCAGAGCATACTTGCTCGAAGCCGCCGGATCGGCACTCGGCGGCGTGATGGCCAGTGTTCTTTTCGTGCGGTTTCTTGAGTCATTTCAGATCTCGTTCATTGTAGGACTGCTGAATTTTTTTGTGGCTCTGGCGCTTGTCCTGCGGCCGCAACGCGTGCGGGTCGCAGCATTGGCGGTGGTCGCGGCGCTAGCCGCAATTCCGCTGCTGATTTGGGTTGCGCCAAAGTGGGACGCGGCATCGCGGGCGCAATTGTGGCACGGCTTCAATGTATTGGCTGCACACCAGACCATCTATGGCAACCTGACGGTGACCCAGACAACTGAAGCAGGAAGCGGCGAAATTCGCAGCATCTGGGAGAACGGCACAATTCTGGCCAATGCGCCCGATCCGGCTGCGGCTGAGGAGGCAGTGCACTTCGCGCTACTCGAGCACCCCGCGCCGCGCGGGGTGCTCCTCATCGGCGGCGGAGTCAACGGCGGTGTGGCCGAGGCTCTGAAGCATCCCACGGTCGAGCGGCTCGACTATGTCGAACTGGACCCGGCATTGATCGCCATGGCGCGCGAGTTCTTCCCTGCACAGACAGCCGTTTTCTATACCGATCCGCGCGTGCACTTGCATTTTCTCGATGGACGAAGGTTCCTGGCCACGACTGCCAACACCTTCGATGTGATCATTGTCGACGTGCCGGATCCGCAGACGGCGCAGTTGAATCGCTTCTACACCGTGGAGTTCTTCCGGCTGGCGCGCGCGCACCTTGCGCCGCGCGGCCTGCTTTCGGTTGAATTGCGGTCGTCGGAAGAGATGATCAGCCCCGACCTGGGAGCGCTGCTCCAGTCCATTCGTCGCACCATGGGCGAGGTCTTTCCGTACCAGGCGGCGATCCCGGGAGAGATCATTCACTTTTTCGGCGCCACCCAACCCGGCGTGCTGACCAGCGATCCGCAGTTGCTTGTCGCGCGGCTCCGCGAACGCAACCTAGCCACGCAGTATGTCCGCGAGTACTTTATTCCGTACCGGATGATGCCCGACCGCATGGGGCAGGTGAAAACGGAGCTGGCCCCCGTCGCGACCACGCCGGTCAATCGCGATTTTGCGCCCATCGCTTACGCATTCGATGTGCTGCTTTGGAGCGCGCAGTTCAAGTCGGGCTACGCTGCGTGGTTCCGCGCCGCTGAGCATGTCTCGTTCGCAGGCGTTGCCGGTGCTTTGGGGTTCGCGCTCCTCCTCGGTGCGGCCCTGCTGGCATTCTTGCCGGGACGCGACCGCCGGAAACGCGCCGCCGCAGGCTCGTGTGTGGCCGCGACGGGATTCACGCTGATGGCGCTCCAGATTTTTCTTCTGCTCAGCTTTCAAGCGGTGTACGGCTACGTGTACACGGAGCTCGCAATTCTGATCGGACTGTTCATGGCGGGCATCGCGCTCGGCAGCTGGCTGGCCATGCGGCGAGCGATTCAAAAGGTGCACCCCATTGCCGGCTTTGTATCAGGGCACGAGTTTACTCGTGCCGCAAATGTCGCAGAAATGAAAAGGGCTTTAGCCCCTGCAAGAAAACGCAGCCTCGCTACCCCGCAGCTTCTTCTCGCGCTCGCCGCCCCGGCGATGCTATTCGTGGTAAGCATGTTCGAAAATCTTGCGTCGGTCGCAGCAACGTGGATCGCAGTCCAGATCGTCTTCCCCACACTCGCGGTCTTCGCGGGCTCGCTCGGCGGCTACCAATTCGTTATCGCTGCGGGCATCTTTCTGCGCAATCCCGCCGAGCGCACCGGTCTGGGGCTTCTTTATGCCATCGATTTGCTTGGCGGTTGTGTGGGAGCACTCGCCCTGAGCACATTCCTGATTCCGGTTCTTGGCTTCTGGCGTACTGCATGGCTTGTCGCAGGGATCAATGCGACGGCGTTATTGCTGGCTTTGTTTTTCTTTTACAAGCAAGAAATCATTGATCCCTGACCACTGATGACTGATCCCTGATGCCTACTCACTGTTCTTTTCGTTAAACACCACCGCCGTAAAGCCGAAGATGTCGGTGTTCTCATCCTTCCAGCAATTCGGGGTCATGCCGGCCTTCACGCAGGTCTGCTCCAGAAAGGTCTGCCGGTCCCACTTCTGCTCCACGGGAACCTGGGGCAGCAGAAGCCCCTCAAACTCGCCGTTCTTCATCAGCAGACCGTCGCGGCCTACCTTGATCTGCTCGAAGTCGGTGACGCGGCGAAGCGGTGACAGCACGGAGATCTCGTAGGCAAGCTGCGGCAGCTCAGAGGCCGAGACCGGCGGGAAGCGCGGATCGCGAAGGGCGGCCAGCGTGGCTGTATCACGCACTGTCATATAGAGCGGCTTCATGGCCGAGGTGTAACCGATGCAGCCGCGCAATGCGCCGCGCTCGGTGAGCGTGACAAAAGCGCCATACTCGCGGTTAAGGGTTTCGCTCGTGCTGGGCGCCGGTGCGTAGGGCTCCTTTTTCTGGATCATGTGCTCGACCGAGTTGCGGGCGACGGCGAGCAGTTCGGCCTTCTCCTGATCCGTCAACGAGAATGGCGGCGGCGCATCGGCCGCGTGCGCCGACTTGATGAAGAGGTCAGCGCTGTAACCGACCACTCGCGAATGGTCGCCTGTTACGTCGCCGGAATTGGCGTATCTAAGCACTTCGGCCTTGTTCGCTCCCATCCGTTCGGCGTAGATCATGGCGGCGACGATCGGCGCTCCACCACAGGCCTCCCACACACGCGCCTCAAAATTGCGCGACATGCTGAAGTAATCCCATGCCTCAAGCGCGTGCAGTGTTTTGTGGTCGATAGTCTCGGCTTCATCGTAGGGATGGTAGTGGGAGAGGTCGGAGCTGGCTAGGACAAGCGTGTCGTGATCGTTGCGGAGCATTTTGGCCAGCGCTACGCCCAGCGCGCGGCTGCTCTCATAACTCTGGTCGCCCATCACAATGGGAACCACGTCGAAGTTGCCCAGCACCTTTTGCAGCCAGGGCAACTCCACTTCGACGGAGTGTTCCGGTGCGTCCTGCGTTGACTGGTGGCCCTTCTCAGATAGCTGCATGGTGGAGCTCATCTTCGCCAGGCGATGCGCGAACTCTTTGTCGACAGGAACCTGGCCAAGCGGAGTCGAGTAGGCGTCGCCGGCGTAGACCGAAGTGAAGCTAAAACCAACGTAGTGTGAGGGCGCGATGACAACGACGCGCGAGTATTTGTGGCCTTTGAGCGCGGCGTAGGTCCATGCAGCGACCGGACCCGAGTAGGGATAGCCGGCGTGAGGCGCAACTGCGGCGAGGATTTCACCGTCGACGGCCGGAGGCGTCGCTTTCGCCAGCATATCGTCCATCATCTTTGACAGCTCTTTGGGGTCGGCGGGATAGAATGCGCCGGCGACTGCGGGCTGCCGAACGTTCTCAGCGACCGCGGAGCGAACGTGGAGCACGGGCGCAGTGATCGCCAGCGTAATGAGTTGAGCCGTTAACCAGGCCATGGTCGAACTCCTTGCAATCCTCATGGTTCATGACCTCCTGGGCACGGTCATGCGTGCCAGATTCCGGGGATGGGGTGCCGGCAGAACGGGCAAGTCGAGTCTTTACGGATCAGCATCTGGCTGGCCGTGAAGCCAACACGCTCGACCAGCATTTTGCGGCACTGCGGACAGTAGGTGTTTTGCGCGGGATGGCCGGGCACATTGCCGATGTAGACGTAGTGCAGACCCTCAGCGTCGGCGATGGCCTTGGCGCGCTCCAGCGTGGGAACAGGAGTGATGGGCAGATTCTTGAGCAGATACTCCGGATGAAACTGCGTAAAGTGAAGCGGGACATCGGGGCCGAGATTGGTGTGGATCCATTTCGTCAAGCCACGAAACCCTTCGTCATCGTCGTTGAGTGTAGGTATGACGAGGTAGACAATCTCGGTCCACTTGTCCATTTTGCGCAGCGTGACAAGGGAATCGAGCACCGGCTTGAGCTGACCGGTAACAACCTTCGCGTAGAAGGAGTCGTTGAAGGCCTTCAGGTCGATCTTCACCGCGTCCATCTTGCCGTAAGCCTGCTCGAGCGAATCGTGCTGCATGTAGCCGTTGGAAACGACGATGCTGCGTACGCCTGCCGCGTGGCCGGCGTCGGCCGTGTCCATCAGGTATTCCGCAAAGACAACCGGCTCGCTGTAGGTGTAGGCAATGGTGGGGCAGTTGCATTGGCGGGCTACGGCGGCCACTTGGTGAGGCGGAATGTACTCGGCCGGAATCTCCTCGGGCCGCGACTGCGAGATGTCCCAGTTCTGACAGAACTTGCAGTTGACGTTGCAGCCGGCGGTGGCAATGGAAAACGCCGTGGTTCCGGGCAGGTAATGGAAGAGCGGCTTCTTTTCAACGGGGTCAATGTGGGCGGCGCAGACACGCGAGTGAACGAGCGTGTAGTAGATGCCGCCGCGATTTTCGCGCACGCCGCAGTAGCCCCGCTCTTTGTCGCCCACGATGCACTCGCGCGGGCAGAGCTTGCACTTGATCTTGCGGTTGGGCAGCTTTTCGTAGAACTTTGCCTCGAAGGTAAATTGCGCGTCGCTTTGCGTCGCGGCGGCCGTCGCTCGAGGAGCCGCAGTTGCGGGCGTGGCGAGTTCGCCTGCGCCGAGAGCAGCACTCGATGCCAGCGCACACATCAGAAACGACCGGCGATCGATGGAGACCCGCGCCACGTTTTCTTGAGGAGTAAATTCGGAATTCATGATGCACCTCCCTACGGGGGCTTACGCCTCAACGACCACGACACGGCTGGGATCCGAGTGGCCCAGGCGATGCTCGCTATCGGCCGCGGTCGCAATGTAGCGGGGCGCGCGCTTCTCGGCTTCAAGGGTCTTCAGACCCATTTCCGCGCGCTTGCGCTCGATCATCTGCCAGCCGGTCGAGTCGAGCGCGACCGGATCTTGTGACACGAGCAGACCATTGCATTTCCAACTGTGTTCGGGCTTGAATCCAGGACCGCCCTCATACATCGCGGTGATGGCATCGCAGATGACGAGCTTCATGCGTGAGCGAATCTCGGGCAGCATGTTCACATCGGCGACGTAGGGATCGCAGCCGTTGGGGTGGTACTTGTTGGGATTGTGAATGGTGCCGTACATGTTCTTGAGAGCGATGGTGACGCCGGCGCCGTCGTGGTCCTTGAGCACGGGCAGATTGATGAGAACGCTCGAGGATCGGGTGAGGATCTTGGACACGCAACTTCCCACGCTGCCCCAGGCGGAAAGATAGTCTTCGTAGTCGACGCGATCGGTGCCATAGCACTGGACGCGGTCGCCGCCGATGTTGATATGGAAGCCAGCGCGCTCCAGTTCCTCGGTGTCGCGGTCCCACACGACGATGTCTGCGGCTTTGACACCTGCCTGCTGCAGTCGCTCGCAAACCACTGCAACCAGCTCAACATTGGTCGAGATGCCTTTGCCGCCGAGCGTGTTTACTTTTAGACCGACAGCATCGCCGGGGCGCGCGATGTTCCGCCAAGCGGCAACGATGCTTTCGGGCGATGCCGCCGCGGCGTGGCCGCCACCGAAAAGTGCCAGCATGGCGCGGTCGAGCAGGGCCTCCATGCGGCGCGGATCGACTCGCTCTTGACCGGCGGCCGCACCCGCTCCGCGAAGCATGGGATCGCGTGCAACCACGACGCGGGATTGTGCCCCGGGCGAAAATACTTCAGCCGAACCGCGAAAGTTGGCGCTGGCGCCAAGGGCCACAGCTCCCGTTAAGCAGTGTGTGAGAAAATTCCGCCGGCTTTTGCCGCGAAGATTGGGCATAACAAAGCTCCGGCACATCAGGATCCAGGGCGCGGGGCCTGCCTGGAGGATCGGTCCGCGAGCGGAGTGGCCTGGGCGGTTCAGGAAAACTGCTCAAACTACAAGAATTATTCCCAGGGCGGACCCTCAAAGACGGTCGACACACCACCCTGCATCTTGCCTACGCCAACCCGCAGGTCATTGCAGTGATGGGCAGCACGATGTGCTGCGCATGGCAGCCGTGCGCGATGCGGTTTTGTGAGAGGGGCGGCGTGGAGTGAGCGCCGCAATTTGGCGAGGAACCTAAAAGCTCTCGGGAAATGCGTAAAAGCCGGAGCGAGCGATCAGCGAGCATCTGCTCCATGCATTGGTGGTGGACGCGGAAGGAATCGAACCTTCAACCTGTCGGTTAAGAGCCGAATGCTCTGCCAGTTGAGCTACGCGTCCCTAAGGATTGAAAAGCCGCGCTTAAGACGATCGTGCACGACCTTGAGCGGTGGTGAAAATGCCTGCCGCACCTTGAAAATATATCACAGGGGTACATCGGTTCCCAAGGCGCGACTACTGAAAAGGCAAAAGCCACGAAGTCCTCAATTCACGGGCTTGTGTGGCACCTGAGCGGCTAACTTTAGCCGTTGAACTCGTGCACCGCATCGAGCATGGCGACGATATTCTCAACCGGCGTGCCGGCCTGCACGTTGTGAATCGTATTGAAGACGAATCCGCCGCCGGGCGCGAAGATTTCGCAGCGGCGCAACACCTGTTCACGCACTTCGGCCGATGTTCCGAACGGAAGAACCTTCTGCGTGTCGACACCTCCGCCCCAAAAAACCATGCGGTCGCCGAACTCCGCCTTCAATTTCTCGGCCTCCATTCCCGCAGCCGAGCACTGTACGGGATTGAGAATGTCAAAGCCCGCCTCAATGAACGTGTGAATGAACTTCGACACCGCGCCGCAACTGTGTTTAAAGCTCTTCCACTCGGTGTGCCCATGAATCCAGTCGTTGACCTGCTTGTAGTAGGGGAAGTAGAGGTCGCGCAGCGTTTGCACTGAACAGAAGGCCGAAGTCTGCGTGCCGAAGTCGGTGCCGCAGATGAACACAGCGTGCACCTGGTCGCCTACGGCTGCGTAGATGCGGGCGAGGTTCTCAAGGGCGACCTCGCACTGGAGCTCGAAGATTTTATGAATGTAGTCGCGCCGGCTTCGCGTGGACACGTACCACTCGGTCACGTCGCGAATGCCCTTGGGATGCTTGAGAAATGGCCCCGGCACCAGCGCGATATCACCGAAGGCTGTGCCGCCAAACCCGGCGATCACGCCCGCGCCGGTTGCGCCCGCTTCGCGTGCCGAACGAGCCAGGTGGTCGAGATCGGCTTGCGCGATCGGCTTGAACTCCTCTGTGTTGTCTTCCGGGTTCAGCGCGTCTTCGTCGATCGGCTCCTGGCGAATGATGGAGTCAAAAAAGTAGCCGCCCCGGGGCATGCGTCCGCTAGGCGGTACGGTCATGTCGCCCTCGGGATAAATCAGCGTGTCGCCGCGCGCATCAATCGTTGTGTTGAAGTCGCCGGGCACGAGCACGTTGAGCCCGTTGAAGTTCCAGTTCTTCCAGCGCTCGGCTGGAAACCCGAACATGGTGTTGCGCGCGAAGACGCCGACCACGTCAACGCCCATCGCTGCGCGCAGGTCTTCTTCGATGAGGGCGAGCATCTGGAACGGCTCATGCACGCGCACCGGGCGTTTCTCCAGGCCGTAATAGTCGCGGAGCGCCGCGACACAACTGGCATGCACGCCGGTGACCGCCGTCCCTCCAAAGTCAATCGGAATGCGATCGGGCTGCTCGTAGCGGAGGGTCTTCAGCAGTCGCTCGCGGCTGGCTGTCGAGGCTTGCAGTTCAGTGCTTGTGCTCATCGTGATGCGCTCCATTTGTCGTTCTCAACGCACGCGAGCGTGACGTAGCAAAGTTCGTGCAGTCGATGCAGTCACCGTTGGAGACTTGACCAAGAGTATAAATTGAATCGGATTTTTGCGGGGCGCGCATTTAGAGCCCTGGACGCGAGCCATGAATTGCTGAGATCGGTCCGATCTTCTTACCGCGCCACGCGAATGTGAAGTTCCTTCAACTGCTGCTCCGGGATAGTCGTCGGCGCATCAGCCATCAGGTCGATGGCCTTTGCGGTTTTCGGAAACGTGATGACCTCACGCAGATTAGCCGCGCCGGCGAGCAACATCACAATGCGATCGAGGCCCAGCGCGATGCCGCCGTGCGGAGGCGTACCGTACTCGAGCGCGTCGAGGAAAAAGCCGAAGCGCTTGCGGGCTTCTTCGTCACTGATGCCGAGCGCCCGGAAAATCACCTGCTGCACATCCTTGCTGTGAATGCGGATGGAGCCCGAGCCGAGTTCGAGGCCGTTCATCGCAAGGTCGTAGCAATCGGCGCGGACACTGGCAGGATCGGAGACCAGATTGGCCATATCCGCTTCGTACGGCGCGGTGAAGGGATGATGTGCAGGCACCCACTTGCCCGAGCTGAGCTCGTACTCGAACATCGGAAAGTCTGTCAGCCACATGGGGTGGAAGGCCTTGCCGCCGTCGATCAGATCATCGTTAGCGCTTCGCGCTCTTGCCTTTTCGACGACCTCATCGGTGATACGGAATGCGCCGTGACGGTCGGCGTACTTTTTTGCCAGCTCGGCGCGGAAGTTGCCCGCGGCCGCGTAAACATTGATCTCGCGCTCGCTCAACCGGCCGGAGAACTTGGTGTCGCTGGCCTTGATGTGGTGCGCAGGGTCGCCGGCAACGACGATCACGAAATCGGATTCGGCCGCGCCAGCGAGCTCGCGGACCTTTGCCGCAGCATCTGGAAAGCTCTTCGCCAGGCGCTTGAAATCATCGATGAACTTCGCGCCTTTCTTCTGGTCGAAGAGCGGATGATTCTCTTCGCGTTCCTTGCGGCTGAGCTCGCCCACGCCGGGGATGCGCAAAGCCACGACGGGTAGCGCCGAGTCGATCTGCAGCGTGGCCAGAGCTTCGTTTGTGAATGCGGAGCGAACGTCGGTCAGGCCGGGCAGCCGTAAGTCCGGTTTGTCGGTGCCGTATTGGCGCATCGACTCGTCATAAGAGATGCTCGGGAACGGAACGGGCAAATCAACTCCCGCAGCGGCGAATGCCGCCTTCATGAATTGCTCGACAACGCCGAACACATGCTCACGCCGCGGAAAGCTCATCTCCAGGTCAACCTGCGTGAATTCAAGCTGCCGGTCGGCGCGCAGATCCTCATCGCGGAAACAGCGCGCGATCTGAAAGTAGCGATCGAAACCCGAGATCATCAGGATCTGCTTGAAAATCTGCGGCGACTGAGGAAGTGCGTAGAATTCGCCGGGATGCACGCGGCTGGGAACCAGGAAATCTCTTGCGCCTTCGGGAGTGGATTTTGTCAGGATCGGCGTTTCAATTTCGAGAAATCCCTGCTTCGAAAGGCTCTCGCGAATCGCAAGGGTAATCTCATGGCGAAGGCGGAAGTTGTGCTGCATCTCCGGGCGGCGCAGGTCGATGTAGCGGTACTTGAGGCGAATTTCTTCGTTCTGGATCGCTTCTTCGGAGGGTGAGAATGGCGCCAGGCGCGTGTCGTTCAGCACGCGCAATTCGGTGGCCTTGATCTCGATCTCGCCAGTCTCCATCTTGGGATTGATGGCGTCCTTGTCGCGCAGGCGCACCTTGCCCACGGCGGCAACAACATACTCAGGGCGCACCTGCTCGCCTTTGGCGTGGCCTTCGGGCGTGAGTTCCTTGTCGAGAACGATCTGGGCTATTCCCGAGCGGTCGCGCAGGTCGAGGAAGATCAGGTTGCCGTGGTCGCGGCGGCGGTTCACCCAGCCCATCAAAACGACCTGCTGACCGGCGTGCCCGGCGCGCAGCGTCCCGCACATGTGCGTCCGTTCGAGGTTGCCTAGAAAATCGAGCACGATTCCATTCCTTCGTTGCGTTGAAAGGGCACGACCTCAGTCGTGCCGTAAAGATCCCGAAAACCACGTCGCTGCTTTAGCCGCTGCGGGGAGTCCAATAGCCGCCCCGCAGCGATTCTTGGGGCTCAAGCGCAGCGGTTGATCATCCACCGATTTGGCACGACTCAAGCCACCGAGCGACGAAGACCTGTCGCCGGGCTCGGCAAGGCGTGCCTTGACACTTTTTGCTTCTTTCGCAAGCTCTTGATGACACCCGCACACGAAGCGCACCGTTCAACAGCTCTGATCACTGACCACTGATCACCGACCACTGGGTTCTGCAAGAACCCGCGCCAGCTCCGCGCGAGGAACCTTCGTTTGCGTGCCTGAGGCGAAGTCCTTCACTGTCAGAATACCGGATCGCAGCTCGTCCTCGCCCAGGATGACGATTCGCCGCGCCATCTTATCGGCGGTTTCAAGAGATTTTTTGAGCCGGAAGCCGCCATCGCCAAGGTCAATGCGCAAGCCGGCCCGGCGCAGTTCGCGCGCAAGAGTGAGGGCTGCGGCGTTTAGGCTTTCGCCGAGGGGCGCAATATAGGCGTGGATCTTTTCCGGTGCGGCGGACGATTCCACGGATTCTTGTGCTTGCAAAGTCAGCACCAGCCGGTCCAATCCCATGGCGAAACCGATGCCTGGCGCTTTAGGCCCTCCAATAGACTCGCTGAGCCCGTCGTAGCGCCCGCCGCCAAGCAGCGCGTTCTGCGCGCCGAGTCCGCCGTGGGTAAATTCGAAGGTTGTCCGCGTGTAGTAATCTAGGCCGCGCACCAGGTGGCGATTCAGGTTGTAGGCCACGCCTGCCGCGTTGAGCGCGGTAGTGACGGCGGCAAAGTGGGCGCGCGAGTCTTCGTCGAGCGAATCGGCGATCACCGGCAACGTGGCGATGATGGGCTGGTCTTCCGGCACTTTGCAATCGAGCACGCGTAGCGGATTGGTGACGGCGCGGCGCTGGCAATCTACGCACATCTTTGGCGCGACTTCGACGAGCGCAGCGCGGAGCACAGCGTTGTAACGTTCGCGGTCCGCGGAGGACCCAACGGAGTTGAGCTCCAGCGTCCAACCCGTGATGCCCAGCTCGTCAAGCAGCGTGGCCAGCATCTCCAGAACTTCGGCGTCGCGCAGCGGCGATTCACTGCCCGACGAGGGAGGGCCGATGACCTCGGCGCCGATCTGCCAGAACTGGCGGTAGCGCCCCTTCTGCGGGCGCTCGCGGCGAAACTGCGGACCGATGTAATAGAGCTTCTGTAACTGGCCGGTCTCGCCCAACTTGTGCTCAATGTAGGCGCGCACCACGCCGGCGGTATTTTCGGGGCGCAGCGTCAGCGATTGCGATTTTTCCGACTGTGCGCGGGCGCGATCTTCCCACGTGTACATTTCCTTTGAGACGATGTCTGTCTCTTCGCCTACACTGCGAGAAAAGAGGGCCGTGTCTTCGAAGACAGGCGTGCGGATCTCGCCGAAGTTGTAGCGGGCAAAGACCGCGCGCGCCGTCGCCTCGATGCGATTCCACAGCTCCGTCTCCGGCGGCAAAAGATCTCGCGTGCCTCGCACAGCTTTCAGGGTGGCCATAACTGTCTAGTTTAAATGGCAGAAGGAGCGGAATGTGCCGATCACGCCGACCCGGCCAGAGCTGCCCCTACGCAACAATCCGGCTGGTCAGGGTGTGCCACCACGCGGGAGCGACGCGGAACAGGTAGATCTGGACGGTCTGGCAAACGATGAGTGCGGGCAGCGCGACGCGGTAGACGACATTAACGCTGCGGTTCACGAGCAGGTCGCGGGCAACGCCGAGAAGAATGACTGCGTCGACGCAAAAGTAGAAGAGATTGTGGTCGAAGAGGTAATCGTTCCGGCCGAAAGCTGCGTCGAGCAGGACGCAGGTGCCAATGAAGAGCAGCCGGCGATGCAGCTCCGGCTTTTTGCGCCAGAGGATCGCCAACGCCACACACGGCGCGAACTCAACCATGTCGCCCCAGGGAACGCTGAGAAATACGTCGGTGCCCGGCTCGTGCAGGGTAAACCAGTCAAAACGGGCCATCACGACGGCGATTACAAATCCCAGCACCACCATGGTCGCCGCGAGCGCTGCGCCAAACCAGCCGAAAAAGCGGTGCACTTTGACGTTGCGTGTGCGCACCAGCGTTGACTGGAAAATGTAGAACAGTACCCAGCACGAGAACGCCGCGCCATGAAACCACAGCAGCAGCGGACGCGGCGGCGATGCGTGAAATAGGTTCGGGTTGACGGTGTTGTGAAATCCCCAAACGACAATCCCTGCGATGAGCAGCGACATCGTGAAGTAGAAGTACTTATCGACGAACCCGCCGCGGCCGGTGAAAGTGTGCGTGGGGCGCGCAAGGGCGCTTTGCGTGAGAGAAGCCATCGTCCAAACCTCAACTGTGATCTCAATCGGGGGAAGCGTTTTTGGAGCGTGTCTTTGGGGAGCCGTGTGTGAAGAGTCTAGCAAAGCGTTTGCAGCCGCTCAACGCCAAAATCCGAGGGCAAAAGGAATGCTGCCTATGACGCCGAAGACTGCCGTTTTCTTCAGATTCACTCGAGACATTCTGACCGTCCGAAGAGGAGACAGCGCGAACCTCAAAACGCCCTGGATTGCGAGTACAAAAGTACTCAACTCATCGAAAACCAAAGAAATCCGATGGGTAGATCAAGATTACTATCGAATCATCAATTCCGCGCGCTGGTAATTAAGACAGCATCAATTGCCTCTTTGGGATTTGGGCGCAGGGCACTCTCGATCCTGCGCACAGCAAGTCGGCAGCGACCCCACTGCCGGTCACGTACGTTCCGACCGCTGTAGGCGCGCGATGCGAGGCAGGCAAGCGCAGAGAGGCCGTGAACGGAGCTCGAAATGAATTGCTCGACTGATCGCACTGCCAATAAGCTCTCTCCTTGGGCAGCCAGCCGCAATACTCGCACAATTCATCCCCCCCATTTCCGAAATTTGGGCCTGCATACCCGCAGATCGCGAATCCGCAGCTGCATGGCTGGCACCGCGGTTTTGTTGATGGCGGCCGTAGCGGCACACGCGCAGTTCGGCGCCCAGACAGTTGGCGCCATGACGGGCAATCAGGGAATCACGGTGACAGCGTCGGCTGCGGGCACGGTCAGCAGCGTGGAGGTGTTGACACTGGGCTCGTCCGGCGGAGATTTCGCCCCTGGGACGGGCTCATCGACATGCGGCGGAGCGAGCCTGGCGATTGCATCAACTTGCACGGAATCGGTGACATTCACGCCTGCTGCGCCGGGCCTCAGGATTGGGGCGGTCGTGCTTCTGGGCAGTGTGAGCGGGGTGCGAACGGTTCTGGGCACTGCGTACCTTTCCGGAACGGGAACAGGCGGTTTGGGCGTGCTCGTCACAGGCAATGTTTTGCCGGTGGCCGGACAGTTTGGTCTCTACACAGCCGTAGATGATGGACAGCCGGCGACACAGGCCGAGCTTTACCTGCCCAGCGGCGTGGCCGTGGACGGCGCGGGTAACATGTACATCGCCGACAGCGGACACAACCGCATTCGCATGGTATGCGCGAGCGCCACGACCGCCACGATCGATGGAACGACCTGCGCAGGCGCAGGCATCATCTCGACCATTGCGGGAAACGGCAATCCCTCGTACGCGGGCGATGGCGGCCCGGCAGCCGGCGCGACACTGAACAATCCTGGAGATGTGGCGCTCGACGGCGCGGGAAATCTCTACATCGCCGACAGCGGCAACGGCGTAATACGCGTGATTTCCGCGGCCACGGGCACGATCACCACAATTGCTGGCAATGCGACGGGCACCATCTGCGCAAGCAGCACGGATTCCGTCGGCGACGGCTGCGCGGCCACGCAAGCGAAATTCAATCAGCCTGAGGGTGTGACCCTCGACAGCAGCGGGAACGTGTACATCGCTGACACTTCAAACCATCGCATCCGCGAAGTGAGCGCGGCGACAGGCGCCATCTCGACGATTGCGGGCAACGGGTTTGTGAATGCCAACGGCACGGGCGGATACAACGGTGACGGAATCGCGGCCACGAGTGCTGAGCTCAATTTTCCCTACGCGGTGGCCCTTGACGCTGCCGGGAACATGTATATCCCCGACTCGCGAAACCACCGCGTTCGCGAGGTGATGGCAGTCGGCAGTGTGATCACGCCAACCAGCAAGATTGCCACGTTTGCCGGAACGGGAAATGCGGGCGCCACGCCGTGTACGGCAACGCCGGTGCAGGCGGCGCAAGCCGATGTGTGGACGCCCTCTGGTGTCGTGGTCGATGCCGCCGGCAATGTGTATATCGCTGAGACGCAGAATGCGGCGATCCGCAAGGTGAGCGCGGCCACCGGTCTTATTTCGATCCTCGCCGAAAACGGCTGCGGCAGCACTTACTTTGCCACCGAGTTTCAGACAGTTCAACTTTACGGGCCAATCGGTCTGTTTCTTGACGGCGCTGGAGATCTCTACTTTGCTGACACGCTGGATATGGTCGTGCGCGAAGTTCAAGGCAACTTTGCCGCGCTCAACTACTCCACACCGGTGCGGCAAGGCGAAACCTCTGCAACGCAAACCCAGACAGTGGAGAACGACGGAAATGCCGCGCTCGACCTGACGAGCATTGTGGCGGCAACCAATGCCGCGATCGATACGACCGTGGCAAACTCATGCGCGATCGGAGCGTCACTGGCCATTAATTCGGATTGTGAGATCGGGGCCGTCTTCGCCCCGGCAGCATCTCCCACGTTGACCGGCAATCAGACGGAAACGCCGAACATCACCGTGAGCGAGGATGCGCAACCCAGCATCGCCGCCGCAAATAATCCGCTGAATATCGAATTGGTGGGAACAGCCGAACCCGTGAATTCGACGACCACCACACTCACATCGAATCCCAATCCATCTGGATTTGGACAGAGCGTGACATTCACAGTCAATGTCACCACGGGCCCCGGAACCGGCAACCTGACCGGAATGGTTACCCTCGCTGACACATTCAACGGCAATACGACAACGCTGGTTTCAGGATTGGCGCTTAATGCGTCGGGCACCGCAATCTATGCGGCTTCGGGCCTCGGCGTAGGACAGCACTCGATTGTTGCATCGTACGCTGGCGACACCACCCACTTTGCCAGCAGCTCGACGCCGGCGCTGATTCAAAGCGTCCTCGAAGGCACGGCAACTGCGCTCACTTCAAGCGCAAATCCGTCTTCGGTGGGCCAGAACGTCACGTTCACGGCGACGGTAACGATCTCTAGCGGCGGTGGCGTCACTCCCGATGGCACGGTTACGTTCATGGACGGAACCACCATCCTGGGCACGCAGACACTGAATGCCGGCGGTGTAGCTACTTACTCGACCGCTACATTGGCCAATGGTCTACACCAGATCAGCGCAATCTATAACGGCGATTCGTCGAAGGAAATTGAGGGCAGCACATCGGCCGTCCATAGTCAGGATGTTTTGGCATCCTCGTCGATCACGCTGACTTCGTCGCTCAACCCGTCGATCTATGGCAATGCAGTCATCCTTACCGCAACGATTCCATCCAGCGCCACCCAGTCGGCCACGGGGACGGTCAGTTTTTTGGATAGTGGCACGCTGATCGGCACGGGAACACTTGCGGGGAATCCCGGCGCGGCCACGTTCACCACGTCCTCGCTGATGGTCGGCACCCACGGCATTTCTGCGAGCTACGCCGGCGACGCCTACAACGGTGCGAGCACTTCACCGGTGGTGAGCCAGACGGTCAACCAGGCGCAGACTTCGACCACGGTGTCCGTCGCAACCAGTCCCGGCATTGCAGGATCGCCTGAAACCATCACAGCCACAGTGAGGGTCATCACGGGAGCGGCCACGCCGACCGGTACGATGACCTTCACGTCGGGAACCACGCAACTAGGCAGCGCCACATTGAGCGCCGGGACCGCGACGATTACGCCGGCCCTGGCGCCGGGAAACTACGAGATCGTCGCTACCTATAGTGGCGACGCAGATGACTCCGGCAGCGCTTCGGCTCCTTTGCCGCTCACCGTGGTGCAGGCTACAACGCAAACAGCGGTCACCATCACGCCCAATCCAGCGCTGGTGCTGGCTCCCATTACCTTCACTGCAAAGGTGACCGGTAATGGCGGAGTTCCGACCGGCAGCGTGAACTTTTTGGCAAACGGAAACGTGATCGGCGCTGGAACCGTCGGTGCTTTAGGGACTGCGACCTTCAGTACGTCGACGCTCGCAGCGGGTACTTACGTCGTCACCGCCGCCTACACGGGAGACGCGAATAACAGTGGCAGCACTTCGGGACCAGTCTCGCTGACGGTATCGCTGGCTACGACGACCACCGTGGTTACTGTTTCGCCCAGCCCGGCACTGGTTGGGTCGGCGATTACCATCTCCGCGAAGGTGACGGGTAACGGAGGGACTCCGACGGGAAGCGTCAATTTCATAGCCAACGGAAACATCCTTGCCGGAGCGACATTGAACACCGGGACCGCCAGTTTTACTACCTCGTCATTGACACCCGGCACCTACTCGATCACCGCGGCCTACGCCGGCGATGCCGCCGACTCGCCCAGCACTTCCACATCCGTCAGCGAAACGGTCAACCTGATTCCGACGACGACCGCGCTAGGGATGGCGTCGACGACCGGAACCAATCCGCAAGTCGTCCTGGTTGCATCGGTACAGGGCAGCAACGGACCCACGCCCACTGGGACAATGACGTTCAACGCCGGCACGACCGAGATCGGTTCGGCAACGCTCGACTCAAGCGGCGTGGCCACCTTGACTCCGAACTTGACGAACGGCGTCAATTACAACATCGTCGCCGTCTATAGCGGAGACGCGGTTCACACCCCGTCGACTTCGCAGCCGGTCACCATCTCCGGAACGGCATTCGGATTCAATATCGGCGTCACCCCGCCGACGGTCACGGTGGCAACCTCACAGAACGTCACGGTCAACATCAACCTGAGCTCCAATGGGGGCTTCGCCGATACTATCGGGCTCGGCTGCGCGTCACTTCCAGCGGGAGTGACCTGCCACTTCTCGAGCCCCAACCTCCAACTGGCGGCAAATGGCGTGGCGAGCGCGGAGCTAACGATCGACACGAACAGTCCCTTGAGCGGCGGCGCATCGGCAATGAACGCCGGCACGCAAAGCCGGAAGATCTCGCTTTCCGGGCTGTCGCTGCCGCTCAGCTTGTTCTTCGGATGGGTCTTCTGGTGCTTCCGCCGGAGAAACGCCGGAGTCTTTGCGATGATCGTCGCTCTGGTCCTGTCGGCTGCTGCCTTGATGACCACCGGATGCAACAGCTTTACCCAGAACACCGCTGCTCCAGGCAATTATGTGATTCAGGTAACCGGCACGGGTGCGAACAGCAACGTCGTCCACTACCAGAACGTTTCGCTCGACATTACAAAGTGAGTTGCCGAGAAGATTCGAAAATCGGAGTGGATGAGAAAGAACGATGAGAGCTTTGCTTGATATGACTTGCCGGCGGAAACCAGGTTCGGGATTGCGGTTTTGCAGTGGCGCTGCGCTCGTCCTGATCGCAACCATCTTTTGCATGGCGGGGGGCAGGGCGCGCGCGCAATCCTTGTACGCGGGCGACCAGGGCGGGCTAAAAATATCGGCCGGCTCAACTGGCTCCGGATCCTACTTGCAATATGGCCAGCGGAAGTTGCTGGGCCTCGCCGCCATAGTGGACGTGGATACGAAACGTCGCATCGGAGTTGAGGCGGAAGGACGCTGGCTGGAATATCGCCAGACGGCGAATGTGCACGCGGAGACCTATTCGGTCGGCGGGCGCTACCACTTCGATGTCGGCAGGTTTCAGCCCTATGCAAAGGGATTGGCCGGGTTCGGCGATTTCAACTTTCCTTACAACTACGCTCACGGACACTACCTTGTTTTGACTGCGGGGGGCGGGCTCGACTTTCACTGGACAAACAGAATCTATGTGCGAGCCGCAGACGTTGAATTCCAGGACTGGCCCCAATTCACTTTCGGCAATATGATGTCAGTTGCGGTCAGTGCCGGCCTTCGCGTCCGCGTTTTCTAAAGGGCTGCTCTCGGTGCCGAAAACATTCGCGCCCGCTCAGTGGTCTGTCGTACCGCAATAAAGAAATCAATCTCATGACTCGCTTTCAAACGGGATTCGGATCACGGTCGGCCGACCCAAGCCTTGGCTAGGCTCAAGGTGAGGGCGCGACCTCCGAGCGCGCCTGCGATCGAGGAGTAAACTTCTCATGGCCTATGTCGTTACCGATGCCTGCATCAAGGACTTTGTTTGCGTAGCGGAATGTGCGACTGCCGCTATCGCGCCCACTGCGAGCGACCCTGCCGCCGCAACTTTGACCCAGGTTTACATCAATCCTGATGAGTGCATCGACTGTGGCAACTGCGCATCGGTTTGCGAGCAGAACGCAATCTTCGCTCTCGACGAACTGCCGGCCGAAAAAGCGCAGTTTGCACAGAAAAACAAGAACTATTTCAATTAGTCTGCGTCCCCTTTGACCGTTCGCGGCCAATCCATCGCTTTTTTAGTTGGGAGCAGGTGCAGGTGATTGCGCTTTTGCGCCTTGACTCGCCTCGCCCTGCCCTGCCGTTGCAGCAGACCCTGCTGGCGCTGACAGCCCAGATGGACTGGCCGCCGCCTTGCCGGTTGGATTCGCTTCCGCAGGCGGAATTGCCTGCGGCGCGGCCTGTGGCGTGGCCGGAGATGACGGCTCTGCCGTTCCTGGCGCCGGCGTCTCAGACGGGCTTGTTTCCGAAGGCGAAGTAGCCGGGGGCTCCACGGGTGCCGCTGGAACCGCCGGATGCGGTTTCGGAGCCTCGGAGGCGGGCAACGCGACGGGGATCACCGGAAGAGTGACCGACTGCACGGTTGCCGGGTCGTCGCGCAGCTTCAAATAGAGAACGCCGTTGACCGGGTGCGGAACGATGAGCTGCATTCCGGTAAATGCGGGAGGCACGTCCGTCGGATTATCGAAGGACGGCGAAGCCGCAAACGATTCCGCAAGGAAAAGGTCAGAGCCACTCAACATGCAGGGCCTCGATAGAGACCGCGGGCAGCGCAGTTCCTTGAACCCGGGTAGCCGTACAAATGTGCCTAAGGGCACCCAATCGCCGGCTGCTCCGTCAGAGGCAATCGCGCGCACACGCACCGGCCCGAAGGCCGAGCTCCCAAAACGCGTGATAGGCTCCAGGCTGGCTTCGGCAGTGTCGGAGTTTTCAAGCATGAGACTGCCGTCGGTCAGAGCCAGCGTTGTATGAAAGCTCAAATCGTTTGAAGCTACCTCGATCTTTTCGTCTCGGGGAAACGCTTCCGGCACGACAGACCTGAGAAAGAAGACAAGCCGGCCGTCGATGGGCAAGTCATCGGGGCTGCCGAGTTGAACCGGCTGGTCCGCCGCGCTGCTTTCCTGCTGAACACCTTTGCTCAAGAGTGTGATCCGTGGCCGTGGAGGCTCAACGGTGACGGGCGCTTTCAGCGTTCGGGCGTCCTTGAGTTCCACTTGCGCGATGTACGATTTCAAAGGCTCCAGGCTTGCCGTGGATTTTTCGGCATTCATCACCAACTGATCGAGGTTTTCCGCGCGCTTCAAAGTGGATGGAGTGAAGGTGATTCCGTCGACTTTGGCTTTTGCTACCTCGTCGAGGCGTGTGCCTTCCAATAGAGCCGACTTGTCGCCGGAGCTCAGCGTCAATCCAGCGAGAGACGCTTCCGCGTCATACGCTTCCAGTGCCACATGATCCGGTTTGAGCAGCCCGTACTGGTAAATGGCGACGGTCACGGGCCCTGGCGAGGCATTCTTCAGCGGTACGGTAACGTCCAGCGTGCCCAGCTTCAGTGATTTCCAATCGGCGGCCGTCATGCTGCTTCCGCTGGTTTGCGCTTCCACCTTATCGACGCAGACTGAGCTTTGACCCTCGAAGTGAAGGATGTCATCACGGCCGACAACCAGCGCTGTTTGGTCGGCCGGAGGCAGCGTCCACATCTCGGGCGCCGGCGAGAACAGCCGGTATTGCGGCCCTTCCCAATCTTCAAAACCCCATTTGCCGCGCACCACGCCGACGAGCTCTCCCGTTGGGAGCTTGGGAATGGGCTGAGTGGCCACAAGTCCGCCGCGGCTCGGATCGGCCATCAGGGGCACATTGATGGCCGCTGCCTTTTGATCGCCGCTGATTTCCACTTGCAGGTACAGGTCATGCGCCATCTCCGTGGCAAAGATCAACGGCGCTCCCTCGGCAGGCAGGACAATCCGAGGTTTCAGCGCGCAAAAATTGGCTTCGGGGTCGACGGGATGAAGGGGTTCCGGCCTCGACTCACCGATCGGCGGCAGAGCGACCACGACCACCGACTTCGGATTGCGGAAGGAAGGCGGCATGTTCAGCCTCAGGTTCAGGCTGTCCGTCTTGGGCAGGGCGAGCGCGGGAATGTACTGGAAATGCGCGGTGTGCAGTGAGGACAGGATGCGGGCGGTATCGACAATCGCTCCAATGTAAGGACTATAAGCACCGCCGCCGGCCATGGTCGTCGAGCTGAGAGCGTTCACCAGGTCCAGAGCTGATCTGGTCGTCAACTGGTTCAGAAGCGACTGCGCGTTCGCATCGTCGAGCACCATGCCTTCAGAGTTCTGTGAAAGGCAGGAAGCCTGCTGATCATAAGGCTTCGCGAAACAGTTTTCGTTGATTTTGATTCCCAGGCTGCGGGCCGCCATCTCAGCCCGTACCTTCAATGCCGCGGGATCGAACTGCGACGTGATCTTGACGTCGGAGAGATAGTTTTCCAGGCGCATCCGTTCCCAACTGGCGGCCTGCAGATCCTGGGCGGCGCGCACAAAGGAGCCCGGTTCGTCCTGCACCGCTTTGCGTAAGGTATTGAAATCGCCGCCTGTCTCCGGCGCCAGAAACAGCAGCGCCTGCTGAGCTTCAGCGGGAACGGTCACGAAAATCCCCTCGTCGTGGGCCTGGCGAGTCCAGGTTTCTACGCGGGCGAACCAACCCGGTGGTGGAGGATTCGTGGACCCGCGCAGAAAGGCTACGACGAGAACAAAGTGGGTGGCTTGACTTTCAGGCAGGTCGGGATGAACCCAAAGCCGGTCTCCAGGCAGCAGGTTGGGCACCTCTGAAACAGGCAAGGTGAGGTCTCCACGCTTGACGTGCACCTCCACTTTGGGGCCGGAGAGATCGAACGGAGGGGCCTCGGCGCACAGCAGCGAAGAGGTAAGGCAGAAAGAGACAGTAATCAGGAACAGCAGACTGCGACGCATATATACCATTCTACGAATTTCCTGCCTGGAGGTGGACGAGATGAAGTTACGTGCCCTGAAATCCACATCTTAGGCAGAAAATCCGCGCAAATTTGGCCTTGCCCTCGTTGGATTGAGCTAAAATTCTTTGACAATCCCAGGGAAAAATAGCTGTTGTCAGGCCGGGTGTCCGTGCATATGATGGATCATTAACCGTAGCTCTGAGAATCACCATCGCTCCCATACCTGTTGGCTGGATAGATGCACGAGCTTACGGGACCAGCCGATGAAACGCGATTAACGCATTCTTTATTTCAAGAAGCGTACGACTATGGTGCCGGTCTCCCCCAATCCCAAGAGCTTTTGAACGGATCCGTAGGACGAAGTCTGTTACCTGATGCACGCGGCGCAACACCCGGCCCGGGCCAATCAAATGGACCGGAGAGATTGCAGGCTGCGCGGCTGCGGACGGCAGCAGAGGGAGAAGAAGAGATGAAACTGGCGAGAGCTGCGCATCAAAACCTCGAAAACGGCAGCATGAGCATCCCCGCGGCCGAAGAGATTATTGAAGAAGCATTAAACGAGTTGGCCTTTTCACAGGATCCAGGTTTGGTGAGGGCGCTCAGGTTCCTGGCTCCTCCGGGGTACCAGGCCATCGTGGAGCTCTGCAGCGAGAATGGCCGAAGCAAGCGCCGCAATGCTTCGGCGGATACCTGGTCACCCGAGGAAGACGAAGTACGTATTTACTTTGAGCGCATCGAAGGCGACGAGCCGGCACCGAGACTGAGCGGCGCGCGCGCGCTTGCTCCTCATGCGATCGAGGAGGATCTTGAAGACGAAGAACCGGCGTTGCCCGCGGATATGGATGCGCGCGTGAAGGAACTGTGCGCCGCCCTGGCTGAGGCAGAGCGCGGCGGCCATGCCTTTATCGCACTGAAGTGGTTCCGCGATTCCTTCCTGCCCCGCAAGGCATTCCGCTGGAACCAGCATCCCGAGACACGGCAGGCCGTGTTGGCCGAGGCCATTCAGCGCGGAGTGGTCCTGACCAGCAAAATCGCCAATCCCAAAACCCCGGCGTATCCCACCACCACGATCCGCCTCAACCGCGCCGAGGCCGGGATTCCCGAGGAAGCGCAGCGGTTCCATCCGATTGAGGTCCAGGGTGAGCCGGTGACAGCAGCAGTCGATGAAGAACGAGGGAACGAGTGAGCTTTTACTTTCTTGAGGCAACAGCGTTTGCAAAGCTTTTTGTTCGCGAAGCCGGCACGGATGCGCTGATCAAGCTAATGGAAACTGCGGAAGACAACCGCAAGCTGATCTCAGCCGCAACTCCGCTCGAAGTTTATGCAGCCATCCGGCGGCGCGAACGCTCAGGACAAATTGGCTCCATAGCTGCAGCGGGCGCGCTCGAGCTGTTGCGCCTGGAAGCGGCGAGAATGGTCCAGCAGCCGTTGAATCCCGGGGTCCTTGAAGCGGCTCGACAGCTGGTGGACCGCAGCCTGCTGCGCTGGCCCGAGGCTCTGCAACTGGGCGCTGCCTGCACAGCACGCGATATGTTCCCGGGCACCGAGATCGTCTTCGTTTCCTCTTCAGCGGCTTTGCTTGACGCGGCGAAGGCTGAGGGATTTCTGACGATCGACCCCGCCAGTCTGCCGCCTGGGGAGCCGCTGCCGGAAAAAGAACTGGAAGCCGCGAAAGAGTAAAAGTCGCTACTGGGGCCCCTGCCCCACTTCCACAATCATGAATGTGTCCGGCTTGGGCTGCGGCCGGCGTTGTCCCGGCGCAAGCGGCTCAAGCTCTGCCGTGGCCAGATAGATCGTATGTGTTGAGGAGTCGACGCCCATGGTGCGCGCGCCGTTGGGTGTCTTCACGACCTGCTCCACCTCATACTTTCCATCCTTCTGGCCGACCACGGTGAGAGTTCCATCTCCGCAGCTTGCGAAGGCCTGTGCCCCGTCAATCTTGGTAGCATCCACGCCGGCTCCGATGGGCAGATCGGCCACAATCTTGCCGTCCTCCGTGCTCATCACAATCATCTTCTGCGGGTTACGGCAACCGATAAAGAGCAGGTGATTCCGGCCGTCGAGAGCCATCCCCACCGGATGACCGCCGGGCGCAACCGGCCAGCGCGCAATCACTTTCCGCGTTTTCAGGTCGACGACAGCCACAAGATCCTTGTCCTCGAGATTGATGTAAGCCTTCCCGTCGCGGTCAGCGGCAAGGAACTCGGGTGAGCCTCCCAGGTCGATTGGCGGATCGATCTTGCCGTTGACGGGATCGATGTCCGGTTTGAAGGTCATCAGTTTTCCCCCGTCGCCGGAAACGGCGAGAACGAGATCCGTCGCCCGGTCATAGATGATGCCGTCAGAATCGGGCATGGTGGCCAGCTTGCCCAGCACGGCATAAGTCTTCAGATCGAAGATCAGGATCGCGCCGCTTCCGCCGCCGTCGGTGATGAACCCGCGGTTCAATGCGGGAACAATCGCCGTGCCATGCGATCTTGTTTGCCCCGGAATGTCTCCCAGCAGCTTGCCGGTTGTGCCGTCGATCACCATGGTGTGCGTGCTGCGCGTAACGAACACGCGATGTGTATCCCGGTCAACGGTGACGTAATCCCATCCCCCATCGCCGCCCAGATGCACAGTTTTTGTCACATCCCATTTGGGCTGCGCCAAAATCGGCAAGGCGACGGCGAGCAGAAACGCCGGCAGCGTTAATACAACCGTTCGCATGATTCGCATCAGATTCCTCCAGTTTGGATCGCAGGTCTCTGCCGCGCGATCCGCAGGCGTTCGACCGCCATCGAAAATGTAGCACAGTGAAGCTGAAAAGGTGCTGAAGGCAAAATGAAACCGCAGGCATTGTCATTATCCTGTCACTGTTGCCCCGGATACGACACTCTCGTCTGCGCATTGAGTCTAATTTTCTGCATGTCGATGAGAATCATCCCCTTCCCAACTCGTCGCGCAATCTGGCTTGCGGTCCTGAGTCTTGCTATCGCGCTCGCGGGGGGCCGGCCGCTCTGCTCCCAGGCTCAACCGCTGGTTGTGGCGAACACGGCGCTTTCCTCGCCGGCGGGCCGATGGAAGACGATCGACGATAAAACCGGAAAGGTGAAATCGATTGTCACCATCCGCAAAATGAACGGAGAACTCGACGGAACGATCGAAACTCTCTTCAATCCTCCGGTTCCCCATCCCACCTGCTACCTGTGCAGCGGCGCGATGAAGGACCGGCCGCTGGTTGGGCTTCAAATTCTTTGGGGCCTCAAAAAGAACGGCAGCCAGTGGTCCGGCGGGCAGGTCCTCGATCCCGAAACTGGCAAAATTTATCGTGCGTCGCTTGCACTTGAGGACGGAGGCAAGAAACTGCGACTCCACGGTTACATCGGCATCCCGCTCTTGGGCCGCACGCAGTACTGGTCGCGCGCGGAGTGAGAGATTACAGCTTTTAGCCGTTAGCTATTCGCTCTCAGCTGCAATCCGCTGTCTGCCTGTTTCGAGGCCGATGGAAGTTAAACGTGCTCGCTCCCGCACCGAAAAGCTAATAGCTAACAGCTAATAGCTGCGTTTCGCTATGATTCCCACATACATGTCCCGTTCCAAACGCGAGTCCAGGTGAATCCGTGACCAACCCGGCGCCCGAAGTGCGCGACCCAAAATCGCAGCTGCGCAAGACCATGGGCTTCTGGGATGTGCTGCTGTTCAACATCGCAGCGGTGCTGGGGCCGCGCTGGATCGCGGCGGCAGGGCACAACGGCACCTCCTCCATCAGCCTGTGGGTAATCGCCGCGGTCTTCTTCTTCGTGCCTGGAGCGCTGGTCATCAACGAACTCTCATCGCGATTCCCTGAGGAGGGCGGCATTTACGCGTGGGCGCGCGACGCCTTCGGGCCCTTTCACGGCTTTGTCGCTGGCTGGACCTATTGGATCTACACCGTCTTCTACTTTCCCGGTCTGCTCCTTGCCAGCGCGTCGATGGCCGCTTACGCCGTGCCGGGCCGCGGCGCTGCACTTGCCGACAATCGCCTCTTTCTGCTCTGGGTGTCGCTTGCCATGCTGCTGGCCGCTGTAGTCCTGAACATCATCGGCCTCAACATCGGCAAGTGGCTGCAGAACGCCGGCGGAGTGGGCACTTATGTTCCGCTGCTCATCCTTGTCGTGCTAGCCGTGGTGGTGTTCGCACGATACGGCTCGGCAACTCACTTCACACTTCACAACATGCTGCCCACATGGAACTGGGACACGGTGAACTTCTGGTCGCAGATCGCATTCGCTTTTACCGGCCTCGAACTCGTTTCCTGCATGGCTGAGGAGGTGCATGACTCGCGCAAGACACTCCCGCGCGCGGTCTTCGGAGCCGGCGCCCTGATCGCTCTCATGTACATCGGCGGCACATTCGCAGTTCTGGCACTCGCGCCTGCGCCTGGCATCGATCCAAAAAGCGGCGTCTTTCAAGCTGTCGCCGTGGGCTCGGCCACGCTGCGCATCGGGTTTCTCGGCGTGCTTGCGGCGGTTCTGGTCACGGCGGGCAATGCTGGCGGCGTGGGAAGCACCGTAGCCGGTGTCGCCCGCGTCCCCTTCCAGGTAGGCATCGATTGCTATCTGCCTGCGGCCTTCGGCAAAATCCACCCGCGCTGGAGAACGCCGTACATTTCCATCCTCGTGCAGGCTGTGCTTTCCGGCGTCATCCTGCTCCTCAGCCAGATCAACGAGACCACGCGCGGCGCCTATCAGGAATTGATCGACGTAACGATCATTCTCTACTTTCTTCCGTTCCTTTATATGTTTGCCGCGGTCATCAGGCTGGCACGGCGCAAGGACCGCGCCGAAAATCCGCACGCAGTGCTCATCCCTGGCGGAAAAGTTGGCGTATGGATCTGCGGCGGGCTCGGCTTCTTTGTTGTATTGATCGGGATTTTTGTTTCTCTCGTGCCGCCCGGCGAATCCGCAAACAAATGGCTCTTTGAGCTCAAGGTGGTGATAGAGACGGTGGTCGCCATTCTGATCGGCCTGTTCCTCTACTGGCGCGGCGCGAGGACAAAGGAAAGTGAGGCGTAAGGCACAGGCACGCCCGCCGCATCGCCCGCTTACACTGATTCAACATGAGCCTGGCTCTTTCCCTCATTGCGCCTGTGCCGATTCCGCCGCATCTGCTTGCCGACTCGCAGGTGATCGCCGCAGCCATCATCTTCGCTGTCAGCTACCTCGTCTTCGCGCTGGGCAAGCTGCCAGGCATGAAGATCGACCGCCCCGGCATGGCAATTATCGGCGCCGTGCTCATGGTGGGCTTCGGCATCGTGCGCGCGGACCAGGCATTGCGTTTCATCGACTTCGGCACGCTCGTGCTGCTCTTTTCGATGATGGTGGTGGTCGGCTGCCTGCACCTGGCCGGCTTCTTCGACTGGATCACCGGCCAGATCGTGATGCGCCTCAAGCCGCGCCACCTGCTGCCCACGGTCATCTTCATCACAGGCGTGCTGTCGGCATTCTTTGTGAATGACATCATCTGCCTGGTCATGGTTCCCTTCGCGCTGGCCGCCACGCGGCGTATGGGACTCAAGCCGCTTCCTTATCTGCTGGCCGTCGCCACCGCGTCGAACATCGGCAGCGTCGCCACCATCACTGGTAACCCGCAGAACATGCTCATCGGATCATTTTCAGGGCTCAGCTACCGTTATTTCCTCTGGCGGCTTGGGCCGGTCGCGCTGATTGGGCTATTGCTCGATTGGATTTTGATCCGCCAGCTTTTCGGCGGCGAGCACGTGCCGGAAGAAGCTGCGGAGATTTCTGCCGCAACCTCACACATTGAGCTTCGTTCGCTGCGCAAGCCGGCCATCGTAGTTGTGCTCGTGCTGGTGGGGTTCCTGGGAGGCATGCCGCCGGCGATGATGGCCGCCATCGGCGCGGCGCTGATGTTGATTACGCGCACACGCAATCCGCGTCTGGTCTACGACGAAGTCGATTGGGGCCTGCTTGTGTTTTTCGTGGGCCTTTTCGTGATCGTGGGGGGTGCGGAAAATGCTGGCCTCATCAATTACCTCTTCGCCGCTGCCGACCGCCTCAACCTGCAGAACGCGGGCGTCTTCACCGCGGTCACTGTGCTGCTTTCGAACATTGTCAGCAACGTGCCCGCAGTGATGGTTCTCAAGTCACTTGTTCCCGAGTTCCATGACCCGCGAACCGGCTGGCTGGTGCTGGCCATGGCAAGCACGCTCGCTGGCAACCTTACCATCACCGGATCCGTGGCGAACTTAATCGTGGTGGAACGGGCGCACGACGAAGTTCACATCGGCTTCTGGGATTACTCGCGCGTGGGGATTCCCGTCACGCTGCTGACGCTGGCGGTGGGCTGGGCATGGCTGAGCTGGGTGCGGTGAGCGCGGCGCTACTCCCGCCGGAATTTGTTCGCCTGCTCGAATTGGCTGCGCAACTCGGGTGTGCGCAGGTTTTCGCGCAGATGGGCGAGGCGCTGCTCGAGAGCCAGCAATGCGCGCTCCACAGCCTCGGTGTTCGTATGCGCGATGTCGCGCCACATGGAAAACGGGCTGGCGCCGAGTCGCGTCATCTCGCGCAGTGCGCGCCCGCCCACATCCTTGAGCTCTGGTGCGCTTCCCACTTCTTCTTTGAGCAGGGCGCTGAGCGCCGTAGCCGTGAACTGCGGCAGATGGCTGACCCACGCAACGAGCTCGTCATGGCGAACTGGATCGAGGTCGAGCGTCTTTGCGCCCATCTTCGTCACCCACTCGCGCCATGTGCACATCAGCGCCGCGCCCGGCCAGGAAACGCCCTCATCCGCGATGGCCCACTTCTCTCTTTCCGAACTGGAGTGCGGATTGGAGCTGGCGGACGCGGGCGTAAAAAGCCATACCGCTCCGCGAAACAGATTGGCATCAGCGAGAGCCGCCCCGCCGCGCTCCTTGCCCGCCATGGGGTGCCCCGGCAAAAACGCCGCGTGCTCAGGTGTGTTGTAGAGCCGCGTGGCAGCTTCGGAGATCATGCGCTTGGTGCTGCCCACGTCGGTGACCATGTGGCTGGGGCCGAGCACAGGCGCGAGCTTCTCCATGAAATCGAGCGTGGCGTAGATGGGTACGGCGAGCAGTGTAACCTGGCTCGCGCGCGCAGCTTCGATAGGATCAGCCGCCACAGAATCGATCGCACCCATGGAGAGCGCGAGGCGAGCCTGCGCGGGACTGCGGTTCCAGCCCACAATCGCGCCCCTGAATCCAGCAGCGCGCAGAGCAAGGCCCACCGATGTGCCGAGAAGGCCAGTGCCGAGGATGGAGATGCGCGAGATCATAGGTGGCGAGTCAGCAAGTCAGCGAGTTAGCAGGTCAGCAACTCATCTTACAGCGTCCGCCCGACGGCCTGAGCGAGGACACGCAGCTCACCGACCAGCTTTTCAAACTGATCGAGGTACATGGTCTGCGCGGCGTCGCTGACGGCCTTATCGGCGTTGGGGTGAATCTCGATGAGCAGCGCATCGGCGCCCGCGGCTACTGCCGCCTTGGCCATCGCGGGCACCATGTCGCGCCGGCCCGTTCCATGCGAGGGGTCGCCGACCACCGGCAGATGCGATAGCTTTTTGATCACCGGGATGGCCGCAATGTCCATCGTATTGCGCGTGGAGGTTTCGTAAGTGCGGATGCCCCGCTCGCACAGAAGCACCTCGTAGTTGCCGCCGGAGAGAATGTATTCGCTCGAAAGCAGCAGCTCTTCAACAGTCGCCGCGATGCCGCGCTTGAGCAGGATCGGCTTGCGCACTTGGCCCAGTTCGCGCAGCAGGTTGAAGTTCTGCATATTGCGCGCGCCCACCTGGAAGCAGTCAACGTAGGGCAGCATGGGCTCGATCTGCGCAATCTCCATGACCTCGCTGACAACGGCCAGGTCATTGGCGGTCGCCGCTTCCCGCATCAACTCGAGGCCCGGGATGCCGAGCCCCTGAAAGCTGTACGGCGAGCTTCGCGGCTTGTACGCGCCGCCCCGCAAAAAGCCTCCGCCCGCCGCCTTGACGCAGGCGGCGATCTGGAAGATCTGCTCGCGATTCTCGACAGCGCACGGTCCGGCGATGATCGCCACCTGCTGCCCGCCGATCTTGGCGCCGGTGGGGAATTCAATCACGGTGCCCTCCGGCCTCCACGCGCGGCCGGCCAACTTGTAGGGTGCGCTGATGCGGTGCACATGCAGCACGCCAGGCAGCATTTCAAACTTGGTGAGATCGAGGCCGGCGGTCGCGCCGACACCGGCCAGAATGGTTTGGAACTCTCCCGTGGTGCGATGCACATCCACGCCGGCCTCTTCCATGGCGTTGATGACGGCATCGATCTGTTCTTCCGTGGCTTTCTCCTGCATCGCGACAATCATTTTTCTTTTCCTGTCTCGGGCGTCTGCGGGCCCGCGGCATGGCCGGACGCGCTCTCGGGCGCGGCGGCCTGGGCGTTCCTCTGGCTGGCCAGCTCGTTGCGTTGCAATGCGCGCATCACGTCGATAATGCGTTCGTAGATATGCGTCAGCTCGATGTCGGGCAGAGGGCCCTTGTTGGCGGCGCGCACGTTCGCGTAGATGATCTTTTCGCGGTTCGGCTCGTACACCGGAAGCGAAGTAGCGGCCTTAAGATAGCCGATCCTTTGCGCGGCGCGGGCCCGCTCGCTGATCAGCTCAACAATCTGGCGGTCCAGGGCATCGATTTGAACTCGCAATTCTTCGATGGTCATCGCAACCTCAAGAGTCAGCCACTAGCTGCTAGCTCCGAACTTCGTTTCGCGAATGCGTGCCTCGTTGTCTTGTTCCGCGAACAACAAGCTAGAGGCTAGAAACTGTCTTTTTCACCGGGCCGCCGCTGCATACGGCAGGTACAGGCCCTTGATAAATCGAGCCACTGCACCTGGCGCCGTTTCCGGTGTCGAGCGTTCCACAAGCTCGACAATGGCGCTGCCGATCGCCGCGGCATCCGCGAATTCCGCCACTTGCGCAAAATGTTCCGCATTACTGATGCCGAACCCCACGGCCACCGGCAGCTTGCTCCATCGGCGAATTCGGGCCACCAGGGCAGTTGCATCCGCGGCGACACTTTGCTGCGTACCTGTAACGCCGACGCGCGAAATGGCGTACACAAAACCCTTCGAGTATTTGGCGATTGCTTCGAGCCGCGCATCGGGACTGGTGGGCGCGGCTAGAAAAACAGGCGCAAGACCCACGCGGTCCATCTCAGCCAAATACTCGGCGGCCTCTTCGACGATCATGTCAGTGGCCAGCACGCCGTCCACGCCTGCCGCCTTCGCATCGTCAGCAAATTTGCGCAGGCCGTAGCGAAGGATCGGATTGAGATAGGTAAAGATGATGAGGCCAGCTGCAGGACGTGCGGCGCGAATCTTGCGCGCTAAGGCGAGGACGTCCTTGAGCCGTGTGCCGCGGGCGAGAGCACGTTCGCTGGCACGCTGGATAATCGGCCCATCGGCAAGCGGATCGCTGAAAGGCACGCCAAGTTCGATCACATCCGCGCCGGCATCGATGGCGGCAAGCGCAATTTCGCGCGTCGCGTTCAGGCTCGGATCGCCTGCCGTCAAATAAACGACTAAGCCCGGTTTGTGATCGAAACGAATCGGCATATCAGCTGTGCTCAAACACCATCGAAACAATTCAGGTTAGTGTCAGGGCACGACATCCGTCGTGGCGAAGGACCTGAAATAACTGTGTGGGCTTTAGCCCCTGAGGACGCTGCGCCAAATCTGCTGCCATCCAGCGGCTACAGCTTCAATTCGCGCGCCAGGATGCCCATGTCCTTGTCGCCGCGTCCAGAGAGATTCACCACCAGTATGTCACGCGCAGCGAACGTGGGAGCAATACGAATGGCCTCCGCCACGGCATGCGCGCTCTCAAGCGCGGGCAGGATGCCCTCGGTCCGCGCCAGCTTCACCACGGCGTCGAGCGCTTCGGCGTCATCGCACGAAACATAGTCGGCACGGCCGGAGTCGTGCAGCGCCGCATGCTCGGGACCGATCGAAGCGTAGTCAAGGCCGGCGGAGACTGAGTGCGTGAGCGCGATCTGTCCATCCTCATCCTGCAGCACGTAAGAGTAAGTGCCTTGCAGAACTCCTGGCGCACCGCCGCGGAAGCGTGCTGCATGGTCGCCAAGCTCGGTACCGCGCCCGCCGGCCTCAACACCGATGAGCCGCACCTCGCGATCGTTCAAAAATTCGTAGAACGCGCCGATGGCGTTTGATCCGCCGCCCACGCACGCGACGACCGCCGAGGGCAGGCGGCCTTCTTTTTCGAGAATCTGCTGCTTCATCTCCTTGCTGATCACGCGCTGAAAATCACGCACCATCGTTGGATAAGGATGCGCACCGAGCGCGCTGCCCAGCAGGTAGTAAGTCGTCCGGACGTTGGTGACCCAGTCGCGCATGGCTTCGCTGATGGCGTCTTTCAGCGTCTTCGAGCCGGACGAAACTCCGCGCACCTCCGCGCCCAGCAGCCGCATGCGCTGCACGTTCAGCGCCTGGCGCTCCATATCCACGTCGCCCATGTAGACCACGCACTCGAGTCCCAGCAGTGCGCAGACGGTCGCCGTTGCCACGCCATGCTGTCCCGCACCCGTCTCGGCGATCACGCGCTTCTTGCCCATGCGCTTCGCCAGCAATCCCTGGCCCAGCGCGTTGTTGATCTTGTGCGCGCCCGTGTGCAGCAGGTCCTCGCGCTTGAGGTAGATCCTTGCTCCGCCCAGCGATTCGGTCAGCCGTTTGGCAAAGTAAAGCGGCGTGGGCCGCCCGGCGTAGTCGCCCAGCAGCGCGCTCAACTCCGCCTGGAACGCCGAATCCGCCCTGGCCGCTGCGTAAGCCTGCTCCAGCTCATCAAGCGCGGCCACCAGCGTCTCCGGCACGTAGCGTCCGCCATACACGCCGAAGCGCCCGGGCCGCGATTCGCTCGGATTTGCCGGATGAATAATGGATGCCATGAGGAACTCCCATTCAGTTGCCCGAGAAGAAGGGAACCCTCCAGTTTACAAGAGGGGAAACGGAGCACCTTCCGGACGGCATCTAGCGGAAATTGGTCGTCCGAAGAAGTCATCACCAACACATGTGACAGCGGAACTTGCATGATCCTTCTGCGCACAGGTCTAGTAAAGGCATCGAGAGTGAAGGCGTCACATGAAAGCCATTGTGTATCGCAAGAATGGGCCCCCTGATGTTTTGAGCTGTGAGGACTTGGAGAAACCGATTCCGAATGACGGCGAAGTTCTGATCAAGGTCCACGCCGCGGCGGTCAATCCTCTTGACTACCACCTGATGAAGGGCGGGCCCGCTCCGTTACGGTTGCTGTTTGGCCCGCGCAAAGCGAAGGTGCCCGGCGTGGACGTCGCTGGCGTGGTTGAAGCCGTCGGGTCTGGCGTAAAGGAATTCAAGCCAGGCGACGCCGTGTTTGGTACCGGCCGCGGCACATTTGCGGAATTCGCGGTTGCGCCGGAGTCTTCTTTGGTCCGCAAGCCGGAAGGTATTTCGTTTGACGAAGCGGCTACTTCACCGATTGCGGCACTCACTGCGTTGCAGGGTCTTCGCAACAAAGGAAGGATCCAGTCGGGCCAGACCGTCCTGATCAACGGCGCGTCGGGAGGCGTAGGCACGTTCGCCGTGCAGCTTGCCAGGAACTTTGGCGCACATGTCACCGGGGTTTGCAGCGCAAAGAACGCTGAGATGGTTCGATCGCTCGGCGCGGAGCGCGTGATTGATTATGCATGCGAGGACTTCACAGCAGGCGCGGCGCGTTACGATCTGATCTTCGATCTCGCGGGGAACCATTCCTTCTCAGATTGCAAACGCGTCCTGAACCCGAAGGGGATTCACGTTGGCGCGGGTATTCTCGCCGGGCAAAAGTCGCTCGTCTTGATGTTCGGTGGCTTGCTCGCGGTCCTCGTAGTGTCCCGGTTTTCGAGGCAGAAATTCACCACCTACGTTGCCAAGGCCAACCGCGAGGATTTGTCATTCATCGGCGAACTGCTGGCCAGCGGCAGGCTGAAACCCGTCATCGACAAAAAGTACACGCTCGACCAAGTCCCCGAAGCGATCCGTTATCAGGGAACGTGGCACGCCCGCGGAAAACTCGTGGTCAACATGGACGCTCCCTGAGGGATCAGCGTTTCCTCTTCCGGCTGATGTCGCACAACATATCGGAGTGGATGTTCAGGCCGATGTTGCTGATGTTGTACATATGCTCACTGGCAACCAGCCACACGATCTCGCAGATGGAGCGCTCGGAGTAATACTTTGCCAGCCGGGCGAAAGTTTCGGGCTTCACGCTCTTGTCGCGGGTCAATTCCGTCACGTAATCAAGCAAGGCGCGTTCCGCTTCGCTATAAAGAGGGCTGCTCTCGTAATCTTCCATCGCGTCGAACTTGGCTTCATTCATCTGCGACTTGATCACGAACGAACGGCCAATGTCGATGCAGAAAAGGCAAACATTCAAGCGAGCAACGCGCTCCCGGACGAGCATCACAGTTTCCCGCGGCAGTTGTAGTTTTTTGTCAAGCTTGCCAATCTTTCCCACGAACATCCCAAAGGCGAGCGGCATGCGTGCGACAAATACCTTCAGCGGAGTCATCACCTTGCCGAACTGCCGGCGCGACATCGCGTAGACCAGTTTCAACATCGGGCTCTGCGGATTCTCAATCGGGGCAAGATAAGTAGCCATAGATAAACCTCCTGGTCTTGGGTTGAATCGTCCGTTCTGGAGCGATGTGATACCGAGGGGAATCTCTCACTCCTTAATGGATGACGAGGGAGCGGCNNAATGGATGACGAGGGAGCGGCGCGAAATGTGACGCCGCGCCTTCATAAGACTTACGCACCGTGCCGTGCGCAGGTTACATGCGCCGCAGGGAATCGATCGGAGCCCGCAACCCATCGCAGCGTGCTCGCGGAGACCCTCAAAGTCGCTCATTGGATGCCTGAGACCGGCCCTCGGTGCAGGTTTCTAAAGTTGGGCGGCTGCCCGCGCGTTCGCAATAAATGCGCGAATCTTGGCTGGATCTTTACGGCCGGGCAACGACTCAACGCCGCTCACAACGTCCACGCCCCAGGGTTGCAACTTGGCCACGGCTTCGGCGACATTGGCCGGCCTGAGCCCCCCGGCAGCGATGAGCTTCCGCTCCTTTGAAAACTGATCGAAGATCGGGCGCGCGGCAGCCCAGTCGAAGGGGATGCCCGTTCCGCCAACAGCATAGGTCGTTCGCGAGTCAATAAGGATCGCGTCGACGCTCGAAGCGGATTTTGGGTAAAACGCTGCTGGTACTCCGCCACCGTCAAAATGCACTACGCGCAGAATTCTGACGCGCGCGCCGAAACGTGCACGGAGCCGGATCGGCAGATCGCGAGGAGCGTCAAAGTGCAGTTGGACACCAGTCAATGCGCAGCTTTCAACGGCGTACGTGATGTCGTGGAACGACGCGTCAACGAAGACGCCGATTTTTTCCAGGGCCGGCGGCAACTGGGGCACAATCGCGGCCACCTGTTCGATCGGAACGTTGCGCGGGCTCTCCGCGAACACGAATCCCACGGCGTCGGCTCCGGCCTCAGCTGCCATCATGGCGTCTTCAAGCGACGTGTTCCCGCAGATTTTGATCCAAAGGCTCATTTTGCCGCCACGGCTCCGGCAAGCAACTCCGCCAGCGCAACACCGGGATCGGGCTGGCGCATCAGGCTTTCGCCGATGAGAAATGCGTTGAAGCCGGCATGGCGCAGACGGGCAATATCGTCTGCCGTCGAGATGCCGCTTTCTGTTACGCGTACAACGCTCGAGGGAATGCGCTCAACCAGCGCGAGCGAAATCTCAGGGCTCACTTCAAAGGTTCTCAGGTCGCGGTTATTCACGCCGATGGCGTCGGCGCCTGATTCGCCCAGCGTGTCCAGAACCAGGTCGAGTTCGTTCGCCGTATGCACTTCCACCAGCACGTCAAGCGAAAGTGAGCGCGCAGCCTGGGCAAGCTGCTTGAGCTCGGCGCCGTTGAGCGCGGCAGCAATCAGCAGGATGGCGTCGGCGCGGTGAGCACGCGCCTCAACAATCTGGTACTCGTCAACAATGAAATCCTTGCGCAGGCACGGCAGTGGCGTGGCAGACGAAGCAAGCTCAAGGTTGCGCAGGCTGCCCTGGAAGTAAGGTTCGTCAGTGAGCACTGAAAGCGCGGTCGCTCCGCCAGTGCGGTAGCGCCGGGCGAGCCATGTGGGATCAAAGGCGGCGCGAATCAGGCCCTTCGACGGCGATGCCTTCTTGATTTCGGCGATCACGGCGGGGCCCACGGCAGCCCGCCGCCGCAAAGCGGCAGCCCATCCGCGCGGGCGATGCTCTGCGGCGCGGCGCTCCAACTCCGGCAGGGGCACATCCGCCTTGGCCGCGGCCAGAGTCGCGCGCGTCGAGGCCAGAATCGTCGTGAGAAATGTGTCCGCGTGCACCGTCATACGTATGGCTCAAGTATACGGGGAGTGAAGTAGGAACCGTGCTGACACCTTTGACGCAGAAGTACCTACAACTTCGACGCTCGAATTGACGCGTTCGTTTGAGCCAGCTCCCGCGCCGCCTGCCGGCCGAGTCGAATGCAATCCGGAACGCCGATGCCGTCGTAGGCGTTGCCCGCAAGGCGCAGGCCGGGAAGGGCTGCAACTCGATCCCTGATGCGTTGCATACGGTCCTTGTGTCCTACGGCGTACTGCGCCATGGCGCGGCTCCAGCGCGAAACCTGCGCATGCCCCGGTTCTGCGGCAGTGCTGATCGTTTTTGCGCCGAGAATCTCGCTCATCTCGCGGCGCACCGTCGCGATGAGTGCGTCGTCGGTCTCGGCCATCAGCTCATCGCGTTTCATGCCGCCGAGAAATGCCCGGAAGACAGCCTTGCCCGGAGGCGTACGGCCCAGGAATTTGCGATGCGCAAAGGTGCAGGCCAGCATGGACCGGCCCTCAACCACTGGAACCAGGAAACCAAAGCCTTCAGGAAGCGTGCCGATCTTTTGCTCGTCGTACATCAGATTGACGGTGATGGAAGAGGAATAGGGGATCGCGGCGAGCTCGCCGCCCAGCGCCGGATCGACGGCTGCGAGCAGTGCACCCGCAACCCATGCAGGCGCAGCCATGATGAGGCAGTCGAACTCGGCGGTTGCGCCGCCGGCATCAATACGCCAACCGTCGCTCGTTCTCGCAATCGCGCGCACCGCCGCCGCAGTCCGCACACAGGCCGTATCAATGCGCGCAGTAAGTGCATCGACCATCTGCTGCATGCCGCCGCGCAGAGCGGTGAAGATCGGCGGCGCTACACGCCTTGGTCCTTTCGGGCTTGCGGTCGCCGCGCGCATCTTTTTATGCGCAGCCAGCATGCCACGCGTCAGCGAACCGTACTTCGATTCCATCTCCACCAGGCGCGGCAGCACCGTTTGCGCGCTGAGTTGCGCGGCGTCGCCGCCATAAATGCCGCTGAGCAGTGGATCCGCCAGCCGGTCGACAGCCTCTTGCCCGAAATGCCGTTCCACCAGCGCGGCAACCGACTCGTCCTGTCCAGCTGGGCGCGGTGGGTGCAGCAGCTCAAGCGCCATGCGCAGCTTGGTACGGAGTCCGAACAGCCGCGTCAGCGCAGTGGGCGCAAGCTTGGTCGGCACCAGGAACATGAGCCCATCGGGCAGCGGAACAAGCCGATTGCGGACGACGATATAGGTTTTGCGATTGGCGTCATTTGATGGGATCAGTTCATTGCCGAGGCCCAGCTCGCGGCAAAGCTCCGCCGCTGCAGGCTTTTCAGTCAGAAAGGAGTCCGGCCCGCGCTCCAGCACGGCGCCATTCACGACCTCCGAGGCCAGCGAGCCACCCAGCCGTGGGCGCGCTTCATAGAGCACGTACTCGATGTGGTCTCCGGCCACGCGCGCCTTTTCGAGCTCATAGGCGGCGGCAAGACCCGCAATCCCGCCGCCAATGATTGCAATCCGCATTCTTCGACCTCAATCCTTCATAACAGGAATTTGCGGCTTATGTGTGCGCGGGAGGGGATACGAGCAGCCTCGCCGGGGACGTCCTGGGAATAGAATCAAGGCGCGGGTTCGCTGAGGCAAGTGATGAAAGTCACTGGAATCGCTGGAGTCTCGAATTAGGCTGGATCACGTTCGTTTCTCGCTCTTGCGCGTCTTAGAGTAGTTTGCGCTCATCCAATTACTTTTCTGAATGCCGCGTGCCGATTTCACCTATGCGGCAGTCACGCCCGTGACACGAGGTCTTTCATGACCGCCGAATTGATTCACCGCCTGCATTTCGCCTTCACCGTCACATTCCATTATCTGTTTCCGCAGCTCACTATGGGCCTGGCGCTGCTCATCGTCGTGCTCAAGACCATCGCGCTCCGCAGCGGCGACGAAACCTGGGACCGCGCGGCGCGCTTCTGGGGCCGGATCTTCGCCATCAACTTTGTTTTCGGCGTGGTCACCGGCATCCCCATGGAATTCCAGTTTGGCACCAACTGGGCGCGGTTTTCGCGGCTCTCGGGCGGCGTGATCGGACAGCCGCTCGCCATGGAGGGCGTCTTCAGCTTCTTTCTGGAGTCGGCATTCCTTGGCCTGTTTCTCTACGGCGAAAAGCGCATCTCGCGCCGTATGCACTGGTTCTCAGCGGTCATGATCTTTCTCGGCTCATGGATCTCGGGCTTCTTCATCATCGTCACCGACGCCTGGATGCAGCATCCCGTGGCCTTCAATCGCCTGCCCGACGGGCATTTCGAAGTTCTCAGCTTCTGGCAGTTGCTGCTGAATCCCTGGGGCCTGCTCCAGTACATGCACAACATGACCGGCGCGGTGGTTACGGCGGCATTCGTCATGAGCGCCGTGGGCGCGTTCTATCTTCTTGAAGGCCGCGGCGAGGCGTTTGGCCGAATCTTTCTGAAGGTCGGAGTGATCGCCGGCGTCATCTCGTCCATCGTGATCATTTTCCCCACCGGAGATTTGGCCGGAAAGTATGTTGCGCGAAACCAACCGGCGGCCATCGCTGCGATGGAGGGCTTGTTCCAGACCCAGACCGGAGCGGGGATCGTGCTCGTCGGCCAGCCCAACGAAGAGACCGGCCAGATCGACAATCCGATCGTGGTGAACAATGTGCTGAGCTTCCTGATCTATGGAACAACGAAAGCCGAGGTGAAGGGATTGGACCGGTTCCCGCGCGACGAATGGCCGACCGCGCTCCCGCTCCTCTTCTACAGCTACCACATCATGGCCGGACTAGGGACGTGGTTCGTGCTCCTCATGGTGGTGGCGGCATTGTTGCTTTGGCGAGGCCGTGTTTACAAGGCGCGTTGGGCGCTGTGGGCGCTTCTGCTCAGCTTTCCGCTGCCGTACATTGCCAACACTGCTGGCTGGATGACAGCCGAGTTGGGACGGCAGCCATGGCTGATCTATGGCCTGATGCGCACCAGCGAGGGTTATTCGAATACGGTGTCGGCGAGCAACGGGCTGTTTACGCTGATCGGTTTTATGGGGCTTTATGCACTGCTCGGCCTGCTGTTCACGGTGCTCGTCTACCGCGAGATCAGCAACGGACCTGAAGAAATGATGCCGGCCCTCGAAAAGCCGGCTGCTGCGAAATGACACTTCGTGGGTTAACGCAAGAGGAGTTTCATTATGGGTTTCGTCTGGTTTTGGCTCGTTGCCATCATGATCGTCGCCTACGTTGTGCTCGACGGCTTTGATCTGGGCGTCGGTGTCTTGCACCTGTTTCTCGTGCGCAATGAAGAAGAACGCAAGACCACGCTCGCCAGCATCGGTCCCGTGTGGGATGGCAACGAGGTCTGGTTACTGGCGGGCGGCGGTACGCTCTACTTCGCCTTTCCGCTGCTCTACGCCTCGGCCTTCAGCGGCTTCTATCTGCCCTTGATGATCGTGCTGTGGCTGCTGGTGCTTCGCGGCATAAGCCTGGAGTTGCGCAACCACATCGACGTTGGCGTTTGGCGAACGCTGCTCGACGGTGTCTTCGGCCTGGCGAGCGCTCTGCTTACCATCTTTTACGGTGCGGCATTGGCCAACGTGCTGCGCGGTGTACCTCTGAATGGGGAGGGTTACTTCTTCTTGCCGCTGTGGACCAACTGGAAGCCCGGTCCCGCACCGGGAATTCTCGATTGGTATACGGTGATTGGCGGCCTGGTCGCGCTGGTTGCCCTCACAATGCACGGAGCCTTGTGGCTGAGCGTGAAGACCTCCGGTGAGCTGGAGCAGCGCGCGCAGAAAGTGGTCACACCGTTGTGGGGACTACTGGTGGCGCTCACTGCCGTCAGTCTCCTCGCTACCATCGCCGTGCGCCCGGCCAGCCTCGACAATTACTTCCACTATCCGGTCACATTTGTCGTGCCTGCGGGCGTCGTCGGTTCGCTGATCGCAATCTGGTTCTGGAATCGGACCCACAAGGCAATCAAAGCCTTCGTGGCTTCGTGTGCATATCTCTTCTTCATGCTGGCCGGCGCCTGCTGGGGCGTCTATCCCGTCCTGCTGCCCGCTACCACCGGCCCTGACAACGACATCACGCTCAGCCGCGCCATCTCGGGTCCGCACACGCTCGCCGTAGGGCTGGTGTGGTGGCTCTTCGGCATGGTGCTCGCCACGGGTTATGTGGTCTTCGTCTATTCGCGCTTCAAAGGCAAGGCTGACGTCCACGCCGAGGGCCACTGAAACTTGGATCTAAGGGGCGCCAGCGGATAGCCGGAAATGGTAGGCCAGGGCTACAAGTTCGGGCTTGCCGTCGGGCCGAGCTACCCGGTCGCCGACCCGGTTACAGCGTCACCAGCGTCCCCGTCTCGATGATGTGTCGGTAGGCTTTGGCCTGCCGGTCGAGCTCCGCGTCCCAGTTCTTCGGCTGGTAGATGCAGCAGGGTTCCTGTGCCAGCGGATCGCCGGTCAGCGCGTAGGCCCGCGCCCTCGATCCCCCGCAAATCTCTTTGAACTCGCAGGCGCCGCACTTGCCCTCAAGACGCGAAGTGTCGCGAAGCGCTTTGAAGATGGGTGCGTTGCGGTAGATCTCAGCCAGGGGCGTTTCGCGGATGTTCCCCGCGTGAATAGGCAGAAAACCGCTGGGATAAACATTGCCTACGTGCGAGATGAAGACGAATCCTTTACCGTCGTTGACGCGCCGCGTCGCCCAACCCATGTTGCGGGTCTTGGCATCCGCCGTGGGAGCTCCTGCTTCGTATGCGGCACGTTGCGGATGCCCATGCCCGTGCTCCATGCGGCGCTCTTCCAGGTTGTGTTGCAGCAGGTAGCGGCGGTAGTGCATCGCCTCGGTGGACTTGATCTGGAAGTTCGCCTTGCGCGAAAGCTCGTAGATTTTGCCGAAGACCTGCTCGAACTCCTCGCCGCTCAACAGGTCATCGAGTTGGCCGCGTCCCACCGGAACCAGGAAAAAGACGTTCCACATCACGATGGCCAGCTTCTCGAAGAGACTACATAGGTTGTCGAGGTCGTTCACGTTGTGGCGGCTAATGGTGCTGTGCACCTGGATCGGTATGCCGGCTTCATTGGCCCACTCGATCGCCTGGATGGTCCTCGCCCATGCGCCCGGCAGCCCACGGAACGCGTCGTGGATCTCGGGCGTCGAGCCGTCGAGCGAGATGCCGAGTCGCACCAGGCCCGCCTCTTTGAGCTTGAAGATCGCTTCCCGGGTCAGCAGCGGGGTCGCGCTGGGGGTAACGGCCACATGTACGCCCTTGCCGGAGGCATAGCGGATTAGCTCGAAGAGATCGTCGCGCTTGAGTGGGTCCCCACCTGTGAAGACAAAGATCGGAATATGCATCGCAGCGATCTGGTCGATAAGAGCTTTGCCCTCAGCGTGCGTGAGCTGATCGGGATGTGCGATGGGCTGGGCGGCTGCGCGGCAATGCTTGCAGGCCAAGTCGCAGGACTGTGTGACTTCCCAGATGGCGAGAAATGGCGATTCGTCGTAGTCAATCCCATCGCGCGGGGGAATATTGTGCATCGGCTGCATACGACCTCCAGCGGAATCGCAGCGCTGCAGAGCTCCGGGGGTCCAACTCTGGGTTGGAACGGCTTCCCGCGGAAAGATTTCGTGACAATATCAAGAAATTACGACACCATCACATCCCGGAATAAGCGCTCCCGAGAACCACGATTCCGCTCCAGAAGAACAGTTTCCATTCGTCAAGGCTGTGATTGGGATCACTTTATCGGGGAAAAACGTAGCCAATGCTGGCCTCTGGCGCTGGACAAATTTGGCAATCGGAGACACAATCTTCTCACGCGTCCACGGTGTCGCGTGGACCGATCTTCTCGTGACCCGACCAAGCCGGGTAGATACAAGAGCTCAGCTGGCAGATCGTAATAAGGTGAGATAAATCACCGCCTTATGTGCGACAGAACACCGCGAAAACCACACCGGCTCTGCGATCGTTTGAACGCATCTGAACCCTGTTGAAGGAGGTTCCCATGGCAGCCATCCTCAAGCCAGGCTGGAGCAAGCCCTCCACCATTCTCTTCGCGTCCGAGATTCCGGCGAACGAGAAGGCCTTTTCGTTCGCACTCGCGCAAGCCAGGGAATTCGGTTCCGACCTGATCCTCTTTCACGCATATGACACGCTCGTGGTCGCTGCCTCAGAGGCTTCGGGCATCCGCTATTACGACTATGCCGCTGCTGCGCGCACTGAAAAGCAGCATCTTGAACCGCTCGCGCAGCGCGTCCGCGATGCGGGCCTGAACTGCGAAGTCGTAGTCAGGCCGGGATTGCCCGCCGACGAGATTCTGGCCTACACCCGCGAGCGCATGATCGACCGGATCGTCATGGGTACCCACTCTCCGGGACCGATTGGCAAAATTCTTGTGGGCTCTGTGGCAGAAGCCGTTCTGCGTACCGCAACCTCGCCGGTGTACATCATCGGCCCCGAGGTCGTTGACGGTAGCTACCGTAACTTTGCCACGCGCACCATTCTCTGCGCAGTCAGCTTGCATGAGGCCAGCACGGTCGTGGCAGACTTCGCCGCGGAACTGGCCGCCCAGCACGGGGCGCGCCTGATCCTGCAGCACGTGATTCGCCCGCAGGACCGCGCGGATTCTCTGGCCGGAAAATCTTTGGACGAGGTCGAAAGCGAAATGCTGTCGCTGATTCCCGCCCGGCTTCAGGGCCAGGTAGCGATCCAGACCATCGTGGTGCCCGGCGACCCGACCGAAGAGTTGCTTTATCAGAGCCGCGCCCAGCAAGCTGACCTTGTCGTGCTGGGTGCGCAAGGCGCATCGGCATTTGCGGCTATCACCCGGCATGGAGTCGTCTACAAGACACTGGCTCACACACATTGCCCGGTCATAACTCTGTCGCCTGTTGTGCTTGCAGCCTGCGGCTCGAAGTCTGAGAAACTCCGTCCGGCAGAAGCCTACATGGCTGGCGTCTTCTAGCTGCCGGCAGCGGGCCTCGCGCTTGCCGCGTTCAAATTACTCGCAGCAATAGAAGGATCAGGACGATTGTAAGGATGAGGCTGACTCCTCCTCCGCCGTAATAGCCCCATCCGGGTCCCACGCGGTAACCGCCATAGCCGAACCCGATAATCAGCAAAATGAGGATGATCAGTAGTAGCACGCTACTCCTCTCGGGAGCAGCCTCTCTTGTGCTGCTCGGCGAACTGTGTGGTCTGATGCTCAGCCTGCGCGCATGGCTGCTCCCCCCATCAAGCGAAATCCGATGACAAAAGGACGTCACGATTGGCGCGATGCAGAACATCGCCCACCGGTTGCGCCCCAACAATCTTTATGATCGCGCTGAACCGAACAACCTGCATACCCTGCATGACGTCAAACCGTGTTTGTGAACGTGCAAGGGTTTAGGTGGAGGTGAAAGATGCTTTGGACGATTTTTGTCATTCTTCTCGTGTTGTGGTTGCTCGGGGTGGTCTCGTCGTACACCCTGGGTGGCTTCATCCACATTCTGCTCGTAATTGCGCTCGTGGTGCTGGTCATCCAGCTTGTCACGGGGCGAAGAGCGGTATAGTGGCGCGCTGCTCCGGCGGTCGCTGCAGCCAGGAACGGTGCAGCGCCGCGGCGAAATCCAGACACAAGGCGAGAACACCAATTGAAAGGGACCCAGATAGCGAAAAGGTACGAAAACGAACCATAGATGAAGCACAGCGGGAGGTAAAACCATGGATAAGGACCGAGTGAAAGGTGCAGTCAACGACGCGGCAGGACGGGCGAAGCGTCAGGTGGGCGAGTGGACAGGCGATACCAACGCCCAGGCGGAAGGATCTGCGCAACAGATCAAAGGCAAGGCCCAGAAGGCGTGGGGAGCGGTGAAGGACGCGGCTCGCGACGCTAAGTCCGAGGTCGATCGTGAGAAGGCCTGCGAGGCCGAAAATCAGAGTGAGCGGGAACACGAGCACGATAAGGAACCGGAACACCGCCATCCGTAGAGAATATTCGCCGACAGCGATCGCAACACCACAATTGTGGTTCCGACGCGATTTGAGCAAGGCTGTAATGACCAACCAAGGAGCCCCACGGGCAGCTCTTCGTCCGTGGGGGTCCCAACGAACTCTGGTCTTTGCCGCAAAATCCGAAACAAAATTTGTCCCCAGATGGGGAGCACCAATGAAACTTGCCGGAGTCAACCTGATGCTCGCGGGAGTTGCCGCACTAATCTACGGCGGTTTTTCCTACACGACGCACAGGAAAGCCATCAATATGGGCCCTGTTCAGGTTGAGAGCTCGCAACGTCATCATGTGCCGCTTTCGCCGGTACTAGGAGTTGCATTCGTCGCGGGTGGCGTGCTCGTCTATTTCGGCACGAAGGACAGGCCGTGATCCAATCGCATCGGCAGTCGCGGGGCCGCGGCAACGGCCGATCTGGAGGTCCGCATTTGGAATGCGCTATACTGAGCGCATCGGGCGGACATCTCGCCCGGATGCGAGGTGTGTCTTCCACAACGACTTCGGCATCCTTAAGAGCGACGTTCCGCTATCGGAAACCTCGCGGTGGCGTGCGGTGGTCCGCGTTCTCCGAAGTCCCATCGATAGTTTGAGTTGCGCCCTCCTGCCCGCCTCCTGTGCTCTCTGCGGCTCCCCTCTGCCGCGCCTTTCTTCCGTGCCAATCTGTGACGCCTGCTGGCTGGAATGTCCTGTCCAGACCGGGCCCGTATGCGCTCGTTGTGGCGACGCCCTGCATGTGCCTGCCGCGCTTGGCGCATTGACCTCGTGCCGGGCATGCCGTATGGCACCGCCGGCATTCACGCGTGCAGTCTCGTTCGGCCTTTACCAGGGCCGTATGCGAGAGGCCATTCATGTGCTGAAGTATGACCGCCTTCATCCCGCGGGTCGCGTTCTCGGCCGGATGCTGGCTGACGCGATCGCGCAACTGGCCTGCGAGGCTCCGCAAGCGATGCTGGTTGTGCCCGTGCCGCTGCATCGGTCGAAGTACGCGCAGCGCGGATTCAATCAGTCCCGATCGCTGGCTTTTGAAGCGCTCAGGTTCCTGCACAAGAGCCATCCACAGTGGCAACTGACGCTGGCCACCAGTACGCTCATGCGCCTGCGCGCCACCGACAGCCAGGCTGGGCTCACTCCGCGCCAGCGCCGGCTCAATGTGCGAGGCGCATTCTCAGTCTCCGATCCAGCTCAGGTAAAGAACCAGCACATCCTCGTTATCGACGACATTTTGACCACCGGGGCCACCGCCCGCGCCGCCGCCCGGGTGCTCGTACGCGCGGGAGCGGCTTCCGTTTGGGTGGCCACGCTCGCTCGCGCTCAACGTGTTGCGGGATTCGGCCGGGGCGTTCGATTCGAGGACGGGGAATTCAGCGAGCCGGACAAGAACAGCGAGCCGGATACGGCCATGCAGGCACCAGGTTTCGATTCGGAATCATCTTCGTTGCGAGATCAAGCATCTTTCTGAGTGGGGGAAAAGATGTCGCTGGGAAAAGCCATGATTCACGCCCGCAAGCAGAAGGCAATCGCCAAGACCGTGGTGATGACCGAACACGGGCCCGTGCAGCATTCTCACACGCACATCCTGCAAATGCCGGTGCTGGTGCTTAACGCCTCCTATGAGCCGATTAATATCTGCGGCGCGCGGCGCGCCCTGGTGCTCGTGCTCAAAGGCATCGCGCGCACTGAGGAGGAACACGGCCTCACGCTGCACGCGCAGCGCACCATCATTTCCATGCCCTCGGTCATCCGTCTCCTCGAGTACCGCCGCATCCCCCACCAGACGCGCGCTCTCTCGCGCAAAAACATCCTCTTGCGCGATCGCAACACCTGCCAGTACTGCGGCGAAGCCTACCCGCCCGGCGAGCTCACCCTCGATCACGTCGTGCCGCGTTCGCGCGGCGGCAGCTCCACCTGGGAAAATCTTGTGGCCTGCTGCCATCAGTGCAACCGCCAAAAGGGCAATCGTCTGCTCAGCGAAATTGACGACATGATCCTGCTGCGTGAGCCGCGCCCCTTCTCGCTGCACACCAGCCGCCAGATCATACGCATGCTCGGCCGCAGCGACGACCGCTGGCGGAAATATCTGTTTTATTAGAATTCGTTTCGCATCCACTTGCTACCTTCTCCGAACGGTGGCTCGATTCGCAACCGGTATCGTTTCCCGGAAATTACAACCAAACCGTTGCTTTTGTCTTTACGCTCAGCTAATATGCAACCAAGAGGTTGCATATGCCGGAAAGCAGAATCGAAAAGCGTATCGAACTCAAGGCCCCCGTCAGCCGCGTCTGGCGCGCGCTCACTGACTATCGCGAGTTCGGCGAGTGGTTTCTTGTCGCGCTCGATGGACCGTTCGTTCCCGGTCAGGTTTCGCGCGGCCACATCACCTATCCTGGCTACGAGCACATTGTGTGGGAAGCGTTGATTGAGAAGATGGAGCCGGAACGGCTGTTCTCGTTTACTTGGGCACAGGTCCGGTACCACGACAAGGCGCGCTACTCGCCCGACTACTCCGAGGCGCCGCGCACCCTCGTGGAGTTCCGCCTGGAAAAGACGGTAACCGGTACGCTGCTCCTTCTAACCGAGTCGGGATTCGAGAATGTTCCAGCCGAATGGCGCGGCGACGCATTCCGCGGGAACGACGGCGGCTGGACCGAGCAGATGAAGAACATTGACAACTATGTCACGCAGCATCCCTAGCCACGCGCGCAACAAGCAGCCGGCGCATGCGGCCCTGTTCGCGGCGCTGGGCGACAAGACGCGCCTCGCGCTCGTGGCCCGGCTCTGCTCGGGCGAGCCCGCGTCGATCACGCAGTTGACTGCGGGCACGCGCATTACGCGCCAGGCCATCACCAAGCACCTGCGCGTGCTCGAGCGCACCGGCCTTGTGCGCTGTGTCCGCGCCGGGCGCGAAAGCCGCTTCGGACTTGACCCGCGCCCGCTCCATGCGATGCAGCAGTATCTTGACGTCGTCTCGCACCAATGGGATCAGGCTCTGGCGCGGCTCAAAGCGTTCGTGGAGGATTGACCGAGAGGACTCGGCCGCCATAGCCGGCTTTTATGTCATCGCATCTTGCAGAATCCAATGCCCCTCTATTCAATCAACCTGGACGTCGCAACGCGGTATTGAGCCCGCCGGCCACGCCGGCACATCAAGAAGCTGCGAGACGTGTTTATTGAAACAGGCGACCTATGTTCGAAGCCCTTTGAAAGGAGCAACAAATATGCAGATGCGAAACCTTCAAGTTGCTGCATTGTTGGCGGCCGGAATGTTGCTCGCGGCCCCTTTTGCCTTGGCAGCCGATAGCAACCAAGCCGGCGCGGGACAGGCGGTGATCACCGTGCTGCCTGGGAGTGAGGTTCCCGGCGGCATTCCGCAGGATGCCCTGCACGTCAAGGTGGACGGCAAGGACTCCACCGTCACCGGGTGGAAAGCGCTACGCAGCCCCGACAACAAACTCGAAGTCGTGATCCTGATCGACGATGGAGCACGCGAAAGTTTGGGATTGCAGTTGAACGACATCGCGAAGTTCATTGGAGGGTTGACCCCCGATGCGAAAGTCGCAGTGGCGTACATGGAATACGGTCGAGCGGCGTTCGCGGGCCCGTTCAACACCGATCACGCTGCCGTCGCCCGCGAACTGCACCTGCCTGTCCAGGGCATGCCTGGTGTAAGTGCCAGCCCGTATTTTTGCCTCTCAGATCTGGCGAAGAACTGGCCATCGACCGACGCCAGCGCTCGCCGCGAAGTGGTCATGTTGACTGACGGCGTCGATAACTACGATCGGCGCTACGATCCCGATGATCCCTATCTGCAGGCCGCCATCCAGGATTCGGTTTGTGCACACCTGATCGTCTACTCGATCTACTGGCGCAACCAGGGCCGCTTTGACCGCACCGGCTACGCTGCAGATGACGGCCAGAACCTGCTGGCGCAACTCACCGAGGCAACGGGCGGCAACAGCTACTGGGAGGGATACGGCAATCCAGTCACCCTCGCGCCGTATTTTTCCGATATCGACCGGCGCATCCACAACCAGTACGAGTTGGATTTCATGACGCCAGCGGGCAGCAAGCCGCAGATGGCGAATCTGAAGCTGAAGGTTGCCGCAAACGCGAAGGTCGCGGCTCCGCAGCAGGTATACCTGCACCCTGGCGCTGAATAATGCGCAATTCGACGTTGCCCCATCCTTCCGTGTTCTTTACGGAAGGATGGGGTAACACAGGCTTAATACGCCAGCGCCACCGCGTCGCAGCGCATCTCGCTGCCCGCTGCATAAACGCGGTCTGATCCCTGTTGGCGCAGTTCAATCGCTTCATAGCGGCCGAATCCACCATCGCTCGGCCCCATGGGCCAGCCAAGATCGACGAGCGCTTTGCGCGCATCCGGTGGAACGCCTGCTTCAAGACGAAGCAGGCCGCGAGGTCCGAGGCCGGCGCGATCCTCGCCCATGGATTGCGACGATCCTTCATGATGCCAGCGCGGGCTGTCGGCGGCAGCCTGCACGTCCAGTCCGTAATCCACGCGATTGAGAATGATCTGCGTCTGCCCTTGCGGCTGCATGTCGCCGCCCATCACTCCAAATGAGATCCACGGCTTGCCATCGCGCGTCGCAAAGCCGGGAATGATTGTCTGAAACGGCCGCTTGCCCGGCGCGTAAATGTTCGGGTGACCATCCTGCAACGAAAACAATTGTCCGCGGTCCTGGAACATGAAGCCGAGGTGGTCTGCCACCAATCCCGAGCCCATGCCGCGAAAGTTCGACTGAATAATCGAAACCATCATGCCGTCTTTGTCGGCAGTGGTGAAGTAAGTCGTGTCGCCGTGATCCGGAGCATGGCCCGGTGAAACATGATCGTTAATCGCATCCAGGCGGATCAGCTTCGCGCGCTCCTTCGCGTATTCCTTTGAGTTGAGCCATTCAATTGGAATCTTGGCGAAGTGCGGGTCCGCATAGTAGCGGGCGCGGTCTTCGTAAGCGAGGCGCTTGGCTTCGATCTGCACCTGCAACGACTGCGGACTCTGAAAGTCGAAACCGCGCAGATCGAAGTTCTCGATGATATTGAGCATTTGCAATGTCGCCAGGCCTTGCGTGTTGGCCGGCATGCCGTACACTTCGACACCGCGGTACGTCGTCACCAGCGGCTCAACCCACTCGGCGTGATGTTCGCGCATGTCCTCGGCTGAGAGCCAGCCGCCGATGCGCTTGAAGTAGGCGTCGATGGTCTGCGCAATGGGTCCGTCATAGAAAGCGTCCCGACCACCTTCGGCAATCATCCGATAGGTATGCGCAAGGTCGGGATTGCGCCGCACATCATATTCATTGGGGGCAACACCTCCCGGCATGTATGTGGCCGTTGCATTGGCCGTCTCTTCCACGCCCGAGTTGGGACGGAGAAACGCCGCCATATTGCTCTTGATGTAGTGGCCGATGATCTGCGGCGTGGGATCGCCCGCCTCGCACGCATGGATCGCAGATTCAAAGAGCTCGGCCCACCTGACCTTGCCGTAGCGCTGATGCAGCGTCCACCATCCATCCAGCGCGCCCGGAGTGGAAACAGCGACGGCGCCCAGCGCGGGAATGTGGCCATTGACAGTGTGCGCGCGCACCGTGGCGAGCGAAAGCGCTTTCGGTGACCGCCCGGAGCTCGCCATACCCGTCAGCTTGCCGGCCTTCGGATCCCAGACGAAGGCAAAGCAATCGCCGCCAAGTCCGGAGCTGACAGGTTCCACAAATCCGAGCACAGCATTAGCGGCTACCGCAGCATCCACAGCAGAGCCGCCTCGCTTGAGCATCTCGATGGCTGTCTGCGTGGCCAGCGGATGCGCAGTGCCTGCAGCGCCGTTCAAACCCAGCGCGGGCGAGCGCGAAGCAAAGCTCGCTCCGGATGGCCGGTCACCGGCATGAACATCAGGGCGAAGGAAGCGCTCGGCTCCCGCGGGCTGAAACTTCGGAAGATCGGATGTGGGTGCTGCGTTCGAAGCGCTTTGGCCAAGTCCATTAGCCTTGCTCTTGACAGCGGCCGCCGATGCTGCAGCAGCCAGGGGTAGTGTTTGCATAAAGGTGCGGCGGCGCATGAAAAAATCCTTCAGTCCAATGTAAATGGGCGTACGCGCCGCCGCGAGATTGCGCAGTGGGACGCACGCCCGAAGAAAAAACGATCAGAAGGTAAACTTCCCGCTGATCTGGAGCTGCCGCGACGAGCCGCCGTCGCTGGTGGCAAATCGTGTTGCGGTGATCTGGCCGAACGAGGTCGATTGCACGTTGCCCGAAGGTTGACCGAAGTTGGGATGGTTGAGGATGTCGAACGCATCGGCGCGCAGAGTGAACGACAGATTCTCGAAGATCTTGGTCTCTTTCTCGCCCGACATGTCGAGATCCGCGAAGCCCGGCCCCGTGAAAGCATTGCGCTGCATGGTGCCGAGCCCGGTATAAACGGTGGGCGCCGTGGTTCCGGTGGCGCTGGCTTGCGTCCCCTGGATCTCAAGGCTGCAAGCCGAGGTGTAGTTAGTAATGTCGCAGACCGTGCCGTTGTAGGCCAAACCCGCGCTCTGGAACAAGGTCACGTTACCGATTCCAGCCAATTGTTGCTTCTTGCGGACGACAGGGCCAACCTGCGTTGGACGCGGCAGGCCGGTGACGCCATTGAAGCTTGAGCTGCCCGCAACAATGTTCACCGGGTTGCCGGTCTGATACTGCATGATGCCTATCAGCCGGTAGCCACGCACGAGTTCATTTTTGTGGAACGGCAACTCATAAATCGCCGTCCCCCCGAAGTGCTGGCGCACATCGAAGTCCGACAGGCCGTAGTTTTCGCTGGGATTAGTGCTGTCAGGCAGGGTCAAGCCGCCTTGCGATCCAAGCGAGTTGAGGTCCATTGACTTGGTCCACGTGTAGCTCATTTTGAGTTCAAGGCCGTTACTCATGTTCTTGCTCAGAACAGCCCACATGGCGTTGTAGTCCGAATAGCTATTGCTGGTTCTGTAACCGATGTTTGAAGCGATCGCCCCGCCGGGAGCCACAGGACTAGTGGCAGCGAGCGCTGTGAATGGGTGCACCTGCACAGCGCTGGTTGCTCCCACTACCTGGTTGATGTTGGATTCAACTTCCAGATGGCGTCCGACCGACCCGTCATAGTAAAGCTGGGCGACCATGCCCCAGGGCAGCGCCTGCTGCCAGTTCAGGTTGAAGCTCTCGATGTACGCGTTCTTGTAGTTGGGATTGACGCCATAGAGCGAGATGCCGGAGGCCTTTGCCGAGGCATAGAGCGAAGACAGGGGAATCGGCGTGGCGCTGTTATAGGAGACCGCGGTGCTGAAGGGAGGATTGGATGCCATCCCCGTCACGACGCCCGAGACAGGCTGGTCCACTAGGTAGGCATAGCCGCCGCGCAGCACGGTCTTGCCGGTCCCGAAAAGATCCCACGCAAACCCGACTCGCGGTTCAAAGTTGTAGTTCTCCTTGTAAGCCGCGTTGGCCGCAAGACCATTCGTACCCACCCGGGTAAGGGTAACGGTGGCAGGATTGAAGATGGTAAAACGATTCGCTCCCTCAACCGGCGTTCCATTCCACTCAAAGCGCAGGCCGCCCTCCAGCGTCAAGTTGTGTGCAACCTTGTAATTGTCCTGCACGAATCCTGCCGTCGAGTCGGCATAGATGCGGCTCGAGACAATATTCGGCTGAATAGCAAAGACCGTGGCCTGGTCGGTTTGGAACAAGCTGGTCGGCGTCGTCGAGGTGGTAAAGGTCAGGGTGCCAATATTCCCGGTGAAGCTGGCCACGAGGTAGCGGCGGAACTCACCGCCCCACTTCAAGGTGTGCTTGCCCTTGAGCATCGATACCGTATCCGACAAAACGCCGGTCGTATCGGTGCGCCCTTGCGGGAAGCCCGCAGGCCCGCCGAAGACGAGACCAATGTCGGAAAGTGTCGTCTGGGGAATACCGACTTTGCCGCTCAAGCCGTCGCCCAATCCTACGCTTGTGGGGTCGATGGTATTCGCCGGGTTGAAGGTGATGAAAATACGGTTGAAGCCAAGACGCGTCTCATTTACGACGCTGGGGCTGAAGATATGCGTCTCGCCGAGGGTGCCGATCTGACGGTGCGCATGGCGATGATCACCCCAGCCGGAAATGGTGTCGCCCTGCAAGCTCGGCTCAGTACGGATGTCGTTCTGGAACGCATAGAATCCGTGCAGAGAATCGCTGGAGCTGAATTGCTGCAGGACATCGCCGGTGTACTGGTCGATGTTGACCGGGCCGGGCGTAAACGAGACATAATTCGTCGTGCCGCTGTTCGGCAGCGGGATGAGCGCAGCCAGCGCGGCCGCGATGGGTTCAGCGGATTTATTAGCGGCAATTGCATTCTGATTGGCCTGTGTGATCACCTGGCTGTTCTGCAGGATACCCTGATGTTGGCGCAGGCCCTCGTAGCTGCCGAAGAAGAAGGTGTGGCCCTTCCAGATTGGACCGCCCACGGAACCGCCGAAGTTGTCGCGCTTCAACGGCGCCTTGTCGCCGGTATTGGCGACAAGTGGGAGTCCGGTACCGGGGTTAAACGGACGATTGAAGTAGTTGCGGGCGTCGAGAGCCTCGTTGCGAAAGTAATCGAATGCTTCGCCATGGAAACGGTCGGTGCCGGAACGCGTGGCAACAGTCACAATCGAGCCGTCACTGCGCCCGTACTCCGCGCTGAAGGTGGAATTATTGATCTTGAACTCCGAGGTGGTGCTGATCGAGGGCTGAAAGGTGATCTGGTTCTGGCTGATGTCGTTCAAGTTGATGCCATTGATCTGGAAGTTGACCGAATCCTCCCGATTACCGGCGGTGATGAACGAGTTGGCGCCGAGACCGCGGCTGGCAGCGGTAAGGCTGCCCGCGGCGTCTGCCACTACGCCTCCGGGCGTAAGCACCGTGAGGTCTAGGAAGTGCCGGCCGTTAAGCGGAAGTTCCTGCACCGCTGTGTTGTCAATGACCTGACCGACTGTAATGGTCTGGGCTTCGATCTGCTGAACCGCACTCTGTACCTGAATCGTCTCGCCAGCCGAGGAGACTGCGAGTCGCATGTTCTCAGTTACTTGCCGGTCAACGTCCAAAGTGACTTTAGGCACAGTGTAGCTGCTGAAACCGCGGGCCGTCGCCTGCACTTTGTAGTCGCCGGGAATGAGTGACGGCACCGCATAGAGGCCGGCGGAGTCTGTGCTGACGACGCGATCCAGACCGGTCGCCAGGCTGTGGATCGTTACTTGAGCGTTCGGGATAACAGCGCCAGAGGGATCCGTCACCGTTCCGGAAATGCTGGCTGTCGATTGCCCCCACGCGCCCAGGACGCAAGCTCCGAGCAAAGTGGCAAATGCAAAGAATGATGCAACTTTCATTGTGACCTCCTGTTAAAGTGTTCGATCGTGCGGGATAGCCTTCGTATACATCAAGTCTGTAACCGATGCAGGTTGGCCTCGCCGCGTTCGCATGACCGCCCGTTAAGAGACGGCCACCCTTTTCCCGCAACAACGAGAGCATCCAGTATGGGGAACTGCTTTTGCGGCGCCACGCCGCGATGCGGGAGATTTTCTTCGCGCCCAATGCGAAAATTACCCAGATTCGCTTAGCGTCTGTGCGATCGCCTCGTTCTGTTTCTGCTTTGACCGGCCAGTGGCCGGCTCTTGGTGGCAAGTCAGCCAAAAAGGGAAATCGTCATCTTCGCCCGCACGAGAGCAGGCTTGAACTGGGAATGTCGAATCAGCGGGAGCTTGCCGGGGAAGTGTATGCACGCTGATTCACACGCCGAATGAGCGAGTTAGAACGCAGTATACGGAATGTCTACCGCCCGTGCAAGAATTTTTGATCGGAAAATAAGGGATTAATAAGGATCGGGAAAGTTGGGAGCGGCTAACCAGCGGCTCAGGGCAAGCCGGACGTCAGGACCGAAACTAGGGGATGATTCTCGGGGCCGCCCGTCACATATTGGAGCTTGGAATCCCTGAACCCGAAACCTGTGCTTGCGAATCTAGATAGAAGTACGCAAAACTTGATAAAGCGTGGATTGCATTAGCTCATCAGTGCACCCAACGCTAAGCGCGCCGCTCTTCCCCGGCCATCACACAAGCAAAAACGCAGGAAAACGCAAAGGAGAAGACTGTTGTCCGCGATCGACACGACATTGCCGGCACCGCCTGCCGGCACCGCACCTGGGGGCAAAGGCAACGGGTCCGGAGTCCGTCCATCTCCAACGCGCGATCCCGCTCTCGATCTGCCGGTGCAATGGAAGCCGCGTGTGAATCCGTGGCTTATCGCCATGACGGTGGCTCTGGCCGCGTTCATGGAAGTGCTCGATACCTCCATTGCCAATGTCGCCTTACCACACATCGGCGGCTCGCTGGGCGCCAGCACCGACGAGGCCACGTGGGTGCTCACAAGCTACCTGGTTTCGAATGCAATCGTGCTGCCCCTGGGTGGCTGGATTTCGAGTGTCATGGGTCGCCGCAACTTCTTCGTCCTTTGCATCACCGGCTTTACCGGCGCCAGCTTTCTCTGCGGCTCTGCGCCGTCGCTGCCCGTCCTTCTCCTGTGCCGCGTCCTGCAGGGCATGTTCGGCGGCGGGATGCAGCCAATGGCGCAAGCCATCATGGCCGACAGTTTCGAGCCGCACAAGCGCGGTCAGGCTTTCGCGCTCTACGGCTTGGTCGCGGTGCTCGCGCCCTCTATCGGGCCCACACTCGGCGGTTGGATCACTGACAACTTCTCCTGGCGATGGATCTTCTTCATCAATATTCCCGTCGGCATTCTCGCTTTCATCCTCGTTATGCGCCTCGTTGAAGATCCGCCCTGGATCAAGGCCGACCCCTCGCGCCTGCGCAACATGGACTATATGGGGCTGGCCTTCCTTGCCATGGCCATGGGTGGCCTGCAAATCATGCTCGACAAGGGCGAAGAGAATGACTGGTTCTCGTCATCCTTCATCTGCTTCTTCGGTTTCCTCTTCATCGCCGGCATGATCGGCCTCTTTGTGTGGGAGTGGAACAAGAAGGATCCGCTGATCAACCTCCACCTATTCCGATACAAGAACTTCGCCATCTGCTGCTTTCTCATGATGCTGGTCGGCGGAGTGCTCAACGCCAACACCGTGTTGCAGCCGCAGTTTACGCAGCAATTGCTGGGTTACACTGCGACGATTGCCGGCCTGGCTCTCACCGCCGGTGGAGTGGCGCTCGTCATCATGATGCCGTTGGCCGGCATTGCCACCGGGAAGATCGCAGCGCGCTGGCTGGCCGCCTTCGGTTTCGCCTTACTTGTTATCACTTTCTGGTACGCAGCACACATCACTAGTCTGCAGATGAGTTTCGCGCAGGCGTCCTGGCTGCGCGTCGTCCAAATGCTCCCCTTGCCGTTTTGTTTTATCTCCATCACCAATGCGGCCTATGTGGGCATGCCCAAGGAGCAGAGCAACCAGGTTGCCGGCCTTATCAATTTCGTCCGCAATATCGGCGGTTCCATCCTCATCGCCATCACCAACGCCCAGGTCACTTCACGGTCCATGTGGCACGAACAGCACCTGCAGCAGGCGATGCAGCCGGGTTCCATCGGCTTCGACCAGCACAGCCAGGCGCTCACGGGGCTACTCAACGGCGCGTTTGGCACTGCGAACGGTGGCAGCATGGCCTTGGCGCAGATCTACCACCAGCTCATCCAGCAGGCTCAGACGCAGGGTTATCAGGATGTTTACATGGAACTTGCGTGTGCTTCGATTGTGCTCGTAGCCCTGTCGTTCATGCTCAGTAAGAACCGTCCGGGCGAAGGCGGGGGCGGCGGAGCCATGCACTGAGTCGGCAACCGGGTCTTCATTTCCAGACGGAAGCCGCAAGCCCGGGATTCCCGCCCACGGAACCTCCGCAGGGCCTCTTCCGGCGTCAGTGACAGCCCTCATAGCCCTTTCCGCCTTTTCGTCCTATAATTCTCCCCAGAATTTCAACCGATATAAAGATGCCCGTTCGCTGACATCTGCTCCGGGAGGATGTGATGTTGAAGTCGCTTCTGCTTCTTTTTGCAGTGGGTCTGGTCGCTATTGCCGCTCTGCCATTGCTAGGTCACGGCGCCCAGCAGGCTGCTCCTGCGCCCGCGATAACGCCCGAGCCGGCTGTTACACCGCCCCAGCCCGCGCCGGCGATGAAGAACCCCGTGAAGCCTACAACAGAATCCCAAGCGAAGGCGAAGAGCTTGTATCAGATGGATTGCGCCATGTGTCACGGCGATAACGGAAACGGCAAAACCGATCTCGCCACCAGCATGACGCTGACTCTCGATGACTGGACCGATCCGAAGAGCCTCGCTGGCAAACAGGATGGGGATCTGTTCACCATCATTCGCAATGGCAAGGGCGACAAGATGCCTCCTGAAGCCGAGGGCCGCGCCGGCAACACGGAAGTCTGGAACCTGATTATCTATATTCGATCGTTTTCGAAGTCCCAGCCCGTCGCCAAGTAGATTGGCGCGGGATTCGCGAAATGTCTGCGGAGCGAGTCGCCGCACGCCGCGAAGGGAACTAAAGCAGTGCTCTAGCCCGTTATCGTCAGCACCGGGCACGGTGCATTGGCAATGATGTGAAAAGCACCTGAAAGGCGCGATTGCAGCCACAGGTGCGAGCTCTTGCGAATCGAAAGCACAAGCAGATCCACCTTCGACTCCTGCAGATACTCCAGAATGCGTTCGTGCGCGGAACCAACCTCGACCAGCCCTTCCGGCTGGCTGATCCTTTCGGCGTGTTGCGGTGCCATCTCCTTCAGCACAGTGCGAAACCGCATTTGAACCTCGCTGAATCGATCTTTATCCGCGACATCGTCGGGATTCACAACATGCAGCACTTCGAGCGACGATCCGAACGCCTCTGCTATCGCAGCGGCGTATGCGGCCCCGCGTGCTGCGGCAGGCGAAAGTCCGGTGGCATACAGCACGCGTTGAAACAGAGGGCGCGATGGCTCGCACGCTGGAACCAGGGGGCCGATAGTCAGTGCGGGTCCGCCCGAAACCCGCATGATCCTCTCTGCCACTGAGCCGACAATGCCGCGCTCCATTCGGCCTCTTCCCCGCGTGGCCAGGACAATGAGTGACGGAGTATGCTCCCCGGCGAGGCGTGGGATCTGCTCCCGCGGATCGCCTTCAAGCAGGACCGGCACCGCTCTCTTGACTCCGTCGCCGAAGCGCTTTGCCGTTGCAGCCAGCGTGGTCTCCAGCTCTTTGCGCTGCTCGCTCTTTTTCTTCCGGCCATCTTCGGCCTCTACCTCCATCGCCGGGTACGAAAGCACGAACGCATGCGCAACCAGAAGGTCGGCATCGAATTTTCGGGCAACCGAATTCGCGTAGTGGCCTGCGTTCTCAGAGCACGAGGAGAAGTCGGTGGCGTAGACGATCGCCTTGAACGGCAACAGGGAGGAATTGGCAGGATCATCCATGCAGCGAAGGTCTCCCGGGTCCCGCGGCCTTTTGCAGCGCCGGCTTCAAGATGCCGCGAGCGTCCCCGGGGATTCAATGAGACGAGAGCAGTTTCCCGTCCGGCGATGGGGACGCCCTTCATGGTACTACGCTTGCGCCGTCGGGAATCCACTTGCTCGAACCGCTATGATGGTTCCGCGATGACGAACTCAAAAGTTTTTCGCGGAAGATGGGCGCTGGTGACTGGCGCCAGTGCGGGAATCGGCGCGGCGCTCGCTCGCGAGCTTGCACATCACGGCGCCAGGCTGATCTTGACCGCACGCCGGCGCGAGCGGCTTGAGGCGCAAGCCGCTGAGCTCTCTGCGAAAGGAACCGAGACACGCATCGTCGTTGCCGACCTCAACGATCCTGCCGCGCCGCAGCGGCTCTATGACGCCACTGAGGACGCCGGGCTCGCCGTCGACATTCTCGTGAACAACGCAGGACTGGGCCAGTACGGAGCCTTCCATACGAACCGTGCGGAGCAGGATGCATGGCAGGTGCGCGTCAACTGCGAGGCCGTGGTGCGCCTTTCGCGGCTGTTTGTGCCGCGCATGATCGAGAGGCAACTCGGGTGGGTGCTCATTGTTTCGTCGATGGCGAGTTTTCAGCCCATGCCGTACAACGCCACTTACGCGGCAACCAAGGTGTTTGACCGGTTCTTTTCTCTGGGCCTGGCTGCGGAGTTGGAACCATTCGGGATCAAAGTGACCGCTCTTTGTCCGGGGCCAGTGGAGACGGAATTCTTCACCGTCGCGGGCAGCACCGGTCTTTCTCGCCGCTTTGGCAGCCAGACTGCTGAAGAGGTGGCCCACAAGGCCCTCGCTGCGCTTGCCCGCGGGCGGCGAACGATCGTTCCGAGCTTCAAAGGAGCTTTTGTATCTTCACTTGAGCACTTTCTTCCCACAAGCGTAATCCTCGCCATTCTTGAGAAAGCGTTGCGGCCCCGCGTCAACTCCACTGGCCGCTGAGCAGGTTCCCTGACTTGCACCTGACCGCGAGCGGCGGCGACAATGGCCCGCGGAGGAGATCCGTCAATGAGTTCGCTCAATTCCACCTTGCGTGCTGGCGTTTGCCTCATGGTCATTCTCGGCGCCACAGCTTTTGCGCGATCGCAAACGCCAAACCGTGAAGCGGCGGAGCACTTGACCAAACCCGGCCCCGGTCCCTACGGCGTTGGTCAGGTGCGGTTCTTCGTGCATCGTCTCGGCACCGACCACGCCGAAGGCGTCACCTCGCTCGACATGAACGGTGACGGCTATCCCGACATCCTGAGCGGCGCCTACTGGTATCAGAATCCCGGTCCCAACGGCGGCGAATGGACACGCCATCAATATCGCGAGGCCAGCATCCGCGGCGAGTTCGTCTCCGACTGCGGCGAGTGGACCATAGACGTAAACCACGACGGCCTGCCTGATGTAGTCACCGCGGGTTGGATGACGAACGGAATCTTCTGGTGGGAGAATCCCGGCAAACTCGGTGCGCCGTGGAAGAAGCACTTCATTACCGATAGTTACGACACCGAAGGCGGCTGGATGGCTGACATCAACGGCGACGGCAAGCCCGACCTGATCTTCGCCCACTATGGGCACATGGGGCTGATCTGGATCGACTTCTCCGGACCCGAACCCAAGGTGCATCACGTGGGCAGCCGCGCGCAGGATGGCCACGGCGTTGGTGTGGCCGACATCGACGGCGACGGCAAAATGGACATTCTCACGCCCAACGGCTGGTTCCGGCAAATCGATGCCGGCAAAGACGCGTGGGAGTGGCATGGCGACTGGCAGCTTGGCGATGCCGGCTTCCCCATCATCGGCTACGACGTGAACGGTGACGGCAAGACAGACATCATCTACGGCCACGGCCATAGCTATGGCCTGTATTGGCTCGAGCAAAAAATCGACCAGCAAGGCGACGGCTCGACACGCCGCTGGATCAAACACACCATCGACGAAAGCTATTCGCAGATCCACGCGCTCAGGCTGGTCGATATCGATGGTGACGGCCAGCCCGAGCTGTTGGCCGGCAAGCGCTACCGCGGCCACAGTGGCAACGATCCCGGCTCCTACGATCCGCTGGTTGTCTACTACTACAAAATCGATCGCAAAACGGCCACGTTTACGCGCTACGCTATCAGCGTGAACGGCACCGCCGGCGCGGGAACGCAATTTGTCACCGAAGACATGGACAAAGACGGCGACATCGACATTGTGACCGCGGGAAAAACCGGCGTGCACTTTTTTGAGAACCTGACTATCGACCGCGTGCCCAAGGCGCAGCGCGAAAAAGAAATTCTGCTCGATACCAACTGGCCGTTCCCTGACGAAGGCCCTGAAGTGCCGCAGGACGAAGAGCCGAAGAAACAGTGATCAGCCGTCAGGGAGCGGGGATCAGAGAGACATGGATCAAGGCCCAAAGAGGCAGCTGAAGGCTGAAAGCTGAGAGCTGAAAGCTGCTAAAGAGCAGTACGCAAACGCCCCCATCACCAGGGTGCCCAGAACGATGTTAACGAGCCTTCGCCACAGTTCAAAGAGTGCCTAAACTGGGCGTGTGGGGGCAAGGCACTTCATGGTTTTGCCCCCAAGAGGTGCCAGTCAGGTAAAAATTGCCTCTAACCCTAGCGTGGGAGGAGTATAGCTCCCGAGTTTTCCACCGAAAGACTCGCCCACTTGCAACCTTTCGCACGATTATGCATCCTAGATAGTAATTAGCAGAGGCTTCCCCATGATGTCCTTCCAAAGAAAGGCAGTAACTCTCTCTTGAGGGTTCTTCGGAACCTCTTCCCAAAATCCCCCCTGGTTACCCTTCCAAAAATGCCTCTCGAGCGGGCCTACCGGAAGGTAGGCCCACACGCTCTCCCCTCTCACGCGCCACATCCGGCCAATTGAGCCGCAGGCCATTAAAATCGGAGGGGGTGCGATGCCCTCTCAATCCAACAAGCCGCCATCTTTGAGTCCGACTCTCAAGGCAGTCGATACTCGCTTTTCCGAAGCGGGATTGGCGCGAAGCCGTCGCAGCAAACCTGCTGCCCGGCCGTGGCCGACCCCCTTTGATTCTGCCCAGCCGGAGTCCCTCACCTATCAGGCCTCCATCCCACATCGTGCCGCGAACGGAGTGGAATGGCTCCAGGTTTCCAAATGGGATTCGTACGGGCTCTGGGCGGGATTCAGCACGCGCAGGGGCGGCCTCAGCAGGGTTTATTGCCCTGAAGATGCGCCGGGCGAGCTGAATCTGGGATTTACCGTGGACGACGACCGAAAAATCGTGGCTTGCAACCGCCAATTGCTGGCTGAGGCTGTCACTGGTGATCGCGAAACGCCACTGGTGTCGCTGCACCAGATCCATTCCAACCTGGTCGTCCAAGCCACTCGCTTCGACGCGGCTCGCGAAGCACCCCGCAAAGCCGATGGGCAAATCACCGATGAGCCGGGTCTCCTCCTAGCCGTTCAGACCGCCGACTGCATTCCAATCCTCGTGGCTGACCGCCGCCTTCGTGCAGTCGCAGCCTTTCACGCAGGCTGGCGTGGCATCGTCAAGCGCATCGTCGAATCAGGCGTCGGGCGCATGAGACTTGCCTTTAGCTCCCAGCCTAAAGATCTTGTTGCCGCCATCGGGCCCGGAATCGGCGCCTGCTGCTATGCCGTTGGCGAAGAGGTCTTCTCGGCCTTCGAATCGCAGTTCTCCTACGCGACCGAGCTCTTTCATGAAGTGGCCGACACCCGCTCGGTCCGGAAAAAGTACCCCATGCTGTTCCTCACGCAGCGCGCACCGGGGCACTCATCCCTCGGCCCCAGCCTTCACGTAGACCTGGTTGAAGCCAACCGCCGTCAGTTGCTTGCAGCCGGGCTCCAGGCGGAATC
>OKRB01000046.1:0-38127 GCA_900290245.1 Candidatus Sulfuritelmatomonas gaucii | reverse complement strand
ACGGCCACGCGGGCCGCATGATGGCGGTCATCGGTATTCGCGCCGCAAAAGGCGCGTGAAGAGCGAAATAGAAAGGGATTCTGAGCAGCGATACCAAACCGCTCGCGCATGCATGTGCGCGTGCAATCAGGTCTTCAAGGGATGGGGAGTGGCAGTGGTCAGTGTGGATGAACCGCGTGTGCCTTCCCTACGAAGATGCTCTCACCGCTTCACCCGGATTGACCAGGTCACGCAGCTCTTTTGAAGGCTTGAAGTAAGGCACTTTCTTGGCGGGGACTTCCACGCGGGCGCCGGTTTTGGGATTGCGGCCAATGCGGGGATTTCGCTGGCGGATGCGAAACGACCCGAAGCCGCGGATTTCAATCTTGTCTCCGCTCTGCAGAGCGCCAATCACCGAGCCAAAGATGGTTTCAACAATCACTTCTCCGTCGCGCCGGGTCAAATCGCCCAGTGCAGTTACCTTCTCCACTAAGTCCGCCTTTGTCATCGCCCTGGAACCTCCGCATCCAGCATAAACGGATTTTGCAGGGGATAGCACGAAATTGCAAGCCCCTCCTGAGATTTTATCCTTTGCGCATCAGCAAGTTGGCCCAAGGTTCGTCCGGAACTGCGGCGTCAAGCCCCAAGCCTCTGCCGTCCGCCCCTACGGGCCGGGATCGGGTTCCGGCTTCCGCCATAGGGTAGAGTTATTCTGGAATCTCCGCAGTTCAATGGGCTACCCGCAACACAGTATCGTCATTCCCGCCTATAACGAGGCGGCGCGCATCACCAATGCGCTTGAGGCAGTTGTCCGCTGCATCCGGCAGCACCAATGGTCCGCCGAGGTTGTCGTAGTTGACGACGGCTCGCGCGATCGTACCGCCGAACTGGTTCGCGCCTTCGCCGCCAGCGCGCCGGAGGTAAGGCTGCTGCAAAACCCTGGCAATCGCGGCAAGGGCTATAGCGTGCGCAACGGCATTCTCCACTCCTTCGCCGAGGTCGTCATGTTCACTGACGCGGACCTCTCTGCGCCCATTGAGGAAGCGGAAGACTTGTTTGCCGCGATCGCCGGCGGCGCCGACATCGCCATCGGTTCTCGGTGGCTTGAGCGCGCGCGCCAGACCATTCGCCAGCCTCTCTACCGGCAGTTCTTCGGCCGCTGTTTCAATGCCGTCACCCGCATGGTCATGGGTCTTCCTTACGCAGATACGCAGTGCGGCTTCAAGGCCTTTACGCGCTCCGCCGCGCAAACGATCTTCCAGCTACAGACCATCGAACGCTGGGGCTTCGACCCGGAGATTCTCTTCATCGCCATCAAGCGCGGATACAAGATCGTTGAAGTACCCGTAAGCTGGGCTCACGACGAGCGCACGCGCATAAGCTATCTCAAAGACGGCATCCGCATGCTTGAAGACATCGCCATCGTCCGCTGGAATGCGCTGCTTGGCCGCTATAACAAGCAGGTCGAGCGGATTGATCGCGCCGGCCTGGTGAAGTGAATCTTTGCGCCATTCATCTCCAGCCCAGCCAACGCCACCCTGCAAATTGAAAAACCCCGGGTGCCCCGTCCAAGCTCTGCTTGGGCGGGATAGGAGCGTTGAGACTTCTCCCCAGCCCCCAACGTCTCCCATGAACAAGCACCGGGCGCAAGAGCCGGGGCAGGAATGAAATTGATCGTTTGGAGAAACTCACATGATGAAGAAACTTGCGCTCGCAACTCTGTTTTTAGCGCTCGGCTCAATGACCGCGCTGGCCGCCGACTTTAGCGGCAAATGGACCGCCGATGTTCAGGGCCGCAACGGCACGCAAACCATAACCTTCAACTTCAAGGTAGATGGCTCAACCCTGACCGGCACCGTCACCACGCCGCGCGGCGATACGGACATCTCGAACGGCAAGGTAGACGGAGACAACATCTCCTTTGACCAGGTGATGAACTTCAACGGGAATTCGATCACGCTCAGCTACAAAGGTACGGCCGACGGAGACACCATCAAGTTCACGCGCACCTTCGGCGGCGGCGACCGGCCTCCGCAAGAGTTTGTGGCCAAGAGAGCAACCGACGCGGCTCCTGCGCCAGCCGCTCCAGCCGCGCCACCAGCCGCTCCTCCGCAGTAGTTCTCGGTGCCGCTCTGCGCGTAGTTGGCGCGCTCTGGCCAGACATTTCAAACCGTGTTCGATCTGCGCCCGATGAGGTTGAAAACTCCGGGCGCAGCCGCTTTCTCAGGCGGTCGCCGTCTTCGCCACGTCCTGCAAGCCCCGCGCTTCGATCTCAAACTCGCGCATCTTGTACTTCTGAATCTTGCCTGACAGAGTCGCCGGGAACTCCGTCACAATGCGCACGTGTTCGGGAATCTTGTAATACGCAATCTGTCCCTGGCAGAATGCCCTGATCTCTTCCTCCGTCGCTTCCATTCCCGGCCGCAGGCGAATCCACGCCACCACAATCTCGCCCAACCGCGCATTAGGGATTCCGATCACCTGCACTTCGCCCACTTTGGGATGCGTGTAGAGAAACTCCTCTACCTCGCGCGGATAGATGTTTTCGCCGCCGCGAATGATCACATCGCGCGAGCGGCCGGTGATGTGAATGCATCCGTCCTCGCGCATTACGCCTAGGTCCCCGGTCCTCAGCCAGCCATCTGCCTGGATCACCTGCGCCGTCCCCTCCGGATCGCCGTCGTAGCCCTTCATCAAGGCATAGCCGCGCACGCACACCTCGCCCTGTTGGCCATAGGGCAGCGTTTCGCGCATCTCGATAGGCGCATCCGGCTGCGCCTCGAGGGCCGCAATCTTGATCTCGGTCTGTGGCATGGCGCGGCCCACCGTGTTGACGCGAACTTCGAGCGAATCGGCAGCGTCGCTCATCGTCACCACCGGCGACGTCTCCGTCTGCCCGTAAGCGATGACCAGTTCGCGGCAGTGCATCTCTTCGAGGACACGCTTCATCAGCTCCACCGGGCAGGGCGCGCCGCTCATCATTCCCGTGCGCAGGCATGTCGTGTCGTAACTGGCAAAGTCATCAAGCCCGAACTCTGCCACATACATCGCAGGAACGCCATACACGCTTGTCGCGCGCTCGTCGTGCACCGCCTTCAGCGTCGCGCGCGCATCGAAGGTCCAGTTGGGCAGAATGATCGCCGCGCCCGAGTTCACCGCACTCATGGTTCCGATCACGCATCCGTAGCAATGAAACAGCGGCACCGGAACCACAATCTTGTCCTGCTCGGTGTAGTGAAATCCCTGCGCGAGATACTGCCCGTTGTTCACCACGTTGTGGTGCGTGAGCATCACGCCCTTCGGCAGGCCCGTGGTTCCACTCGTGTACTGGATATTCGCTACGTCATCCTCGGCCACGTGGTCTGGCAGCAGTCCTTCCGCATCCAGAAAAGCCGGCCATTCCGGCGAATCAAAGTAAATGGTGTGTTGGAGCGCCAGATCGAGCCCATGGCGTGCGCGGCCCAAGATCTCCTCGTAGTCGGCGCGCTTGTCCTTGTGCCACAGGAAGAGCGCCTTCATCCGCGACCGTGTCAGCGTGAATTGCAGCTCGTGCGAGCGGTACGCGGGATTCACATTCACCAGCGCCGCTCCGGCTCGCGCGCAGCCCATGTGCATCACGATCCACTCAATGCAGTTGGTGGACCAGAGCCCCACGCGATCGCCACGCTGGACTCCAAGCGCCCAAAGCCCGCGCGCAACACGGTCCGCTTCGTCGCTCAGTCCGGCCCACGTAAGACGGCGATCCTGGTGTCGTGAAGCCACCGCTAGCCGGTCCGGATACCGGCTTGCCGTCCGATGCAGCAGGTCACCTATCGTCAATTCCAGCAGGGGCTTGGCCGGCCCCCGCGCATAGCTCTGGGTCGAAATCTGCTCGTCAACGGGCATACTTCTGCCTCTTTTTAGTGGTAAAGAGGAAGTTTACGCCGTTGACCCTGTCCCGCCATGTGATTTGGCACACACGAAAGATGCCCCGGGGCCGGCCGTGAGCCGTCTCATCCGGAGTCCGGTATCATCAATAGTGCATGGCCCCTTCGGCCCCAATGGCTCACGAAACGCTGAAACCCCGCGACCAGGAAGCCCCTGCGGCGCACCCATTTCGAACTTACGATCCGCGGCTGGAGCCCATCGCCGCCAAGGTATTGTCCCAGCAGCGGCTCTCTGCGGAGGATGGCCTGGCGCTCTACCGATCGCCCGACGTGTTGGCAGTGGGCTGGCTTGCCAACTACGTGCGCGAGCGAATGCACGGCGACGTGACCTACTTCAACGTCAATCGCCACATCAACCCCACCAACGTCTGTGTGGCAGCCTGCAAGCTCTGCGCGTTCGGCCGCAAAAAAGGCGATCCCGCCGGCTACACCATGGCGCTCGAAGAGGCTTGGGCTGCTGCAGCCTCGGGCTACACCGAGGCGGTCACTGAGTTCCACATCGTTGGCGGCCTGCATCCCGATCTGCCGCTCGCGTTCTTCCTCGACCTGATCCACGGCCTCAAAGAACGCTTTCCCAAGGTGCACATCAAAGCATTCACGATGGTCGAGATCGCGTACCTCGCCCGCCGCGCCAAGCTCACCGTGGAAGAAACGCTGATCAAGCTGCGCGATGCCGGAGTCGACTCCATGCCCGGCGGCGGCGCGGAAATCTTCGCAGTGCGTGTCCGCTCTATCATCTGCGACCACAAGATCGACGCCGAAGAATGGCTTGAGACCGCGCGCACCGCGCACAAACTCGGATTCAAATCCAATGCGACCATGCTTTACGGCCACATTGAGAACGACGAGGACCGCGTGGATCACCTGCTCAAGCTTCGCGCGCTGCAGGACGAAACCCGCGGCTTTCAGACCTTCATCCCGCTGGCGTTTCACCCTGAAAACACGCCGCTCGATCATCTACCCGTCACGACAGGCCTTACCGACATTCGCCAGATCGCCGTCAGCCGACTGATGCTCGACAACTTTCCCCACATCAAGGCCTACTGGCAGATGATGACGCCCAAGATCGCGCAGATCGCGCTCCGCTTTGGCGCCGACGACCTCGACGGTACGGTCATCGAAGAGAAGATCTACCACGACGCGGGGGCGAAGACGCCGCAAGGCCTGACGCGCAAGGAACTATGCCGCCTGATCACCGAGGCGGGCCGTATCCCCGTCGAGCGCGACACGCTCTACCGCTCTGTGACGCGCACCGAAGAGAGCTTTACCGTCGCGGTGTAGCATGTTGTAGACTGAGGGATTCTCCCTCGATTCCCCAGACTTCATGGGTCCGAAGGTCATTCAAAAAATACGTTGTCATCCTGAGCGCGGTCTGCCGTACATCTTCGGCAAACCAAGTCCGAAGACCTGCATTTCGCAAATGCGACTGACGCAACGAATTCTTGGAATGCCACGCTAAGCTAGGGCGGGATAGCATGAGGTTCATTACCGCCGAAGCCGTGTAAGGCGCTCTAGTTCTGCGTCATGACCGCTGGCGCTTTCTCATCCGCGGTAAATGTCGTCCACGGTCCAGCGTTCATGTCGTGAAGAATCGGCTTCTGCCACGCGAACTCAGGGTGCGCCGCAAGAAACGGCGCGGCCGTGAAATTATCGCCGCACGGATGTCCCGCCCTGCCGGTAAATCTCAACTTTGCTGCCATGTCTGAGTTCATCACCTTGCCCGTCACCGCGCCTTCGGGAAAGTACGGCGGGTCGTCCCAAACTTTTTCGCCCACCGGCGAGAGATCGATGTGGCCGCACAGGCTGCGTTTGTCAGCGTCAATCTTGTGTTCGTAGCTGTCGTAGTGGTCTGAGAGATATGCCTCGGCCAGCGCCGTATCCAGCTTGCCGTAGTGCTCTTTGACGAACTGCTCGGCGCGAATGTGGCGCGCATTCATCGAGCTCTTCGGATCATTTGGATCGAATCCCGGGGTGTCGTCACGGATCAGCAGCGGATCCGCCGCAAAGTTCGACGAAACAATGTAGCCGTCTTTCTTCTTTGTGAGCGGCGTATGGTGCAGTCCCAATTCCAGGTAGCCAATCTCGCCCGTCTTGCGGTCGCCAATCAGCCACGAGTTCGCATACCCGCCATTGTTGCCTTTGCGCATGATCACTGCATATTCGTCAATTGACGTCGCATACTGCATCGCCTTGCGCGAGCGGTCGAACTCCGCGATGCCATTCACATCGAAGCCCTTGGCCATCGGCAGCGTGGTTTCGGTAATCATCAGCCCGCTCGCGTTCACTCCAAAGTCATCCTGGCTGGTGATCACGCCGGGCATCCCGTCCATTATGAAGTGCTGTCCGCTGGCCGGCACAATGTCGAAGACCATCGTCCAGCGTTCGCCCTCCGCGTAGGAAGTCCAGTTGCTGTGCGCGATCACAATCTTCCCGTCTTTTGTCGCTGATCCCGTGGCAACGAACGCGCTGCACTTGCCCGGCGCAACAGCCTCAGGCGGATTCGGCTTGCCCTCCTTGGCGTTTATCCATGGAACGTAATAATCACTCAGCTCGATATAGCCGTTCAGCGCGACCACGTCCCAAAGGTCCAGCGCCGATCCCTGCGCATGCAGGCCCTCGACAATTCCTTTCAGTTCCTCCTGGTACTCCGAATCGAGGTGCGGCCACAATACGTTCTGCGCCGCATCGCGAAAGAAGCTCCACTTGCGCTTGGCATGGTGCGGCGCCTCCACCACGTACACATGCAGGTTGTCCTCAATCTCACGCGCCAGCAGATACCCGTGCTGAAAGCCGATCTGCTCCGGCGTCCCCTGCAAATGCACATACGTCCACCCGCCCTCGCGAAACTTGTAGGCACCGCGAAGCCTCGGGTCGTTTTCATGATCGCGCGCCGCTGCCGGCGTAGCCGCCACAATGGCGAACAACAGAATTGCAAGCGCAAGCAAAGCGGTGACGCGCATTCGATTCTCTCCTGAAAATTGACGATTCCCGGGGAAGGCGCGAAGAGTGAAACTGGATTTCCAGCTAACGCTTCGAGATAGGACAGAGTGTACATCCCGGGCCCGGCGGGTAGGCGCGGATTCGCCTATCGCCGCACCACGACACCGCCTTTCATCACAAAGCTCACGTGCTCCACCACCGAGATATCGTCCAGCGGATTCCCAGGAACAGCGATGATGTCCGCATCGTACCCAGGCTTCAGCTCGCCGATCTCGTTCTGCCACGTGAGGATTTGCGCGCCGTTCAGGTAATCGGCCTGGAGGACGGCCAGCGGTGTCATTCCATACTTCACCATCAGCTCCAGTTCGCGGGCCTGCGTGCCGTGCGGGAAGGGACCGACGTCGGAGCCAACGGCCATGGGAACGCCGGCAGCGACCTGGCGGCGGAATTCGTGGATCTTGTAATCGAGGATGGCGTGTTCGCGCGCCGCCGCTGCAGGCGTAGGCACATGGTCCGCGAAATACTCGAAGATGGTGAAGGTGGGCACTGCCGGAATGTGCTTCTGCTTCATCATTTTCATCGTTGCTTCGCTCAACTGCGTCGCGTGATCGATGGAGGCCACGCCCGCCTCCGCCGCAAAACGCGCCCCCGGCTCGCCCTGGCAATGCACGCCAACGTTGGTGTCAAGCCGGGCCGCCTCGGCCACGGCTGCCTTCAACTGTTCCTCGGTGTACTGGTACGGCGTATGGAATTCCCAAAACTCCGGATCGCCCGGCTCCTCGCTCGTCTCGATTTGCGCGCAGATCGGATCGCCCATGCAAGGCGGACTGCCCGCAGGCACCATCCGGTCCGGCCCGGTCTCGTAAACCTTCGCGAAGTCAGAACCCTCCTTGTGCTGCTCGCGCATCACGGAGACGATCTCAGCGGCGGTGTTTGCGTAATCAGCGTTTGACAACACGTGCTGCGCGGGATTGAACCGGTTAGCGTCCTCGTGCCCGCCCAATATGTCGATCGCGTTGCCGCTGACGCGCAGCCTTGGGCCCGGAATAAGCCCCTGGTTGATGGCGTTGCGCACGGCGGTGTCGGCTGAGCCTGCACCCTCGGTGCCCATGTCGCGCTCTGCGGTGAATCCGGCCATCAGGTCGGCCTTGGCCGCTTGCTCGGCCAGGATCGTGCGCCACGGCACCGACTCTTCTACCGTCTGCAAGTCCTCCGCGCCGGGATGCAGAAATAAATGCACGTGCGCATCGATCAGTCCCGGTAGCAGCGTGGTATCGCCAAGGTCGATTACCTTCGCGCCCTGCGGATGATCCACCGTCGTGCCTACCGCCTTGATCCGCTCGCCCTCAACCAGGATCTCGCCCGGCTGCAGCATGTTTCCGGTGTCCACCTCGAGCAGCCGCGACGCGTGCAGCACAATCGGCGCAGTCGACGGCTCTTGTGCAGTGGCAGAAAATACCGTCGAGAAAAACGCGGGGGGCAAAAATGCTACAGAAAGCAGAGAATTAAAGCGGAAGCGCAGGGATATTTTTCGCATGGATATGACTATGCGCCTCCCACATTATATTGTCGATGAAGAATTTCGTCCGCGGTTGACGAACGGCCCTCAGTAAGCGCCAATCCCCGTCAGGCTCTGCCCTATAACCAGCGTGTGAATGTCGTGCGTGCCCTCGTACGTCTTCACTGACTCCAGATTCATCATGTGCCGCATGATCGGGTAATCCTCGGTCACGCCGTTCGCGCCCAGGATGTCGCGTGACAGCCGCGCGCATTCGAGCGCCATCCACACGTTGTTTCGCTTGGCCATCGAAATATGCTGGTGTCCCGCTTTCCCGGCGTCCTTCAGCCGGCCCACATGCAGTGAAAGCAACTGCGCCTTCGAAATCTCACTTGCCATCCACACCAGCTTCTCCTGCACCAGTTGATGACTGGCAATGGGCTGATTGCGGAACTGCTTTCTCGTTTTCGCGTAGGTCAGAGCTGTCGCGTAGCAGTCCATGGCTGCGCCGATGGCGCCCCATCCGATGCCGTAACGGGCCTGGTTCAGGCACATCAATGCGCTTTTCAGTCCCTTCGCTCCAGGCAGCAGGTTGGCTTCGGGTACGCGCACATCCTCGAGCGAAAGACTGCTGGTGACCGATGCGCGCAGCGACCATTTGCCATGAATGTCGCTCGCGCTGAATCCCGGCCGATCCGTCTCCACAAGGAAGCCGAGAACACTGTCGGCCTCGCCGTCTTCGCTGCTGGCTCCGTCAAGCTTTGCCCAGACAACCGCCACATCGGCAATCGTGCCTGACGTGATCCACATTTTTTCGCCGTTCAGAATGTACTCGTTTCCCGATTTGCGCGCGCGCGTGGTCATCCCAGCGGGATTCGATCCGAATCCCGGTTCGGTGAGCCCGAAGCAGCCGAGCTTCTCCCCTGTTGCCATCGCCGGCAGCCAGGTGTTCTTTTGCTCATCGCTGCCGAAGGTAAAAATGGGGTACATCACCAGGGCCGACTGCACGCTGACAAAACTGCGCAAACCGGAGTCGCCGCGCTCCAGTTCCTGCATCACCAGGCCATACTCCACATTCGACATGCCGGCGCAGCCGTATCCGTCGATGTTGGCGCCATAAAATCCCAGTTCCCCCATCACCGGAACCAGTTCACGCGGAAAGCGCCCTTCACGAAAACAGTCTTCAATGATCGGAATAAGATTCGCGTCAACAAAGTCGCGGGCCGTGCGCCGGACGAGGAGTTCCTCTTCCGTCAGGCTCCCATCGAAATGTAGGAAATCGAAGCCCTGAAACTTGAAGGCCATGGTCGTGCCTGCTCTCCTCCCGCTTCAGCGGGACAGATGAGGGTAGCAGCCCTTGGCCTTCTTTTCAATCACGCGCCGGACTTGAACTTCACGCCGGCCGTTGCATGGGCTTCTCGTGAATGACCATCCAATTGATGCCGAACTTGTCGCGGAACTGCCCAAAGCGGTGCGCGAAGAATTGCTCGCCCATCGGCATAAAGACCTCGCCGCCCTCAGCGAGCACCTTGTAAATCCTCTCCGCTTCTTCGTTGCTGTCGACCGAGAGCGAGATGTATGCGCTGCGCATCGGTTCAGCCTTCGGCCCGTCGCTGGCCATGATCACTGTGTCGCCAAGCGTAAAGCGAGCGTGCAGAATTCCATTCCGGTCAAGACCCGGAGGCAGGTGCTGCGGTCCATTCGGTCCGCCCATCTCAGCAAACGTCGATTTCATCAGGACCTTTGCGCCCAGGTGTTTCTCGTAGAAACTCATTGCTTCCTGACAGTTGCCGGGGAAGTTCAAATACGTATTCACTTTCATCGCTTCAATTTTCCTTTCGGGGAATTGGATTTCGGGCCGAGTCTCGAATTGCTGGTAAACGGTGGAATCAGCGGCGTTGGGTCGCGCTGCTCCCAGCGGCGATAGGCCTCCGCAATGACGGCTGCGCGGTTTTGCTCCATTTGGTCGATTGCCGCGCACGGCGCATCCGTCACTTCATGATGCCCGCCCCAGATTAGCAATTCGAGAAGAACAGGGGCTAGGGCAATTCCCTTCGCCGTCAATCGGTAATGGGTGCTGCGGCCGTCTTCCGCCGCCGGCTCGCGCTGAACAATCCCGCCGGCTTCGAGCTTCTGCAGCCGATCAGCGAGAATATTCGTGGCAATCCCTTCGCCGGAGCGCTGGAACTCGCGAAACGTGCGATACCCGCGCACCATCATGTCCCGAACCAGCAACAACGTCCAGCGGTCGCCCAACAGTTCGAGCGAGATGCTCACCGGACATCCGGAACGGTGTCTGGATTTGGAGCCCCTGACCACGAAAGCATGGTACGCAATTAACTTGCATTTTGCAACCTACAAATGCTAGGAATATGTTGCCTGCCGCTTTCTCGTTCCGCGCGGGCGAACATCAAACAACCAGGCGGTACTCATGCACACACTCCCAACTTCTTCTCGCATTACACCCTTTCTCTGGTTCGACAAAAACGCCGAAGAGGCCGTCGAGTTCTATTGCAGCATCTTCCCCAACTCACGCAAGCTCAGCGAGTTCAGGAGCACGAGCGATACGCCCAGCGGCCCAAGGGGAATGGTGCTCACCGTCTCCTTCGAGCTTGACGGCCTGCGCTTCACCGCGCTCAATGGCGGCCCGATATTCAAATTCACTGAAGCCATCTCGTTCGTCGTCCGCTGCGATACGCAGCAGGAAGTGGACCACTACTGGTCCAAGCTCACCGCCGCCGGCGGTAGCGAGAGTCAATGTGGCTGGCTGAAGGACAAATTCGGCCTCTCGTGGCAGATCGTGCCCGCGCGCATGCCTGAGCTCCTCAAGCATCCCAAGGCCATGCAGGCCATGATGAAGATGAAGAAGCTCGACATCGCGGAACTCGAGCGCGCTGCGAACGGATGATCGCACAGCGAACCAACCGATCAAGCCAGGCTCAACGATTGTCGTCTTCAAATGCAAGGAGGAAAACCGCGTGAGTGCAAGAAACCTGTTTCAAGCCGAGCACGTTGATGAAATCAAGGCGCGGCTCAGCCAGCTAAAGTCCGACAGTGCGCGCCAATGGGGCAAGATGAGCCCCGCGCAGATGCTGGCGCACTGCTCGGCGGGAATCGAGATGGCAGCAGGGAAGATTCGCCCTCCACGGGCCCTGATGGGCCGCATCATAGGGTCGGCAGTGAAGCGCGTCGCCTTTCGCGATGAGGAACCGATGCGGCGTAATTCGCCCACAGCAAAAGAGCTCATGATTGCCGGCGACATGGATTTTGAATCCGAGCGGCAGCGATTGAGTGGTTTGATCGACCGGTTCGGCGCGACTGGACCTTCAGGTTGCACCGATCATCCGCATGCTTTCTTCGGGCCATTGACGCCGGACGAATGGTCGATCCTCATGTACAAGCACCTCGACCATCATCTGCGCCAATTCGGCGCTTGATCCGCCTCCGAGTCTGTTGACGCAACTCGTTTCTCAAGCCCAAATTCCCGTCGTATTTCCCTGGATCGGCTTGTCGTGATGAAATGGCTGAGTCACGGGAGGCGCATCATGAGCAGCCGCAGAGAATTTGTCAAAGGTTCGGCACTGGCCGCAACCGCATGTGTTCTTCCCGCACGCGCCCTTTTTTCTGAAGGCCTCGCCGCCCAGTCCGCGCAGGCGCCAACCGTTGCGACGAGCTGGTACGACCGGCCCATGCGCTGGGCTCAGCTTGCCTTCGTCGAGGACGATCCCGGCAACTACGATCCTCAATTCTGGCTCGATTATTTCCGCTCCGTTCACGCCGACGCAGCTTGTCTCACCGCGGGCGGCGTCGTTGCGTTCTACCCCACTGAGCTTCCGCTGCAAAAGCGTAGCGCGTGGCTGGGAAATCGCGATGCGTTCGGCGATCTCATGGCCGGCTGCCGCGCCATGGGCATGAACATCGTGGCTCGAACCGACGCCCACGCCTGCTGGCAGAAGGTCTATGATGCGCACCCGGACTGGATCAGGGTCGACGCCGGCGGCCAACCCGTCCGCCACCCGTCCGATCCGCAGTATTGGGAAACCTGCGCACTCGGTCCCTACAACTTCGAGTTCATGACCAGCGTGCATGAAGAGATCATGCGCAAGTACAAGCCCGATGCGATCTTTACCAACCGGTGGGCCGGCAGCGGCATGTGCTACTGCCGCCACTGCCGCGAAAATTTCCGCGCGGCTGCAGACCTCGACCTGCCGCGCACCAGCAATCCGCAGGATCCCGCGCGAAAACAATACATCCTCTGGCGGCAGCAACGTCTCTTTGACCTGTGGCGCCTGTGGAACGAAAAGATCCGTGCGATCAATCCCGATGCGTGTTACATCGCCAACGCCGGCGGCGGCGCCCTGAGCGAGCTCGACATGAAAACAATCAACGAGCTTGCACCCACCCTGGTCGCCGACCGCCAGGGCCGGCGCGGATTGATGGCTCCCTGGGCCAACGGCAAAAACGGCAAGGAGTATCGCGCCACCATGGGCAACAAAGCCATTGCCGGTATGTTCAGCGTGGGCATCGAGGATGAGCATCGATGGAAGGACTCGGTGCAGAACGGCGACGAGATCCGCATGTGGGTCGCCGACGGCATGGCGCAGGGGCTGCGCCCGTGGTTCATCAAGTTCAATGCGAAGCCGATCGACCGGCGCTGGCTTCCCGTCGTGAAAGAGATCTTTGACTGGCACTATGCTAACGAAAAGTATTTCCGGAACCTTCGCCCGCTGGCGCGTGTTGGCCTTGTGTACTCGCAGCAGAGCGCTTGGTTTTACGGCGGTGAGCAAGCCCGCGAGAAGATTGAAGAACCGGCCCTGGGATTCTACGAAGCCCTTGTCGAATCGCGCGTTCCCTTCGAAATGGTGCACGACCGTTGCCTCGACAAAGACCATCTCGCCCCATTCCGCACCCTGATCCTGCCCAATATCGCCGCGCTCTCTGATGCGCAGTGCGCCAGCCTCCGCGCATTTGTCGAGCAGGGCGGCGGGTTGGTCGCATCCTATGAAACTTCGCTTTACGACGAGTGGGGAGTACGCAGGAAAGATTTCGCTTTGGCCTCGCTTTTTGGCGCGTCTTACGCTGGCAAGGTCGAAGAAATGATGCGCAACTCGTACCTCGACCTGGCGAAGGATCCGACAACCAACGCCTACCACCCATTGCTGCACGGATTCGAGGATTCCGGGCGCATCATCAATGCCGTCAACCAGGTCGATGTGACTCCCGCCGACGAGAGCCGGTTCGCTCCTCTGCACATCGTGCCGTCCTACCCGGATTTGCCGATGGAATCGGTTTATGTTCGCCCTGGCTCGCCGCACCGCCCCGGCGTGTATCTGCAGCAGGTGGGCGCCGGCCGAGTCGTCTACTTCCCGGGCGATATCGACCGCACGTTCTGGGACATGCTGAACACCGATCACAGCAAGCTTCTGCGCAACGCCGTCGACTGGGCAACGAACGAACCGCCTCTTGTGACAGTCGAAGGCAAGGGCATTCTCGATGTTGCTGTGTGGGAACAGAAAGATTCAATGACGCTTCATCTTGTCAATCTCACCAACCCCATGATGCTCAAAGGCCCGGTGCGCGAGATCGTTTCCATCTCCGAACAAAAGATTTCGCTGCGTGTACCAGCCAATCGTCGTATCCAGCGTATTCACCTGCTCACCGCAGGGAAAGATCTCGCGTATCGCACTGAAGGCAATACAGTTTCTCTTGAGATGCCTTCGATCGCGCTTCATGAAGTGGTTGCCGTCGATTTCTCAGCCTGATCCGCGCCCCTCAGCGCACACGTCATCCCCGGAGAGTGGCAATCGCGATTCCTCCGCGGGCTTTCAGGCAACCGCTCTGGTATCCTAAGGGGTTTATTTCGTCGAGGAGGAGCCATGCCGGAACACAGGGCAAGAAAGCATCATCAGGACCGCGTGGCCGAAACCCTGCGGGTGGAGATCGGCGCCATGATCGAGGGCGAGCTCTCCGATCCGCGCATTGATTTTTGTTATGTGAGCGAAGTTGCATTGAACCCCGGCGGCAAATCGGCGCGTGTCTATGTGGCGCTCGACAGCGCCGCAAAAGACATCGCCAGGGCCGAAGCCAACACCATCGCCGGCCTCGACGCAGCAAAGGGCTACATCCGCCACGGACTGAAGGAGCGGATGGGGACGCGCTACATCCCCGACTTGACCTTTCTCGCCGATCGGTCCGGCCGTTTTCAGGCGCGCATTGATGAACTGATGAGCCGGTCGCGCAAAAAGCAAGCCGCCGCGGGCAAAGCAGGAGAGGCTCGCGGGGATGAAATGCAACAGGGCCCCGCACAGACCAAGCCTCACTCGGAACATGGCGCTTCCATTAGCTGATGCAATGCGCCGCACTTCCGCCAAACCCGGAGCCAAAGCATTGGTCGCCGGAATGGAAGGCGCGGAATCGCGCACCTATGCTGCAGCGCAGGACGACCCCGTCGCTGCGATTCTTCGCGTCTTGCGCGACGGTGAGCGTTTCCTTGTCTGCTCGCACTCTCGGCCCGATGGCGACGCGATTGGATCGATGCTCTCCCTCGGAACGCTCATCGAGCAGATGGGCAAGCGCGCAGATCTCGTAACAGCGGACCGGATTCCGGCCGTCTACCGCAAGCTCCCGGGCGCTGATGCCGTCCAAACCCTATTGCGAGTTGATGGCCGTTATGACGCTGCCATTCTGCTGGAATGTGATGGCGTGGAGCGCACCCGCCTGCGCGGCCTCGAACAGTTGTTCCTGATCAATATCGATCACCATGTCACTGGACAGGCATTTGCGGCCCTGAATTGGATTGATCACAGCGCAGTGAGCGTAGGCGAGATGGTATACCGGCTGGCGCTGGCCGCCGGCGCGAAACTCACTCCGGAAATGGCGACCTGTCTTTACACAACGCTGCTCACCGACACGGGCGGCTTCCTCTATGGCGCAGTGCGCGCATCCACCTTCGCGCTGGCGCGGGAGTTGGTTGCGGCGGGAGCGAATCCCGTCGCCATCGCCCACGAAGTGTACTTTTCCGTGTCGCCGTCGAAACTTCTGCTACTGGGCATGGCCCTCCGCAGGTTGAAGCGCAAGGGGAGACTCGCCTGGTTATGGGTCACGCACCAGGACATGGTGCGGAGCTGCGCCGCGGAAGAGGACTGCGAAGGGATCGTGAATATTGCGCTGGGCATTGCCGGCGTTGACGTCGCGGTCTTCCTGCGAGAGCTGCCCGAAGGCCTTATCCGGTTGAGCCTGCGCAGCAGGGGCGAGGTGAATGTGGCCGCGGTCGCTGCGCGGTTGGGGGGCGGTGGTCACGAAAACGCCGCTGGGTGCACACTCGACGGGCCGTTGCCGCGCGCTCTTGAAGAGATTCTCTCGGAATTGCGCAATGCCGCGGACAATCCGACCGCCCGCTCCGGCTGAGTCTGCTTGAGATTGCACTCGAATCTGTTAGCCTTGACCCTGTTACTGCGCAGAGGGATCTCCGGGCCATCATACGGCACGGAAGGCGGCAGGCATGCTTCGATCCGCGTCCGTCACTGCACAAATCATGACGTTCGTCCTGCGCAAACAAGGCTGCCGCACACTTCTTGGAGAACTGCCACGGATGGAAATTCCGGTGGAACCTTCGCCAAAGGATTCATTGCTGCATCCGCGATGGCGCATGCCCCGCTGGGCTACGGTCAGCGAGGCTTTGGTTTTTCTTTGCTTTAGTGTTTTCTTCCTTGTTTACGGGACCACTCCATTGGTGGGCGGCGATGGCCTGGGGCTGGTGGGCGCCGATGAGCCGCGCTACGCGCAAATCGCCCACGAAATGCTCGTGCGCTTTGACTCCGCGCATACGCTCAGTGGGCGGTTGAGCGCCTGCGTCACGCCTTACCTTTATGGCCGGCCTTGGCTTGAGAAGCCTGCGCTCTATTACTGGCGCGCGATGTTTGTGTTTCAGGACTTCGGCGTTCACGACTGGGCCGCGCGTCTGCCTTCGGCCAGCTTCGCCTTCATCATGGTCGGTCTCATCTACCTGCACATGAAAAGATTCCGGCCAGGCGGTCATCTTGACGCAGCGCTCATCACCGTGGCCTGCGTCGGGATCATGGCCTTCTCGCGCGGCGCCTCCACCGACATGCAGATGGCTGCGCCACTGTCTATTGGGCTACTGGGCTGGTATGCGTGGTATGAAACCAACTCCAAATTCTGGCTCTACGACATTTACTTTTTTACAGGACTGGCTACGCTCGCAAAGGGTCCGGTTGCGCCGCTCCTGGCCGCGCTGATTATCGTCGCCTTCGCCTTCCTTCGCAAGGAGTGGCGCATCTTGCCTCGGTCGCTTTGGTGGCCGGGCGTCGTTCTCTACTTTGCCATGGTGCTGCCGTGGTTCATTGCTGTGCAGCATCAGAATCCAACCTTCTTCCGCGAATTCTTTCTCGAACACAACCTCCAGCGCTTCGCCACCGATCGCTATCAGCATGCGCAGCCATTCTGGTACTACTTCGTGGTCGCGGTGCTCGCGCTCATGCCTTGGGCGGTGATTGCGATCCGCGCATTGATCGATGGCATCATGACATCCGTGGCCGAGTGGCGTCTGCGCCACTCCAGGGCGGGGAAACCGCTGCCCACCCGCCCCGGTGACGCATTTCCCGAGTTTCTGGTGCTCTGGTCGCTGATCCCCATCGTCTTTTTCTCGTTCTCCCAATCCAAGCTCCCCGGCTACATTCTTCCCGCCATTCCTCCCATCACCATCCTGACCGGAGATTATCTTTTCCGTCGCCGCCAGCCCGGGCTCAACCGTTGGATCCTGCTCGGCCATGCTGTGGTTTGCGGCGTTACCGCCTTGGTCGTGCTTCTCCTCCCCTGGTTCGTTGTACACGGTGCGCAAATGCCGCCCGCTCACGCGTTAACTGCCGCCTCGATGGCAGGCGTCGGAGCGGCGCTCCTGATTCTCGTTGTGACCAGGGGATTTGGAGTCATCCGGCTTCGTACGGCGACCTGCGGAATTCTGGTTGTACTCGTGCTCTTTATTTACGGCGCGGGGCCGGCGTTCGGGATTCCTGGCATCCCCGCTTCCAAGCGCGTCATTCATTTACTTGATCGCACATATTCCGCGCGGCCGCTCGCAGAACAACTCGGTAGCCTGGTGCCCGCGGACGAAACCGTAGCAGTCTTTCGCGTTCGCCGCGACATCGAGTATGGGCTCTCGTTCTATCGCAACCGTGAAGTCGTGAATTACGAAGAAAGTGGCGTGCCCGACGAGCAGCATGTCCTCGTGGCACGCGTGCAAGGCAAGCATGGGGCCGATCTTGAGACCCAGGCCGCGCTTGAGGAGTATCTTGAAGGTCGGCGTTACGAGCCGTTGTTTCGTTGGCCGGAGCAGGGGCTGGAAATCTACCTCGTTGGCAGCCGCTGATGCGGCCTTTCAATTGGCGTAGAGCAATGCCTTTCGGAATTGCGCAATGAGAGGGGAATGCAGCTCTTGAGTGGGTCCGTCGAGATTCTCGATCTGCGGCACTTTGCGGCTCCGGCACTTCGTCCTGTGCTTGAAGGCGAGGGCGAACTCTGGGAGCAGCGGTTGCATTGGGACTATCACGCTTCAGCCCGGCTGCTGATGCAGTATCTCGACAACCACATGCTGCCCGGTTTTGCCGCGCTCGAGTCGGGCCGCGTCATGGGCTATGTGTTCTGCGTCTATGAAGAAAATAAAGCTGTCATCGGCGATGTCTTCGCCCTCCCTGGCGCCGCAAACGCTGCGTCCGGCGAATTGGGTCCTGCCTGTTGTATAGAAGAAACACTGCTCCGCCACCTCTTCGAGCTCTTGCTCAATTCGCCGCACGTCGACCGCATCGAGTCGCAATTGCTTCTGCATTCCGCTGGCAAGTTCGCCGAAATCTTTCGCGCCACTGGATTTGAGATTTTTCGCAGGCTCTATCTGGTGCAGCCGTTGCAGGGCCGATCGAGCTCGGCTCGCCCGGATCTGCCTCCGAATCTTGAGCTGCGGCCGTGGCGCGAAGCGGATTTGGCGCCGGCCGCGCGCCTCATCTGCGATGCTTACCGCGGCCATCCTGACGGCCTGATCAACGACCAGTACCGCTCCGCGCATGGCTCCATGCGCTTCCTCAACAACATCGTTCACTACGCAGGGTGCGGTACGTTTGCTCCGGCGGCATCGTTCGTGGTGGTCGAGCGCGACAGCCGCGAGCTGGCTGCCCTGGTGCTGGGCTCGCGCGTCAGCACGCTAAGCGGGCACCTGACACAGGTTTGCGTTCACCCTGCCTTTCGCCGTCGTGGTCTGGCTCGCATGCTTCTCGCGCAGGCTGCGTCCAGCTTTATCCGCCTGGGCGCTTCAGAGATTTCTCTCACCGTCACTGAGGCCAATCCCGAGGCCATTCGCCTCTACTACGACGAAGGCTACACTTGTACACACAGCTTTGACGCGGCTGTGTGGCAGCGCCAAGCAACCGCCTGATGCTCTAAGCAACCGAACACCGCTCTAGGAGGCGAGTTCCACAGCACGCGCGTCTTTCACCGCGAATGTCTCTTCCTGGGGAAGAGTAGCGCGGCCGGTGAACAACATCAGCCAGGCCCAGGCCAGTCCCGCCAGGACATCTACTCCGTAGTGCAGTCGCAGCGCCATCGTGGAGAGGGTGATGACGAGGCAGACCATCGCTCCCCCGCCCACCACCGTGCGCGGCAGCTTGTTCCGGCATAGCCATAACAGAAGCCATGGATTTGCGGTGTGAAGGCTGGGGAAGCAGTCAAAGCGGTAACGGAAATTGTCGGTCAGGAACTTGTAAGTGGTCGTGGACTGGATGAAAAACGGCGACAGCTTTGTGAGTGAAAGCGGGCCGGCGACAGGAATCAGAATGTAGCAGCAGTAACCGCAATAGAGCGAAATGAGCAGCGTGCGCCGGATGAGAGAAAACTGCGCGCGATCGCGCTTCCAAAGAAACCAGGCCAGCGCGATGAGCGGCGTGAAGGGATAAAAAGCATAGAAGCTGGCCATGACCCGCTGCAGCAGATTCCCGTCGAGTCCCCACTGCGCGAACCATAGATAAGGAGTCTTGCCGAAAAGCGCCGCGTCAGCCACCATCATCTGGTGATCCTTGGGCAGGATCCCAAGCCATGCCGTGATGTCCTCGGCGTGCAATAGCTTGAGGCTCACGTAGCCGACGATGGCGACGACCATCGGTCCGATCTTCAGCACGATACCGAGCGCACTCTGCGCCAAACTGCTGAGGCGCGAAGTAACCAGGAGAATTGCGAGCAAAATACCGGCGCCCCAGAGAATGATGCGTGCGAGCGTAAGCCCGCCCTGCGTGGCAAAAACGGGCGGGCGCAGAATGGTGACGACAAGAACCAGCGACAGAAACAGGATGGTGACGAGTTCATCGAGCCGCCGTCGAAGGAAGTCAAGCATCTCGCATCCTCTTGAGTTGAGAAGAGGTACCAGTGTATGCGGCAGTTGGTGAGGTCGGCAAGGCTGGGCGAACCGGACGCAGCCCGAACCAACCCCCGTGACCGGCAAAACAGAATATCGCCATGAGTGTCTCACTATTTGGAACGTTTTGGCATCTAAGAGGAAGAGGGGTGCGGAGGTGCGCGATTTGGGGCTCTTCGCGGAACCATTGGCTGCGCCAGCGCCGATTGGAATCCCTTCCTTTCGTCAACCTTATAACCCAACTAGAGGCATAGATACTGCAAAGAATAGAGCTGCACGCGTGCCTCTCACCGCTTTTGAGTGGGGTGTTGGTCATGTTTGGGCGCACTGTATATCTTTCTTTTGTTGCCATGGGAATGATCGCCGGCTTGGCAGGGTGCGGACTCGCAAGCTTGCCACCTATCAACGAGACGCCGCAGCCGACCTCAGTGATCTTTGTCTCCACGCCGCCGTCGTCGCTGGCTGTAAATGCATCGGCCACGATTGATGCGGCCACGATTTATCCAATTCAAGTTCCAACCGCGCTAGAGAACAGTGCGGTCACGTACGCGATCAGTTGCGCGAGCCCGGGCGCTTGCGGCACGTTGAAGCCGAGCGATGAGGGCGGCGCGATCCTATTCACTGCCCCTCCAGCGATCCCTTCCGGAGGAACAGTGACTGTGACGGCAACCTCGGTTGCCGATCCTTCGCTCTCGGCCTCGGCCGTCATCAAAATCGTGCCTCCCATTCCGATTTCCGTCACGTTCTCTGGCGCTCCGCCGGCCTCAATGCAGGTGGGTTCTTCGATGTCCATGCGCGCGCAGATCACAAACGACGTGACGGCGAATCCCCAGGTGAATTGGACAGTCACCTGCGGAGCCTCGCCCTGCGGATCGTTTAGCCCAGCCTTAACGGCCAGCGGAGTGCCATCGACGTACACCGCGCCAACGGCAATCCCGCCGGGCAATACCGTGACCGTGATAGCAACATCCGCTACCGACACGACCAAATCGGTATCGGCAAGCATCGTGATTACCGCGGCAGCGCCAACGCTGGCCAATGGCACCTATGTTTTCCAGTTGTCCGGGCCTTCCGGTATGTCGGCGACCTTCACTACAGGTGTCTTTGTCGCCCAGAATGGAACGATCACCGCCGGCGAGCAGGATTCCATCGCCTATTCGATGGACGGTTACGGCGATCTCTACCCTTACTCCTATCTGTCGGGACCGATTAGCGGCGGAACCTACGCCACCACTCCCGACAGCAATCTTCAAATCCAGCTCATTACAAATGGGGGTGGCGGAGAAACGCTGAATGGCGTCCTTGCTTCCGGAGCTCTGGGTTTTGTCGCGCAACTCTACGGCTCGCCCGGCAGCGGCACGCTTGAACTGCAAACCAGCGCTGCCGCACCTTCAGGCGGATTTGCCATCTCCATGTATGGCGGGGACCAGTTCGGCGGTCCTACGTGGGTCGGGGGCATACTCAACATCGATAGCGCTGGCGGCATCTCAGGAAGCGGCACCGAACTCGATTCGATCGATGAGAATTACGGCGGCGCTTACAACGGCGAGGAGATGTTGGCTGCCAGCACTGTAACCGCTCCCGACAAGTTCGGCAGAGTGCAGTTTCAATTGAACCCGAATCAATCTTCGTCGCTGCCAGTAACCTCGGTGAACGGCTACATCGTGGATGCTACGCACATTCGGCTCATCTCGTCCGCATATAACAGCGTGGCCAATTATCAGGGAGTGATGGGTGGACTCGCGCTCGGTCAGGTCGCCGGCACGGGGCATTTCAGCAGCGCTTCGCTGGCAGGCGCAACCTATGTGTTCGGCGGATCGAACGGCTTGCCGTATGGAGCCTTTCAGGTTGCGGGCCTGATTGCAGCCAACACAGGCGGCACAGCGGCGGGAACGCTCAATTGGAACAATCTCACCCAAAAGAGTGTGCAGAGCCCTCTCTCATTCACCGGCGCATGGACGGTTGATCCCACCGGCCGGGCTACGCTATCCAACCTGACGGATGGCTCGACCTTCAATTACTCGATACATCTCTATCTGACAGGAGGCGGCAACGCTCTGCTGCTCTCGAGCGGCGGTTCGCAGGCCTTCGCAGGGCAGGCCTTTCAGCAGCAGGCCGGCCCCTTCAGTGCGGCCTCCTTCAATGGAACCTATGGACTGAACGCCACTGTGGCCAACACCAGTTCGAATACCGGATCAGGCGCCGCGCTTGGCTCGGTCACAGCCGTCGTTGGCAACGGGACAGACACAGTGTCGGGATTTGCGGATGGTGGCAACGGAGGCGCGGACTTCGCAATCTCCGGCACCCTGACGCCCGCCGCCAATGGAGTATTCACCGGGACCCTGACCGGCCTGGACCCTGCATCGCGCACGACGCCAGGCAACTTCATTTCGTATCTCGTCGACGGCACGCAGGGAATCGCGATTGAGACGGACAATGTGCAGTTGGCGCTGGGCCGGCTTGTGCTGGCGCATTGAAGACCCAATTCCTTGATTGAAACAACCGGCCCGCGCTCATCGCAAACAGTGAGCGCAGCGGGCTGATTTGAAAGCGTCCGCACAGCCACTTGCTTCACCCGCACAGCAACGTTCGGGCCGAACGATCCGGCCGTTTCCAGGCGGTAAAACTGGCCATCGTGCATCGTGCATGCCGGCGCGCTTCACGCAGCTGCCCGGTGCTTCGAACCGCGGCTCACTGCTTCAATCGTGGCGCGGCTGAATGCCGGGATGTCGTCAGGCTTGCGGCTGGTGATGAACTGGCCGTCGGTACATACTTCCTGGTCAACCCATTGCGCTCCCGCGTTCTTGAGGTCGGTCTTGATTGAGGGCCATGAGGTGAGGGTCTTGCTCCGCACCACTCCTGCTTCAATCAAGGCCCACGGTCCGTGGCAAATCGCCGCCACCGTTTTGCCCGTCTCCACAAATTTGCGAACGAATTCAACAGCCAGCGGATCCATACGCAAACGGTCCGGGTTCATCACTCCCCCGGGCAGCACCAGCGCATCATAGTCCTGCGGCGAGGCGCCATCGAGCGTCCTGTCGACTTTGACACTTTCGCCCCACTCTCTGAAATTCCAGCCTTTGATCTCTCCATCCCGCGGTGCAATCACTTCTGTCTTCGCGCCGGCTTCATCGAACGCCTTGCGCGGTTCAGTCAATTCCACTTGTTCAAAGCCATCGGTCGCGAGAATCGCGATTTTCTTACCATGCAGATTTGAAGCCGAATCCATAAGAAATGTCCCTCCATTTCCGTTATCGCAATTCCTGAGTCACTGTATCCCGAAGGTGCTACACCCAAGTCGACGCGACCCCCAGGGAGCGGCGACCTTGCACCGAATTCAAGAGGTCACAGCAACTCAGGAATTGCTGTAGGAACATAAGACGCACTGCCGGTGGCGCCGGGTTGCCATCGAACCGATGTGGAAGAGTCCCTTGCTCGCGAGGTATCGAGGGAACCATTGCCGGGGTAGGCATTCGTTGGCGAAAGACAAAGAGAGCCCGCGATTCGTGCGAACCGCGGGCCCTGCCTTCCGGTTGAAGACTACGCCTTCGCCGACGTCAGCGCGCCCAAATCGGCAGCCATCTTCTCGGTGCCGATTGCCTCCAGAATGTCGCCTTCCTTCACGTCGCTGAAGTTGGCAATGCCGATGCCGCACTCCATGCCGCTGGTCACTTCGCGAGCATCGTCTTTGAAGCGCTTGAGCGAGCCGACTTTGCCCTTGAAGATCTGTTCGCCGTCGCGCATCACCTTCACCTCGGCATCGCGGCGGATGACGCCGTCCTGCACGCGGCAGCCGGCGATCGTCCCCACCTTCGGAATCTTGAAGATGTTCAGCACTTCGGCGCGGCCCAGGTAGGTCTCCTTGAACGTCGGTTCCAGCAGGCCCATCATGGCCAGGCGAATCTCGTCCTGCAACTCGTAGATGATGGAGTGCAGGCGGATCTCTACACCCTCCTGCTGCGCCAACTCAGCGGCTTTGCGCTCGGGGCGCACATTGAACCCGATGATGATCGCGTTCGAAGCCGTCGCAAGCAGCACATCGCTCTCCGTAATGGAGCCGACGCCCGAGTGCAGCACTTTCACCCGCACCTTCTCCGTTGACATCCTGGCCAGTGAATCGGTCAGCACCTCCACAGAGCCCGTGACGTCGCCCTTGATGATGAGCGGCAGGTCTTTTATGCCGGCCTGGCGAATCTGCTCCGAAAGTCCTTCGAGAGAAACGCGGGCGCTCTTAGCCAGCTGCGCGTCACGCTCCTTCATCTTGCGGTACTGCGCAATCCCCTTGGCCTTGTCGCGGTCGGCAACCACCAGGAACGTGTCGCCCGCGTCGGGCAGGGCTTCAAGGCCCAGCACTTCCACCGGCGTCGACGGTCCTGCTTCCTCAAGCAAACGGCCGCGATCGTCGAACAGGGCGCGGACTTTGCCGAAGGTGTTCCCGACAATGTAGCTGTCGTTCAGGTGCAACGTTCCATCCTGCACCAGCACCGTGGCCACAGCTCCGCGGCCGCGATCGAGCTTGGCTTCAAGAACGCTCCCCACGGCCTTGCGTCCCGGTGTCGCCTTCGGCGCCTTGATGTCGCTCACCAGGCAAATCATTTCGAGAAGCAAATCAAGGTGCACGCGCTTCTTCGCCGAGACTTCGACAAAGACCGTCCCTTCCTGGCCCGCGCCTGCCCACTCCTCCGGAATCAGTCCACGGTCCGCGAGCTGCTTCTTCACGCGGTCAGGATTCGCTTCAGGCTTGTCGATCTTGTTGACGGCCACGATGATCGGAACCTCTGCGGCCTTGGCGTGATCAATCGCTTCCAGGGTCTGCGGCATCACGCCGTCGTCAGCGGCCACCACGATCACCACAATGTCGGTGACCTTGGCGCCGCGGGCGCGCATGCGCGTGAAGGCTTCGTGGCCCGGCGTGTCGAGGAATACGATCTCGCGCCCCGAAGCCGGCGAGCCCTCCTTGGAGAACTTCACTTTGTACGCGCCGATGTGCTGTGTAATGCCTCCGGCCTCGCCGGCGGCCACGTCGGTCTCGCGGATGGCATCGAGAAGCGATGTCTTGCCGTGATCCACATGGCCCATGACGGTCACCACAGGCGCGCGCGGCACCTCGACCATGTCGGTCTTTTCCGTATCCAGAACCTCTTCGATGGCCTCGTTCTCCAGCGCTTCTTCGTAGGTGATCACGTTGGCTGCCGCTCCAAACTTCGCGGCCACATCCTTCACCATCTCAGCGTCAAGCGACTGGTTGACGGTGACGAACACACCTCCCATCAGGAGCGTCGCGATCAGATCCTTGGCGCGGACGTCGAGCTTTTCCGCGAGGTCTTTCACGCTGATGCCCTCGGTCACCGTGATCTCACGGGTGATGGGCAGGGGCTCAGTGCTGTATTGCATGGCGCTGTACCGCGGTGGCGGCACAAAGCCCTTCATCGGACCTTCTTTGGTCTTCGGATATTGTTGCTGGCCCCGTCCGCGACGAGCCGGAGCGCGCTGCGGGCGTCCCTCAGCGGGTGGGGGAGCCCCGCCTGCACCGGGCCGCGCGCCGCCAGGGCCTGGACGCGCTCCAAACCCCGGGCGCGCGCCAAAGCCGGGCCGCGCGCCAGGAGCCCCTGGTCCGCCTGGTGCAAATCCACCAGCGGAGGTTCGCGTGGGATGCTTGGGCCGCGGTCCGCCGGCAAACTGGCCTGTGGCCCCAGGGCCGCCCGGCGTTCGCTGTCCGAATCCCCCCGGACCACCAGTGGGTCTGCGATCGAAAATTGGCTTGCCGCGCTGGAGTCCCGTGCCGGCGGCAGGCGCGGTCGGCGGAACAATTGATGCTTTGTACACAGGCCGCGGTCCGGTTTGCGGCATCACCATGCGGCGCGCGGGTGGCTCAGGTACACGCTCCCTCACGGGCTTTGCGGGAGCGGCTGCGGACTGAGCGGCAATCGCTGGAATCGAAGCAGGCGCCTCCGCCATCGGAGCGCGAGCCTCAACGGCTTCAGGCGCAGCTGGCAGAGATTCAGCGATCGCTGCGGCAGGCGTTTGCGGCTCGCCAATCGCGGGTGCTGCTGCAGGCGCTTTTGCGGCAGGTTTCTCTTGGGCGCGCGGCTGCTCTTCGCGCACCGCGGGAGCCGTGGGCGGCTTCACGACAACTCCGCCTGGGGGCGGCGGTACCACGACGACTGTGCGCGCGCCTGGAACTACGCCCGCCGGAGGCTTTGCCACCACGGCGCCCGCTGGCGGGCGGCTGGCAATCGCCGGAGCGGCTGGCGGAGGTGCAATGATCGGCGGGGCCGAGCGCGGCTGAGGAACGATTTTGCGCGGTTCAGGGCGGGCTGGAGTTGCGGCCGGCTTAGCGGCAGCGGGTGCCGCAGGCGGCGCAGCGGCGGCCACGGTGCGCACTTGAGGCTTGGCCGGTTGGGCCGGCGCCGCCGGTTTCACCGGCACTCTGGCGTGGCGTGCCTCTTCTTCCTCTTCGTGCTTCTTGGCCAGGACCGCCTTCAGCACATCGCCGGGTTTCTGGATGTGCGACAGGTCGATCTTCGGAACAATCGCCGGTTCCGCGTGGCGCGATGTGCCGCCGCTTGCATGGGAAGCTTGATGTGCCTGCTGCTCCAGGCGCGCGCGAACCTTGTCCGCTTCGTCCGACTCCAGCGAGCTGGAGTGCGTCTTGACTCCAGCAATGCCGAGTTCCGGAAGAAGGTCGAGAATCGCGCGAGACTTGACTTCAAGCTCTTTCGCGAGATCGTTGATACGAACCTTACTCATCCGCCTCTTTTCAGTGTCTGTGCTGCCAATTCGCCCTTAGTTGCTCATAGCTACCTCATGGCACTGGCTGCTCTCTTCACTTGCGTGATCGTGCGCTTGGCTTTCAGCGGTTCGGCGCATCTTACGCGCCATCCTCTTTAGCCGACTCCTCTTCCTCGTTTGTTGTCTTTTCTTCTGCCCGTATTTCCGCCTCGTCTGCGGGCGGAACGTTCTCTACTGCCATCTCCGCGGCCGTCTGGCTCTCGGTTTCCGCCGCTCCCTCCGCCAGCGTCTCATGCAGCGTGTCTGCCGCGGCCAGATCGTCCGTCTGAGCCTTGGCGGCCTCAACCGTCTTGGCCTCTTCCAGAACCACCGCCGCATTCTCTTCTTCAGCTGCTGCGGTGTCGGCAACCGCTTCCGCGCTTGGCGCCTCTGCTTCGCCTTCCGGCGTTTCAGCCGTCTTCGCTGCGGTTTCCTTTTCAGCTGATCCTTCGCCGGCTTCGGCCGCCTCTCCGCCTTCCTCTTCAAAATGACCGAAATAGTGCCGCACTGCCACGCTGATCTTCTCCAGCGTTTTCTCGCCAATGCCGGGAATCTCCATGATCTGTTCCGGAGTCATGTCGGCCAGGGCTTCGGCGGTCGTCACACCGGCAGCCACCAGTTTCTGGATCACGCCGTCGCCCAGCTCCGTCACCTGCTCGATCGGCGTGGTCGGCGTGCCGGCAAGCGCCTGCATCTGCTGCTCCACTTCCTGCCGCTTCTCTTCCTCGCTCTTGATGTCGATCTTCCAGCCCAGCAGCTTGGCCGCGAGCCTCACATTCTGGCCCTTCTTGCCGATCGCCAGCGACAACTGCGTATCGTCCACGATCACTTCAAGCTGCTTCTCGGTCAGGTCGGTGATCGAAACGCGGCTGACCTTCGCCGGCTGTAGGGCCTTCTCCGCGAACGTCGTGATCTCGTCGCTGAACTCGATGATGTCGATCTTCTCGCCGCGTAGCTCCCGAATAATCGACTGCACGCGCATGCCCTTCATGCCCACGCACGCGCCCACCGGGTCCACGTCCTTGTCGCGGCTCTGCACCGCAATCTTGGTGCGCTCGCCCGCCTCGCGCGCGATTGCCCTGATCACCACGGTGTTGTCGTAAATCTCCGGCACTTCCGACTGGAACAGGTTCGATACCAGTTCCGGCGCGGCGCGGCTCACAATCACCTGCGGGCCCTTGGCGGCGCGATCCACCTTGAGCAGCACCACGCGCACGCGCTCACCCACGCTGAACTGCTCAAGCCGCGACTGCTCGCGCTTGGGGCAGCGTGCCTCGGCCTTGCCCAAGTCGAAGATGATGTCCTGGCCCTCAAGCCGCTTCACCGTCGCGTTCAGCACTTCTTTTTCGCGATGCGCGTACTCCTGGAAAACCGTGTCACGCTCTGCTTCGCGAACCTTCTGGAAGATGATCTGCTTTGCCAGTTGCGCGGCAATGCGGCCCAGCGGGCTGGTGTCGCGATAGATGCGAATCTCGCTGCCCACTTCCACGCCGGGTGCCATTTCATTGGCCTCCTCCAGCGTGATCTGGTTCACGGGATCCTCAATCTCCTCATCGCCGGCCACCACCGTCTTGTAAATGTAGGCGGTGATTTCGCCGGTCTCCTTGTTCAGTTCGCCACGCATGTTTTCCTGGGTCTTGTAGTACTTCCGCGTGGCCAGGGCGATGGCCTCCTCGACCGCGCCGACAACTATCGCCGGGTCGATGCCTTTCTCCTGGCTGAGGAGCTCGATACTTTGATACAACGCATTGGTGGCCATACTGCTGACTCTCTTTTCCTTGAGGTCGGGGCGCCGGGTTCAACAACCTCAAACGCCGCGAGCTTCACGATCAAGGACTTTTCCCTAGTCCCTAGTCCGTCAGTCCCTGTCTTTCAGATTTCCGGCACCAGATTCGCCTGCTCAATGTTGCCCAGGGCGATCTCTACCGTGTTCACCCCTGCCTTGCGGCTCTTGCTGTTCTGTTTCATCGCCGCCAGGTCGAGCGTGATCGTTCCTGTTTCTGACGGAGTCTTTGACCCCGCCACCAATCTTCCCTGCCAGTGCCGGTTGTTGCGAACCGCTTCGAACGTTCGCACCTTCACCAGGCAACCGGCAAACCGTTCGAACTCTTCCGGCCGGCTCAACTTCCGGTCCAGCCCTGGCGAACTCGCCTCCAGCGTGTACGCTGCGCCCGGTACCAGGTCTTCCACATCGAGTAAAACGCCAAAATCCCGGCTAAACTCTGCGCAATCTTCATGCGTTACACCGGAAAGCTGCTCCACCGTGAGCGAACCCTCCAAAAGCTTTTCCGGCAACCCCTCCGCGTGAGCCTCGGCCGCTGCTTTCAGTTGCGCCCGGCCCGCGGCATTTTTTTCGAGCGCCACGCGCAAAATCCGGTCTTTTGCCGACCCGGTCATCTCGACATCGACCACGTCGAGCCCGTGCGAGGCGGCCACCCGTTCCGCCGCCTTCCGAATTTCGTCCAAGCTGACCGCCATCGTTCCTTTGCCGCGGCAAACAAAACCCTTTGCCACGGACCCCGAACCTTCAGCCCATCCAGCCCAAACCACTCGCCGGGAGCCCACCGCCAACTGATCATTATCTTATTGATTCACAACGATTTGAATCCGAATCACCCGTTGTGCGTACGCCACTGGTTTGGCCCAAATAAAAAGTGGGCCGTAAGCCCACTCATCTCTCCGCCAGCCGGAACACCCACGGCAAAACCCGGCGGACAAACGCGTCTGCCTCTATAGAATACGGCGAATCGCAGCGAAATTCAACCTCACGGAAGGAACAAGCTACATTCAACCCCGACATCCTGATCCGAGCACGGCCGGGCCGGTGGTAGACTCTGCTGTACTCGGAAGAACCCCATGCCGACCCGAACCCCGAATCCTGCTTCGAAACCGCGCCCCGAACTCGCATCGCGCACCGCCGTGCTCCAGCAGGCCGCGCACTCGGCCGTGGAGTACCTCAACCGCCTCGACAGCCGGCCAGTCGCTCCCACGTCCGAATCCATAGCGGCGCTCTCTGCGTTGTGCGGCCCGCTGCCAAATGAACAAACCGATCCCGCAGAAGTCGTGCGACTCCTCAGCGAAATTGGTGGCCCGGCTACGATGGCCATCAGCGGCGGGCGCTTCTTTGGATTCGTGATTGGTGGTTGCCTGCCCGCAGCCATGGCAGCCGGTTGGCTGGTCAATACCTGGGACCAGAACGCCGGGCTTTGGGTCGCTACGCCGGTGAGCGCCGACCTGGAAGCCACGGCGGTCGAATGGGCTCGCGAATTGCTCGGGCTGCCGGAAGGGACAGCAAGCAGCGTGGTGACCGGCGCAACCATCGCCAACTTCTCGGCGCTGGCCGCGGCGCGCCACCAACTGCTCGAGCGTGCCGGCTGGGATGTTGAGGCCGACGGGCTCTTCGGCGCGCCGGAGTTGCATGTCGTGGTCGGCGAGGAAGCGCATCCTTCGCTGCTCAAGTCGCTGGCCATGCTCGGGCTTGGCAAGAATCGCGTGGTCCGCGTGCCGGTCGACAAGCAAGGACGCATGCGCGCCGACGCGCTGCCGCATCTCGATGACCGAACAATCCTCTGTCTGCAGGCAGGCAACGTGAACACTGGCTCCTTCGATCCTGCGGGCGCCATCTGCCCCGAAGCGCGAGCCGCCGGCGCGTGGATTCACGTGGACGGAGCCTTCGGTCTCTGGGCGGCCGCATCGCCGAATTACCGCCATCTTGTAAAAGGATTCGAGCTGGCGGATTCATGGGCGACCGATGCGCACAAATGGCCGAATCTCGGCTACGACTGCGGCCTGGCCTTCGTGCGTGACGCCCCGGCATTGCGCGCGGCTATGAGCCTTCGCGCGGCCTATCTGGAGCGCGGCGCGAGGCGCGAGCCCTCCGACTACACTCCCGAGCTTTCACGCCGTGCGCGCGGCATTGAGCTGTGGGCCGGCCTGCGCCAGTTGGGAAAAGCCGGAATGGCGGAGATCGTCGACCGTACCTGCGCCCACGCGCAGCGTTTTGCCGCGGGATTGAAAGCCGCCGGCTACGAAGTGCTGAACGAGGTCGTACTGAATCAGGTTCTTGTCAGTTTCGGCGATGCCGAAAAAACCGCAAGAGTCATCGTGCGTCTACAGGAAGAGGGAACCTGCTGGGTGGGTCCCACCAAATGGCAAGGAAAAACGGCCATGCGAATCAGCGTCTCGTCCTGGGTTACGAGTGAAGAAGATGTTGAGCAAAGCCTAGCCGCAATGCTGAGGATTGCCCGGTGAGCCTGGTTGATTTGCAACAAATCGCGATCCCGCTCCCACTCCCGCACGATGATGATTCCGGCGGGCGCGTCTCCTCTCGCGACAGCGAATCCCTGCTCGCCGCCATCGCCGCCGGCACACCGGACCCAAAAGCCGGCATCTTCGGGCCGAATTCAATCAGTTGGAGTCTTAACTGCGAGTCGGCGCTCTTCCTCGGTGCCGGCCGCGCCGCGCTGCTTCAGCTCGCCCACCCCTGGGTGACGGCCTCGCTCGCCGAGCACTCCGCCGTCATGGACGATCCCATCCGGCGTTTCCATAATACCTTTCGCGTCGTCTTCACCATGGTCTTCGGCACGCTCGACCAGGCGCTGGCCGCTGCTCGCCACCTTTATACACTTCACACGCGCATTCGCGGCGCGATGCCCGAAGACGTCGCGCGTTGGAAACGCGGTTCGCACTACGAAGCCAATCAGATCGCAGCGTTGCGTTGGGTCTTCGCGACCCTCGTCGAAAGTGCCGTCCTGGCCCACGATTGCGTTCTTCCGCCGCTCGCCGCCGCCGAGCGGGAGCAGTACTTCCAGGAATGGAAGACGCTGGCCGCACTCTTCGGACTTCCTGCCGCTTCGCTGCCGGAAGATTGGCCGGCCTTTGAAGCGTATAACAACGCGATGCACGACTCTGACGAACTGGGCGTGAGCGGCAAAGCGCGCGCAATGGCGCACAATCTCCTCGCCGGAGCCGGTTCCTGGGTTCGGCTGCCGAATTGGTATTGCGCCCTCACCACGGAGTGGATGCCCGAGCGCTTCCGCCGCGAATTTGCCCTGCAATTTGGCGTGCCAGAGCAGCAAGCCGCCGCACGCGCTCGGCGCCGCTTGCCCGCAATCTACCGGCGCCTGCCGGCCGCAATTCGCTTCACGGGTCCCTGGCGCGAAGCGCAGGCGCGCCTGGCTCGGCGTCGGGTGGGCGCGCTCACCCGCTTGAGCAATCGCTTCTGGATCGGCCGGCCGCTGTTGCCCTTCGGCAACAGCCTGTGATTGCCTTCCTCGGGCGGCGCAAAGTTGTCAACATCCTCAGCGGATTTGCTTTGCGTGCCGAACCGCAAGGCGCGACAATAGCGAGATGAAATCGATGCGATTTTTCTTCCTTGCTCTGCTGGTTGTCTCCACGGCCGTGCCGCCGCTGCATGCGCTGGACAAACAGCCTGCCGGGGCGTATCACGCGCGTCGCGTCGCGTTGGCAGCCGAGCTGCATGGTGGGGTCGCAGTGCTTTTTGCCGCGGAAGAACCGGTTTTGGATTTCATGCCCTACCGGCAGGATTCGAACTTCTACTATTTGACCGGCTGGAACGAACCGGGCGCGGCGCTGATGATTGTCGGCGACGCGCCGCAGGCGTCTACGCCTCGCGCATACAGAGAGATTCTTTATCTTCCCGTGCGCAATCTGCGAACCGAGAAATACACAGGCGTGAAAATGGACGCCGCAACGCCTGACGTGACTGAAGCCTCCGGCGTGGATCACGTGGAGTCGATGACCGAGCTGCCCGCGGATCTGACCCGGCTGGTCGCTTCCGATCACGCGTTGGCCACGAATCTATGGACGCAGCCCGATTCGACGGCGGCCGCAGCGCTCATCAACTTCACAGCCACAACTCTGGGAACCAATGAAGTGCCGCAGCCTCACGACGTGACCACCTTGACCATGCCGCTCCGCCAGCTCAAGGATGAGGGAGAGATCGAGCTCATCAAGAAATCCTCCGCTGCGTCCATGCTGGCGCAGCGCGTGATGATGAAGTGGTGGGTGAAGGCGAGCATGACCGAGCGTGCCGTTGCCGGTGCCATGACCGCCGTGTGGATGGAAAACGGATGCGAGCGGCCAAGCTACGCTCCCATCGTGGGCTCCGGAATCAATTCGACCATTCTGCATTACTCGGCCAACGACCGCACCATGCAGGATGGCGACATCCTGCTCGTCGACGCGGCCTGCGAATACTCCATGTACGCCGCCGATATCACGCGCACCGTGCCGGTGAATGGTCATTTCACTCCGCGCCAGCGAGAAATTTTTAACGTTGTGCTCGGCGCTCAGCAGGCGGCCATCAATGCGTTCGTGGCCGGCAAGTCCACCATCAACGATCGCGACCGCCACGACCCGAACTCGCTCGATACGGTGGCTTACAACTACATCAACACGCACGGAAAAGACCTGCACGGCCAGCCGCTCGGCCAGTATTGGCTGCATGGCCTTGGCCACATGATGGGCATCGACGTCCACGATCCAGGCGTCTACCCGGTGGTGCTCAAGCCGGGGATGGTCTTTACCATTGAGCCGGGCGTCTATATTCCCGATGAAAAGCTCGGCGTGCGCATTGAGTGCGACTTCCTCGTCGGACCGGATGGAAAGCTGATCGACCTTGATGCTGCGCTGCCGCACACCGCCGATGAAGTCGAAGCGGTGATGCAGGGAAAATGACCGCAACATGAACATCGACCCGCGCGACGCTCTGCCCCCCGAGCAGCTTGATGCGCTCAGCCGCGCTTTCAGCGACCAATTGCTCGCATGCCTCGACGAGTGTGCCCGCGGGCGTCGCGGGTTGTTCTCTGAGTATGTCAGCGAAGATGAAGAGGAAACCAGCTGGCCCGAGGCGACCAGGCTTCGAGAACTGGCCGTAGCGTTACAAAACGTTTTCTCCCAGAACGATCAGCGCAACGCCCTCTGCGACGAATTCCTTGACCTCTGCACCATGCACGGTGAAAGCCATCCCGGCGAACGGAAGCTGGCGCGAGCGTTTCTCGAGCGCATCGAACGCGGCGACGTCGGCACGCCCACCGAAGAACAGCAAAAGCCGTGGTAGCGCAAAACCCGTTCCGCTGCCCGCACCAGCGCCGCTACCACTGCACTCCCGGGTACAAGCTCGGCATGCGATAAGCGTGGTACTGGTCGGCGCCCGGCGTCGCGCCCTGCCACACCACCTGCGAACCATCCGGACTCAGCTCCTGCACGATGGCTCCGCTGGGCGTCGCGCAAAAATTCACTTCCATATCGTTGTTCGCCATCAGCTCAGCATTGCCGCCAAAAAAGCTGAAGTACGAAGGCGGCGGAACGTAATGCGTGATCATCGTCGCTGTCATGCTGGTCTCGTTCATCTCCAGCACCGGCATCGTCGAATAGCATTGCAACGACACAGGTGAGTACGGCTTGCAATATACCGCCCTCGGCGGGAACATCCGGTCGTTGCCGTTGTCCATCAACCCGAGACGAAACACGCCGGTCGTATTGGGCGTGAAGTAATTCATCCCGTGCTGCGCATAAAACCAGTCGGTCGGATCGGTCCTGTTCACCAGCTTGAAGTCGCCGCCCTCGCCCAGCCGCCACATCACCGCGCCTGAGCCGGTGCCGTCGAGGAAGTTGATCTTGATAATCCAGTTCTGATGACGCATCGAGAGCAGCAGATTGTGATCGTCGCTTGAATAGAGCATGCCGTTTGAGTGCGTCCAGTCGGGCCAGTTCATCGGTCGCCGGTTGATATCCAGATGATCGAAAGTGTTCCACACCCAGTCGGGATTGAAGTTCTGGTCCACATCCACGATCACATCGCCGATCACTTCGGTCGCGCCCGTTGTTCCTGCGAGATTGCTGAATGCTCGTTGATAAGTGCCGAGCAGGACCAGGTGTCCGTTCGGCAAGTGCAGCACGTCGTGGTGAAAACTACCCAGCTTGTACACATTGCCTTCCGCATCATGGAAGTTCTCCGCTGCGAGCTTCTGGTTGAGCGTGGCAACGGTCAGGCTGTTCACCGTGTTGCCCGCCAGATCAATCTCCCTCACCTCGTTGATCAGGCTGGGGCTCAGGCCCGTAGTGATCGAAGAGAGATACGAAATCACCATCAGCAGGTTGCCGTTCGGCAGCAGTTGAATTCCCTGGATGTAGTCGTTTGAACTGTGCGAATAGCTGTACGTCCAGATCACGTTGCCACTCAAATCGGTGGCGAAGACCTGGCTGTCATTCGCCGGCTGAATCGTATTCCACATCTCGATGCCCGGCTGAGGCGTTCCTCCGCTGGGCGTCGTGACATTCACCGCCGAGGTCGCCGGTGGCGCATCGGTCGTACACGTGTGGTCGGTGTCGTTGTAGGTGGCGCCATTCGCCAGCGTCACCTGGGCGCGCATGTGATACGGCGTCTGGCCCTGCATTCCGGCCACGTAAATCTGCGTTTCGCCGCCGTCTGCCGTGGGTGTCGGCACCTGCCACGTGGTCAATCCGTAGCCTGTCGTTTTCCCGAACTGAACCGCCATCTTTCCCGGCGCGGGCAGATAAAGCGAGTACCGCGCCACCAGCGGATTGCCGAGCTCAAACGGACAGGTGACTGTAGCAGGCGCGATAATCGACACCACCGCCGTAGCGTAATCCTGCGTGGCCGACCCGGTGAGCGCCACGGTCACGGTCAGGTTCTCGCTTTGCGCTACCGTTGCCGGCGCCGTGTAATTGCCGCTGCCGCTTACCGTGCCCGTACCGGCGTTGCCTCCCTGCACGCCTTCCACCAGCCACTCCGTCTGGCCGCCGCCGCTCTCGGTCGCAGTGAATTGGACCTTCTGGCCCGGCGCCAGCGCCACGTACTGCGGAGAAACGGTGACTGACCCGCCTTGGCCCGCAGTCGGCGGCGCGCTCGTGGGAGGGCTTGGATCAGGGCCTTGCGATTCTTGCGGAGTGGAGCGGTACGCTGCATTGCATCCGGCGAGGAGCGTCAGCGACGCGAGGCATAACGCTGCACGGGGAAGATGTGCGCATTTGTCCATGCTTTTGGCCAGAGAGATTCCCATTCCTTTGTGCCCCGGACTACCAGGGAATGGGAGCTTCGAGCTGCGTTGTCTCCGGCGCTACCAGCGCACGCCGAAGCTGATGGGAAGTACTTTGGTGTCTTTGTCGATTGTCACGGGTGGTAGACCATTCGCCGACTTGCCTACGATCGCCGGTGAGAGCACATCGAGGTAACGGACCTCGGCAAAGAGCGCGGTGGTACTCTCGCCGTACATGCCCCCCAACCGGTGCTGGAATCCCCCGCCAACGTTAAACCCGCCCTGGTTGCTTGAGAAGTGGCCCACAGTGCCTGGAACATATCCGATGCCGCAGGTAAAGTAGGTGCAGAACTCCTGCGCCATCGGAAACGTGAACGTGGTGACCTTCCGGTAAAAGCCTCCGCCGCCGGTCACGTACACGTCATTTGTAGCCTTGGGAGCCAGGTCGACCACGGGATCAACGGTGAATGACCAGATGTGCGCGTTGCCGCCGGTTGCTTCTCCGTTGGTTTCGGCAATCAGTGCGCCGGGCAGCTTGTCGTCGAGAAATTGATACTCGATCAGCGTCGAAAAATGCGGATCGAACCTCACGCCCCCGCCGACCGTCAAATTGAAGCCATAGGTGACGCTGCTGCTGATGGGCGCGTTGAAGCCGCCCCCCGCCTCAAAGGTGAGACGGTGAAAAATCCCTTTCTTCTCGCCGCCGCCGTTTCCACCGCCGTTGCCGTACTGCCCTGAAGCAGCAGCCGAAGGTCTCGGCGCCGGCGCTTCGGGCAATGCCAGTTCGGCAACCTGCGCCGTGCCCGATTGGCTCGACGAATAGCTTGTGTCGCTCGCCTGACTAGAGCTCGCCTGACCAGAGCTCGCCTGATCCTGGGAAGGAGCAGTAGACTGCGCGTTCGCAACATAGCACGTGAACAGAACCACAGCTGCAGCCAAACCGGCGCACCGCGCCAGCCGCATCCAAAAGGTGTACGACATGGAAAACACCTCAAGCATCGAATTTTGTTCAACTTCGGGGGAAACGGAATGCCTAACTAGGGTTAGACACAAAATTCCGTTAGAGGTTGCTCACCTGGAATATTGTTTCCCGCTGGATGAGATTCCTCGCGCCTGCGGAAAGTTGCAAAGCCCCGCACCATGCGACAGCCTCGCCGGTCCCAGTCTATATATATGAACTGGAAGAACGGAGCATGGCTGCAATGCAGCATCGGCGGCCGACCCCAATGAGCTCGGCCAACCTCGCGAACTCCGCTAGCTCCGCGAACTCCGTCAACCCCGCTCACCCCTGGATATCGAATTGCTCCGGGTGCAGCGTCTGGTCGCTCTTGACCAGGACATTCTTCCCAATCAGCTCCTCAAAATCGTTCAGCCAGCGATTGCCGTTCGATTTCAGCACCTTCACCGTTTCAGGATTCACGCGCAGCAACACATCGGTATTCTCAAAATGCTTCCGCATTTTGCGCATCTCGATGTAGATCTCGTTGCACACGGTGGCCGGGCTCTTCACCATGCCGGTGGCCTGGCAGGTCGGGCAGGCCACGCTCAGCGTCCGCTCCAGCGACTGCTTCACCCTCTTGCGCGTGATCGCCACCAGGCCGAAGTCGTTGAACTGCAGAACCTTTGTCGGCGCGCGGTCGTTCTTCAGCGCTTCTTCCAAAGCTGCCATCACCTTGTAGCGATTCTTGCGCTCGTCCATGTCGATAAAGTCGATCACGATAATACCGCCCAGGTCGCGCAACCGGATCTGGCGAACAATCTCCGGCACCGCATCCAGGTTGGTCTTGAGAATCGTGTCCTCCAGACGCGCCGACTTACCCACATACTTGCCGGTATTGATGTCGATCGCCACCAGCGCTTCAGTCTGGTTGATCACGATTGATCCGCCACTCTTGAGCCAGACCTTCGACCGCAGGGCCTTCGAAATCTCGTCCTGAATGCCGAAGTGCTCGAACAGCGGCGTCTCCTTGGTGTAGAGCTTCACGCGCCGCATCAGCGAGGGCGAAAAGCGATTCAGGAAGCGCACGATTCGTTCGTAGTCCTCTTGCGTGTCTACCCAGATGGACGCGAAATTCGCGCTCACTTGGTCGCGCAGAATGCGCTCAATCAGCGACAGGTCATGATAAATCAGCGCCGGCGACTTGGAGGAATCCGAGCGCTGCTTGATCTCGTTCCAGAGATTCATCAGGAAGCGCAGATCGGCGCGTAGTTCCGCCTCCGATGCGCCGTCGGCCGCTGTCCGCACGATAAATCCGCCTGAAGCCTCTCCCCGCTCGTTCATCAGGATCCGCTTGAGGCGGCGACGTTCGTCGTCCGAAGCGATCTTGCGGCTTACGCCAACGTGGGTCACCGTGGGCATGAAGACCAGGAACCGGCCGGGCAGTGCAATGTGGCTCGTGATGCGCGCGCCCTTCTTGGCGATGGGCTCTTTTGCGATCTGCACCAGGATCTCCTGTCCCGCTTTCAGCAGATCGGAGATGATCGGCAGGTCCGTGGTCTGCGCCGAGCGGCGCGATGGGCCACGGCGACCGCCCTGCATGCCTCTCCCGCGTTGTCCTCGCCCGCCATGCTCGC
>OKRB01000001.1 GCA_900290245.1 Candidatus Sulfuritelmatomonas gaucii | reverse complement strand
GGTGGTGCCAGAAGTAAAGAGAATCTGCAGCGGGGTTTGGTTCGAAAGGCCTGAGATCGCGCCTGCTTCGGTCTCGGGGAGCTCGCCATCCCAGTTTTCAAAGGCAACGGTGGATACGGCAAACCTGGACTGCGCGGCGAGTTTGCGGAGGAGTAGCGTGTCTCCTACTGCGAGCTTCGGGCGGACATCGGCGGCAACTCGCTCGGCAAAATCTGTGGATCCGGCGGTGTCGAGGGGAACTGCCAGAACACCTCGAAGCAGGCATCCATGAAAGGCGGCGATCCATTCGGCGCTGTTTTCAGCCCAGATGAGCACGCGGTCACCCTGCCCAATGCCACGGGCTGCCAGCAGCGCGGCAAACCGCCCGGCAAGGTGAGCCAGATCGCCGTAGGTGGTGACGCGGCGGCGGTTGCCCTGGTAGCGCACGACGGCGATCTCGCGGTCAAAGCGACGAAAATCGTCGATCAACGTAGCCAGATGCTCGCGCACAACGCCTCCGGCAAGTTCATGGTAGCAGCGTGAAGGTTCGACCCCAGCCTGGCAACAAATGGATGCGAGAAAGAGGTGGAAGGGTGCAACGCGCCAGAATCGAAGCACCTGAGGCAATGAAAAATCGTGGCGTCAGCGTGCGAGCCCAACGCAGCTTTTGAAGCGATCGCCTCCATTCTGAGCTATCAAAATCACTTATCAACGGCATCTACGTCGTACACTTAAGGCATCAGGTTCCCCATGAAAAGACTCTCCATCGCTCTTTATATTCTGGTCACCATCGCCCTGATGATCTGGGGTTATTACCAGGCCATCTACGTTGCGCCCAACGACGCGATGCAGGGCGAGATTTTCAGGATCATCTACTACCACGTACCCTCGTTTGCAGTGGCTTTTGTCTTTTTTGCCGTCAATTTGGCAGGGTCGATCGGGTTTCTTGCTTTCCGGAACAGCCCTGCCGACCGCGCGCGAATTGCTGACGCGTTGGCGCTAGCGGGCGCCGAGGTGGGCGTGGTGTTCTGCACCGTGGGGTTGACGACGGGCCCGCTGTGGGGACGGCGGGCGTGGGGCATCTGGTGGACATGGGATGCAAGGCTCACCACGACGCTGGTCCTGTGGCTGATCTATATGAGTTATCTGCTGCTTCGCCGCTTCGCCGCAGGATCGCAAGTGCAGACGCAGGCCGCTGTCCTCGGCATCTTTGGCGCTCTCGACGTTCCCATTGTGTACATGTCGAACCGGTGGTGGCGGACGCAGCACCCATCTCCGGTGTTCGGCGGCTCGGAGGGCTCAGGGATGGCGTGGTCCATGGCGAGCGTGTTGCTCTGGAACATGCTGGCCTGGTTTGCATGGGGCGTGATGATTTTGGCCTTTCGCTACCACGTGGAACGGCTGCAGCAAAAGAAGACCGAAGCTGAGGCCCAGGCTGCTCTCCAGGCGTGAACCTTGGCGAAACGCGAACGGAACAATGAGGAATTTCGATGAAAAAAGCTGGAATAGCGCTGATCGCCACGGTCTCGATCGTCCAATTGTGCAGGGCGCTTTACCTGGTGGCGTCGACGCCTGCCGACCCGGCTCTGCTCGATCATGCGTATCGGAGCGCAGCATACTCGATCACCTGGGCCATTCAACTGGGCTATCTGGCGTGGCTCGGCCTGAAGTGGCGCTCCCTTAAGCATAGGACCACGCGATAGCATGCCGCAGAGCATGTTCAGGAAACGTGTGCTCGGGCAGACCCACCCTGAGTCGCTACCAGAAATTGCCGTTCGCTCGCTCACCCGTTAGACTGGGGGCTCGGGGTGAGTCATGTTAGTGGTTATGAAGGCGCACGCTACCCAGGAAGAGATCCAGGCGGTCTGCGAACATATTGCGCAGTTGGGTTTCCGGGCTCATCCGCTTCCTGGTGCCCAGCGAACGGCCATCGGCATCACCGGCAACCAAGGCGAGGTGGACCGCGGGAACTTGGAATCGCTCAGCGGCGTTGCTGAGGTCATCCGCGTCTCAAAAGCTTACAAACTGGCAAGCCGCGACGTGAAAGAAGAAGACACTGTTGTGAGCTTTCCCGGCACTAGCGCGGCCATCGGCGGCCGAAGTCTTGCCGTGATCGCCGGGCCCTGCTCCGTGGAGAGTCGCGAGCAGGCCCTGGCCATCGCGGAACAGGTAGCCGCGGCAGGCGCGCAGTTCTTCCGCGGAGGGGCGTACAAACCACGCACCTCTCCTTACGCATTTCAGGGCCTGGGACTTGAAGCGCTGCGGATCCTGGCCGATGTCAGGGAGAAATTTGGCTTGCGCATCGTGACCGAGGCGCTCGACACCGAGACGCTCGAGACGGTGGCGGAATGGTCCGATGTGGTGCAGATTGGCGCGCGCAACATGCAGAACTTCTCGCTGTTGAGGAAGGCGGGAAGGCTGCGCAAGCCGGTCCTGATCAAACGCGGCATGAGCGCCACGCTGGAAGAGTTCCTGATGGCTGCCGAGTACGTGATGAGCGAGGGGAACTACCAGGTGATTTTGTGCGAGCGCGGAGTGCGTACATTCAGCGACCACGCGCGGAACACTCTGGACCTGAGCATCATCCCGGCACTGCGGCACGTGAGCCACCTTCCGATTCTCGTCGATCCCAGTCACGGTACAGGCCGCCGCGACAGCGTGCTGCCCATGGCCCGCGCCGCCGTGGCTGCGGGAGCCGATGGATTGATGGTAGAAGTTCACAATCATCCTGAAAGCGCACTCTCTGATGGGCCACAATCCATCTATCCCGCGCAGTTTGCTAGCATGATGGACGAGATCGAGCGGATTGCTCCGATTGTCGGCCGCAATCTCGCTCGCAACGCTCCGGCGATTACTGCTGCGGGAGTGAAATGAGGGTGCGGCCCGAATCACGCGGACTGTGACCAGTGAACAGAAGACGGCGAGCAATATGAGCGGATCGCGAATCTGGAACCTGGTTCGACTGGGCGCCATTCTTCTTCCGCTTTCTCTCGCCGGCTGTCGCGAGAATGATTTTCCGCAATATCCGCCCAACTACCGCGAGTATGTTTATGTGACGAACGGGGGCAGTGACACGGTAACGGTGCTGGACGTCGTGGACGTCCGCGTGGACCGGGAGTTGGCCGTGGGACATGATCCGGTTGCGCTGGCCGCCAGTCCGACGCGGAACGAGATTTACGTGGTGAACGCAGGCGCGGCAGGCACGACAGGCTCACTTTCGGTGATTGATGCCGAGCACAACACTGTCAGCGCCACCATTCCCTTGCACCGGCAGCCGGTGTCGATCGATCTCAATGCGGCGGGAACCGTCGCGTACATAGCAAACACCGGCTCCAACTCGATCTCGGTGACTGATCTCGAGCATCGCCGCGAAGTTGCGCAGATCGGAGTCGGCGAGGAGCCTGTAGCAGCGCGCCTGGATCCGGACGGCAAGACACTGGTGGTCGCCAACCGCCACAGCGGTTCGGTCAGCCTGATCGACGCGGCGAGTGGCCGTGCCCGTGCCGCGGAGTGGCCGTGCCCGTGCCGCGTTCGGAGGCTGCCCTGGTGCGGCGGGCGTGGTGATTCTTCCCGATTCAACCAAGGCGTTTGTGCCGTGCTCGGGTGGTCACCAGGTGATGGTGATTGCTTTGGCTCAATCCGATGCTCACCCGGCCGAGCCGGATCGCCTGGAGACGCTGATGGACGTGGGGCGCGCGCCTGTTCAATTGGCGCTGAAGCCGGACGGCGGCGAAATTTTCGCATCCAATTCCCTTTCCGACTCCGTTTCAGAGATCTATGACTCGAGCGACGAGGTCGGCGACACATACTTGATTGGGAATCAGCCTGTTTTCGGGCTGGTGTCGCGTGACAACCTGCTCTACGTGGCCAATGAACACTCGCAGGAAGTAACCGTGTACTCCATCGACGACGGCAAGCGAATTGGATCGATCCATGTGGGCGACGGGCCCGCGGCGCTGGCGTTTTCGGCGGCCGGGCACCTGCTTTTCGTGGCGGACAGCCGCTCAGGTGACGTGGCCGTAGTGCGCACTGCGGACCTGAACCGGGTCGCATTCACGCTGTTGCCTGCCGGCCGGAATCCAAACGCGATTGTGGACAAGGCATTCAAGTTGCCGTGACGGCTCTCTTCCCAGGTCTAAGAATCGAGATCTGAGGCACCCATCGTTCCCTTGGCTTCGTGAAACCAAGGTCTCAGAATCGAGACCTGGGGCACCCAATTTGGTTATAGGAATGTGGCTGCGATTACTCTTTGGCGTTGGTAGCAGAAGCTGGATTGGATTCGGCAGGAGCAGTGTGCGGACCCATGAGCACGCCGTCAGCGAGCGACGCCGCTATCAGGCGATTGCCGGCGGCACGAATCAGGACGACGTCGTAGCCGGTCTGCCACCAATTCCATGTCATGGTTTTGGGGTCGATGGCGTAGATCTGATCGCTGGAGCGCGAGCTAACAAGGATTCTCTTCAATGCCGCATCGTAACTCAGGTCGTCCACATCGCGGAAAGGAAGGCGATCAACCCACATCCAGGTTTTGCCCAGGTCCCGAGTGTAGTAGACTCCCTCGCGCGCGCCGAGCCACAGCGTGCCGTCAGGCGAGAAAACGACGCGGTGGATGCGCGTGAGCATCGTGGGCACGCCCATCGGCCACCAGGACTGCCCGGCATCCTTCGAAAGCACCACGCCATCGGCGCGTGCTGCGGCCATATTGTTCCCATCAACCGCGACAGACAGGAAGTTGCCCTCTCCGACCACCGGGCCGCCCTGCCAAGTGGCGCCTTTGTCATGGCTGGTGAGCAGCCCGTAGTTGGTCGCCGCCACCCACACGTCGCCCGATACGTCGAGCGCGTTGACCGGGCTCTCCAACTCGATCGTCGGGGCCTGCACCAGCTTTTCAATGTTGACGCGAGTGCTCATGTGCGTCTGCGTGATGGTTTTCATCACGGTGTTGGCGATGGTATTCCGGGGCTCCCAGGACGCAGGATCTCCCAACGCCGATGCACCGGCCGGGTCAGCGGCCTTCGCGCCGTCTGCCGGCGGCGGATCATCCGCGGGCGGATCGAGCACAAAGATGCCACTGCTGGTCCCCGCGACGACTACGCCATCGTCAGTTTGCGCGAGAGCGAAAACGTCGCGTCCGCCGAGGCCAGAGCCCCACTGACTCCAGTGCGCGCCGCCGTCAGTCGAACGGAAGACACCACCGAATTTCTTGTCGTTGACTACGCCCGCATAGAGGCAATCGGGATCGGTACGATCGACCAGGAGTGCCGCAACTTTGCGCTCGGAGATGCCCTGGTTCGACGCGACAAATTTGACGCCCGCGTCCTGGCTAGCCAGAACGCCGCCGCGATCAGTCGCCAGCAACACACGGTTAGAATCTCTCGGATCGACGTAGACATCGTTCACGATGACGTCGGCATCTGTCATACGGCGGAAGCTTTTGCCGCCATTTTCGGTCTTGTAGAGGCCCTCAGTGGTTCCCGCGTAAACGATCTCGCGATTTTCAGGATCCTGCGTCAGCTTCCGAGTTCTTCTAGCCTCAGAAGGAATGCCCTCAACCTTACGGAATAAGGCTCCGGAGTTTTCGCTCTTGTAAATGCCACTGCAAGCGCTGAGGTAAACGGTGCTCGGGTGGACCGGGTCGACGATGATGGAAAAAACGTCGGAGTCAACGATCAGTCCCTGCTTGATGTTGTGCCAGGTTTCACCGCCGTCCGTGGTTTTCCATGGCAAGTGCCAGGTTCCGGCGTACACGATTTCAGGGTGGACAGGATCGACCGCCAGTGACTCGATTTCGTGAATTTCGCGGCTGCCCTGTGGGCTGATCTGCGACCAGGTAGCTCCGCCGTTGCTCGAACGGAAGACTCCGGCGAGCGTTCCTGCATAAAGAACGCTTGGATCGGAGGGCGCCTGTACGAGGGCGTGCACGGGCTGACCGCGAAAAGCGGACGACTCGGTCCAGGTTCGCCCGCGGTCGTGGCTGATCCAAAGCCCACCATCGTCAGAGTTCTTCCAAGCCCCGACATAAACGGTAGAGGGATCGGCGGAGTCGACGACAACGCTGTCGAGAACGAGCCCGTCCTCAGCGCCGAGTTTCACCAAACGATGCCAGGTCGAGCCTTCGTCCGTGGTCTCGTAGAGCCAACTATTGGTGGTGCCGAGGAGAAGATGGTCGGGCTGCCCTGGAAACGCTGCAAAAGCGCGCGCGTCACCGCCCGCGGGGCCTGCGATGCTCCACCGTGTTTGCGCAGGTGAACTGAAGGCACAAAACAAAAACGCAAGACAGACGAGGAACCGGGCTGAAATACCGCAACGGCGGGATCGCAGGGGGAAAAATCGCAAGGGGCTCATTAAAACTGGCATCTCCCACACATCTCTATATCAAGAATAGACAAGAATTCCGCCAAAAAGCGATGAGGCTGACCGAATTGGTTACAGGTCAACATCTCCAATGGAAAAACCAAAGTCACGCCCTAACGGACCGGCGGTCGTGGTCAGCGTGGCACAATGATCGGCCTCCCGGGCCCCGCTATAGCCGGCCTTATGCCTCAGCAAGCCCGGAGCGGGACTGCCGGGGACCGGTTTGGAGACCGGCGCGACCGCAATAGACTCAGGGAAATATTCTCTCTGGTTTCGCTCTATGTACTCCGGCGGAGGCGCCAGGAGGGTTCTACGGGCCCTCCCACACGGGCGGGCCCCCCTGCCATTGAATCAACGTGCCGGGTGCCTTGTTCGCCTAGCGCCTCCTGGCAGGCAGCGGCTTGCGCTCCTCTGGTTTCACCGTGGTCTCGTCCACCGGCGTGGTACCGGTCACGTCGGAGCCGAAGTCTGCGCCAGCGGGCACCAGGTAGTTCTGAACGGTCTGGCCGCTCATCGGGTTTGTGACAACCGTGATGCGCGAAGCGTCGACTCCCTGGTCGGTTACGAGGTAGTTTTTCGCGTTCACGGCGCGCTGCGCGGCAAAGTACTCGACCATGGCACGTTTATGGCGCGTGGCGTACTGCTCCTGCTTGGCGGTCGTGGCTTTCTCCGTTTCGGTGGACTCGCCCACCAAGACCGCCTTGGCGTCAGCCTGCTGCTTCAGGTCGAGAGCCACCTGATCGAGGCAGGCCTTGGCTTCATTGTCCACGCGAGTCGGCCGTCGCGGATCGTTGGCGAAGGTGATGGAACAAAGTGCCTGCGCGTGCGGCTGCGGCGGTGGCGGTGGAGCTGCAATCGTCACATTCGTGCTGGAGTTTGCTGAATGCCCTTTATCGTCCGAAACATTGCACGTGATCCCAACTACGCCCGTCGCTGCGCCGGCTGAGGAGTATTCCGCGGTGGTCCCGATCCCCGAGATGGTGCCCGCCGAAGCGGCGTAGCTGTAGGTGAGCGGACGATTCTGGGGACTCAGTGCCGCTAAAGTGATGGTCGCTGACTCGCCGGGCTTGATCGTGGTTGGGCTTACGGAGCAGGAGATGGTCGGGGGTTCATAGGCCTTCACGGTAATCCCCGCCGTGCAGTTCGCCGTCTCCCATGGCCTCAAGCCTTCCTTGCCCTTCCTGCCTTCCTTCACCGTTCCCTGCACCGAATACTCTCCGGGTGCTAGCGAGCCCGTGTCCACCTTTGCCGTGGTGTCGTTGCCGGTGACGCCTGTGCCGGACCAGCTGTAAATGACATTTTCTTTCGGGTTCAGGCCGCCTGCCGAGGCGGTTACGGTCACCGGATCGCCGGGATAGACCGTCTCAGGATTCGCAGAGCAAGCCAACGTGACGGGCGTCGGCGGGGTGACGGATCCAGTATGGATTACCAGGCCAGCGCTGAGGCGTGCCGCATTGATGCTGGCTGTGCCCCCAAAGATCCTGTTTCCGAAGTCAGCGTGCATATACTCGTAGTCCGCCTGGAAAAGGCGAATCGCCAGATGATGATTGAACCAGGGCGTTTCAATATCCATGCCTCCGCCCGCTGTCAAATCAGGACCCCATGTGTTGGGCTCGTGGTACGGTCCGCCCGCCATCGCGCCTCCGCCCAGCCCGAGGATGAATGGAGTAATCGTTCCCCTGGGAAAGCGGACAATTACGCCTCCGGCCACGGTTACGAAGCCGTCATCGTTGCCTTGAGTGCCAATGTTGGTGTTAGGCCGGGCTCCGCCGAACTCATGCTCCGCAGACTCCACCTCAATGCCGACAAAGCGATTGAAGAAATATGCTCCACTCAGGATCGCGCCAGCGTTGACCGCGTCATAGGAATAAGGCGCGATGGTGCCGTTGGCAAAACGAACCTGGACCGTGCCATGGGGGGACAGGTAGCTGTAGCCGGCGAAAATATCGAATCTCGATGCCGACTCATTCGACGGCCCGTGTCCAGCGGTGGCGGCCTGAGCTGCTACTCCGATAGGTATCAACGCCAGAACGGCAATGGCGAACAGCCGCTCAACATAGGGAGATACTCGCCACAATTTGGGCTTCATTCTCTGACATAACCTCCGAGTTTTTAATCACGGTGTAACTACGAACAACAAGGACTGAAGACAACGAACGCCGCTCGCCTGATTTTCATTCGCGCCGTGCCCGGATCAAAGTGCTTAGCATGATCCGTATCCGGAGGGATTCTCGCGGACACTTTCGAGGCAACCAGGTTCGTGAGCCGCCGCTGCGACCGCTCGCCATGCATGAGTCGGCAACAGAAGGCCCGGCGCTCGGGCAACTTTCGAGAAAATCAATGAGTTGAGCTTGCGGTCTTGCGAAATGCCGATTTGATCTTCGACCAATTCAGCTTCGGGTTCTCAGGCTTCCCGGAAGCCGAGAAAACACAATAGATTCAGATGCTTATCCGACGTTTAGAGTTTTAAGAAGGCTGCGCGGTTCACGCAGTATTTTTTCCTGCAATAGGGAAATGGCATAGATGAGTTGCTCTGGACGGGGCGGACATCCTGGAACATAAACGTCGACGGGCACGATCTGGTTTACACCTTGCACCAGGGCGTAGTTGTTGAACACGCCACCGGAGGTGGCACAAGCTCCCATGGAAATGACCCACTTCGGCTCGGGCATCTGGTCATAAAGCCGGCGGAGCACGGGAGCCATCTTTTGCGAAACGCGGCCCGCCACGATCATGAGGTCAGACTGGCGTGGAGACGGGCGGAAAACTTCCGCGCCGAAGCGCGCGATATCAAAGCGGGCGGCACCCATCGACATCATCTCGATGGCACAGCAGGCGAGACCAAAGGTCATAGGCCATACCGAGTTTTTGCGCACCCAGTTGACCGCAAAATCCAGTGAAGTGAGAAAGACGCCCTCCGGCTGTTCGTAGCCGTAGTTCACTTCCTTCACTTTCATGCGGTTTTTCGCGCTGCTCTCCAGCGCGCCAAAGAGATAATGGTCGCGCTCTACCGAAGCCGCCATACTTTCAACTATACAACTTTATCGCTTCGGATATGAGCCCGCCGCCCTCTGCGCCCGGGCGCGGACATCGCACGAGTCTCCAGAAATCAATGACTAACCATCTACGAGCAACAACCGGGGAAACTTGCTTAATTCTCCTATCTTTATAAAAATGATACGGACGCAAAGACCCCCTTTCTTTATCATCTGATCCGTGGAGCAATCCTTGATTTTCTCCCGGTCAGTTAACTGAGCATGCTTGACGGGCCCATGTTAGCCAGCCGTTGACAGTCCACAACTGCATTTCTCTGCGCCTCGCGGGAAATACCTTTTTTTCGGAGCGGAAATCACATGTGTAGTCGATCTATGAAGTCATTGCTGTTGCTCGCCATGACTGGATCTGCCGGAATTGCCCTGGCCCAGGCGCCATCCCAGGCTGCATCGGCGCCAGTGACCCAAGCCCAGATCGCGGCATTGCAGCAGGCCGTTCAGAGTGCGCAATCGGCAGGCGATAACGCCTGGATGCTCACCTCGGCCGCGTTGGTCCTGCTGATGACCGGCCCCGGCCTGGCGCTTTTCTATGGCGGCCTGGTTCGCCGGAAGAACATCCTGGGGACCATGATGCAGAGTTTCGCCATGATGGGCCTGGTAACAATTCTCTGGGCCATTGTGGGCTATTCGCTCGCCTTCGGCCACGGCAACATGTTCATCGGCGGATTCGAGCACCTCTTCCTGCGGGGCGTATCTCTGAGCCCGAATCCCGACTACGCCGCCACCATTCCAGAGCAGACATACATGATCTACCAGCTCATGTTTGCCATCATCACGCCGGCGCTGATTACGGGCGCATTCGCCGAGCGCATGAAGTTCAGCGCCATGGCGCTGTTTCTGTCGCTTTGGTCGCTGCTTGTGTACTGCCCCATGGCGCACATGGTATGGGGCGTCGGCGGCCTGTTCAACAGCGCAGGCAATCACATTCCGAGCCTCGATTTTGCCGGCGGGACAGTGGTCCACATTACCAGCGGCGTCTCAGCACTCGTCTGCGCCCTTTACATGGGCAAGCGGCTCGGCTACCCGCAAACCGCCATGCCGCCGCACTCGATGGTGTTGAGCTTCATCGGCGCCTGTTTGTTGTGGGTGGGCTGGTTTGGATTCAATGCGGGCAGCGCCCTGGCTGCAAGCCCGCTGGCCACCAGCGCGTTTGTCAACACACACTTTGCCACTGCATCCGCGGCGCTTGGTTGGACCATCTTCGAGTGGCAGCACAACGGCAAGCCCACGGCTCTCGGCGCCATCTCCGGCGCAGTCGCCGGGCTGGTCGCAATCACTCCCGCCTCAGGGTTTGTGCAGCCGTTTCCCGCCTTGCTTATCGGCCTGGCCGCCGGATTTGTCTGCTCCTTCATGGTTTTCAAGGTGAAGAGCATCTTTGGCTACGACGACTCGCTGGACGCATTTGGCGTTCACGGCGCCGGCGGAACCCTGGGCGCGATTTTGACCGGAGTGTTTGCCACCTGCATCATCAACCCCGTCTATGGCAAGGGAGTGCCGACGGGCTGGGTTGACGGACACTGGAGCCAGGTTCTCAATCAGTTGGCTGCTGTGGGCATGGCCTGGGGGATCTCGATTGTGGGAACGTTGATCCTGCTCTTTGTTGTGGATAAGATCATCGGGCTGCGCCTCGCGCCCGAGCACGAGGCCGCCGGTCTTGATCTTTCGCAGCACGGCGAGGAAGGGTACGATTTCGAGACGACTTAACTGCCGGAACACAATTCAGCTGCTTTTGGTAATTCGGGGAAACAAAAACTTTGGGCAGGCTACGGCCAATGAGCCACCCCGCCTGATAGGCTATCGAACGAGGAATCTCTGCATATGCTGAAGATTGAAGCTGTTCTACAACCCTCAAAGCTGGATGCCGTGAAAGATGCGTTGCTTGAAGCCGGCATTGAAGGCATGACGATTCTGGAGGCCCGCGGCCACGGCCGCCAGAAGGGCCATACGGAGTTCTACCGCGGCAGGGAATACACCGTCGATCTTCTGCCCAAGGTAAAGATTGAGATGGTCATTCTCGACGATCTGAAAGAAAAGGCCATTCAGGCTATTGTCGGGGCGGCGCGTACGGGTCGCATCGGCGACGGCAAAATCTTCATCAGCCGCATCGACGAAGCCATTCGCATCAGGAACGACGAGCGTGGGGAAAACGCGCTTTAGACAGCGGTATACCTGAACGGCAGCGCCAGGTTCCGTCTTCGGGACCTGGCGATTCGTTACTTGGCTCCGATCGCATCACCGACTTTTCGCGCGGTCGCGTTCAACGCCTTCCCGACTCCGCGCAGCGCCATCGAAATCCCATTGCCGGTGCTGCTCGCTGCGCTGCCCAGGGCTTGCCCCGTATCTGAGTCCGCCAGATTCAGAGCCACGCTAGTAGCGCGCTGGCCAGCCGCTACTCCGCCCACAGTGTTTTTTCCGCTACGGATGGCCGCCTGCATTGGCCGTTTTTCGGGGTTTGCCCATGCGATGCTCGTGGAAGGAAGATCGTCAACGCGAATCATGCGGGCGTCGGTAAAGTCGCTTCGCCGCATCTTGGCCGCCAAAGGCCATTCGGGAGAACTAATCCACGTGGCCCCATTCATTGGTGCACTCAACTCGCCCAGGTTGATGAGTCTGGCTATTGCCAAAGGCGCGGTTTCACCGCAGTCATCTCCTCCGCAGCCATGTGCGCACAAAACGTCGCTCAGAAAAGAGGCATGTTTGCCACGCGAAATCCAGATACGCGGCCCGTGCCGCTCGGCATCAAGGGTCGCTGCGCGCGCAATTTGACTGGCATCGCAGACTGTGTCCTGGTGGGCCGAAGCGTACCAGTAGAGCGCTTTCCACGTGGACTCTCTGTCGCGGCTCAAAAGAGCAGACACGTGCTCGGTGTCAAGGTTATGGCCCATCTCTCCGCAATCTGACCGCCAGAGGTGAAAATAGTGCACCTCTACCTGATCGGCATGGCCAGCGCGCGGAAACACCTGGCCATAAATGGTGCCGTCGTCCTGCTGAACAACAGGATTTGCCTGAAAGGGAACGAACTGCGCGGGCCGGATTGAGCAGTCGTGGACGCTCAACATGAATTGGGGCGCAAATTGTGCGAGGAGCGCGTCCTCCAATGCATCGCTCAGCCCGTCATGGTCGCTGTCCTGAAGCGTTTGGGGCGCGATCCTGGGAACTACCGGCCCCGACAGGAAGATGAGAAGCACTCCGGCTGACAGCAGAAGGCGCATGGCTCATCGTACGCCTGCAGCGGCATGCGCACTTTCGGCGGTGCCAGCGATCCTCTGAATTCGATGGGCAATCGCGATTCGCGTTAGGCTCGCCGGGGCAACACATGAATTCGCGCGGCCAGGTGCCGCGGGAGTGCGAAATCAGCCGGGCTCGCTCATTATTTATGCTAAGAAGCGGGACCAACGTTGCAAGGTCTTCCGACCCTTTCAAGGAGCAAACTTCATGCACTGTCGTCCGACATCTTTCGTGCGCCAGCCATTGGTTCTTATTGCGATCGTGGCCACCTTGGTTCCAGCGCCGCTCAGCCTGCACGCACAGGATTCGCGCACGGTGGTTGAGCCGTTCTTCCCCCAGCTCTGCACGACGCTTGACGCGCAGTTGCAGGCCAGCGGCGGGTCGCTGGCTCCTGCCGACGAACAGAAGCTCGATACCGACCGCATTCAGAAAGCAATCGACAAATGCGGCAGAGGGCGAGCGGTGATGCTCCACGTCAACGAGCAAAACAACGCGTTTCTGAGCGGACCTTTGGAACTGCGCCCCGACGTGAAGCTGATCATTGGAGTGGGAGTTACGCTCTTTGCCTCGCGCGACCCGGCAGCCTACGCCACATCTGCGGGCAGTTGCGGGATCGTGAGCCACGGATTGGGCCCTCGCGGCTGCAAGCCGCTGATCTCGGTGGATCACGCGCCTAATTCGGGGATCATGGGCGACGGCATCATCGACGGGCGCGGCGGCGAAAAAATGCTTGGCTCTCAATATTCATGGTGGGATCTGGCTGAGCAGGCGCGAGCCGGCGGCGCGCAGCAGGTTTTTCGCCTGGTTGTGGCCAACAACTCAGACAACTTTACGATGTATCGTGTGACGCTGAAAAATTCGCCGAACTTTCATGTGGTCTACGACCACGGCGATGGGTTCACGGCATGGGGAGTGAAAATCGATACGCCGCAACGGCTGGCGCGGAACACCGATGGCATCGATCCCGGAGACGGCGCGAAGAATGTCACCATCACGCACAGCTACATACGCGCCGGCGACGACAATGTGGCCATCAAGGGCGGGGCGGGCGGCGCGACCAACATGACGATCAGCCACGATCACTTTTACTGGGGTCACGGCATGTCGATCGGCAGCGAGACGAACGGCGGGGTCAGCAAGATCCGTGTCTTCGATCTTTCCCTCGACGGGCCCGACAACGGAATCCGCATCAAGTCAAACGGATCGCGCGGAGGCCTGACGCAGGACGTGGCATACGACAACGTTTGCATTCGCAACTCGCCGAATCCCATCACTTTGGACACTGCATATTCTGCCAATGGCCCATTGCAGGGCAACTCGCCGCCCACCATGCGCGACATCGCTCTGCACAACGTGCGCGTCTCCGGCGGAGGCAAGATCACATTCAATGGTTACGACCCGGCCCATCGCATCGCGGTGAAGCTCGATGGGGTGCAGATTGCGGATAATGCGCAGTACAGGTACGAATTGGATCACGCCGATATCACGCTCGGACCGGAGCCGACGAACCTGCAACTGCCCGCGGGCACGGACTCAACCATCACAGGGAAACCGGCGGAGGGTAATCCCGCGTCGTGCGCGCAGATGTTCGTGCCGTTTCCGCAGTAAAGTTCGCGTTTCCTCGCCTCGTTTAAAGATCCTCGACTTTCAACTCCACATCGGCGCCCTGCCACGCTGTTTGAAGTTGCTGCTTCACCCACGAGGCTTCGTAATCGCGATGCTGCCTGGTGAGAGCGTCGGCCAGCCCGAACAGAGAGCGCGGATTGCGCGGGTTCTTTTCGAGATCGTCACGAAACACCTGCTCGGCGCCTTTCACATCACCGGCTTGCAGCAGCATGCCGCCGAGCGATTCACGTACCGGGTAGTACCAGTCCGACGGCTCGTCGTAGAGCAGTTTGTCCTGCGTGGCCACTGCGTCGCGCAGCAACTCGATCGCTCCCGGCTTATCTCCCTTGGCGGTGGCAATGCGCGCAGCCAGAACATCGTCAGCGATGTGATAAATCTGCCACGTGTGGTTCTCGACTGGAGGCATGTACAAGTCGTCGTGTGATGTGGCCTTTTCGATGGCGGCGAGTTGTTGCTCCAGTGCCGCTGCTTCGGCGGTCTTGCTTTGGACAGCTAGAGCAATCCCGCGACTGTAGAGCCAGAAGGCTTTCAGGGTAGGCGTTTGCGCCGCCGGTTCGCTCGCCGCCATCACATCATCCCACTGCCGACAGCGCACGGCGATCGCAAACGGCATGGCCACGAACGGCTCCACCATCGGCATATCTTTGAGGGCAGGACGCAGATTCCCGGCCAGCCGATCGGCAAATTGTTTCGCCTCTGCGCAGCGGCCTTGCATGCTCGCGGATACGGCTCCGAAGTGGAGATTATGCGAGTAGTACATCATCATGTACAAACCCTGTGAGCCTGTGGCGGCGGCGTAGTCTTCATCGGCTTTTGCTGCAGCGGCGTTTTGCGCGCGTGCGCCGTCAAAATTACCGGTTCGCTCGTAAATGTGCGCCGGCATGTGCACAAGGTGGCCGGCGGCGGGCGCCAATGTCGCGATCTCCTCAGCAAAGGGCAGTGCCCGTTCGGGGTGGGGCGACGCCTCCACGGCATGGATATACAGATGCATGGCGCCCATGTGGTGGGGATCGCGGCGCAAAACGCCTTCCAGCGTCGATACGATCTCATTGGTGCCCTCGGCCGGCGTTCCGTCCGCGTTCCACAGTCTCCAGGGCCGCAAATTCATCATGCTGTCGGCAAACAAGGTCGCCGCGTCCAGATCGTCAGGATATTTCTGAGAAAGCTCGCGCATCGCGCGCGAGTAGTCGAGATCGAGCTGGTGATAATCCGGGTTTGCATCGCCGGAGAATCGCCTGGCCATCGCATCCACGTAGTCCTTCTCGATCTGCGGAGCATCCGCATAGAGTGACTTCGCCTTTTCGATTGCAGATTCAGCAATCTTCTCGCGCTCAGGATCAACCGGAAGGTTGTAGTTTGGCCCTACTGCGAGCGTGACGCCCCACCACGCCATAGCCAGCTTGGGATCAAGCTCGGCGGCGTGTCGGAACGAGCGCGCTGCCTCTTCGTGATTGAAGGCATACACCAGCCGCAGTCCCTGGTCGAAGAACTGCTGTGCTTCAGAGTTTGTTGTGGACACGGGGTGATGCAAGTTGCCGAGACCAGGCATCAGAACCACGGGCTTCAGGGTTGAGTCCTGAGCCCATGCGCCCGACAAAGCGAACAGCATGGCGAAAACCGCTAGGTTTTTCAAAGAAACCTCCTGGGGATGAGGGGCCCGGGGAGGGTCAGATTATCATGCTGGAAAAGAGTTTGGAAACTGCTTTTTTGTATCGTTCGGCTTGCTGAACCATCCAGAAGGCCGGGCTGATGGGGCATGCGAAGCTGACAGAATTGGCGCCCAATTTCTTGGGAAAAGTTCCGATCCATCCACTTTCCGTTGCACGAAACTTTTCGTACTCTGGCACGAAAACTCCTCTTTCCGGCCTGAATCGCTTATTCTTTTAACAATTCCTTCTTGCTGCGGCAGACCCAGCAAACAAACCTATGAATCCAGTGATTGTGGCGGTTGACGATCTTCGGGAGCAGTATCTCAAGGAGATGGCGCTTGTGCGCCAGACCTGCGAGCGCACCGGGGATGGGACTGCCGCGATCCGGCGGCGATCAGCCGTAGTAGATCGCACCCTGATTGAAATGTGGCGCAGGGCCTTCGCGAATTTGCCCGCGCAGAATGTGGCGCTGCTGGCGCTCGGCGGTTATGGTCGCAAGGATCTCTTCCCCTTCTCCGATATCGATGTACTGTTTGCCTTCGCAGACGAGAAGACAGAAGAGCAGTCGCGCGAGGCGGTCCGGGCCATCATCCAGGGCATGTGGGACATCGGGCTGCGAGCGAGTCCCAGCTCACGCACGGTTAAGGAAGCCGGCCGCTTCGATCCTGACAATCTGGAATTCACGCTGGCAACGCTGGATCGCCGTTTTCTGGCAGGACAGTTTCCGCTTTATCAGCAACTTCACCAGGTGACCTTTCCCGGCCTTGTCCTTTCAGAATGGACGGGCATCACGCAGAAACTCAGTGAGATCGCCCGCGGCCGCCATGCCAAGTACGGCAACACGATTTTTCACCTCGAGCCGAACTTGAAAGATTGCCCAGGCGGTCTGCGCGACTATCACCTGGCAGTCTGGTTCGCCGTGCTGTTTCATTTGAAGGAGACCAAGGAGTGGCCGCGGCAAAGGGGCGGAGTTTTTCAAAGCGCGCGTGGCGACGCCGAAGCAGCTTTTGATTTTCTTGCTGCGGCGCGTTGCTTTTTGCACTTCCGCCATGGCCGGGACGATAACATTCTCGACTGGCAGTCGCAGGACGAGGCAGCTGCGAGTTCGATTGGACTTGAGACGCGAGGTACGGCTGATCCAAGCTACTGGATGCGCACCTACTACCGGCACGCACGCGTGGTGTATCGCCGCGCCGCGTTGCTGATGGAGCACCTGCCTGCGCCGGTAAGCTTCTATCGCCAGTTTCGCCGCCGCCGCACGCCGATTGCCGGGACTGATTTCCTGCTCGACCAGGGCCGCATTGATATTCAGCCCGGTGCGCAGTTCAACGACACGGCCGCCATTTTGCGGATTTTCTCGCTGATGGCCACACATGGCTATACCCTGTCGCAGGCTGCGGAGGACCGCATCACCGACGCCTTACCCGTTCTTGCCATCTCCATTCCGGAGGGAGTGTATCTTTGGAACGCGCTCCGCGAAGTCTTACTCGGTCCCCATGCTGCCCATGCTCTCAGGACCATGCATGCGCTGGGTGTGCTGGAGATGCTGATTCCCGAGTTCCACGGGATCGATGCGCTGGTGATCCGCGACAGCTATCACCGGTATACCGTGGACGAACACACCTTCCTCGTCATCGACAACGTCCATGGGCTTCGCCAGCCTGTCAACGAGCACGAGCAGCGCCTGGCGCAACTGCTGCCCGAAATCGACCGCCTCGATTTGTTCTTCCTTTCTCTGCTCCTGCACGACACCGGCAAGGGGCGGCGCAGCGGCGAGCACGCGCAGCAGAGCGTGGAGCTCGCCGACAGTTTTCTGGCGCGACTGGATTTCGACGCCGAAGAGCGCGAGTCGATCCTCAAGCTGATTCGCCTGCACCTGGAGATGTCATCGGCCATGCGGCGCGACATCTTCGATCTGGACAACGTGCGCGCATTCTCGGAGAAGATAGGAAGCCCGCAACTGCTGAAGATGCTTACCCTGATGACCTTTGCCGACATCAAGGCCGTTAATCCCGACGCCCTGACTCCATGGAAGGCGGAAAACCTGTGGCAGTTCTACATGTCCACGTCAAACTTCATGGACCGCTCGGTGGACGAAGCACGTTATCACGCGGCCATCGATCCCACCCTGCTCAATCGCATTCGCTCCATGGTTCCGGCCGCGCAACACGATGCGCTGAAGCAATTCCTTGAAGGGCTACCGCAGCGGTACCTGCAGACCCGGCTGCCGGAACAGATTCGCAATCATTTCCAGATGGCTCTGAATCTCAATCAGGATGCGGTGCAATTGGACCTGCGTCCCAACCGCCAGCTCTTCGACCTGACGGTAATTACACGCGACCGAACCCGGCTGTTTGCCGACGTTGCCGGCGTGCTGGCGGCGTGGGGCATGAACATCGTCAGGGCGGGAGCTTACTCGAACGACGCGGGCGTGATTGTCGACAGCTTTCATTTTTCCGACGCGTTCCGCACCATTGAATTGAATCCGAGCGAGAAGGAGCGATTTCTTGCAAACGTTCATGACGTGGTGGCGCAGAAAGTCTCTGTGCAGCAATTGCTTGAAGCGCGCCGCCATTTGAACCATCCCACCAACCTGAAGGTCGAAGTTCCCACGAAGCTCGAATTCGATTCCGATTCGTCAAGCCACTCCACGCTATTGCAGGTTGTGGCCCAGGACCTGCCGGGCCTTTTGCGGCAAATTGCCCTCACTCTCAGCTCGCATCAATGCAACATCAAGGTGGCGTTGATCGATACCGAAGGCGAGACGGCGATTGATGTCTTCTACCTGACGAGCCAGGGTGAAAAACTCACTCCCGAAGCGCAAGGTGCACTCGCAAGAGACCTGACCGCTGCGCTGGAGGCGATGCGCCAGCCTGTGGCGTGACGGTTGGCGCGAAGAAAACGACAGGATGCGCTAGGCCTCGTCTTTGTGCACGAGATACTCATCAACCAGCTCAGTGACCAGCACAGCGGTGGGAATCGCGACCATGGCCCCCGGGATGCCTTCGAGCGTGGAGCCCAGAACCAGAGCGACAAAGATGCCCAGCGCAGGCAGATTCACGCGCCTCTGCATGATGCGGGGAACAAGCCATGTATTTTCGATTTGAAGATAAATGAGAAAGAAGATGGCAACGCCGAGCACGCGTCCCCATGAATCGACGGCAGCCACCAGGAGAGCGAGCGTCACGGAAACAGCGGCGCCGAGCACGGGAACGACATTCAGCAATCCCGAGAGCACGCCAAGGGCGTAGGCGTAACGGATATCCAGGACGAGAAAAACGATGGTGCTGGCCATTCCGAGAATGAGCATGAGACTGGCCTGACCGAGCAGCCATTTCTGCATGCGGGTGGCCGCTCTCTGCAGCGTTGCGTCAAGACGTTGGCGAGGCTTGGGCGAAAGGAAGGAGAGGAACCAGTGATAAGCTGTGTCGCCCTCCAGGATGAAGTAAAGGGTTAGCACAAAACCGGCAACGACCTGAACGAAGGCGCCCGCCCAGGTCTTGACCGAGAAGAAGAGAAACGTTGCCGCCCGGCTGAGTGCATCCTGAACCCAATTAATCAGGTCGCCGGAGCCCAATCGCTCAGCGAATGGAATTTGCCGGATCTTCTGGAGCAGCGCAGGAGCACGGGCCGGCAGGTCGACGTCGAGGGACTGCATGTCGCGAATAAACGGCGGCAGGGCGAGGAAGCCGAAGACGGTTAGGGCGCCTGCCACGATCAGCAGAAGAATCAGGATCGCCAGTGAGCCGCGAAATGGCCGCCACTTACCAATACGGATCCGCGAAGTGGCGTGCACCACAGGGGTGAGCACAACCGCGAAGAGCGCGGAAACGTAAAGCAATACCAGCACACCGCGGACAAGCCAAGCCACGTAGGCAGCCGCCACAATCAGAAACGAGAAGACGATGTGGCCGCGCACCTTGCGTGATAACAGGGACGATTGAGTCATGCGAGACGTTCCTTGCAGGCACACCGGATTCGATGCAGGTCAACGAGCGGGCAGACAGCCCGGCCGGGATTCTGCGCCGCCGGTGAGTACCCGGTCCATCGTACAGCGTTCAGGTCCGCGGTGCCCCGCTGCATGGCCGGCACGCGCCGTCCTGCCCGATTGCTGAACCGTCAGATCGCGCGATGCCGCTACTGGTCGCCGCTGAAAATTGAGCCCGCGATGGCTCCCAACAGGCCTCCGCCGACAGCAGCGGCGGGTGTTGCAGCGCGCGCCTCAGAGTGCGGGAGATATTCGTAAATCTGGTGCGCCAGCCGCGAGATGGGTAGTGTTTGCAGCCACACGGTGCCCGGGCCAACCATTTGGGCCAGAAAGATCCCGTCGCCGCCGAAGATCATGTTCTTGATGCCGGGAACCGTGGTGATCTGGAAGCCGACGGAGGTCTGGAATGCGCCGACGTGACCCGGATGAACGCGCAGCACTTCGCCGGGCTGGAGGTTCTTCTGGATGAGCTCGCCGGACAGTTCGAGCCAAGCCATGCCCACGCCGCCAACGCGCTGCAGAAGAAACCCGTCGCCGCCAAAGATGCCCGCCCCGAGCGACTGCTGGAATCCTACGCTGATGGTGACCTGGGGGGTGGCGCAGAGAAAGCCGTGCCGGTGCACCATGTATTCGAAGTTCTGGCCCAGTTGAACCGGCACGATGTGGCCGGGAACCCTGGTGGCAAAGGACACCACGCCTGGGTACTGAACGGCGCGGTATTCGGTCATGAAGATGCTTCCGCCGCCAGCCACGCGCTTGAGGACACCAAAAAGCCCGCCACCGCCTCCCATTTGCGTGTGCGTCATCATCTGGATCGAGGCGGTCATCCAGGAGAGCTCTCCGCTCTCAGAAAACACGGCCTCGTTGGGGTCGAGTTGCACGTCGAGCACCGGCATGGTGGTGCCTACGATTTGGGTTTGCATGGGGAACCCTCCTTTAAGAGGACAGTGTACCTGCAAGCAGTCGCGGGAGGGGAACGGGCTGTGGAATCCGCCTGGCCGTGGGCATTGGCCGCGGCCCGGCCGGTGGCGTAGTCGCGCTGGGAAATCACTGCTTTTCGCGGTGCGCGATCACGTAGTCCTTGATGCGATCGTAAAAATCGCTGGGGAGCACACCGCGATCGAGAAGGTCCTGCTTGGTGCGGTAAGGGCGAAAACGCACGATCCGACCCGCCCAACTCGGAGTCATGCCGGGAATCTTGAGAAGCTCCGCAACACTCGCGCGATTAACGTCGGTGCGCTCTTCGGGCGGCGGAATGGATTTCGCCTTGGCCGCGGCTCGAGAAGAATCGGATTGCAGCGGAGCCGCAGCAGCGCTGCTTTGGCCGGCGAGGCCGAACAATAGGGTCGCCACTACGATCGCCATCAAACGAGTTCGGCAATGCACGGCTCCATTTTCGGCCCCGATCCCGTTCCCCGCAAGCCGGAGGTGGACCGGCAAGCGAAGAATGGCTGAGCAGCCCAAAGGGGCGAGCGGCCTGTAAAAATAGAAGTATGGCAACTTCCGCTGCCGTTCCCCCCAATGACGGGCCGTCAGGCAATCGTCTTTTTGGCAAGACCGGCCTCGTGCTCGCCATCACCCTGCTTGCGCTGCTGATCGTGTGCGCCACCTTTTTGTGGACCACGCGCGGCGCGATGACCTACCTCCACGGCAAAGCTGGCGCACACGGTCCAGGAGAGGGACAATCGCTCGTCGACGTACAGCCATGGCAAACGGCGCAGGCACTGGCCTCCCTGGCGGTGACATCCGAAGAAAACGAATATGCGCGGCAGGCCGAGCACCTGGCCGACCACGAAGTCGATCAGGCGTTTGCCGCGGCCCTCCGCCAAGCACGCCTGGACACGGAGCACAGGAAGCTATCGGGTGACGCACTGGCGCTTTCGCAGAAAGTCGCCCAACTGCAGCAACTGAAGCAGCAGGACCAGGCGATGGTAGACGGCCTGGCGGCCGCAGCCAATCCGCATGGAGCCGCGGCCAGAAACAGCGTATCAAGCGCATCGGCGAGCGACGATCTTGAAGTGGCCAAGGCGCAGTTGGGGCTCGACTCCGACGAGCTCACAGACACCCAACGTGATCTGGCGCGGGCAGCCGGCGATCACAGTGAGGAGATCCAGAATGAGCTGGCGGCGCATGAAGAATCGATGAAGAAGTACGACAGCGAGGTGGAAAGCGGCCAGATCGCGGTTGTCTCAGCCAGGCAAGATCAGACACTGGCTTCAAGGATTGGGGCCTGGTTCAGGCAACGCCAGCGCGCTGGATTGATCAAAGAGGCGTTGGGAGAAGCACAGAACGACGCGCACAGCCTGACTGAGGAGCACAACGCACTGGAGACAAAGGCAAATGCGGCGGCCGCTGCCGGTGCTGTGCCCGACCGCACGACGCAGCTCGCGAACCTGAAGGATCGAAGCATCGAGCGGCAAATCCTGAGCATCGACGACGACCGTATCCAAACAGAACAGCAGCTTGCGACTTTGTACTCGAAATGGGAAGACCAGGTGAAGTTGCAGCATGTGATTGTGCTGCACCTGATCCTGCAGTCGTTCATGGCGATTCTTGCGATCCTGGCAGGCATCTTCTTATGCGACGCCCTCGTGCGCCGCATCATGGACCGGACAGTAACAGAACGCAGACAGATGCGCACGCTGCGCAATGTTCTCGAGTTAGGCATTCAGGCATTGGGCGTCATAATCATCCTGATTGTGATCTTTGGCCCGCCCAAAGAGACGCCAACGATTCTGGGCCTAACTACTGCCGCCCTGACGATTGCGCTGCAGGATTACATCCTCGCGTTTTTAGGCTGGTTCGTTCTGATGGGCAAGAACGGCATCCATGTCGGTGATTGGGTAGAAATCAACGGCGTTTGCGGCGAAGTGCACGAGATCGGCTTGATGACCACAACGCTGCTTGAAACGAGTGGACTGGCCGACCAGGGATATCCGACGGGGCGGCGCATTTCGTTCATGAACGGCTTTGCGATCCGGGGTCAGTATTTCAATTTCTCCACAGCCGGACAGTGGACCTGGGACGAAATCTCGGTGAGCGTGCCACAGTCCGCCGATGTCCACGCGGTGATGGAGCAGGTTCAAAAAGCTGTCGCCGAGGAGACGCATGAGAATGCGACCCGCGCGGAGCATGAGTGGAAACATGCGACGCGGGAGGGGAGCCTGAGCCGGATTAGCGCGGCGCCTGTGGTGAGCGTGCGGCCGTCCGGCTCGGGCATCGATCTGCAAATACGCTATGTGACGGCGGCATCCGACCGTTTCGCTCAACGCAACCGGCTGTATCAGCACGTTGCTGAGATGTTTCAAGAGCAGGCTTCAGCAAAGCGATAGGTTTGTTTGGCGCGCTTCACAATCTGGTGTAACCGCGCCGGATGAGTCTTCAATTGGCTGTGCCTTAACGCACAATCAACTGGCGTGCGGATGCCATGGCGGAATCGCAAATCAAGCACTCTCTTGCATGCGCTGGTCGAGGTGAGCCAGCACATGCGGCCACGCGTCCTGATGGCGCCGCTTTGATTCCTCGTCGGGAAATCCGGCATGTGTGAGACGGAGCATGGTGCCCATTCCGCTCGGTATGAGTTCAACGCCCACCTGCGTTTCGGAGCCTTTGGTGGCTGAAGTAAGCCATGTAAGCTCAACAAGCTGGGGGCGTTTCAGGCGGAGGAAGCGGCCGTAGTGAGGATGCCGCTGGCCTTCAAATTCAGTTTCGAAGAAGAATGCCGTATCGACGCGGGGTTGCATCAGGACCGAACCGGGCGCTGCAAACCAGCGATCAAACTGTTCGGTCCAGGCGCGAAAGAGCGTTTCCGCCGACGCCTGCATCATGCGCTCGCAGTTGAAAGTGAACGGTCTTGAAGAAAGGCCAGAAACTGGCAATGGCATGGAGCCTCCCAATTGGGTGCCACAAGAACCATTTGACACGATCCGGGGTCTGCCCTTAGGTTGGAAATAGTGCAGAGCTTCCGCCATCACGGCCATCACCATCATCATCGGACAACCATGCCGGCGGACTGCCATGGCCTGAGATAAGCGGCCAGAGAGATCAAAAGGAAAGCAAAGCCCGCCGGCGATCAACGCTGGTGGGTTTTTTCGTGTTTGGACACAATTTTCAACCCAGGACAGGATCGAGCATGACTGAGAAAATAACGACAATTGATTTTGCCAAGATGGGCGGCCTGGTGCCGGGAATCGTGCAGGATGCGCGGACGGGCGAGGTTTTGATGCTGGGCTTTTTGAATGCGGCCAGCTATGCCAAGACGCAAGAGAGCGGGTTTGTGACCTTCTGGAGCCGCACTCGGGAGAAGTTGTGGATGAAGGGCGAGACCAGTGGCAACCGCCTGCGCGTGATCTCGGCCGCGACTGACTGCGACAACGACACGCTTCTGTTCCGGGTGGAAGTGGAAGGCGACGGCCTGGTGTGCCACGAGGGCACGGTGAGTTGCTTTACGCGCCCGATCGAAGCGGGACCGTGGACGGGGGTGAATCGTGGCTGACAAGCTAAGGCTTGGAATTCCCAAGGGCAGTTTGCAGGAAGCAACGATCGCGCTGTTCAAGCGCGCAGGATGGAACATCTACGCAGACGGGAGATCGTATTTTCCTTCGATCGACGACAGCGAGATTGAGTGCATGCTGATCCGCGCGCAGGAGATGGCTCGGTATGTGGATCACGGCGTGCTGGACGCGGGACTGACGGGCATTGACTGGGTGGTAGAGAGCGGCCTGGAAGTGGAAAGCGTAACGACGCTGACCTATGCCAAGCAGAGCCGGCGCAAGGTGCGCTGGGTGCTGGCCGTGCCGGAGTCGAGCGGATACGAAAAGGCCGAAGACCTGGAAGGAAAGATTATTGCAACCGAGCTGGTGGAAACGAGCAAGCGCTACTTTGCCGCAAAGGGCGTGAATGTGAAGGTGGAATTCAGTTGGGGGGCGACGGAAGTTAAGCCGCCGATGCTGGCCGACGCGATTGTCGAGGTGACGGAGACGGGCAGCTCACTGAAGGCCAATCACCTGAAGATTATCGACACAGTGATGGAGAGCGAAACGCACCTGATCGCCGGCAAAGCCGCGCTGGCTGATGCGTGGAAGCGGCAGAAGATCGACCAGATTGCGACCATGCTGCGGGGCGCGATTGATGCGCAGTCGCAGGTGGGGCTGATGCTGAACGTGAAGCGTGGCGACCTTGAGGCTGTGCTTGCCGTGCTGCCGGCGTTGAATTCGCCGACCATCTCGCAATTGAGCGATTCGGAGTGGGTGGCGGTCAACACGATTCTCGAGGAGCGCGTGGCGCGCGATGTGATTCCGCGGCTGAAGGCAGCCGGCGGCGCGGGCATTGTGGAGTATCCGCTGAACAAGGTAGTGCTGTAAGCGAAGGGTACGGGCATTAGCCCGTACATCATCGCCGACCAGAATGATTGGGGGCTTTGGCCCCTGAGGGAACGATGAGGCTGATCCGTACAACAGGGCGAAGCGCGCGCGCCGCGGCAGAAACGCTGGCGAAGCTGGAACGGCGCGGCGGTGCAGCCCTCGAGAGTGTATTGCCCGTGGTGAAGCGAATTGTGGCCGATGTGCGACGGCACGGCGACCGTGCACTGCTGCGCTACGCGAGAAAATTTGATGGGTTCAGCGGATCAGGAAAGAGCCTGGACGCACTGCGCGTGACGCAGGACGAGATGCGTTCGGCGTGGAAGACGATTGATCCTGCGCTGCGAGATGGGCTCACGACGGCTGCCAAGCAGATTCGGGCGTTTGCGAAGAAACAGATGCCGGGATCATGGAAAGCTTCTCCGGTTGCCGGGTTATTGACTGGGCAGCTTGTCCGGCCGCTTGGGTCGGTCGGTTGTTACGTGCCGAGCGGCAGGCATCCGCTGCCGTCTACGCTGCTGATGACGGCGATTCCGGCTCAAGTGGCAGGAGTGCGGCGAATCGTTGCGGTTTCGCCGAAGCCTGCAACGGAGACGTTGGCCGCGGCACATCTGCTGGGGATTGCTGAGTTTTACCGGCTGGGCGGGGCGCATGCCGTGGCGGCGCTGGCTTACGGAACTGAGAGCTTGCCGCGTGTGGACAAGATTGTGGGTCCGGGCAGTCTATATGTGACTGCGGCCAAGCGGCTCGTGGCATTTGATTGCGCCATCGACATGCTCGCCGGACCAACGGAGATCGTAGTGACAAGCGAGCACGGTAGCCCGGCCGACATTGCGAGCGATCTTGTGGCGCAGGCGGAGCATGATCCTGAAGCGCTGGCGGTGTTTGTGACGACACGCGAGGAGCTGGCGCGGAAGGTGATTGCAGAGGCGAAAGAGCTAAGCCGCGACAACAGCGTGGCGCGTGAGGCGCTGGAACGAAATGGCGTGGCGATCGTGGCGGGATCGGTGGAAGAAGCGCGCAGGATCACGAATCTGCTTGCACCGGAGCACCTGACCGTGGATACCGCGAACGATGTGAAGTGGGTGGAGAATGCGGGTTCGGTATTTGTGGGGCGATGGTCTGCACAGCCTTTGGGCGACTACATCTCGGGGCCGAATCACACACTGCCCACTGGCGGCATGGCGCGCGTGCGCGGCGGGTTGAGTGTGAACGATTTTGTGAAACTGATTACGGTGCAGGAGTACGCCGAGCAGGGCGTACGCGCGCTGGGACCGAAGGCTGCTCTGCTGGCTGAGGCGGAAGGACTGACAGGACACGCCGAAGCGATTCGTACGCGGCTGGGCCGTGCGGTGAAGCGGCCACGGCTGGCGGCGCGGGGAGCCAGAGGGAAACGCATGCAGGGGAGGAAACGTGGCTAACGCCGTAACGACCGCGACGCCGACGCCGCGCGCGCGGGTGCAGGCGATGATGGAGTATCACCCGCCACTCGGCAGCCGCGATGCGCTGCGGCTGGACTTTAACGAGAACACGCTGGAGTGCTCGCCGAAGGTGCGCGACGTGCTGGCGCAGATTTCAGCCGGAGCGCTCACACGCTATCCCGAGCGCGAGCCGGTGGAGGCGATCGTCGCGGCAAAGCTGGGGCTGCGCGCGGAACAGGTGGCACTGACGAACGGAGTGGACGAAGCAATCCATGTGCTCTTTGAGACGTTTCTTGAGGAGAGCGACGAATTGCTACTCCCGGTGCCCACCTACACCATGTACCAGGTCTACGCTTCGGCGACTGATGCGCGAGTGGTGACGGTGCAGGCTGCTGGCGATCTGCAATTTCCATTTGAGCGGCTCATGGCGGCAATCACACCGCAAACGAAAGTGATTGCGATTGCCAATCCCAACAGTCCGTCGGGCTCCGTGGCCTCGCGAGAGCAACTGTTGGAACTTGCACGGCGGGCGCCGCAGGCTGTCTTGATGGTGGACGAAGCCTATTTTCACTTCTATGGCGAAACGCTGATGGACCTGGCGGGCACGGCGCCCAACCTGGTTGTGGCGCGGACTTTTTCAAAAGCTTATGGTCTTGCAGGTTTGCGATTGGGATTGCTCGCAGGACCGGCGGAGCTGATGCAGTGGGTGCGCCGCGTGCTTTCGCCGTACAGCGTGAATTCGCTCGCACTGGCTTGCCTGCCGGCGGCGTTGGAGGACACGAAGTATCTCGATTGGTATGTAGGCGAAGTGCTGGCGGCGCGACGCGAATTCGAAGCCACGCTCGATGCTTCTGGAGTGCGGCGCTGGCCGAGCTGCACGAATTTCGTGCTGGTAGACATTGGCACACAGCATGCGGAGTTTGTGCGGCTGATGCGCGCCGCGGGAGTGCTGGTGCGCGATCGGTCAAGTGATCCGGGTTGCGATGGGTGTGTGCGCATCACCATTGGAACGCGCGAGCAGATGAAGAAGGCAGTTGCAGCGCTGAACGATGCGCTCAAGGTGCTGCGGGCGGAGAGCGGGAAACGATGACTGCGAAGAGAGGCACAAGGAAAAGCAAACGCCCAGGCGGGCGAGACGCGCGCGTGGCAACGATTGCGCGAAATACGACGGAGACGCGCATTGAGATCGAGCTCGCCATTGAAGGAAAGGGCCAATACACAGTTTCAACCGGGATTCGGTTTTTCGATCACATGCTCGAGCTTTTCACACGTCATGGCGCATTCGATCTCGAATTGAAGTGCGACGGCGATCTCGATGTCGACCAGCACCACACGGTGGAGGATGTGGGCATCGCGCTGGGCGAGGCATTTAACAAAGCGCTGGGCGAGAAACGGGGCATTCTGCGCGCGGGATACTTTGTGATGCCGATGGATGAGACGCTCGCCGTTGCTGCTGTGGACTTGAGCGGGCGCGCGGCGTTTGCGGTTGATACGAAGGTGCGGACACGGCTGGTGGGCGACCTGCAGACGGAGTTGGTGACGGACTTTTTCGAGGGGTTCGCGCGCGGCGCACGGGCCAATGTGCACGTGATGACAATGTACGGGCGCTCGAATCATCACAAGATTGAGGCGATTTTCAAAGCGTTTGCTCGCGCGCTGCGCGTGGCGTGTTCGAGAGATAAGCAACTGGGCGAGATGCTGCCGTCGACAAAGGGTTTGCTTTGATGCGCATCACCGTCATCGATTACAAGGCAGGCAATCTGACGTCGGTGCTGAAGACGCTGCGGCACCTCGGGGCGGAGACTGTGGTGACGGACGGCGATTTGTCGCTTGTAGAGTCGGCGGAACGGATTGTGTTGCCGGGCGTGGGGCATTTTGCAGCGACACAGCGGCTCGACGCAACGGGGCTGACGGGTGCGATTGGCGCGGCTGTTGAGCGCGGCGTGCCGTTCCTGGGAATCTGCGTGGGAATGCAGTGGCTCTACGCGGGATCGACGGAAGCGCCCGAGCAGCCGGGGCTTGGAATCTTTCCGGAATCCTGCACGCGATTTGCGGAGAGCGCGGAAAAAGTGCCGCACGTGGGATGGAATTCGCTGGATGTGAGAAACGGGTCACGACTGCTGAGGGGAGTTGAGCCGGGCGAGTACGTGTACTTCACGCATTCGTACAAAGGGCCGGTCACGGCGGATACCGCTGCGGTGACACAGTATATTGAGCCGTTCGCCGCAGCTGTCGAGCGCGGGAACGTGATGGGGGTGCAATTTCATCCGGAGAAATCAGGCGAGGCCGGGCTGAAGATTTTGCGGAATTTTCTTGCGTGGGACGCGAAGGCGACCGCATGCTGACTAAGCGCATCATCGCCTGCCTGGACGTGCACGCGGGGCGCGTGGTGAAAGGCGTGCAGTTTGTCGATCTTGTCGACGCAGGCGATCCGGCGACGCAGGCGGCGCGGCATGCTCGCGAGGGCGCGGACGAAATTGTGCTGCTGGATATTACGGCGACGCACGAGGGACGGCAGACATTGCTCGATACGGTGCGCCGCACCGCGCGCGAGCTGTTTGTGCCGTTTTGTGTGGGCGGCGGAATCAAGTCGGCGCGCGATGCGGAGCAGGTGTTTGAAGCAGGGGCCGATAAAGTGAGCATCAACTCTGCGGCGCTGGCCGACCCGGCGCTGATCAGCGCCATTGGCGCGAGCTTTGGTGCGCAGGCGGTCGTTGTTGCCATCGACGCGCGGCGCGACCCGCAGGCGGCTGATCCGGTGCGCGAGGCACAGGTGTTTGTGCATGGGGGCCGCAAGCCGGTGGGCCGTCGCGTGGTGGAGTGGGCGCGGGAGGCGGAGCAGCGGGGCGCAGGCGAGATCCTGCTCACTTCAATGGATGCGGACGGCACGCGTGCAGGCTTTGATTGTGATTTAACTGCCGCCGTGAGCGAAGCGGTGAGCATTCCGGTGATTGCGTCGGGTGGCGCGGGAACGGTGGCGCATTTTGCCGATGTGTTTGCGCGCGGCAGAGCCGATGCCGCGCTCGCAGCGAGTATTTTTCATTTCGGCGTCTCGACATCGCGATCGCTCAAAGAGGAACTGGCTCAGGTGGGCGTTCCCGTGAGGCTGCCATGCTGATTCCCTCGATCGATTTGCTCGGCGGGCGCATTGTGCAGCTTATGCAGGGCGAGAAGCTGCGGCTGGCGTTTGACGATTTCGAATACTGGATCGAGAAGTTCTCAAAGTATCCACTGGTCCAATTGATCGATCTGGATGCCGCGATGCGGCAGGGCGACAACTCCGCGCTGGTGGAGCAGATTGCCAAGCGGCTGCCCTGCCAGGCGGGCGGCGGGATTCGCACGATAGAGCGCGCGCGGCAGTTGCTGGATGCGGGTGCCAGACGCGTGATCATCGGATCGGCGTTGTTTTCCGCGGAAGGCACAGTGAATACGGATTTCGCCGCGGAGATGGCAGAGAGCGTGGGCGCGGAACACGTTGTGGCCGGGATCGACACGAAGTATGGGCGCATTGCCGTGAAGGGTTGGAAGGTGCAGGTGGAGCTGACGCCGGACGAAGCGATTCCGCAACTAGAGCCCTACGTCGCGGCTTTTCTCTATACACATGTGGACACCGAAGGAACGATGCAGGGTTTTCCCATTGAGACCGCGGCGCGGCTGCGCAAGCTGACCGAGCAGCAGCTCATCGTAGCGGGCGGCATCCGCAGCCAGACGGAGGTCGATGCCCTCGACGCGTTGGGTGCGGATGCAGTGGTGGGCATGGCGGTCTACACTGAGATGCTCGCGGTTTGATTTCGGCCCAGTGGAAGCGTCGCCGTTTTCCGAACTGCACCACGCAGAGAGAACTTGCTGGGATAGCATAAAGGCAACGAGCGTTCAGCCGGTCGGGGCAAAAAGCTCATGTTGCGAGTCGGATACCCAGCCACGTTGTCAAAGGATTGGTTTCGCGATTTCCCCGAAGGGATCGAGCTGATCCCCGTGTCTGACAAGATGGTGCACGACGTCGAGATCGACGTGTGGATTCCCGATCCTTACTCGACGCGGGCGATACGCGCATGGCCGCGGCTGCGCGGCGTGAAATTAGTGCTCTCCATGATGGCCGGCACGGAATGGATCCCCGGAACTGTGGGACCGCATGTGACCATCTGCAACGCGCACGGAGCGCACAATGTCTCCACGGCCGAATGGACCGTGTCGGCGATCCTGGCGATGCTGAAGTATTTTCCTCTGTATCTCGACATACAGCGATCAGGCGTATGGAAGCGCCGGTTTGAAGCGAGCAAGTTATGTGCCGAACTGCACGGTGATACGCGCGAAATGTATCCACCGGTGCTGGGGGAAGAACTGACCGGGAAAACAATTCTGCTGATCGGTTACGGAGCCATCGGCAAGGAGATTGAACGGATGCTGAAGCCGTTCCAGGTGGAAGTACTGCGCCTGGCGCGGAGAGCGCGCACCGAGCCGGAGGTGCACGCAGTATCCGACCTGGACATTTTGTTGCCGAAGGCCGACGTGGTGGTACTCATCCTGCCGGCGACGGCGGAATCGCGGGGGTTGATCGGCACGCACCAGCTTGCGCTGATGCGGCAGGGCGCGCTGCTGGTGAATGCGGCGCGCGGCCCGGTTGTGGATACCGATGCGTTGGTGGAAGCGCTGCGCGCGGGGAAGGTCCGTGCCGCGCTCGATGTGACTGATCCGGAGCCGTTGCCTGATGGGCATCCGCTGTGGAGTTGTCCGAATCTGCTGATTACGCCGCACGTGGGCGCGTCGACACCCGAGTTTACCCCACGCGCGCTGCGCACAGCGGCGGATGAGTTGCGGCGCTATCTGACGGGCGAGCCGCTAAAGAACGTGGTACAGGAGGCGACTTAGGCAGCGCTTCCCACCCTTTCCGGAAAGGATAGGCCAACCAAAGCCGGCCTGGAGACCGGCGCTACATTTCGGCGGCGGCCATCGGGGCGCGGCGCCAGTCGCGCAGGCCAAGGATGGCGAGACCGACGAGGCCCGCGTAGAGCAGCGCCGTTGGCCAAAGATCCTTGTAGATGTACTCGCCAATGTACACCGCGTCGACAACGATCCAAAGCCACCAGTTGGCGATATGCTTGCGCGCCTGCCACCAGGTAGCAACGAGCGAATAGCTCATCAGTACGGCGTCAAGGTAAGGCAGTGCGGCATGGAGATGCTTCGCAAGGATGCCAAGCGCGAAGCTGCCCGGAACACCGAGGACGACGGCGACGACGAGGCTCGATCGCCGGAGCGGAGCGACCCGGACCTCACCCTCCCGGCGCATTCCGCGCCACCAATGCCACCAGCCATAGAACGTAAAAATCACAAAGAACACTTGCAGCAGCGCGTCGGATAGGAGTCCAGCCCGATAGAAGACCACCATGTAGAGAAAGATCGAAATGAGGGTGACGGGCCAACAGATGAGCAAGCGGCGGGTGGTGAGCCAGATGCCGAGCGCAGCAGTGATGGCTCCGGTGATCTCAAGGCCGTGAGCGGCGAGCCAGGCGACAATTGCGGTTTCGGTCATGGCCTGCTCGCTCCGTGTGAATGGGGTGCGTCGGCGCGGCGGCGCAAAGCATCGAGCAGCGTACAGCCGGGGCGGCTCCAGAACCAGCGGGCGTGACCCACCAGCCAGCCATCATAGGCCATGACGGCCTTCTCTTCAGAGCGCAGCACGCCGAGAAAGTACTCGGCCTCAGAGAGTGCGAACTCAGTGTGGCAGAGCGCGGTCATGGGCGCCAGGGCAGCGGCCTCCTCGGCGCTGAGCGGGCGGATGGACTCGTAGCCATCGAGAAGCACTTCGAGGTGGTCCAGATGGATGGGAACGCCGTCAGGGTTCGCGGGATGATTGACGAGGACGAGCCAATCAACGATGTTGCGCTCGATGGCGTGGGCGATGTCGTGCACAGCGTTGGTGCGGTCGGCAAGACCGAAGTCGATGATCGCAGTTCCACGGGCGTCTGGGCCGGGGTCGCTCCAGAAGAGGTTGGAAGCGTGCAGATCGTTGTGGGTCCAGAGCGGGGCAAGCGCCGGCAGGTGCGGCACAAGTTCGACGTGGTATGGAGCCAGAATCGCAAGCGCCCGGTCGGCGCAGGCGCGAACGGCTTTGTGATCGGCGAGAGATGGACGCGCGGCGAAGTAGCGATGAAGTGCTGATGCGGGTTGCTGCCCAGCGAAGATGGTGAAGCTGGCCACGAGCGGGCGAACTGCGCGAGGAGGCGAGGCAAAGTCGCTCGCGGCGAGATGGAGGCGCGCGAGAGCCTGGCCTGCGGAATAAGCATGAGCAGCGGTGCGAAAGGGCGTCCACGAGATCGCGCCTTCGTAGAGATCGATGCCGCTGGGAATCTCGTGAACCTCGTAAGTGGAATCGCCGATTTGAACGGCGGTGTCGCCCGATGCCGAGGCGAAGATGCGCGGAACAGAAGCGCCATGAGCGATAAGATGCGCGAGGAACCGGTGCTCTTCGAGCAGGCCTTCGCGATCCCGGACAGCGCGGTGATGGCGCTTGATGAAAACGCGAGCCTCACCCCCATGAGCATTGCGTGTGGCGACAGCGCCGGCCGCGGAGAACGGTCGCGGGCTGACGGTGAGGATCCGGGTTGGCTCGCCTATCGCCGGAAAGTTGATGAGAAGCTCGCGCAATTCGGCTAGGGTGAGCGGGGGCCAATCGGGCGGGACCAGCGAGCCGTCCATGCCGTGCGCTTTGATTGGTGAACTCATCGATTCATTCGAGCTTTCAGCCTTCAACTGTCAGCTTTTAGCTACTTGCTTCATGCTTTTCGCGCATGCCGAATTGATCTAACTTGTCACGGCGCAGGCTAAAGGCTAATAACTGACAGCTAAAAAGTGTAGTGCGCGTCGAGACGCACGGTTGGTGGAGCGCCGAGCCAAACGAACGTGTCGCCGAGGCTGGCCCCTGTATCAGACCAGTAGCGCTTGTTGGTGATGTTGTTGGCGTAGATGTGGAAGGTGACTCGGCCCTGCTCGCCGCCGGGAGTGTAGCGCGCTCCCAGGTTGAAGAGATTGTAGCCGGGCACGCTGACTGCGTCGTCGCGTGTGGCCTCTTTGCGCGTGGTGTAGCCCCATCCGGGCAGCAGGTGCAGTCCGTGGACGCGAGGCACCGTGAGATCGGCAAAGAGATTGGTGTGCAGATGAGGCACGTTGATTACCTGCCTGTTGTCGAAGGACGGTGTGCCGGTGTCGGTGGATGTGGCGTTCAGCACTTCGGCCGAGGCGTTAAGGCGAAGCCAGTTGGCGGCTTTCCCTTCAACGTTGAAATCGGCGCCGTTGTGGGTTTCTCGGCCTTCGGATTCGAAGCAGAGATTTGCTGGCGCCGCTAGATCAAATGCGCATGCCGGATAGTTGCTGTCGGGGGCTACCAGCATTTTGGGGTAGAAGAACGGCGCGCGCATGTGGAAATACGCTCCGGTTAGGAGAATGCGCGAGCCCGGTTCGTACTTGGCGCCGATTTCAAACTGGCGCGTGAAGAAAGGATCGAGAAACTGGCTGCCGTTGTCGGTCCAAAAGGGCGCTTGCGGGCCGAGCGAAAGCATGACGCCGTAATTCGTGTAGAGTGTGAGGCTCCGGACAGGGTTGAAGGTGAACGCGAATTGCGGCAGCCAGACGGGTTTGTTGGTGAGGTCCGGCGCGCACGCGGAGGGATCGGTGAAATCCGCGCACGATGCGTATGCGGAGTAGTTGTGGTCGTGGAGTGCATCGTAGCGAGCGCCGGCGATGAGTTGAATACGGCCGGGGAGATTGATGCGATCCTGCAAGATGGCCGCGGCCTGGTGGCTGTCCTCCCAAAGGCGGCGCGGTCCGGCGGACTCGAGCGTTGGCTCAAGGGAGTTCGGTGTGCCGGGCGGCGGCACTGCAGCGATGGGCTGGTAGATGTTTGCCGAACCGATGTAGGTGTAGACAGCGCCGTCCTGCACAACGCCGCTGGGATCGTATGGATTCGCGACCGTGTAGAAGCCGGGCTGCTGCACTCTGCGCATGAATAGTTCGCCTCCGGCGGCGATGTCGTGCGTGACTGCGCCGGTTTTGATGTGGCCCGTGACCAGAGCCTCCGCCTCGGCGTCAATGCGCAGCTCGTTGGGGTCGCGGTAGTCGTAGACATCGTAGGTGCCGTCGGGTGCGAAGAAGAATGGATCCGGAGGAGGGCCGGTATTGCACTCGGTTTCGTAGTAACAGCCGTAGACGTAGAGGACGTTGTCCTGGATGAGCGAGTGGCTGAGGCCGGCGGTGGCGAAGGCGAGCCACGACGGAGAAAAGTTGTGATCGAGGCGCACGCTGGCATTGAACGCGTCGTAGGTGTCGGGAGTACTCCAGGACTGATCGCCCAACATGGTTGAGCGATAGATGCGGTTGATGTCGGGTAGCGTTGAGCCGCCGAGAAGTTGATAGCCGCTGCCGTCGCGCTCGGTCTTGTGCTGGTACTCGAAGTCGCCCTTCAGGATGGTTGCGGGATTCAGCTTCCAGTCGGCCGCGCCCGCGCCCATGGTGCGCCAGCCGTTGGTGTCATTCATGTAGGTGACGATGCGCTCGCCGGCCAGATTCACGCGCGTGCCCACTTGCTTGCGGCTGCCGAAAAGACGGCCGAGGTCGACGGCTCCGTAGGCAGTTCCGCGATGATCGGTAGCGAAATCGAGATCCTGAATATTGGCCGGGCGTTTGGTGACGTAATCCATGAGCCCGCCGGCCGAGGCCACGCCACTCTCCACCGCGGCGAGTCCGTGCAGGATTTCGACGCTCTGCTTGTTTTCGAGCGGAACATCCTGCTCGCCGGCGATGGTCATGCTGTTGATCTCGAACCCGGTAGCCAGGTCGAGAGGGAAACCGCGAATCTGGTAGTCGCCGTAATAGCCCACGGGCACGTAGTCGTTGCCGACGGCGGCATCGTTGATTACCACGTCAGAAAGCAGGCGCGAAACCTGGTCGTTGAGCAGATCGCGAGTGACGACGGAGGCAGAGAGCGGCGCGTCCTCAAGTTTCTCAGCGGTGAGTGTACCCACCGTAACGGATTCGGGCAGATAGTTGTCCTGCACTTGGCCGTGAACGATGACGGTGGTGGTGACCGGGGCGGGCTTTTGCTCGTTCGGAACCGGGTTTTGCTGGGTGTCTTGCGGAGCCGTCGTTGAACTCGACGCGGTTTGCTGCTGGCCTTGAGCGATTGTGACGGCTGGCGCACCGAGTGCGATGGTCAAGGTGAGAAAAGCCATGAGCGGGCTTCGTGGGCGTGCGGGGTTTGGCTTTGCGTTTCGAGAAATGACAGCGCCTGCGTGCATAGGGAACCTTCGTTTCGGTGTTGCCTGAAACAAAGGAGCTTGCGCAACGAAGTGAGGTGAGGAAGAATGCCGCTCGGTCGGAGAAAGCTTCCCACGCCGGTATTATCCGGATCGGGTTCGAGGGTATTTCTCAGCCCCACAACGCGTGGAGCACCCCTGTTTCAATAAGCCAATTGAAACACCACGCACGGAAAGTTGGCAACTGTCCCGTTACAAGCTCTTGCTCAGTGCCTATCATTTGGCTGGATTCGCATGCGGATGAAGACCGGGAATAGCTGCCGGCGCATTAGCCCGGCCTGGTGCCTGAGCCTGGGCAGCCATCGTAGCGACCGTGACGCTCGAGAGAACGTCGAACAAAGCCCGTTGAGCACGCGCCCAAACAGGATGCGCAGGGCACTGCGCTTTTCTGGTGCACGATGGTCCATGAGCGAGGCAAACGTTCAGGCAGATGGGGCCGTCGACCGCCTCAATGACTTCGCGCATGGAGGAATCGCGACCGCGCGGAGTGATGCGAAAACCACCCGCCTGGCCGCGCCGCGAGGTGATGAGCCCGGCCCGTGCCAGCGACTGCAACACCTTGGAGAGAAAGCTCTCAGGAGCGTCCGTGGCCGCAGCAAGCCCAGGCAATGAGAGACGGCCATCACTTTCAGGCGAAGCCAACTGAATCATCACGCGCACCGCGTAGTCGGCGCCGCGTGTGAGCTGCATGGATGAGTTGGGCCTCTTCATAGTGCCATCCGGCCGAACGGGATTTCTGGCGGTGCAGATCCGACGCCGGCCCGCGAATCGGTTGCGACGGGTGGCGAGGTTACGGGTCCGGCAAAGGGCAGAGTAATTGAGTTTGTAAGAGAAGTATGTAATCAGCGTCACGAGCAGATAGAGTGCGAGGCTGCAAAATCCAGCCCTTCAATCGGCCTGCCAAGATTACGCAGCCGGTGAGTTTGAAAGCATAGCCTGGGCTAAAGCCCCATCATTTGGGACCCTTTGATGTACCGGCTGATGCCCGTACCCTTCAAGGCTGGTTCAAGCTGTCCCATTGCGAACCTTACGGGGTTGAGGTGTCGCGAGGATAATTGATGCGAGCGCCGCGGCGCCCCAAATCTCGCGACAAAAGGAGCAAAGCGCATGGGAATTCTCGATCTCTTCAGCCTCAAGGGAAAAAACGCGTTGGTCACCGGATCGGGCCAGGGCCTTGGCGCCGGAATCGCCACTGCGTTTGCGCAGGCAGGCGCGAACGTGACGCTGCACAATTACGACAAGGTTCTGGACTCGACGATCGAGGAAGTGAAGAAGACCGGCGCGAGATTCATAACGCGTTCGGGCGATGTGTGCGATAAAGCCATCTGCCGGATGCTGGTGGATGACACGGTGAAGGAATTCGGCTCGATCGACATCCTGGTGAATAACGCGGGAACCATCAAGCGCGCGCCTGCGGCCGAACACTCTGAGGAGTTCTGGAACTCAGTCATCAATACCAATTTGAATGCCGTGTGGTTTCTGAGCCAGTACGCAGGCCGGCTGATGCTCAAGCAAGGGCACGGCAAGATCATCAACACGGCTTCGCTGCTTTCGTTCCAGGGCGGGATCCTGGTGCCGGGATATGCGGCGTCAAAAGGCGCGGTGGCGCAACTGACCAAGGCACTGGCCAATGAATGGGCAGACAAGGGCATCAATGTGAACGCGATCGCGCCGGGATACATGGCGACGGACAACACGGCGGCGCTGCGTGCCGATCCCGTGCGCTCGCAGGCGATTTTGAGCCGGATTCCCATGGGACGATGGGGATTGCCTTCAGACCTGGCCGGCGCAGCAGTTTTGCTGGCTTCCGAGGCCGGAAACTATATCCAGGGGCACGTGCTGGTGGTGGATGGCGGATGGCTCTGCCGGTAGAGCGGAACTGACGAAGCTAGTGTCCTGAGTCAGAAGTTCGCATCACAAAACAATCTGTCATCCTGAGCGAATTTTGGCGCGTTTTGCGCCAAAATGAGTCGAAGGATCTGCGGTTGTTCTTCAACGAACTTCTGACCCACCACACTAGCTCCCGGGGAGGGCGCTCACGATCAGCCGGCATTCCACCCTCTGACGTACACTTGGCTGGAACTGGTGCAACGGGAAAGGAACTATGCATGAATCGCAGAGAATTGTTTACCGCGCTGGCCGCAACCGCCGTACTGGGCGAGGGATTGGCGCTTGCCGCTGATCCAGAGCCCGTGATGGGATCACACGTCTTTGATTGGAACTCGTTTGTCGACAAGCCGAACGCGAACGGCTCGGTACGAACGGTGTGCAGCACGCCGACGGCAACCCTCGAGAACCTCGAAATTCATATAACGACCCTTAACCCCGGTAAGTCCCCGCACCCGCCGCACAAGCATCCCAACGAGGAACTGATCATCCTGAGGCAGGGCACGGTGGAGACGCTTTCGAATGGCGAGTGGATCCGGGTCGGTCCAGGATCGGTGATCTTCAATGGATCAAACCAGCTGCACGGGTTCAAGAACGTGGGCACGGAACCGGCCATTTATCACGTGATCAACGTCAAGACTGCGGCGACGGCGGCGGCGTAGAAGCGGCAAGTCGGCGAGTCAGCAAGTTAGCGAACGTCCCGCCCAAGCGAAGCTTGGACGGGGCACCCGGCAAGGGTGCAACCGCGGTTACGACTTGTGGAACCGCGCAGCGATGCTTTCGGCGTTGCGCGCAAGAATGCCAACGTCGCTGCCGACGGCGGTGAAGTTGAAGCCCATCTCGAAGAAAGCTTCGGCATCGTCGACGTTTCCTGTCAAAAAGCCCGCAGATTTGCCAGCGGCGCGAATGCGCGCGGCAGCATCCTTGATGGCCGCCTGCACCTCAGGATGCTTGGGATTGCCGAGATGGCCGAAGGCCGCAGCCAGATCGCTGGGGCCGATGAAGATGCCATCGACGCCTTCGACCGCGGCAACTGCTTCAATCTCGTTCAAAGCCGTCTTTGTCTCCAATTGGACGAGCACGCACGTTTCGAGATGCGCGTTGCGATGATAGCCTTGCGCGCGGCCATAGTCGGTTGCGCGAGGAGTGACGGCCACGCCGCGAATGCCGAGCGGCGGATAGCGCGCGGCGGCCACGGCTTTGCGCGCCTCGTCGGCATTTTGCACAAAAGGAATGAGCAACGACCGTGCGCCCACGTCGAGCGCGCGCTTGATGATGACAGGGTCGTTCCACGGCACGCGGAAGACCGGTTCAGCGGTTCCGACACGCATGGCCTGCAACTGCGGCAGCAGCGTGGAGATGTCGTTGGGCGCGTGCTCGCCATCGATGACGATCCAATCGAAGCCGGCGCCCGCCAGAATTTCCGCCGCGATCGGGCTTGCCAATGCGCACCAGAGCCCCACCTGGCGCTCACACCGCGAGAGAGCCTGCTTGAATGCGTTGTGTTGAAGATTGCCGGGGCCGTCGGGCATTGTTCCATCTCCTTTGGCGATTGTATGCGTGGTCTCCCACATTTTTCCGCCGACTTTGCCACGGTATAAACAAGCGGGGCAACAATGGCAAGCACTCAAGCGGCCTGAGGCGAACTGAAGTCCAGGCGCTTGATCTCGCCGACAATCAGGCCGTAGCTCAAGATCACGCAAAAGGCAATGCAGGCGATGAAGACCAGCGCGCCGTTGTAGGAGTGCGTCCTGACCACAATGGGACCGATGATGAGCGGCGTCGTGATTCCGGCCAGATTGCCGAAGAGATTGAAGAGCGCGCCGTTCATGCCCACCATGCCCTTCGGCGAAGTGTCGGAGACGACGGTCCAACCGAGTGCGCCGATTCCCTTGCCGAAGAACGAGAGCGACATGAAGAACAGCATGAGGCTCTGCGACGAGGAGTAATTGCAGGCGATAATGCAGATGGCAAGCCCCATGCCCGCCATGATGGGAACCTTGCGCGCGAAGCTGAGCGAGTGGCCGCGTTGCAGCAGTTTGTCGGAGATGACGCCGCCCAGGATTCCACCGATGCCTCCGCAAAGTCCCGGCACTGCGGCAGCGAAACCAACCTTGAGCACCGACATGTGGCGGGCTTGCGCAAGGTAAAGCGGGAACCATGTGAGAAAAAACCACGTCAGGGTGGTGATGCAAAACTGGCCAATGTAGACGCCGACCAGCATGCGATAGCTGAGCAGCTTCTTGACCGTGGCCCAGGTGAGCGTGTTCTTTTTGGCGCTCGTGGCTGAGTCGGTGTTGACCAGTCCGCCGCCGCGTTCGATGGTTTCAACCTCGGCGGGTGAGATGCGGGGATGCTCTTTGACGCCGTAGATGTTGGAGTACCAGACGACGGTCAGCACGCAGCCGAGCACGCCGATGAACCAGAAGCAACTGCGCCAGCCGGCGATGTGGATCAGCCATCCGAAGATGGGCGCGAAGATGGGCAGCGCGAAATACTGCGCTGAATTGAAGATGGCCGAGGTGCGCCCGCGCTCAGAGGTCGGGAACCAGGCGGCCACGATGCGGCCGTTGCCGGGGAACACCGGCGATTGAAAGAGTCCGGAAAAAATCCGCACAACAAAGATCGCTGTAAAGGCTGCGCTGGCGGCGAGATAGCCCGCGAATGCGGTGAGAAAGGCGCAGATTGACCATCCGATGATGGCAATGCCGTAAACGCGCTTTGATCCAAAGCGGTCGAGCAGGCCGCCGGAAGGTAATTGCCCAAGCGCGTAGGCCCAGCCAAAGGCAAAGAGCAGATAGCCCATTCTCGCTGCGTTCAGGTTCATGCCTTTGGGCATGACCGAGGCGGCCTGCGAGAGCGCCGAGCGATCTGCAAAGCTGAAGCAGCTGACGATGAAGAGGATAGTGATGATGAGATAGCGAACTCGCGATTGCCGCGCTTCAACCAAAACTGTCCTCATGATGCGGGGGATGCGTGCGGTGATTCGGTTTCGTTTTTACGGTACCATGCCGAGGCGCCGGCTCAGGCTTCTTCGCTGACCGCCTGAATAAGCGCGCGAATGTAGCCGTAGCAGAAGGCGAAGGATTGCAGTGAACCGGGGTCGGCGTTGTCTGCGGCGAGCGGTACATGATCGGGCATGAGCATATACGGGTAGCCGATTTCTTTGTAGACGCGGATGGCTTTGACGAAATCGACGTCGCCTTCGTCGGGAAAGACTTCAATGAAGTCGTCACGATGGCCGCGAATGTTGCGGAAATGGACGTTGAAGATTTTCTTGCGATTGCCAAAGTAACGGATGACGTCGAAGATCTGCGTGCCCGGATCATCGAGGTCCTCCGAGATCGTTCCCTGGCAAAAATTGAGGCCGTGCCAGGGGCTCTCCTGGATGGTGATGAACTTCTTGAGTCCATCGATCGTGCCGAGCACGCGGTTCACTCCCTGGTAGCCTTCGGGCGGTACGCCGGGATCTTGCGGATGGCAGGCCATGCGGATCTTGCACTCGTTGGCAACGGGAATGACGCGATCAAGGAAGTAGGTGATGCGCTCCCAGAAGGCGTCGGCGTTGACGACCCCCGCGCGAGTGAGCGGAGTTTTCGGATGCGCTTCAGAGAGCTTCCATTGGTGGTAGAGCGCGTCGCCGCGGCCGGGCACGCGGCCGGTACGCAGCACGCCAAGGATGCTCATGTTGTATTTGATCGACGGGATTCCGGCCTGCGCACAGTTGCGGATGAGCGTTTGCAGTTGCTCGATGTCGCGGTCGCGCTCGGGGCTTTCAGCGAGCATGATGGCGGGATGCTTTTCCGTGTCGATATAGGAAGAGGCAAGGAACGGCGGCGCGATGCAGTCGATGCTGATTCCGTATTTACCGGCCATATCGACGATGCGCTTGAGCTCGTCGACCGTGGCGTAGAGCCGGTCGCCGTCGATCTGCGGGTAGCCGCAGATGTTGCGCACGCTATAACGGGCGAGATATTTGAGGTGCGTCTCGTTCGTAGGCTCGGTCTGGTCGCCGAGTTTCATCAGGACAGGCTGAGAAGCGGGGGACGCGTTGGCAGACGCCGGTGAGGCTGCGGTGGCGGCGGCGATTCCCGCCGCGCCGGTTGAAGCCAGAAATTCTCTTCGGTTCATGTTTCCCTCCCCGAGCGTTGATCTCCAACTTTTATGCGATGGAGCGCGGGTCTGTAAAGTTGGGTGACGCAATCGTGCAAAGGGCGACATATTCCCGATGCTATGATGTGCGGCAGCGGAGAGGCATGAAATCACCGGAAGAGAACGAGGCAAGCAGTGTTGGGATCGGTCCGATAGGAAAATCGCCGCGTGTGACGGAGATGCGCGTGGTGCCCGTAGCTGGGCGGGACAGCATGCTGCTCAACCTGAGCGGCGCGCATGGGCCGTATTTCACGCGCAATCTTGTCTTGCTGAGAGACGAGGCGGGCAAGACCGGAGTGGGCGAAGTCCCAGGTGGCGAGAAGATTCGCAAGGTTCTGGAAGAAGCGGCGCCGTTGGTTGTGGGGCGCGAGACCTTCGACTTCAATGCGATTCTTAACGCGGTGCAGGAACACTTCGGCGCTCGCGACGCGACAGGACGCGGGCAGCAGACGTTCGATTTGCGCGTGACCATTCACGCGATGACTGCGATTGAGTCGGCGCTGCTGGATCTGCTTGGGCAGTTCCTCGGCAAGCCTGTTGCGGCGCTGCTTGGCGAAGGACAGCAGCGGGCGAGTGTGCCAGTGCTGGGCTACATGTTCTTCATTGGCGACAGCAGAAAGACGGGCCTGGACTACCGGCGTGCGGCCAAGGATGCGAACGGCTGGTTTAGCATGCGCGACGAGGAAGCGTTGACGCCGGATGCAATTGTCCGGCTGGCCGAGGCGGCGCAGGCGCAGTACGGGTTCAACGATTTCAAGCTGAAGGGCGGCGTGCTGGCGGGTGCGGAAGAGATGAAGATCGTGGAGTCGCTGCATAAGCGATTCCCCAACGCGCGCATCACCCTCGACCCGAACGGCGCATGGAGCCTGAAGGAAGCAGTTGCGTTGTGCAAGGGCAAGCAGGATGTTCTGGCGTATGCCGAGGATCCCTGCGGCGCGGAGCACGGGTTTTCGGGGCGCGAAATCATGGCGGAGTTCCGCGAGGCGACGGGCCTGCCGACAGCGACCAACATGATTGCGACGGACTGGCGCGAGCTGAGGCACGCGATTGCGCTGCACGCCGTGGACATTCCGCTTGCTGATCCACACTTCTGGACGATGCAGGGTGCGGTACGGGTGGCGCAGACGTGCCGCGAGAATGGGTTGATGTGGGGATCGCATTCGAATAATCACTTTGATATTTCGTTGGCCATGGTGACACATGTAGCAGCCGCTGCGCCGGGCGCGATTACGGCTGTCGATACGCACTGGATCTGGCAGGATGGGCAGCATCTGACGCGCAACCCACTGCAGATCAGGGCAGGCAAGATCGAGGTGCCGCAGAGCGCCGGGTTGGGCGTGGAATTGGATCTGGATGCGATCGAGCGGGCGCATGAGTTGTATCAGGCAAAGGGGCTTGGAGCGCGCGACGATGCGATGGCCATGCAGTTTCTCATTCCGGGGTGGAAGTTCGATCCGAAACGGCCGTGCTTGGTGCGGTGAAACAGAGAGCGACGGAGTAGGAAGCGCGAGAACACGCTGGGGCGCAGTAACAGGTCTACGATGGAGAGATGAGCTTGGCCTGCGAGCCTCGATATCTTCGCGTTCACGAGCGCGACAATGTCGCAGTTGTGGTGAACGAAGGCGGATTGCCTGCGGGCACACGTTTTGCTGACGGGCTTGTGCTGGCAGACGCGATTCCCGAGGCGCACAAGGTCGCGCTCACAGACCTGGCTGAAGGCGATGCGATCGTTCGCTATGGCCTGACGATTGGAACTGCGAACAGGGCCATCCGTCGCGGCGGTTGGGTGCATGAAGGCTTGATGACGCCGCCCGATGCACCGCCGCTTGCGTCGTGTCCCCTGGCCACAGCGACACCCAATCCGTTGCCAGCGCTCGGGGGATACACCTTCGAGGGTTATCGGAATCCCGATGGTTCCGTCGGGACGAAAAATATTCTTGGCATCAGCACGACCGTGCAATGTGTGGCCGCGACTGTGGGCTACGCGGTAAAGCGGATGAAGACTGAGTTGTTGCCGCGCTATCCCAATGTGGACGATGTGGTGGCAATCACACACCCCTACGGGTGCGGAGTGGCAATTGATGCGCCGGGAGCGGCGATTCCCATTCGCACGCTTCGTAATCTTGCGCAGCACGCCAACTTTGGCGGCGAGTTGATGGTGGTAAGCCTGGGCTGCGAAAAGATGCAGCCGGTGCGGCTGATGCCTGCCGGCGCATTGCCTGTTCTTGAGGAAGAGCCAAGCGTTGCTGTGATGCAGGAAGCGCATGAGGGCTTTGGCGAGATTGTTGCGAACATTATGGCGCTGGCCGAGAAGAAGCTGGCGCGGCTGAATCAGCGGCGGCGCGTGACGTGCCCAGCTGCCGATCTCGTGGTCGGATTGCAGTGCGGCGGATCGGACGCGATGTCGGGTGTGACGGCAAATCCGGCGGTAGGCTTTGCCGCTGACCTGCTGGTGCGCGCCGGGGCGACGGTGATGTTTTCAGAGGTGACAGAGGTGCGCGACGCGGCGCATCTGCTGACGGCGCGGGCGGCCACGCAGGAGGTTGCGCGGGATTTTGTCCGCGAGATGGCGTGGTACGACGAGTATCTGCGCGTGGGCGGGGCTGATCGCTCGGCGAATCCCACACCCGGCAACAAGCAGGGCGGGCTGGCCAACATTGTCGAGAAGGCGATGGGATCGATTGCCAAGGCCGGCAGCACGGCGCTGATGGGCGTCGCCGGTCCGGGCGAACGCGTGACGCGGAAGGGGCTGGTGTTTGCAGCGACGCCGGCCAGCGATTTTATCTGCGGCACATTGCAATTGGCCGCGGGAATGAATATGCACATCTTTACGACAGGCCGCGGCACGCCGTATGGACTGGCAATGGCGCCAGTGATCAAAGTTGCGTCGAACAGCGGGCTCGCCGCGCGCTGGCCTGACCTCATCGACGTGAATGCCGGAACGATTGCGACGGGCGAGGCGACGGTGGAAGACGTAGGGTGGGAGATTTTCCGGCTCATTCTTGAGGTTGCGAGCGGGCGCAAGAAAACCTGGGCCGACCATTGTGGATTGCACAACGATTTCGTGCTTTTCAATCCGGGCCCGGTGACATGACGACAGGGGTCAGGGGCGCCGGGGCGAGATGCTCACGCTTCCCTTCTTGGCGTCGAAATAATGGTTTTGACCTACATCTTCATATTCATCGGTTGAGGAAAAGCCCGCTTCAGAGAGCAGGCGGCGGTACTCCGGGGCCCCAAGGGAGCGTGATTCCAATCCCGTCATCGCATCGCTCCACACCTGCGGTTCTGCAGTCGACGTAAACAGCAGGCGGCCATCCGGCGCCAGTATGTCGGCGAACCTTTGGATCAGGCGCTGCTGGTCCTCGGCAGAGAGCAAGAAGATGAGCCCCCATGCCAAGACCCCGTCGAAGGTTCGATCAAAGAACTTCGAATCCTGGACGGCTTCGCAGACCACCGGCGTATTCGGGAGATTGCGCCGGAATGCCTCGACGAAGGATGGCGCTGCATCCACACCAAAGACATTCAGTCCTTCGACGACCAGGACCTCGGTTACTGGAAAACCGGGTCCACAGCCCAGATCAATTACCGCAGCTCCTGGCGGCAGCGCTCTGGCCCACTTCCGCACTTCATTCACGCCCACGCCGGTTGAACGACCTCGGCCACGGCGAGCCAGAAATTCCGGCGCAATCCCTTCGTATCCATTCGATCTATCCATATGACTCGGCTTTATCAGGACGAATCCACGGCGGGGCGCCACGTACTCTGCTACTTGGTTTTCACAAAAGGCTCACCGGCAATCTTGAGATGCACGCGATAAATGCTTGTGCTTGCGCAGATGTAAAGCGTCTTGCGATCAGGGCCGGCCCAAGCCACATTGGCGGTGCGCTCGGGCATCACGATCGTCCCCAGGGGCTTGCCCTCCGGTGAAAAGATCCAGACGCCGCCGGGGCCTGCGCTGTAGATGTTTCCCTCCATATCAACCTTCATGCCGTCAGGGCCGCCGACCCGCGGATCGGCCGTTGCATCGTAGAGCAACTTGGGATCGGCCAACGTGCCATCGGACTTCACGCGATACCGCATCCAGATCCTCTTCGGCTCCGAGTTGTTAACGTAAAGATATTTTTCATCGGGTGAGAATGCGATTCCGTTGGGCCGCGGCAGATCGTTGACGACGAGCTGCAAATCAGCGTTGGCGGGCGACGCGCCGGGCTTGTGCTCAATCGCGTGCGGAATGCGGTAGACGCCGTTGACCTTGAGCTGCTTTTCAGGGTCGGAGTCGTTTTGCGTGCGCAGTCCGTAAGGCGGATCGGTGAAGTAGAGCGATCCATCAGAGCGATAAACCAAATCATTGGGGCTGTTGAGGCGCTTGCCCTGGTAGCTGTCGGCAAGGATAGTGATTGGCCCTTTGGCGTCGAGCGATTCGAAGCGAAACACATCGCGCTGCGCGTGGCCCGCGACGGTCAACCGGCCGCGCGTGTCGAGCGTCATGCCGTTCGAGCCTGATTCCTTACCGCCATACGGAGCGGAGCCCTTATAGCCGCTGGGCTGAAGAAAGATGCTGACGCCTTTGCCCGGCGTCCACCGCCGAATGCTGTTCGACGGAATTTCCGCAAAGAACAAGCTGCCGCGGTCCCAAACCGGGCCTTCGACCCAAGTGAATCCCGTGGCGATGCGTTCGAGCATGGCGCCGGCCGGAATGATGCTGTTGATCGAGGGATCGAGGCGGTCGACCTTCAGCGGCGTCGAACTGAGGGCGCCCTCTGCAGTGGGATCAGAGGTTGGGCCCGGCGTCTTGCCGGCTGCCATGAAGACACAAGCAAAGAGCAACGCCGAAGTTCCAAGCAAGGGAAGCGATCGTTTCAGCCGCATTTGATTCTTCCTGAAAGGAGATTGGGTTCGCCGGAGATCAATCGCCATTGAGGCGCACGCCGGCGGCAAACGTCCAGCGCATTCATCTTTTCCTCGGGGGCGCACCCGTGTCAATCAGAACCAGGGAAAGAGTTTGGCACGTGGCGAGAGGGCGGATCGTGCGCTTGCGTGCGAAAACCGGCCGCAGCGCATACAATTTTAGTTGGAAATGACTAAGAACAAGGAAAAGACGTTTGAAGTGGCTTGTCCGGATTGCGGGGCAATGCTCAAGATCGATGCAGCAACTGGTGTCCTGGTCAGTCATACCTCCGCGCCGCGAAAGCGGATGTTTGAAGACCTGGAGACGGCGGCCAAGGCGATGCGCGAGCATGGTGAGCGTACGGAGTCCATCTTCCGCCAGAGTGTTGACGCGGAGAAGAACAAGGCCGACTTGCTGCAAAAGAAATTCGAAGAGGCGATGCGAAAGGCGAAAGATGCCCCCGAAGGCAAGCCGCTACGCGAAATCGATCTGGATTAGGATGATCAGCGGCTCGCGAGGGCCGGCTTTGGCGACGATCATGTAGGAAGAATCAAATTGAAACTCGCATGTGAGACATACTTTGTACGCAATCTGCTTCCCACGCTGCCGGGCTTTGGCATCGAATGCTGAAGGAGGGGTTATGGTAGTTGTGCCGCTCACCAAAGGGGCAAAGGATTCAGTAGGCGCAACGCCCGCTGACAATGAGAAGTCCGCAAATTGGATCAGGATTGCGGCTGCAAGCACTCTGGCTGCAAGCGGAGCGCTGCTGATTACTGGAAATCGGCGTGCAGGCCTGCTGACCGCAGTGACCGGCACCGCCCTGGCATTGATCGACCAGCAGGATTCTTTATGTGCCTGGTGGAATGCTCTTCCCGGTTACCTTGAACGGATCGATGAAGTGCTCGGCCGTGCGCAGAATGCAGTCGAGGATCTCTCCGCCCAGGGCCAAAATCTTCGCCGTGCTTTCGGGAAGTAGCAAGCAACGATCGAATCGCGCTCTCCGTACCCGCTCCCGGATATGCCCTCTTAGTTCTTCCGTTCGACCAGGTACCGGGCGACGGCTTTAAGACCTTCGGCGCGACTGCCATACGGCGCGAGCGCGGCGAACGCCTCTTCGATTAATTGCGCCGCGTCGCGCCGGCTCTGGTCAATTCCGTAGACTGCGGGCCAGGTGGCTTTCTCAGTGGCCTGATCCTTGCCCGCCGTCTTGCCCAATTGCGCCGAGTCGACTGTCATGTCGAGCACGTCATCAACAATCTGGAATGCGAGACCGGCTTTGCGTCCGAAGCGGTCAAGGCGTGCGACATCGTCTGCTGTCGCGCCGCCAAAAATGCCGCCGGTTACAACGCTCACCCGGATCAATGCACCGGTCTTGGCGCGATGGATGGCCTCGACGAGTTCCGGTGTAGGTTTCAAATGCTCGCTCTCAAGATCAAGCACCTGGCCACCGATCATGCCGTCCAAGGTGCCTACGGCATTGCTGATCAGGCTGATGATCTGCACGGTGGCGGCGGCCGGACACTCGAGACCGGCCAACACTTCGAAGGCTCTAGTTTGCAGCGCATCGCCGGCAAGAATGGCAATCGCCTCGCCGAAAGCTACGTGGCAGGTGGGCTTGCCTCGGCGCAGGTCGTCGTTGTCGAGAGCGGGTAGATCGTCGTGGATGAGTGAGTAGGTGTGGAGCATCTCGATCGCAGCACCGAGCCGCTCGATTCCCCTGGGCAGGGTGCCTGCGATGGTGACGCCCGCCTGCATGGCCAGAACCGGCCTGAGCCGCTTGCCGCCGGCAAAAACGGAGTGGCGCATGGCGCCGTGAATCGACGCAGGAACCGTGTCCGCAGACGGAATTAGCGACTCCAGCGCCTGATCAGTCAACTCGGCGCCTTCCTGAAGCAGCAATTTCACGTCCGCAGGCATTTCAATCATCTTAGACGAGAATGCCTGTACCTGAGTTCCAACCACCATAGTGCCGCGAGCAGCAACACACTCAAGGCGATTACCCAGCGACTGCAAACCACATCGGGTGTAGTTGTCCAGTCGACGGTGAGATTGACTGAACCTTCCGGAACGGGTACGACGACGAGGCCGTCTTCCCGTTTGGACAAATCAGTGATGGGCTGGCCGTTCAAGCGAATGCGCCACGCGGGAAATCTGAGGAGCCGCAGGACCAGGTAACCGGGATGGGGGACGGTGGCGCGAAAAGCCCTGTGCTCGGGGTTGCCGCGCCCGGCATCAACGCCCGCGAACGTAGCCTGACAACTACCCTGATCCGCACTCCAGGTAGGGTTAGAGTCGGGATCGTCGGGATCCGGCTTACCGAGAACGTCGGCTGGATCGGTCACGAGGCAGGCATCGGGAAGGCCGGAAGCTATGGTCGAGTTATCTGATCCGGGTGGTTCGTACTCATTCAGTCCTTCAAATCCCGGGTCGACGCGGTAATCGACCAGCACGGAAGCCACAGTGTCTTCGGGGTAGCAGACCAGGAAAAAATGGGTGCCCGCAAAGACCGTCGCTGCCAGGAAAGCCGCGCTACATGCGGCAACGGCTATGATGCGAGCGCGGCGGCTGGAAGACCAAATCGCCACAACGAAGAAAATGCCCATTGGCGCTTCAACGGCTTCAAGCCACCGCCAGGGAAACTGGAGAAAGCGCATCTCGGGGAGCATAAGCCAGACCGGCCGTGAGATGGGCAACAGGAGAAAGAGGACGACGATGGGAATGGCCGCCAAAGGGATCCACCAATGGCGGGAGCCGGAGTTTTTGGGGATGGGCAGCGTGCCCCGTCGCCAGCTCACAAGCAAACCGAGGGCGGCAACAGCAATCATCGAGACGGCGATCCAGGAGGCCTGGCGCAGGACCTGGTCGTGCACTGCGAGCATTGGATTGGCGTTGTGTCTGAACAGCCAGCTTTCCTCGATTCTGGCGCCGGGGTCCTGCGATGCCTGCTGGAAGTCGACCCATGAGCGTTCCCAGGCGGCGGGGAGCAAGAAGAGCGCAGAGAGACCGAAGCCGAGGGCGCCTGAAACCGCGGCACGAAGCACTGGTGCCCAGGTTCGATTCAAGAGGGCCCATAAAAGCGCGCCGCCTGCCAGCAGGTATCCGGCGATTACACCAAGAGGCAAGTTTGAGAGCCAGGAACCGGCAACGGCAAGTGCGAGCGGAACTGTTGAACCGTCGAATGCGCGGCGGACGAGCGGCGCGGAGGAATTGCGATCGCGCAGCAGATATAGAAGCAGAAGCGGAATCCAGAAACCGCCGGCGGACTCGGGGAAGGCAGCCCGTTCATAAGCAGTAAAAAGCGCGTAGCCGGAAAAGAGTGCCGCGCAGCCGGCGAGTGTGGCTGGTGTATCGTCCAGCGCCTCAAGAGCCAGGGCGCGCGTGGCCAGGCCGGTGCCGGCCAGGGTGAGAAAGGTGAGTGCGATGGGAACGATTGGCCACGGAAGTACCAGGCCCAAGGCTGCTCCCAGCATCCAGGTGAGCGGCGGATAGTAGACGAAACGCGGTTCGCCCGCGCCGTAATTGGGGCTAGGCGCCCAGTGTGGATAGGGAATGCCATGACGCCAACTGTTGACGCAATCGAGCCAGGAGACGAGATGGACATCGAAGTCGTGGCCACAGGAGTTGCCGCGAATGAGCTGCGGAACGATTGCAACGAAGGCTGCGAGGAGAATCACCGCTGGCCCGGCAAATCGCTTCCAACCGTGCTTCGATTCGTTCACCGCGGCCATCGCCGATCCTCGTTCCTCGTCCCTTCGTTCCCTTGGTCGCCCGCCCTTTTACGGCAGAAGTCGCAGGGTATGGCGGGTCGCGCCCGCTACAGCAGCTGGCGTAAAGGGCAAAGTGAATGTCGTTCCGTTGTACCAGTTGTTCCACTGGTCGCGGAAATAGGGGCTCAACGGGTTCCCGCTCTCGCCCAGCACGATATTCTCGGTTGACCCGTCGATGTTGCTCCAATCCATGGTGAAGCGCTGCGAAGGACCGACGTCGCGGCCGATCTGTTTCACGGTGGTGCCGTCGCCGCCAATGGGCTCAGGCCCAATGTCTGCTATGCGGCCGATGAATGGCAGGAAGCGCGCCAGCGGATGCTCGAGATCGATCTCGTGCCAACTTCCATAAGTCCATTGCGAAAGCTCGTCAGGCGCATGACCGTTATCCATACCTTTGCGAACCGCGGCGGCCAGCAGAGCGTCCCAGTTCCTGTAGTTGTTTGGCAGCCACTCCGGCTTGGCGTGCATGATGATCTCTTCTTCGGCGAAATCCTTTTCGCTCCAGTGGTAATCGTCCTCCAGCTTGCCCAGCTTCGGCTCCAGAATCAGCGGCCACAGCGCGGCACGCGTCTGTGTAACGAGTGATGCGGCGACGGAGTCGGTGGTGAGCCGGCCATCCCATTTGCGCATCAAGTCGGCCGCCTGCCGCATGCGAGCGTCACCGTTGCCTTCGGGGCCGGGCGTGTGGTCGATGGCAAAGGCAAAGCGATCACCCATCTCCTCGTCCACTTCGCTGTAGATGTCGGTTTGTGCGGCCAGCATGTCCTTCGGTGTAAGCTCGTCGCGGCCATCGAGCATTTTATAAATGCGCTCGGTGCGATAGGGAGCAATCCAGTCGTCGGTGATCGGGTAAAGAGATTTGTCGGTAGTGACGCGCGAATTGGCCGTGGCCAGAAAACCCGATGGAGGATCGACGGCGTAGGGCATTGCGTCGAACGGAATATAGCCTTGCCACTCGTGCACGCTGTCGGTGATGGGAACATCGACCAGGCCGGCAGACCTCAGCGGCACCTTGCCGATGGCGTGGTAGGCGATGTGCCCATGGTCATCCGCGTAAACCAGATTCTGCGTGGGCCAGCACCACCGGGCAAGCGCGGCTGAGAACTCCGCCCAATTCGACGCCACATTCATCGCGTAGAGCGGAAGCGTATTGAGGTCGGGATCGTAAAGGGTCCACTTAAGAGCGATCGGCGGATCGCCTTTGGGAAGAAGTGGATTGAGCAGCGGTCCATGGTCGGTGGAGTCGACGTTGAGAAAAACATCCTTGCTGCCGCGCACGTGAATGACCTCGCGTTCGACAGCCAGCGGGCGCCACGCAGCGTCCACGCCCTCGTAGTTGCCCTTGCCATCGAGCTTTTCAACGTAGAGATCCTGGACGTCACCTAACAGAGCCGTGAATCCCCAGGCTACGTGCTCGTTGTGTCCGGCAATAATCAGCGGAAACCCCGGCAGCGTGACGCCGGCTGCGTGAAATCCGGGAGCGCGCAGATCAGCCATATACCAGGTGTCGGGCACGCGCAGGGTCAAGTGCATGTCGTTCGAGAGGATCGGCTTGCCGCTTGCCGTGTGGTTGCCATCGATAATCCAGTTGTTTGATCCCACGGCGCAGCCATCGCAGGGAGCCAGCCCGAGCAGGGCCATCACCCGCGACGATGGGAGCGCGATGGCATGAGACGCCTTGAACGGCGCGAGGTAGGTTTCATTATTTTCATCATCGTCTTCCTTTTTTTGAGGAGCAAGATGCGGCTGCGGCTCGCTGAGGTCCACTTTCAGCCCCGTGGGCGGCCGGTCACGCCACGATCCGACCGGATAGAGATCCGCTTCAAGCGCCGGGTTATTGAGCCTTGCGGAGATGCGGGCGCGAGAGAGCTTGGTGGCCACGTGCGAATCGAGGGTTTGCACCATATTGAGGCCAACGCTGATGGAGTCGACTGCGGTCCAGGGTTGCGGCTGATACCGCAACAAGCGAAACTCCACGGGAAGCGTGTTGGAACGCTCGCATTGCGCGATGAAAAGATTGACGCCACGGGCATAGTCATTCAGGCGCGCGCGATTGTCCTCAGGCAGATGTTCGTAGACGCGCTGGGCAGTGAGTCGGATCTGGAGGACGCGCTGCGTCTTGTCGTACTCCAGCAGCGAGGGACCCAGGATTTCGGCCAGTTCGCCATTGGCGGCGCGGCGCAGGCTGTCCATCTGCCACAGCCGATCCTGGGCGGTCACGTAACCTTGCGCGACGAATAGATCATCCTGCATACCGGCGCTGACGTGGGGCACGCCGTGAGCGTCGCGCGCGACCGTGACGGGCGCGGAGAGGCCTTGAAGATGCACTTCGCCGTCCAGTTGAGGCAGTGACGCAAGCGCCGCAGAGCGAATCCATAAAACGCCGCCCCCGACGGCCAGCAGGAGGAGCAGCAGGAGACTGGCGAGGGTCCATAAGACAATCCGCGGCCAGCGCCGTTTGCGGGTGTGGCCCGAGGCCCACGCCGGTCCGACTGGAACAGAATCTACTGGGGGTGTTTCAGGCATCGGTCAGCTACAGAATACCGCCGCACGTCGCAGCGGCACCGCCTTTGAAATATTCATTGAAATGCTGGTCGCGCAAAGGAACATCGGCGCTTCGGTTCAGCCAAAGTCGCATCGCAAGTTCCTCAGCCTGCCGCCGGATCCGTTGACAGGTCGCCGGCGCGAAGCTTGTTCCAGCCATGGCTGACAACCAGAAAGAGCGCAAGCAGCACAATGACGCCAAGGACCAGCAAGCTGCCTTCAGGGCCGTCGGAGCCCCCGCTCCACAGCGGATTGCCTGCGGGCGTGGTACTCAAATAATGCCCCTGGGCGGCCATTCCGCTGTCTGAGGTGCCGTAAAAGTAGGTTTCAGCCCAATCCCAGGCCGCATGACAGCCGATGGCCCACCAGGCCGACCCGGTCACCCGAACGCTCACGCAGAACACAAAGCCGATCGCGGCGGCCGCGAGAATTCCCACCCAGTTTTCTCCGCTGTTGCGCGTGTGATAGACGCCGAAGAGCGTGGAAGTCACCCACGCGGCCTGCCAGAAGCAACTCCCTTCAGCGCCTCTGAAGTGAAGGATGAGGCACGGGATCAGGCCGAGGCCCGCCGCGGCGAACACGCCATTGGCGCCGTTGCCGCCGCGCTCAAGCACATAAAGGCAAATCGCCGCCTCTGCCGAAAGCGCCCACCAGAAGTTGATGCCGCGCGAGAGCGTGAACAAACCATAACACCGGAAGAGACCTTCTTCGACCAGGCCCACGAGGAGAAAGACGCAGCCCCACATCGCAGCGAGACCGAGGGATTGCGCGCCCGAAAGCTCATCTGCGCCAAAGCGCAACCAGCCGCCCCAGGCCAGCGATCCCACGAGGACGGAAATCGCCGCAAATCCGGAGATCAGGCCGGAGAGGAGATGCCGGGCGATGCGCGGGTCAACCAGATTGTAATCCCGAATGCGGTGCCCTTCAAGCAGGCTGATCCATGCAGCGGTGCCCGCAAGCGCAAGAAGCGCGGCCAGGGTTCCAGGCAGAACGTTTGCGGCTGAATCGACTCTCGTCTCGTCCACGAGCCCGGTAGAGTAGAAGATCGTTCCGATGATCAGGCGGAAAAAATAGAACGACGCAGCAAAAAGCAGAATCGACCATCCGGCGCGCAAGCCCTGAGGACCAATGAGGATCCATTCCATGCGGTCGGGCCTATACGCTTCTTGCTGTTTGTCCGCTTCGTGGCCGCTGATTGCCGGCTGTAGCAAAGGATCAGGGACAGAAGGGGAGCGGCTCCCAGCCTGGTTCTTGACTTCGGGCTGCAATCCCGGCTCCATCAAGTCTCCTTCGTGCCCGCACAATTCCTCTGCCAGCTTGCAGCGGGCCAAAAAGGCACTCTACAGCATAAACATTTCATCGGCAATCGCGCGGTGACGAACGATTGCCGCCTCCGGCGCCGCGACGGAATCATCGGCTCTCGAGCGCCAGCCCGGAATGGCTTGGAAAACCGCGCGCGGACACTGGATCACCCAGGTCCGCGCGAGTTGCACTTCCGCAGTTCAGGTCTACGGCTTCTTTTCGGCGGGCTGGCCGGCTACCTGCAAATCGTTTTCGACGCTGAATACTCCGGGCACGGTGTTGGCGCGAAGCCCCGCAGCTTCTTTGTCCGCCTGTGAGTCTACCAGGCCATAGAGCTCCACGTGGCCGTTCTGAACAGAGATGCGAATGGGATGGGCGGGGTCGATCGCGTATCGGCTCAGCGAGGGGAAGCTGTAGACGGCGCGCGCCACAGCAATGCGGATTCCCCAGTCCATCTGCGACACAGGATCCACCTCGATGTTGTCGACCACATCCTTCACGCCGGGGGTGGTGGCCGCAAGCGCCACGGCAGAATCCCGATCGGGATAGTCGTGAGAATGACCGCCCAGGGTCACGACCCCATCCTGAATCTGCAATGTGATGGCGTCATACATACTTCCGTAACCCTCACGGTTATAGGTCAATTGCTCGCCTAGCTTTTTCTCCAGATCGGCATCGGAAACCGTAGGGCCCGCTACCGAAATCAGGTTTCGCACCGCCTTAATACCCTTGACGTGAAGTGCGTTCTTTTCTGCATCGGACTTGTACTCGTAGAGGCTGACCGATCCAGTCAGCGTTACGATGCCGGTCGCGTCGGCGCTCACTTTGACGTCTTTGAACTGCGACTTATTCAGCTTGGCCTGAACCGCGCTGGGCAAATCCTGCGGCCCCGCAGCAGCCCGCGATTCGGGTGGAACGGCCACGATCAATCCAATCATGGCCGCGGCCAATACCAAGGTTTTACTGGGACGAATGATTCTTGTCATGGGGTTTCCTCCTCTGTGGCGTCTTCTGGACGACGGCGCATGCGTCGGACGATCGCCTCCGTTCCTCTTGCACGCCCCTCATTAGACACCAGATCAGCGCGCAGGGTTGCGCGAATCGGCGGGGCGGCAATACCTTTTCGGGGTGGGGGCGTATCTAAGGGAATCGCCCTAGCGGTAGCGCCGCGTGGCCTTGATGACCATGGAAAAGACGCCCGATTCGTCGCGAGCCACCACCAGGGAAACGTGCCGGTTGATGGCGACTTCGGCCTGGAGCAACTGCTGGCTGGTTGTGTTCACATCGGTTGCGTATGTGAGCGTCACGTCGCGACCCAGTTGCTCCTGGACGGTGATCCGCGAAGTGGAGTTGCCGAAGGCGCCAAGGTAGTTGGGATCGATTTTTACAGAGCCCGCCCCAAAGAGTTTTTGCACGCGGTTGCTGACCGTGGCATTCAGCGCCCCACCGAGAAGCGAATCGGTGGTGGGATTGGTGATGGACTGCTCCTGTTGCTGAGTGTAGAGGCGCTGCTGATTGGCCGTGTGGCCCAGGGCGAGGAGCGACACCACGTCAGTCTCAGGTAACGGAGGGTCGCTGCGGTAGGTGATTGCCAGCTTTTGCAGTGGTCCATTGAGGCCGAGGGAGATATCGTAGTCTTCAACGTGCGCCGTGGCACTCAGATCGATAAGGGGTTCGATCCGGACCGGATTGGTGAACGTAATGTCGCCGCGCTCCAGTTCATAGCGCGTTCCCGCAATCATGGCGCTGCCTTCAGTGATCGAGACGCGGCCCAACAGTGACGGCGAGGCCAGGGTGCCGCGCAAACGCAAATCCACGTCGCCGGCAAGCTTGGCAAAAGCATTCTGGAAGCTCAACTGCGGCGAGGAGGCGATGTGCACATCGAGCCGCACGTGGTTCGAGGCGGATTCGGGCGCCGCAATCGTCTGTAGAGAACTGTTGGCCTGGGAACCCAAGGCTGCGAGGTCGACGTCCGGGTTCATGCCGAAGCGGGTGATGAGCACATCACCTGAAAGCAGAAGGTTGTTCTGCGAGCCTTGCAGTTGCAATTTGGCGTTGGCGAGCGAGGTGACTCCCTCGGGATAACGGATGTGAACCTCATCGCCGGTGACCGACAGGTTGGCGAAGATGCCGCGTTGATAAGCAAGAAATCCGGTCACGCTGAGCAAACCACCGCCGCTCATCGCAGTCAGGCTTTTCACTTCAAGCCGGTTCTGGTTAAACTCCAGCGTGCCGTGCAACTGGCTCAGGCCGTTGGGCAGATCCTCAAGGGAAAGAGAGCCATTCTGGAATTCGATGCTGCCTTGAAGGCTGGGGTGTTCCAGTGGACCGTGCGCTGCGACCTTGAAAGTGGTGACGCCGGCAGCAGTCAGGTCGGGATCGAGAGTTTCGGCGAGCTTGAGGTTGATGGATCCGTCGGCCGCAAGATCAATCTGCCGCGAGCCCTGAAGCGATACAGTGCCTTGCGCGCGCACGTCAGTATCTTCGCCCGTCACGTGGAGGGGATCGAGGTGAATGCTGCCACCTGACAACGTGGCATGGACGCCGCCATCGCTTTCGAGTGGGACCCCTGCGATGGTCATGGCCAATTGACGGAGCTGTATGTCTCCATGAAGTTGGTCAAGATGCGCCAGCGGACCGGAGATCGCGACCGTGCCGGCCAGCGCCGATTCTCCGCTGACCGCGGCGACGTGCTCCATTCTGAGAAGCGCGCCTATGTTGAACTGCGTGAAGGCAAGCTGCGCCTGGGTTTGGTATTCGTGGTTCAGCGCGGTGTCGCCTCGAAGTGTAAGTTCGGCTCCCTCCAACTGTGTGCTCGCGTCGTAGTGAAGAGCCCGGTTGGCAGCGTGCGTCAATATGTGAAGTGCTCCGAATCTCTGCCCCCCAAGACTGAGCGGGTTCACTTCAGCTTCAGCTTGCAAATTTGGATCGTCCAAGGTGCCGGAGGCTGTCACTGAAATCCTCAGCTGGCCGGTTGCATCCAAATTGTGCTGCTGCAACCAGCGAACCCGCGAGACGTCGATGCCTGCACCGTACGCGTCGACTTGAAAGCGTTTGGCTCTGAAGTCGTAACTGCCTGAAGCAGCGATGGTGCCGCCGGCGCCCTTGAGCGTCGCCGACGTTACTTTGAGTTCTTCGTTTGCAATCGCACCTTCGATTTGGAGGTGGTCGACCGCTTCGCCATAGAGGCTGCCGCCATTTATTTCCACTGAGCCGGAACCTGATGGCGCATGCAGCGGTCCGTCGACCTGGATGCGCGTGTTCAGATCTCCTGTTATCGGGAAGCGCTGGCCGCTGCCGGTACTGAAGATTGGTTGAATGTCCGCGATGTCGACGTTCGTGCCTGCAATCTGCGCGTGCACAACAGAGTTCTTGTCGAAGCTCTGTTCGGAGCCATCCGAGGCATCCAGTGTTCCACTGAGTACGATCCTGGACTCTCCGCGGACGAACTGCGCGCTTTGTATAGCAATCTGGGCCGGCGAATAACTCCCCACGGCCTCGACGGAATCCATGTGCACAGTCTGTGGCTGGTTCGAGTTGCCGTTTGCCGTGGGCATCTCCAAAGCAAAGTTTGTGGCCTTCAGGGAACCGGTGAGATGCGGTTTAACCAGCGAGCCGGTCCAGGTACCGTGAAAATCTGCGTGGCCCGCCAGGCCTACCGGCAAAGCAGCGATTCCGGTTTTACCGCTGCGCTCGAGTCCCAAACCGCGCAGCACCGTATCGAACTCTCCCAGGTTGTGCGAATGAAGATCCACGTTGATTGCCGATGCGCTTTTCAAGGGATAAGCGCCAATGGCGCCGCGCGCATCCAGCTCGCTGGCGGGAAGTTGCAGCTCCAGTTCGCGCAACTCCACTGCGCCGGTTCGTTGTCTATAGGTCGCATCGATTGCACCGCGGGTGGGAGCTTCCCCAGCGGGAGCGTGTGCGGAGGGGCTCAGGCCGAAAGCTGCAGTGACGGCGATGCTGCGCGCGTCACCATTGGACCAGGTGGCCTCCGCCGGGCCGTTCACCAGGGAGTCCAGGCCCAGACGCCTGAATGGAGGTGCGCACACCATATCCAGGATCGCGTCCAGCGTCACGTCTTTGAAGGCTGCCGTAACTTTACCATTCACCGGGACGTTCCAGGGCGCCGCTCGGACCAGAACATTTCGCGCGCCGGGAGTTCCTTCAGCTTCGATTGCTGGGGGCCTCGTGATCACGGAGGAAGCTGCGGGCAGCCACGGCTCCAGGTCGACCGAGCCCTGAATTTCTCCGCCTTGCCGCAGGCGCGCAACGATCTGGGTGATCAGGAGCTGCTTGCGATCCGCATGAACCCGCGCATCGAGAGTGATGCCCGCCGCCGTGATGCCCGCCCCGATATACGACCCCTGTGCCACATGGACGCCGCCATCGATGTCGAATGCTCCTTCAAGCCCCGCTGCCGAGAGATCGACCCGGGCAATGCCTTCTGGAGCGTCGGCGTATCCGGTAACCGGCTCGAGCAGCCGCATGTCAAGATCGCCTGCAACTTTGGCCTGCCATCGTGAATGAGTGAAATCTTCAAGAACTCCAGAGACCAGGAGTCCCTGATCCTTGATTCCGGAACCGCGTGCCTTGAACGTCAAGCTGCGTAAAAAGGCGCGATTCTGCTCCAGATCGAGTGTGGCCTGTACCGCACCCTGTGCAGCGGCCGTTTTCCTTCGCGGGATACGACGCGTCAGATTGAGATTCGTAGCGCCCACCTCAATCCGATAGAACTCAGGTGCGCCATGCGCCGCGCGCGCATAGCGCGTGACCACGGAAACGTCATTGGCTTCGAAATCGAGCGGCGCGTAGCGGTTTTGATAATCGAACACCGCAGCGCGGTCGTCGAAGTCCAACGTGCCATTCTCGACCGCGACATGGCCAGCCTGGAGGTTGAAGAGTGTTTCGATCGCAGGCTTGCTCGATGTTTCAGGCTTGCGGGGGTGCGGTTGATTCGTCGACCCGTCCGGATAAACGATGAGGTGCAGGCTAGGCCGGATGATGTTAAGGTTGCGCAGCTGAACGTGGGGACTCAAGATGCCCAGGATGCTCACCTGCACTCGCAGGCTTGCGACTTGCGCGTACGGTGCTTCGCCCGGATCTTCCGTGCCGTGAATGACCACTCCGTCTGCCTCCGCCTCGAGATGAAACAGGCGCCAGTGGAACGATGCAATCTCAACCCGGCCGCCGGTAAGATTCCCAATCTCCGCGATCAGGCGTTTGCGCACCACGTTCTCGAATGCGGACGTGCTCGCGGCAAAATACGCTCCAGCCGCCAGAAGAAGCAGCAAAACGAATGCGCCGGCAACACTGAGCGGAAGATGGCGGAGGAAAAACCTGCGCAGGCGGCGCCGCATGCGGCCTGACGACGGATCGGGAGGCATCGCGTGCTCCTGCGCGATGGGAGCGGCGTCACGATCGCTCACGGATCACCCCTTCCCGGTTCGCGAGGGGCGCTGAGATCGTTGAGCGCCGGCGCCAGCTTTGGGTCAAGCACTTCCACGTCGCCCTGCTGGCGCAAATTGTCGAGCCAGTTATCGAACAGCACATTCACCTGCTGCTGCAGCAGGATCTCCTGAATCCTGGAGGCAACTTGCTCCAGCGAAGGAACCGCCTCGCCGGGCGCGTACTGCGGCAGAAGCGTGTTGTGGTAATAATCTTCAATCTGTTGCTGGGAGATTTGAATTCCCTGACGGAATCGCTGCTCGATGAAGCGCAGGATTTCAACGCGGTAGCGGGCGTAAGCCTCGACACGTTCTACCGTGAGGCCGTGTGACGCCAGAAATACCGCCCATCCTGCGTCGGAGGCGCAGTTCTGGCGGATGCAGGCGGGAAGCTGCTTGCGAAGGTCCTCCAGGCGGGTATTTACGTCCTGTTGCGAGGGTTCGATGGCTTGCAGATCTTCCTGGCGAATTTGCTGTTCAATGAGCGCGCGGCTGATGAGTTCTTCGAGCGCGTGCTGCTCGGTGAGCGGGCCCTGTCCGCCACGGACGGGATCGAGAATCGAAAGCCGAATTTCGTCTTCAACGTCGCTGAACAGGATGGCGCGATTGTTCACTACGGCCACGACGCGATCGAGCACTACGGGGGAAGCGGCATTGGACGGTTGGTTCTGCGCTGCCGATTGCCCGCTTTGGCTCGCGCCCCGGGCTGCGCTGCACGCGATCAGACACACGGTCATCACACACACACAAATTCGTTCACTCGTGAGCAAGTTCCGGACTGTGGCCACTGTGCTCATTAAAATGCCTGCCCGAGACTAAAAAAGAAAAGAATGTGGGGCGCCTGGCCGAGGTAAGGCGCCGTTGCAAACCCCGGAATCGTACTTCCCTTGGCGGTCGGGATCGAATAGTTGATGTTGACCGGATAGATGGGTGGATTCAGGTTATAGCTGACATCGAAGCGGATCGGTCCGACCGGCGTGTGATAGCGCAGGCCAACACCCAAAGAATGCGAGAAATTATTAAAGCTGCACAGTCCCTGCGTCCCGGTGGAAGCTGGGTTGCCGGTAGGAGTGTAACCCGTTGGGTACCCTGACGGGTTGGTTGCGACCGCGTCTCTGCATGCATCGCTGTCGGGCTGGCGAACGCGCAGCGCACTGGCCCATGCATCGCCCGCATTCGTAAACACATTGCCCATATCGTGAAAGACGACGAAGCTCACGGTATTGCCCAGCCACGGCAACGTGGGCGGCGGGAGGCGCAGCTCTGTATTGTTGATCAGTGCTCCCGCGCCGCCAATCTGGTAGCCGGTCTCGGGATCGCGGGGTCCGGCCGCGTTCTGAGAGAATCCGCGCAACGAGACGGCGCCGCCGGCATAGAGACGCTCCGGAAGCGGAATCAATCCGCTTGAACCGGTACCGAATGACCGCACCTGGCCGTAGCGTGTGTTGCGAGCCAGCACAAATCTTCCCTTGTCGAATGCGTAATAGCTTGAATTCGAAGTGTCAATGCGATTGAATTCGGCCTGCGCACCAAAGAGCCTGTCAGATAGGAACTCCTGAAAACTGGTGTAGGTGCCCCGACGCGCATCCATCGGCACGTCGCGTGTGTCGCGAATCCATGTAAAGGCGGGCCCGCCCACACGCGTCGCAGTCGAGAGTTCCGAAATCTCGCCAGGGTAGGCCTGCAAGCTGCTGGCCGCCACTTTCACCCGGCGAAAATCCAGCTCATAGATGAAGGTATTTGCTCTCGATAGCCACGACTCGGGATGGTTGAAGTTTTCCGTCAACCGGAATGCGCCTTCCAAACGGGAAGCGACGTACGTGGAGACATCCTGGCTGTTGGCGTATCCACCAGAGAAGGTAAAGCCGAAGTTGGGATTTCCTTCAATATGCGGAACCTGATATTGGATGCCGACACTTTGCTCGAGCAGGCCATACGTACCTTGCAGCGATGCCGACTGCGCCCGGCCAAAGAGGCCGTTGCGGGTGATGTCAATGAGCACACGGGGGCTGACGCCTGTCTTTCCGTTTGGGCTGCAGGCAACGCCCACCACGCTCGCACCCGAGCAGTTGTTTTGAGGCTGCCCGGTTTGCGCCTCGAACCCGAAGCCGTATGTCAAAGTCCATCTCCGCGCTTCCGCTATCTCGAGCAGGATCGTCTTCTCCGTCGCGTCTCCGGCAGGATTCTCAACAGCCGTATTCACTTCATTGAACAGCGCGAAAGAATAAAGGTTGCGCTGCGTATCAAAGAGCGCCGTCTGGTCGAGCGGATTGCCGGCCCTCAAAGTGATGGCTCGCGCCACGGTTTGAGGACGCGTAAATTGCAAACCCGTCAAGAGCACGTTGCGAACGAAGATCTGCTGGCCTTCAACAATACTGAAGACCACGTCGACTTTGGCGGGATCGGCCGGCTCAGGCTGCTGTGTAACGTTGACAGCCGCCCGGTCAAAACCCCGGCTGTAATACTCGGTCAGCAAAGCATCGTGGTCCAGGGCCAGATTGCGGGGGGAAAGTAATTGGCCGGGAGCAGTGTTCAGCAACGAAACCAGTGTTCCGGTGGCGATGTGTTCGTTCCCGTCTATTTGCATCGTGCCCACGTGCAACTGTTTCCCTTCAGCAATGTGATATGTGACCGTGAGCGGCGCGGTGCGGGCGATGGCAGAAGGGCGAGCCGCCGTACGGGTCGGTGGCAGAGAGCTATCGGCGGTCACCGTTTCCGGCGTGCTGGTCTCCGGTGTGACCTTCACATCGGCAAAGCCGTTGTTCTTATACACGGCTTCGAGCGCGCCAACGTCGCCCGATACCAATCCCTGGCTGTAAACTCCGTGGCGGTCGAGAACATCGGCTGCGCGAACGCTGATCAAATCCTTGAGTGTCGCGGTGTCGAAGTAGTGGTTTCCGATGATGGAAACCTTGTCGACGCGGCGCCGCGGCCCGAGCTGTACCGTATAGACAATGGTGACCTGGGCGTTGCCGACGGTTTGCCGTTTGTGATCGACCTTGGCATCGAAGTAGCCCATGCGCTGGAAGTAATCACGCAATCGGCGATTGCCTTCATTGAGGAGATCCTCGTCAACGCTACCCTCTTCAAAGATGGGAACCAGCCGAGTGATCCGATCCGGATCGAGACTGGCGCCCTCGATATTCACTTCCACGACAGGCCCGCGGTTGGCTGTGAATTGATAGTTCACTGCTTTCGCCTTGGGGTCGTACGTCGCGGATTCGAGCTTGACCTCGGCTTCCAATCGATTTTGGTGTTGATATTCCCGAAGCACTCCATCCAATGCGTGATTCGCGGTATCCCGGTCGACGTAAGCGCCGGTGCGCAGGTGTGCATGGCGCCGGAATTCGTCCGCTTTCATCCCCGAATCGCCCGTCACAGAGACCTTTCCCACACGCGCTCGCGGCCCAGAGACAATGCGGAACTCGATGTCCATTAGCTGTTCGTCAGGGTGCGGGGTCTGGGTGTAGGTGATCGCCGGCCGGTAATAGCCGTTCTCTTCGAGTGACGTGCGCATCTGGTCGAGCGCCCGCTTCATTTTGGCATCGGTGAAGCGAGCGCCGGCCTCGAGTTGGCTGGCGCGCTCCAATTGGGTGTTCGCGGTAGGTCCGGTCGCTCCATACACGCCAACCGTGCCGATAAACGTGCGCGGCTGCCCCACAAAAATCAGAGCAACGCCACCATCTTGTCGCTTGCCCTCAACCTCAATCGTGTCGTAATAACCGCTTGCGAAGAGTTGGCGCAAACTCCTTTTCAGGTTTTCGGCTGTGAGCGGGGATCCGACACCCTGGGCAAGATCCTCAGGAAGCGGCTCAATGCGGGTCGCCGGAACACCCTCGAACGAAATATTCAGCACCGTCAAGCCTTCCCATACCTGTATGGAATCGTTGGCCGCCTGGGGGTTTGAGGTCGTCTGGGACGGGTCCACCTGAGAAGAATCGGCACCGGCGCTCGCGGCCTGCGGCTGGCACCATGCGGCGGCGTGCATTCCCAGCAGGCAGATCAGAACGGATAAGCATAATTCCCTGCTTCGAACGAATCGTTCGTTGAGGCGAGCCATCTCAGCAACAACTAGACGCCGAGAGCCCCTGTGAACCGCCCCACCGGCATCCACTTCCAGTCGGGGGCCCGGTTGAGCGCCGCATCTCTCTGCCGGCTTTGTCTTGAAAACCATATTTCGATCAAGAAGTGCGGGAAACCCTATTTCAATTCAATCAGAAACAGCGCATCAGGAGCTCTCGAAGGGTCCCGCCTTCCGTTGTTTTTCCTTCAACCCAGCAAACCCTAATCGCCTCCACATATACTAACGAGGAAGGAAGCTGCGGCAAAACGGGAGATGCGATCATCCGTTTTGACCCCCCAATCGCCGCTCTTTTCCCTGCAATGACCAAACTAGCTCGCCAGAAGTTCTCGTACTGGTGGCCGGGCTGATCCGAGAGCCCATTCCTGGGGCATTTCCGCATCTAATCCTTGTTCGCGTACCGAGAACGGTTTCGAAAATAATTCCCAAGGAAGCGCATGTCCGACTCCCCATCCCCAACGCAAGCGCCCAATCGCATTCGATCAAACCGCAACTCAGACGGATCGCCTGGGAGCGCCCCTGGTCGATCCGACTATGCCACCACGAGCACGCCCAATCCTCAAGACGCCGAGGTACTGGCTCGCGCGCAGGCCGGTGATCACCAGGCTTTTGCTCAACTCTACGCACTGCACAAAAGGCGAATCTACTCTCTTTGCCTCCGTATGGTGGGTAATATTGCGGAAGCCGAAGATTTGACGCAGGAGGCGTTTCTGCAGTTACACAGGAAGATCGCCACGTTTCGCGGCGACTCGGCCTTTTCCACCTGGCTGCACCGGCTAGCCATCAATGTGGTGTTGATGCAATTACGCAAGAAGGGCCTGTCGCTGATTTCGCTCGACGAAGCCATGGAGCCAACCCCGGAAGAGGGCCCCAGCCGCAGCTTTGGCGCCCCCGACCTTACCCTGACAGGGGCGATTGATCGCCTGGCGTTGGAACGGGCTGTAGCCGATTTACCAGCCGGCTACAGGCTCATCTTTATCCTTCACGACGTTGAAGGTTTTGAGCATAATGAGATTGCTTCAATGCTGGAATGCTCAATTGGCAATAGCAAATCGCAACTGCACAAAGCACGGCTGAAGTTGCGCGAAGCTCTACGAGCCCAGCGGCGCCAGGAGGAACGGTCATGACCGGCGATTTCAACAAAGCGAACTGTTCCGAATTCCAGGCTCACCTCCCTGAGCTGATTGGCACAGGGGAAGACGTCTCCGCGCACCCCCATTTGCAGAGCTGCGAGCTTTGCCGCGCGTTGCTGGCCGATCTGGAAACCATCGCGGATGCTGCCCGCCAGTTGTTTCCGAGCGCGGAACCCTCTGACCAGGTTTGGGAGCACATCGAATCGGCCATCAAGAAAGACGAGGACGGCGGAATGGAGCCTGGAATGGCGCCCGGTGGCCGATGAGCACCGACCCTGGGCTGAACCGCCTGCGCCCTTCGCCTGGCGATGGGTTTTGGTGAAGAAAATGAGCTGCGTAGTACGCTCGACGCACCCTGGGACGCCAGTCGCGAATGCTCACCTTCCCGCCGTTTCCGCCGATACACCCGACGAACGACGCTGTGGAGTCAGTTTCAGGAGCCGGCCTGCGACCATCCGGCATCAGCCGCCTGGTTTCTCGGGATCGGAGACAGCACGGATCGGACTGAAGTAGCCTCCTCGCAGGTTCTCGAGCCGGGCGCACGGACGTGCCAAGGCCCTGTTTTTGGGGAACCACGTGGGCAACTACGGCGTAACAAAGGGGGTTAAAGGACAATGGAAACGTCAAAGGGAGTAGGTAAGTCTTGCAACTTTTCCGGTTCTGAATTATCTAATTAAGAAAAGTTGATACGGAGACACTCAATGTCCAATCAAAATCCCGCAGCTCCACTCGAGATCTCATCGCAGCAAAGCGGCTCTGGGCTGCGCCGGGTTTCGGTGTTGCCCGTCCGCGACACCGTCCTGTTTCCGCACGCCGTACTGCCGCTGACGGTGGGCAGGGAAAGCTCCATTCAGTTGATCGAGTCCCTGGGTGAGGAGCGGGCGATTGTTGTTGCCGCCCAACTGGACCCCCGCTTGGATTCTCCCAAGCCGGCAGACCTGCACTCTGTGGGAACCCTGGCCACGGTGCACAAGGTGGTTCGCATGCCGAACCAGAGCCGATTTGTGTTCACTGAAGGGGTAAGCAGGGTCCGCCTGGTGCAGTTTCTTCAAGCTGAGCCTTTTATGATGGCCGAGGTGGAGACATTGGAGGACGTCGCGCCAGCGCCTTCCTCGGGTTTTGAAGCCCTGGTTCGCAATGTCATTGCCCAGTTCCAGCAGATCGTCTCCGAGTCGCCAACACTCTCTGACGAATTGCGGACCATCGCCGCAAACATTGACGAGCCGGCCCGCCTGGTCGATTTTGTCGCCTCCTCTCTGCCCTTCCTGACCACCGACGAGAAGCAGCTTCTGCTTGAGACGCGGGGCATCGAAGACCGGCTCGAGCAACTGAACAAGCTTCTTGCCAAGGAGATTGAGGTGCAGCAGTTGCGCGCCAAGATCCAGAACGAGGTGCAGGACCAGGTGCAGCAGTCGCAGCGCGATTATTATCTGCGCGAACAGCTCAAGGCCATCCAGAAGGAGTTGGGAGAACAGGATGAGGGGCAGCGCGATGTGGAAGATCTGCGCCAGAAGATCGAAGCTGCCGGCATGCCCGACGACGTAAAGAAGGAGGCCCTCAAGGAGCTCGCCCGCTTGCAGAGAATGTCGCCTATGGCGGCCGATTATTCGCTCACCCGGAACTACATTGAGTGGCTGGCCGTCCTTCCCTGGGCAAAAAGCTCAGGCTCTAAGATCGATATCGGCGTAGCCAAACAGATCCTTGATGAGGACCACTACGAACTCAGGAAGGTGAAGGATCGCATCCTGGATTATCTGAGCGTGCTCGAGTTGAAGCCCACGATGAAGGGACCAATTCTTTGCTTCGTTGGCCCTCCGGGCGTAGGGAAAACCAGCCTCGGACGATCAATTGCGCGAGCGCTTGGCCGGAAGTTCCAGCGCGTCTCCCTGGGCGGGATGCACGATGAGGCGGAGATCCGCGGGCATCGGCGCACTTATATTGGCGCTTTGCCGGGACAAATTATCCAAAGCATTCGCCGGGCGGAAACCAACGACCCGGTGATTATGCTCGACGAAGTGGACAAGCTGGGACGCGACTTCAGGGGAGACCCCGCCTCGGCACTGCTTGAGACGCTGGATCCGGAGCAGAACAACACATTCCGCGACAACTATCTCGACGTCCCGTTCGATCTCTCGAAGGTTCTGTTTATCTGCACCGCGAACATGCTGGACACAGTTCCGGCACCGCTGCAAGACCGCATGGAGATCATTCCGCTGCAGGGCTATAGCGAAGAAGAGAAGGTGCACATTGCCAATCGGTACCTGATTCCACGCCAAATCAAGGAAAACGGGATCACGGCGGAGCAGATCGAGTTTCCGGAGGACGCGGTGAGGCACATCATCCGGCACTACACGCGCGAGGCGGGCGTGCGCAAGCTGGAGCAGACGATCGGAACCGTGTGCCGCAAGCAGGCGCGCCGCGTGGTTGAGGGAAACAGCGAAAAGCTCGTCGTCACCAAGGAGATCCTGAAGGAATTTCTTGGCGGCATACAGGTTCGTGTGGACACCGAGGTGGCAGAGCGGGTGAAGCGTCCGGGCGTGGCCGTGGGCCTGGCCTGGACACCGGCCGGGGGCGACATTCTCTTCATCGAGGCCAACAAGATGAAGGGCAAGGGCGGCTTTACCATGACCGGACAGATCGGCGAGGTGATGCAGGAGTCCATGCAGGCTGCCCTTACCTGGGTCCGCTCGAACGCCGGACGGCTGGGGTTGGCCGAGGACTTTAACAAGGAGATGGACATCCACATCCACGTGCCGGCAGGTGCGATTCCCAAGGACGGCCCGTCAGCCGGCGTCACGATGGCCACCGTGCTGGCCTCACTGCTGACGGATACGCCGGTGCGACCGCTAACCGCGATGACCGGCGAGATCACGCTGAGCGGCAACGTGTTGCCGGTAGGCGGTATCAAGGAGAAGTTCCTGGCCGCGCGCAGGGCCGGGGTGCAAAACATCATCCTGCCTGCTGAAAACCGCCAGAATGTGGAAGAGGATCTAACACCGGAGATGATAAAGGGCGTGACCGTGCACTATGCCGACCAGATTGAAGACGTCTTGTCGGTGGCCCTCCCGCTAGTGGCAGCACGGCCGCAAATGCAGCCGCTGGCGCCGGCCCTTTCGGTGACCGCTGCGGCGTGAGCGCCGCTTATACAGCCTCGCAGGGCCGGTTAACCAGCCGGCCCTTTTCTTTTGCGTTGTAGGGCATTTTGGCAAAGCTCTATCCGCTCCGGCCAGGCAGATATTGGCCGAATCGACTGCCCCGCCCGGCCATGCAACAACGCAGGAGGCGACCCGCCAGAGCGAAGAATCCTTCTCTGCAACGTCTAACTGGCAGGCAGTATTCTTTTCGTGAGATGCGTGTGCAAGTGATTCCATTTGGAGTTTTGAAAGACTGGCTGGGTCCTTCGGCTGTTCCTGTCGAATTGCCGGACGGCGCTTCCGTTGGGATGCTGCTTGAGCGCTTGCCGGCGACCTGCCGCGACGGCGCGCCAGAGCAACTGCTGCGCGGTATTGCCGTCAGCGTGAATGCCGAATATGCCGAAGCTGCCACGATTCTGCACGATGGCGACGAAGTGGGGTTGCTTCCGCCGGTCTCGGGCGGGACTGCGCGTCCAGATCCTGAGAGGACGGAGGACGCTTTGGACCAGAGCGAGGGAGAACAGGCGATCGTCGTCGCGCTGACACGCGAGCCGATCCATGCCGGGAAGATTGTCGCAGCCGCCAAGCGCGGCGATGACGGAGCCGTTGTGGTCTTTGACGGGATTGTCCGCAACCATTCGCGCGGGAGAAAAACCCTCCATCTGGATTACGAGGCGTACGAGGAAATGGCCGTGAGGCAGATGAGGGAGCTTGGCCGCAAGGCACACGAGCGATTCGCCGTCCACCAGGTGACGATGGTTCACCGCCTTGGCCGGCTGGAGATTGGCGAAACTAGTGTGCTGGTCGTGGTGGCCAGCGCGCACCGCAGTGCGGCCTTCGAGGCCTGCCGCTGGCTCATCGACAACCTCAAGCAGACCGTTCCCATCTGGAAGAAGGAAACCTTTGTGGATGGCGCTGTGTGGGCGCCCGGCGAGCCGTTCCCCAAGGAGTTGGCGATGGGCACAGCGGAGGCAACGCATGAAGGCTAGGCGCGGCGCATGGGTCAGCCTTTGCCGGCGAGTTGGCAGCCGGGCCTTGCTTCTGGTGACGCCATTGGCGCTGGCCGCCCAACAAACGACACTTCATGTGGACGTCAAGCTCGTCAACATTTTCGTGAACGTAACCGACAAAGACGGCGCAATTGTCGGCAACCTGACGCGCGACGATTTCGCAATTTTCGAGGATGGGCGCCCCCAGCAGATCGCAATCTTCGAGAAGCAGTCGGAAGTGCCGCTGAACCTGACCCTGGCCATTGACACCAGCGGAAGCGTGCAGAAAGACATGAGCGAAGAGGAGGGCGCGGCGAAGCGTTTCGCGCAGGCCATCCTTCGCCCCCAGGACCAAATGAGCGTGCTCCAGTTTGCAACCACGGTGCACGAGTTGACGCCCTTCACCAATAAGCTGGCAGTCATCGACCGTGGTCTTCATGAGTTGCACAGCGATTGGGCAACCGCGCTCTACGAGGCCATCTCTGTGGGAGCGGAACGGCTGGGGCCGAAGCAAGGGCGCAAGGTGCTGGTGGTGATCTCCGATGGCGATGACACGGCCAAGACCTCAACTTACGCTGACGCCCTGGAGGCCGCGCTGCGCAACGAGGTCATGATTTACTCGATCATCGACGTGCCAATTGAGGCCAGCGCCGGACGTGACATCGGAGGCGAACATGCGCTGATCACGCTGGCGGAACAGACCGGCGGCAAACACTTCTATGTGGGCGACGGCGGTCTGGACAAAGCCTTTGCCCAAGTCAGCGACGATCTTCGCACTCAGTACCTGGTCGGCTATTATCCGCGCCGCCAGGACGCCGGCGCCGATTTTCATCGTGTCGTGGTGACAATTCCGCGCGCCGCTCCAGACGAATTCAACATCCGCAACAAGACCGGCTACTATAGCGATGCGCTGGTAAAGAGTAACTGACAATCAGCGCAAAAGGTGGCCGCCAAACCGCCTATCGACCACAGGTCAGTTTGATTCGCGTTGGATGCGATGCGCCGCCAGAGTGTCTTGGCGCGTTGAACGCGTCATTGCCAAACCGCGACCCGCTGCGGTGCGAGCGATCGCGATTAACCGATACTGGCATAGGAGATTTGCGCCCCCAGAAGCCATCGTCGTCAGCCCCTGCATCTAAAATGGCTGTATGACACCGCCCCTCTCATCGCGCCGCCGCTCCAAAACGCCTCCACCTGGCGAAACCGGCCAGGAAGCGCTCTATCTGCGCTCACTGAGTGAGCGCCAGGTAATTGTGAACATCAAACTGCGCGACGGCGAAACGGTGCGCGGCTGGATTGAGTATTTTGACGATTCCATGCTGCGCCTGACGCGTGAGGGCCAACCCAACCTTTTCATTTACAAGAACCAGATTCGCACGATCAGCGAAGTGGGCCGGCGCCGGGCGCCACGCTATGAGACAGTCGCCCCCCCCGCGGCAAACGGGGCTGCCTTGTGAGGGGGGAGACAGAGCAGGCGATTGCATCGACTCTGATGTACGTCCCCAAAGCGTCGGAGATTGCGCACGAAGCGGGTGCGCGCTTGCGCGAGTACTTCTCCCAGGGTGTCAAGACCGAGTACAAGGGCGACGTAGACCTGGTGACGGTAGCTGACCGTGCCGTGGAAAAACTTGTGCGCACCCGGCTCGGCGAGGCCTTTCCGGAATACGGAGTTTATGGCGAAGAGGGCACGCGCGATCGGCTGGAAGGCGAGTTCCGCTGGTACGTTGACCCTCTGGACGGAACCACGAACTTCGCTCACGGATTCCCGCAGTTTGCCGTTTCCTTGGGACTGGAGCACCGCCCCGCAGGCACCAGACCGGACCAGGACGGCACGCTGGTGGCCGGAGTCATCTACGATCCCATGCGCGATGAGCTGTTCTCTGCCGAGCGCGGGCACGGTACGCGACTGAATGGCAATGCGGTGAGGGTCTCGCGCACGGCCGAACTCGCTGAGGCACTGCTGGCAACCGGCTTTCCCAGCCGCAAACGCCATTCGAGCCCGAATGTTCACTTCTACCACGAATTCACGCTGCGCTCGCACGGGGTGCGGCGGGCCGGCTCGGCGGCGCTCGATTTGGCGTACGTGGCCTGTGGGCGAATGGACGCGTTTTGGGAGTTCAACCTGAATCCATGGGACACGGCGGCTGGAATTCTGCTTGTGGAGGAGGCCGGCGGCCGCGTCACTGACTTTTCCGGCGCGCATGTGCAACTCGCCAGCGACGAAGTTCTTGCGTCGAATGGGCTGATTCACGACGAGCTGATTGGGTTTTTCCGCGACATGTTCGCCGGGCGGGGCTTGTCGCCCATCCCTACCCCCGAGGAGTTTGCGCAGGCGCGGAGAGAGAGAACAGGTAATAGCCAGTAGGGAATAGAAAGAAGAGACGCGAACCGATTCCCTCGAAACGTGATTCCTTTGCGAATGAGCCGGCGTTTGCTCCCTCACTGTTTTTCTATTCCCTATTGGCTGCTCACTACTCCCTGTTGTTCTCGCATGGCAAAACCCGATTCCCACGGATTGACCCGAGCCCTCGGCGCCGTGTGCTACTATCAGCGACGTGAAGTCCTGAGCGGCCCGAGCTTGTAGGACCGCTGAAAGCCCCGGAGAGCAGAAATGGCATACGTAATTGCAGAACCTTGTATCGGCACAAAGGACACCGCCTGCGTGGACGCCTGTCCGGTCGATTGCATCCACCCAAAGAAAGATGAAGCAGATTTCGCCGAGTCCGATCAGTTGTTTATTGACCCGGTCGAGTGCATCGACTGCGGCGCTTGCGTGCCGGTTTGCCCGGTCTCGGCCATCTTTGCCCAGGACGATCTGCCGGAGAAGTGGGCGCACTTTTCCGAGAAGAATGCGAAGCACTTCGGGCGCTGATCGAGCGCTGTTGCTCGCGACATCCTGAATCGTCACCAACGCGCGTCCTGCCCTCGGGCCGGATGCGCGTTTGTATCTTTGCAGTGCGATGATGAAGATGCATGCCCGTGCTCACCTCGGAAGCGGTAGTCCTTCGCACCTGGCCAGTGCATGAGTCTGACCTCATCGTCAGCTTCTTTACGCGCGATTACGGCCGCATGCGCGGCGTGGCCAAAGCGGCGCTCAAAAGCCGCAAACGTTTTGGCGGGGCTGTGGAGCCGATGACTCTGGCTCGCGCCTGGTTTGCTGAGCGGCCAAGGCAGGAACTCGTTCGTCTCGATCAGTTGGAGATCCTCCGCTCGCCGCTCTCGGCGCCTGTCGATCACGCACGCATGGCCGTGCTGAGTTTCTTCGCCGAGGTGATTGACGAGGCCCTGCCCGAACGCGATCCGCAGGAAACAGTCTTTCGCCTGCTCGTTTCCGTGCTCGAACACACAACTGCTGCCCAATCGGAAACCGTCCAGCCGTGGATGCCGCTGACGTACTTCTCGCTTTGGATGACGCGCTTGATGGGTCTTCTGCCGGATATCGCTCATTGCATCGTTTGTGGCGAGGCATTACAGGCGGCTAAAGTGTCGTTCTCGAATTATGCCGACGGCTTGTTCTGCGGGCTGCATCGCAATGGCAGCGCCAGTGAGCTCTCTGCCGATAGCTGGCAATTGGCCCAACGGATGCTACGCGCGCCGGCGTCGGCCTTTGCCGTCGAGCCCTGGACGCGCAAGCGCGGACAGGATTTGCGCCGGTTCACATTGCAGACGCTGGAGCGGCATCTGGAGAAGAAACTGCGCAGCGCGGAGGCGCTGGCGAGGCTGGGTGGGTAATCAAACTGGTTTTGGAAGCGGAGCCGATTCGATGTCCATGGTTCTATACCAAGGCTTGAGCTTTCTCCGCCGGATTGCGGATCTCAGCGCTGATCTTATTGATCTAGAAGGCTATGGCAACGTGACCAAAGTGTGAATCCGGGGTCACATCGCAGTGACGGAAGCACGCGTTCCGGCTGATAGAATCATCCCTTAGTCCCAATGAGAGAGATGAGCCCGTGTCTACAGCCCAGCCCGCACCGCGCGTAAGCCCCACATCCCTCACCTTCCAGGACCTTTTGTTCCGCCTGCAGGCGTTCTGGGCGGAGCGCGGGTGCGTGATTCAGCAGCCCTACGACGTGGAGGTGGGCGCGGGCACGATGTGCCCAGAGACGTTTCTGCGCGTGCTTGGGCCCAAGCCATACAAGGTGGGCTACGCGCAGCCCTCGCGCCGGCCGGCCGATGGGCGCTACGGCGAGAACCCCAACCGGCTCTTCAAGCACACCCAATTCCAGCTCATCCTCAAGCCGCCGCCAGTCAACGTTCAGGAGCTGTATCTCGAATCGCTTGAGGCCATGGGCATCGACCTGAAGCACCATGACCTTAAGTTCGAAGAGGACAACTGGGAGTGGCCCGCGGGCGGCGCATGGGGCGTCGGTTGGCAGGTGATGCTGGACGGCCTGGAAATTACGCAGTTTACCTACTTCCAGCAGTGCGGCGGGCAGGATCTGGACCCCATCTGCGCCGAGCTCACCTACGGCATGGAGCGCATCGCCGCGTTTTTGCAGGATGTCGATTCAATCTACGACATTGTGTGGGCGCGTGATCCGGAGACCGGAGCGCAGGTGACCTATGACGATGTGCGGCTTGCTGAAGAGCTGCAGTTCTCGGTGTACAACTTCGAGATGGCCGACGTGGCGCGGCTTTGGGAGCACTTCAACAGTTACGAGGCAGAGGCGCAGGCACTGCTGGAAAAGGTCCGCACGCTGCTGACAGATGAAAACGCGAGTCCGAAGGAAAAACAAAGATTCCCGCTACTGCCTACGTATGAATTGGCCTTGAAGTGCTCGCACCTGTTCAACCTGCTAGACGCGCGCGGTGCCATCAGCGTGACGGAGCGCGTGGGCGTGATTGGGAGAATTCGTAACCTGGCCGTTGGTGTGGCCAAGGCGTGGACGGCGCAGCAAGAAGCAGCTGCTAGCGGCTAGAGGCTCGAAAGAAACAACGGTATGTCAGACTTCTTACTTGAGATCGGGCTTGAAGAGGTTCCCGCCCGCATGATTGCAGGGGCGGAGGCCGAATTGGGCAAGCGCGTGAGCGATCTGCTCAAGCGTGAGCGTCTTGTTGCGCCCGAGGCGAAGCTTACCACCTACTCCACGCCACGGCGGCTGGCTGTGCTGGCCGAGGGCGTGCTCGCCAGGCAGGCCGACGCCGAAAAGGTGGTCATGGGCCCGTCGTGGAAGGTGGCCTTCAAGGATGGCACGCCGACCGCCGTGGCCGAGGCATTCGCGAAGAAGGCAGGCGCTACGGTTGCGGACCTGAAGAAAGTGGAGACGTCCAGGGGCGAATATGTTGGCGCTTCGGTAAAGCAGACCGGACGCACCGCGAGCGAGATCCTGATGGCCGAGCTGCCGAAGGAAGTGCTCGCCGTTTATTGGGCCAAAAACATGTACTGGCGCGCGGGAAAGCCGGAACGCTTTGTTCGACCAGTACGCTGGGTCGTGGCCCTGATGGACTCGAACGTGGTTCCGGTGGAGATTGCCGGGATCACCGCGGGGAACGCGAGCCGCGGCCATCGCGTGTTACACGGCGATGTTCCCGTCGTGATCGATCAGGCGCGAAATTATGCCAAGAGTCTGCTCGACGCAGCCGTGGTTGCCGATGTGGCCGAGCGCCGGCAGTTCATCCGCAAGGCGCTCGATGCGGCCACGCGCACCATACCAGGCGCGCGCTGGCGCGAAGATGAGCCGCTGGTCGAAACCGTAGTGCATTTGACCGAGTGGCCGACCGTGATCGTCGGCGACTTTGAGCCCGAGTACCTGGACCTGCCCGAAGAAGTTCTGGTGACCGTGATGCGCGATCATCAGAAGTACTTCGCGATGGAAGATGCAGAGGTCAAATCCGACACAGCGAGTAAGCTTCTGCCGCACTTCCTCGCCGTACTCAACACCCAGACCGACGAAGAGGGCGCGGCGATCATTCGCCACGGCAATGCTCGCGTGCTGCGAGCGCGTTTTAAAGATGCGCGGTTCTTCTGGGACTTCGACCAGAAGACGCCGCTTGCGGATCGATTCGAGAGCCTCAAAAATGTGACCTTCCAGAAGGAACTGGGGAGCTACTACTGGAAAACTGAGCAAAATCTTGCCGTGGCGACCGCGCTGGCGGCAGAAGCGCGGGTAGGGGACGCCGCATTCGACGAGGCCGCGCTATTCAAGGCCGTGGCGCTGGCCAGAACCGACCTGACGACGGAGCTGGTGAAGGAATTCACCGAGCTGCAGGGCATCATCGGCGGACTCTACGCGCGGGCGCAGGGCCTGGGCGAGACAGTCGCGAAAGCCATTTACGACCAGTACACACCGGCTTCGATTGAAGATGCGATTCCGTCGACGGTCGAAGGCCAGTTGCTTGGCCTCGCCGACCGCGTTCAAACCATCGTTGCCATGTTCGGTATCGGCAACGCGCCGACGGGATCGAAGGATCCGTTCGCGCTGCGCCGCGCGGCAAATGCGATCGTGAAGATTCTCGCCGAGTCGGGATTGCCGCTGACCCTGGAAGACGTAATAAAAGCCTCGGGCGTGAACGATGCCGGCAAAACGCAGGTGAGCGATTTCTTCCGCGAGCGGCTGCAGTTTTATCTAAAGGACGTGCGCGGTTTCACCTACGATATGGTCAACGCCGTGCTCGCCGTCGGCGCTGACGATGTGCGTGACACGATCGCGCGGGCCGAGGCGCTCGCCGCGGTGCGCGGCTCCGCGGATTTCCTTGCCGTTTCAGCTGCGTTCAAGCGCATCAAGAACATCCTGCGGCAGGCAGAGGAGAAGGGCTACCAGCCTTCGCAGCCAAAGCTCGCCCAACTGGCCCTCGAGGCAATCGACCTGTGGGACCGCTCAAAGGAGCTTGCCCCGCAAATCGCAAACCTGCGCGAACAGCGTGCCTATCGCGAGGCGCTGGCGCAGATCGCCACACTTCGGCCCACGGTGGATGCATTCTTCGACAAGGTCATGGTGCTCGATGCGGATGAGACGGTCCGCAGCTCAAATCTGGGGCTGATTGAACAGGTTCTCAAGAACTTTTCGACCATGGCGGATTTCAGCGAGATTGTGACGGGATAACTGCCATTCCTTTGCTCGCCGCCGCTCCCACCCAAAAGCCGCTACATTAACGGGGCGATCTTGCTCGCATCCAGACCAGCCTCCACACGTCTAAAATCAATATCGATGGCTGACGCGCTCTATTTGAGCTTGTGGTATCCGAACCTGTGCCTCGAGGCGCTCCCCGATAAGCTGATGGCCGTGCTGGGCGGCTTTGCCACGCATGGCGGCGAAGCGAAGGTCTATTCCGCCACGGTTTGGCCGGTGGACTGGAGCGAATCCCCGGTTTTTGAGCGGGTTTACGGGCGCATGGTGGGCCAACCTTTGCAGGCCCAGGGTCCTGGTTCCGGCCCTGGCGCTGATCCGCGGCAGGCCGTCGAGCAGGCGCTGGAGCTGCTGCACGACGACTACGCTTATGAGTTCCAGATCGGCTGGAACTTGTGGGAGCTCGAAGCCGCGGCGGGACTCGATCCCCGCTGGGTCCGCGGACCGCGGCTGGTGCGGGTCACGGGCTACGGCCCGCTCTTCGACGAAGGCGCCTATGAGCAGGATGGCCACATCCGGATCGATTTTGGCACGGACGCACCCTTCCTCGAGGAAGACGCAGATCTCGACCAAGTGGGCGCCAAACATGTGGAGGAAAACGTGCGCCAGCTCGTAGAACTGACGGCTGCTGTCGAAAAAGCATCCGGCGCGACAGCGCGCCTGTTGTGGAGTGAACTGGGTGAGAGCCTCGCCCAGCGACTGGCGGCGCGGCTCGGAGTGGGAAATTAATTTGTGCAGTTTACGATCGAACGAATCCGAACCATAGTGCTGGTGGCTGCGTTGCTGCTGCTGGCGGCGCTGGGTGGGTTTCTGATCAAAGCGAAGTTGAAGAATGTGCTGAATCGTCGCGATCTGCCGCAGCGGCTGGCCCAAAACATCCAGCAGGAGGCCAAAGAGTTCAGCTTCGTTCATGCGTACGGCGCACACTCTCAGTTCAAGATTCATGCCTCTCGATATGTTCAGCTCAGAGACAACCGAATTCAATTGCACGACGTGCAGATTGAGCTCTACGGCGAAGACGGTACCAAAGTCGACGAGATTACTGGTGACACCTTCGATTACGACCAGAAGAGCAGTCTGGCCATTGCCGAGGGGCCCGTGGAGATGGTGCTAACGCGGCCGGCTCCAGGCGCGGCCGGCAACGCCAAAGCCGCCAGTGCAGCCGGCGTCTCGGGGCAGATCCACCTGAACACGAGCGGTGTGACCTTTGACAGGGACACGGGATTGGTGGCGACGGCGAAGCGTGTCGATTTCACGATGGCGCAGGGTTCAGGGAGCGCGGTCGGCGCCATGTACGACTCGCAGCATGGCTACCTGACTCTGGACCACGACGTGGAGCTCACGACCAGCCGCGCCGGCGAGCTGGTTACGGTGCGGGCACAGCACGCCGAGTTTGATCGCAACGCACAGGTGTGCGTGCTGCGCGCGGCACAGGTGAGCTACCGGGGTGGGAAGGCCGACGCCGCCCAGGCAAAGATCTCGTTCCGTGTAGACGGCACCGCACAGCAGCTCGATGCGACTGGCGGATTCACGGCAGAGACTGCAACCGGCGGCCGCCTGGCAGCTCCTACAGCACAATTGGGCTTTGACGAACATAGCCAGCCGCGCCAAGGACGACTGGAAGGCGGTGTGACCATGGATTCAGCCCGGCAGGGCTGGACGATGCATGGAACTTCGCCTATTGCAGAGCTTGAGTTCACGGCTCAGGGCCAGTTGAAGCAGGCGAATCTGGAGCGCGGCGTTCAGTTTGAGAGCGAGCAGTCAGGTCGGGCGAACGCGGGGCAGGCCGAAGCGCTGCGTGTAACCCGGACATGGACTTCTCCCACGGCTCAGCTGAAATTTGACGATGCGGGCAAGGGACAAGTGGAGTTGCAAAGCCTGCATGGAACTGGTGGGGTGGTGGTCACGAGCGAAACCCGGCATGGCAGCGCAGCCGCGGTGCCCTCAAAGATGGCCGCCGATGAGGTGACCGGAACGTTCGCGCAAAGGTCGATGCTCAGGGAGCTCATCGGAACGGGCCACTCAACGATCACGCAGACCACTGCAACCGGCGCGCGCCAAACCGCGACCGGCGACCGCCTGGAGGCGCGATTTTCAGAAGGTGGAATCCAAGGTACCGACGGACCACGTGACTTGGGAACCAAGGCAGCAAGGGAACATGGGGGCAAAAGGTTTTCTGGCAGAGATGCGAGCGGAACGGTCGTGAGTAGTACAGCCGATTTGCAATCTGCGGAACTCGATGGTCATGTCGTGCTCCGTGAGCAGCCAGTTGCGAAACCCAGAGTCGCCGGTGAAGATTCTTCGTCTCGGGATTCGAAGTCTGGTGCGCAGCCTCCAATCAGCGCAACGGCAGGTAAGGCCGTTTATGAAGATACCGGCCAGTGGTTGCACCTGACGATTAACCCGCGCATGGAGTACGGCAGCATGGAGCTGACCGCCGAGAAGCTGGATGTATCGCAGCAGTCGGGAGACGCATTTGCGCACGGCGATGTAAAAGCAACATGGGCCAACACGCCCGCAGCTGGCTCCGGCGGCGGCAGTGGCGCGACCGACACCGGGGCAGGCTCAGGCGCGCTGGCGCTCGGCGGCAATGGCCCGGCTCATGTAATTTCGGCAGATGCGGAAATGAATGAATCAACAGGCGAGGTCAAATTCCGCGGGCACGCGCGCTTGTGGCAACTGGCGAATTCCGTGTCGGCGCCGGTGATCGTGCTGAACCAGCATTTGCAAACACTAGTGGCGCAAAGCTCCAATCCCTCGGAGCCAGTGAGAGCAGTCATGCTCAGTGCGGGCGGTTCGGCGGCGGGATTGGGCGTGCCTTCCACGCTGAGACGTCCTGCAACCGGCACCACGACGGCCGTTCCGGCGGTGATCCGTGTGCGCGGGGGCGATCTTTGGTACTCGGACGCCGAGCGTAGAGCAGTGATGCGCGCTGGCGTGCTGGACGCGGTCATCGCCGAAACGGGAACGGCGACTACCTCTTCCCATGAAGTCGAACTAAGGCTGATGCCGGCCACGAATCAGGAAGGAGAATCAAGCAGGCAAACGCAAGTGGACCGCATGACAGCGACGGGGCACGTGGTGCTTACCTCGCAGGGCCGGAATGGAAGCGGGGAACAACTGGCGTACTCAAGTGTCACCGGAGAGTACGTGCTGACCGGGACTTCTGCTGCGCCGCCGAAATTAACTGATCCCCAACGCGGAACGGTAACCGGCGAAGCTTTGATTTTCCATAGCGGCGATGATAGCGTCAGTATCGAAGGTGGCGGCCGCGAGACCATTACACAGACGACCGCGCCGGAAGTGCACGTGAAGTAGCGGCGGAAGAGAGCCAGCGAGATCAATGCAGACATTGATTGCCGAGGGAATCGGCAAGAGCTATAAGCGACGCCAGGTTGTCAGAAATGTCAACCTGAAAATCTCGCGCGGGGAAGTGGTGGGCTTGCTGGGCCCGAATGGCGCCGGCAAGACCACCAGCTTCTACATCATCGTGGGACTTGTGCCGCCTGAAACCGGGCGGGTGCTGGTAGATGAGAACGACATTACGCGGCTCCCGATGTATCTGCGGGCGCGCAACTACGGCATCAGCTATCTACCCCAGGAGCCATCGGTCTTTCGTAAGCTCACGGTGGAAGAAAATATTTTGGCGGTGCTGGAGGCGCAGTCGCTGAGTAATCAGGAGCGGCGCTCGCGCGCTGAGAAGCTGATCAACCAGCTGAACCTCGGCCACATTCGCACGACCCGCGGTTATGCTCTTTCGGGAGGCGAGCGGCGGCGCGTAGAGATTGCGCGCGCGCTGTGCATTCAGCCAAACTTCATCCTGCTCGACGAGCCATTCAGCGGCATTGATCCGATCGCGGTGCTGGAGCTGCAAAGAATCATCTTTGACCTGAAGGCAAGCGGGATTGGCGTTTTAATTACAGACCATAATGTGCGCGAAACGTTGAGCGTGACCGATCGGGCCTACATTATTGCCGAAGGGCGGATCTTCCGTTCCGGCACACCCCACGAACTGGGCAACGACGTGGAGGTTCGGCGAATTTACCTGGGCGAGGGATTTTCGCTGGGTTGACGCTCTGGACGGCGAAGGGAGATCGCGCATATCCTAATGGGTCGCGCTGAGGACGCGGCTCGTGGCCTAAGGTCCATAGATAGAGCATCCGGGTTGGGACATTACCCATTCCGGGACAATCACTCGAACGGGTGATTCGAATGGAGAGAGTTCCTGTTTTAAACTTCTTCTCACGCGGGTAAGCTCATCTAGACAGAGATATTGCGAACGATTGCGAAAGAAACTCAACTATGGCGCTGCTGCAACCAAAACTGAGTCTGAAAGTGGCGCAACGCCAGGTCCTGACTCCGGGCCTGATGCAGATGGTGAGCGTTCTTGCCTTGAACAAGCTCGAGCTGAAGGAGATGATCGATGCCGAGATGGTCGAAAATCCCGTCCTGGAAGAGATTGACGAATCGGTTCCGACACTGGATGAGGTGGCCGTCCGCGAAGAACGGCTCGAGCGCGGCGTCGAGGAAGCTGTTACGCCGCCCAAAGATATCTTTAACGAGATCGATTTTGGCTCGTACTTCCAGGAGTATCTCGATCCTGGCTACCGCACGCAGCCGGAATACGAGGATAATGAAAAGCCCTCGTTTGAGAACTTTCTCTCCCAGCCTACGACTCTGTCCGATCACCTGGCGTGGCAGCTGGGAGCATTAAGCCTCGACAAAGGCCTGCATCAAGCCGCTGAGTTTGTAGTCGGCAATCTGGACGAGGACGGTTACCTCGCCGCTGAAGATGTGGAACTGGCGTCAGCGTTCACTGGGACCTCGCAGGATGCTGCAGCCTCAAATGGCCATGCGGCGGAGCAGGCCGCAGCGCTTGATCTGATCCACCGTGCAATTGACCTGGTACATCATCTTGATCCGGCCGGCGTAGGCGCCCGCGATTTGCGGCAATGCCTGTCGATCCAAATCGCAGCCCAACTGCAGGAGTTTGACCATCTATACGCAAAGCCGCTTCAAGAGCCCAACCGCGCTGAGGACCCGCATCGCAGCTTGAGCGCGGAAGCGAACGCCAAGATTGAAGAGCGGCGACGGGTGATGGAAATTGCAGCGCTGATTGTGGATCATCACCTGGCGCTGTTGCAGAAGCGGGATGTGAAAGACCTGGCGCGCGCAGCGCAGGTGACCGTCGAAGAAGCGCATGCCGCGGTCGATTTCATTCGTACGCTCGACCCGCGCCCCGGGCGCATGTACAACCGCGAGCAGACGCGGCTGATCGAGCCCGATGTGTTCTTTGTGAAGCGCGGCGGCGAGTGGGTGGTATCGATGAACGAAGAGGATCTGCCCAGCCTGCGGTTGAGCCAGCGTTACCGGCGCATGCTGGTTTCATCCGATACCGAAAAGGAAGTGAAGGAATACGTCAAGGAGCGGTTCCGCTCCGCTCTGCAACTGATGCGCAACATCGCGCAGAGGAAGAGCACGATTCTGCGCACGTGTGAAGTAATTGTCCGGCGGCAGCAGGAGTTCATGGAGAAGGGCGTTGAAGCGCTTCGGCCCATGATGATCAAGGAAGTAGCGGAAGAGATCGGGGTTCACCCTTCAACCGTGAGCCGCGCCGTAGCCAACAAGTACGCGCACACACCGCAGGGCGTGCTGGAGCTGCGATTCTTTTTCAGCGAAGGTTCAAATGGACCTGAGGGCGCAGATACGCCGCTGCTGGTGCTGAAGCGTAAGGTGCGCAAGTTGATTGAGGACGAAGACGCGAAGCATCCCCTCACCGATGATCAGCTTGCGGCGATGCTGCAGAATCAAGGAATTCAACTCACCCGCCGCACCGTGGCCAAATACCGCGAGGACATGAACATTCCGTCGACGCACCAGCGACGGAAGCGGGATTAGAAGCAGCTTTAAGCTCCTCCCCACTGTCATCCTTCGACTCATCGCAGTGCATCGCTTAGGCCGAAAGAATGAGGGGCTGGCATGATGTTGTCCCACCCTTTTCACGATGGAGCCGCGAAAAGGATGGGGCAACCTGCTGAATGCTAAAAGCTGACAGCTTTCCTTCATAGCGTCACGCTGTTATTCATCAGCGTGATCTCCGGTACGTCGCCGCCGCACTCCACCGTTACCTTCGCACCTTTCAAATCGGCGCCGACAGGAACTTCCAGCGTGACTTGCGCAGTCTTGGGCATCAGGTCGAGCGGCGCTTTGAGCACGGGCACATCGGCTGTCGCAAGCGTCTTGCCTGCTTTGTCGCGCAGCACAACCTTTGATGCCGGCGCATCGACAGCGCCCACGCTGTGGACGGTAACTGTCATTGTGGATCCCGATACCTTGACATCTTCAGGATCGATGCCGAGATCGGGGCGCGACCAATAGGGCACGCCTTTGTTCTTGAGCGTGAGCTCGATGACCGTGGTGGTGCGCGGCGCAAAGGTGATAGTGACGGACTTGCTGCGCTCGAAAGGGACGGTCTTGGTTGTTAGGTCCTGCACGGGAGCATCTGTTGCGGGCGGCGCGGTGCCGATTCCGGTCTGCGTGCCCTGCGTCATGGTCCACTCACCGGGATCGACCTCCCAGCCGGTCATCTGCGCGGTGACAGGAACGCGATCGAGATTGTAGGCGATGATCTTGACGTGATCGGGGGTGGCCTCGGGGACGAGAATTGCCACGCTCTGGTCGTCGGCCGGCGCGTCAAATCGCCAGCTCACCGCGTTGCCGGGGTAGCAGTAGTTGCGCATGAGCGCCACGCCACCCAGGCGTGAGCGCTGCAGCTCGCCGTTATTGAAGTAGATGCGATCGATCCACAGGCTGCCCTGGGTGTTGATGAACTCGCGCTCGTGCGCGGTTTGAATCTGCGAGGCGTAGACCTTGTCGAGATACGATCTGTCGCCGGTAACCTGCCAGGCAAGCTGCCAGAGGGTTTCGCTGGGCTGCGCGATGCCGGTGGGACCGCTCACTCTGCTGGCGGCAGCGACGATCGGATCGGATTCCTGCTTGCGCAGATTCAGCATGTCGAGCATGTCGGCGTTGACGAGACCGAGCGATTCCACCGGTGAATCGACGAAGGGTTGCACGTACTTGGGATCTCCGGTCCAGCGGTAGGCGGCCCAAAGAATGAACCACGCGCGCATGCCGGTGGGCTTGTCTTCGTCGGTTTTGAAGTTGACTTCGAGGTGCAGCGTCTTTCTGCCGTCGGGCCCGGGCTTATAGTGGGCCAAAATGCCGTCGGCAAGTTCGAGGATCATCTTGCGCGTCTCAGGCATGCCGTTGAAAAGCACCAGCGAGAGCGCAGGATGAAAGTCCATGTACGAACTCTCCTTCGACCAGCCCCACACGCCGCCGGTAGCCATTTTGGCGCCATTGAAGTAATTCGAACGCACATGACGATGGCCGGCATCGTTGATGCCCGTAAGCCACTCCAGGCGCTTGGCCGTCACCATGGCACGCTCGATCTGCTTGGGGCTGCCGAAATCGAGGAACATGGATTCGCTGAGCACGTTGAGGCCGTCCTCGTAGCTGTGCAACTCGTCAGTCTGGATGGTGGCGAGCCCGTTGGTAAACATGTGCTGCGCATACATCGCGTCCATTTCGCGCCAAAGCGAGGCCTTGATTTTTTCCGGCGTGGAACCCATCAGAGCCAAGCCCGGCCACCACTCAGTGAAGTCGCTATCGTCTGACAGGCCACCGCCGAACTCGCCGTTTGAGATCTGGCGATTGTCGATGTACCAGTTGATGAGGCGCTTCAAGTAGCCCAGGTCTTCCACTTGCAGGAATGCCCACTGCGGTACGCCCGGCGGTGCCTGCGGCAGAATGAACGGCGGGCGCGCCTGCTCGTGGTTCATCTCGTGCCAGTAGTCGCGGGCCAGCGTGTTTTCTGGATCGACGCGCAGCAGATCGGTGATGTCGGCGTCGAAGCGGTTGAAAAGGTTGAGCCGGCGCGAACTGACAGATTCTTCGACGAGGTTGGCGAATTCATCGCGCACCTGCGTCAGGCGGTCGGAGACATCCTCGTGCAACGCGTCCCTGTACGGCTTGAAGATGAGGCGAACCTCGGCGCCCTCAAGCGCAGCTGTCGAGAAGTCTGCGCTCTGCGCGGCAATGGTGATGTATAGGCTCTTGCCGTTGGGTAGAATGCGGTCACGCGTGTCGAGCCAGAGCGTGTGCGGCGTGCCGGGCTTGACTGCGAATGTGAAGTAGAGCATGTTGCGCATCGGCCACAGCGGGTCCTTCACCTGGATGTTCAGCGGAATCACGCCGTCGGCGTCGGGTTGAATTCTGAGCGGAGGCAGATCGATGGCGATGCCGTCGAGGCCGCCGTCCATGTTCTCCCATCCGTAGGAAGAGCCGTGGCCCTCTCCGGCCATTTGCGAGCGGAAGTCGGCGGGGATCAGGATGTGGACAATGGGCAGGCCGGCGGGCGCGCTTTCAGATGGTGTGTTCTGGCGGCGGGCAGAGCGTGGGCCAGGGCCGGGCCCCGCAGCGGGCATGGCCATCATCGTCGTTCGCTCGTCAGCCGGAAAGCGGCCCTCAACATAATTCACGAGCGGCACCGTCGAAGGATTGTCTGCGGCGTTGGCGCTGCTGGTGAGGCGATACCGAAGTGTATCGACCCCTGTGGGCTCCATACCGGGATGCACGAAGTAGGCTGAAACTTCGCCGAGGGGCTGCTCCTGCTCGACGTTGACGAAGCGAACCTTCTGGCCGGTAATGGGTGCGTCGAGTTGGTGGTAGGTGACCTCCTGGCCGATGGGCTGCACGAAGAGAGTTAATTCTGAGTCCGCGGCCTTCTCCCTGTCGTGCGCGAGTAACGTCCACGTTCCCCACGCTCCGCCCTCGATTTCGAAATGGTTCCACGGCTCATCGGGCATGTAGAAGGTGACGGTCTTGCCGGAGAGCGAGTAGCAATCCCAATCGGGCAGTTCGAAGTAGTCATCGCGCCCAATGATGCGCGAGCGATTGTAGACGCCGGGCCATGTCGTTTCGCGAATGCCGTCGGTTGCCTTCCACCACCAGCGATCAAGATCGTAAACGTCGTGAATCTCGACCTTGCGAACAGTGGTGTACTCCTCGTTGAGCAGAACGGGATCGTCGCCGGGCCGGTTCCAGCCGTATTTGAGATTCCACTCCTGCTGCCAGTCTGTCGCGTGACCTGAGCCGGAGTCATACTGGCCTTCGCTCGGCACGATCGCCGCCGCGGACTCATTCGGCGAGGGGCCCGTGGCCACTTTGCGATTGAGCGGCGGAATGTCTTGCGGAATTTGATTCTTCGCAAGGCCGGCGATGTTGTCGTCGCTCAACATGCGGTCATAGATGCGCAGTTCGTCGATGTCGCCGCCGCGGTCGTAGCTGTAGGAGCTTTCGACGCCGGTCGGTCCGATGATGCGCGAGTGCGAGCCGAGCTGATCGAGCGCAGTGTCGAACAGGCCGGTGGCTTCCCTGGTCGCCATCAATTTGCCGTCAATGTAGAAGCGAATACCGCTGGTCTCGTCCCACGCGAGGGCAAGATGCAGCCACTGGTCCGGCCTGGGAATCTCCGGCAGCTTGACTGAGACGCGCGTGCGACCGAGGTTGACGTCGGTAACAAAAGCGTCGAAGCCGTGGCCGTTCCAGTCGATGCGTAGCCAGACCATGTCCCAGCTTGAGTGGTCGGCAAAGCCGACGCGGAAGACGGGGAACTCGGTCTCATCGAGCGGATCACGCGAGCGCCAGAAGAACGAGAGCGTCCCGCGCTGCGAGTAAATGTTGCCGGGCGCCCAGTAAGAGAGCAGCTGGCTGTTGCCGCACTGAATGTAGGAACCCGAGACGCCGTTGGGGAGAATCGTGACGTCGTGCAAGTAATTGGGTACGGGATTGCCGCCGGCAGCATAATCGGCGTTGAAGCCGTGATCGCCGGAAAGATAAAAGAGCAGGCCTGGCTCGGAGGCATGCGGGTTCGGCGGCAGGATCGAGGTAGTATCGGGCGGCGCGTGTTCGAGGGCGACCTGGGACCGTGCAGGAGAAACGAAGACGATGATGGCGATTGCGGCGAAGACACAAAGCAGCGAGAACTGACGCGACCGATACATGGAAAGCCCCCGATTGTGAATGGAGCGGCCCGAGCTGGCGAAAGAATTTCGCGACAGCGGAAGCTGGTCAGACCACTACCGCGGCATTGTCAATGCTGGGGCGTGGGGTTGGCAAATCGAAAAGCAGCTTATAGCTGCTTTTACATCGCTTCGGGGCTTTCGATGCCGAGCAGGGCGAGCGATGCGACCAGTTCGCGAAGGGTGATTGCGGCGGTGGCGAGCAGAAGTGTCTTGCGCGCGGGGTCCTCTTCTGTGAGGATGTGGTGGCGGTGGTAGAAGTTAGCGAACTCCTGCGCGAGCTGGAACGCGTGCTTCGCAAGGTATGCCGGTTCTGAACCTGAGATGCACTGCTCCAAAACCATGGAAGATCTGCCAGCGCGCAGCCAGAGCGCCCAGATGTCATCGTTCTCCTCACCGGAGAGAAATTGCGCGATGCGGCCCGGTTCCAGCTCCGCTAATTCCGCTAACGCCGCTTCAGGGCTCGTTCCGCCCTTGCGGAAGATATTGCGGATGCGCACGACGGCGTACTGGATGTAGGGCCCGGTTTCGCCTTCGAAGCTTAGTGCATCTTTGAAGTCGAAGGCGATGACCGAGTTGCGGGTGTATTTGAGCATGAAATAGCGCAACGCGCCGATGGCGATTTGGCGGGCGATCTTGTGTCGCTCGGCGTCGGCATTCTCGCCCGTTCCGCCGGTCTGGCGCGCATCCACTTCAGCGCGTGTGGCGGCGATGAGTTTGTCAATCAGGTCGTCAGCCTTGACGCCGAAGCCTTTGCGTCCACTGACCTCGATGTACGCGCGGCCGCGATCTTCTTCCACCACTTCGTAGCCGAGTTCAATGGCGCAACGCGGTGTGAGGGCCACCATCTCGTAGCTGAAGTGCGTATAGTGATCGGCCTGCTCAGCGTAGCCCATGCCTCGCAGGGCCTGGACGACATTGGCCTGCGGGTCAGACTGACGCGAGTCGATCACGTTGTAGATCGCGCTTGCATCGCCGAAGTGCGGGTGTTCTTTCTCGCCGGCCTCAGCGGAGATCCAGCATTCGTGATCGGGATACTGGAAGAATCGCTTGTAGCCGAAGTCGCGGCCGAGCAAGCCGAACTTCCAAAGGTGATAGGCAATGTCCTTGCCAACGTAGGTGACGGTGCCGTTGGAACGGACGATCACCTTCGCGTCATCATCAGTACCCTTCAGGCCGTTGTCGTCTTGAATTGGCTGCGTCGGCGCGCCAGGCCGCGTCATCACCCAGCAGCCCTTGTTCTTGCCCTCGTTCTCGAAATAAAGCACGCCTGATTTTTTGAGCTTCTCAAAAGCCGCATCCCAGAACTTCAGGTGCAGGATTTCGCTCTCGCGCGGGAGAAAGTCGTACTCGATGCCGAGGCGCAGCATGGTCTCGAGATGGCGGCGCAGGACGGCGATCGAGATAAGATCAGCGATTTCGGCGGTCTCGTTGCCGCCGCGTTCGATCAGATGCAGCGTGTCAAGGCGCAGTTTCTTGCGCGCGGCCTTCTCGTCGGCGGTTCCCTGCTCGTACCACTGCGAGGTGCGCGCATAAAGATCCCAGCAATAGTAATCGATCGCCGCGTCGTAGCCTTCGGGACCTGCCGCAAGCTTTGTGGAGTCGGCAATCAGCGTGCGGATCTCGACGGGCGATTTCCTTTCCAAATGCAGAAATCCCACGACGACATCGGCCACCTGTACGCCGGTATTGTCGATGTAGTTCTGCACATCGACCTTGTACCCGGCGGCGCGCAGAAGGCGCACAAACGTGTCGCCGAGGATCGCATTCCGCAAATGGCCGATGTGCGCTGCCTTGTTTGGATTGATGCTGGTGTGCTCAACGAGCGCGTGGCCCTTCGCGTGCGGCAGACCGCTTTGGACCCAACCCATCATGCGTACGGCCGCAGCGCGATCGAGCCGCGCATTAATGTAACCCGCGCCTGCTACTTCAAAATGAGCGAACCCCTCCACCTCGCCCAGCGCGGTGACAATCTCCTGGGCGATGATCTTCGGCGCCTTGCGCAGCTTGCGCGCCAGCTCAAACGCGATGGGCGTGGCGATTTCGCCCAGGCGCAGGTCGGGCGGCGTCTCGAGCGGAATGTTCGCGACTTCAAGATCGTATTTTTGTTTCAGGATGGCGCGCAGGCTACGCCCAAGCCGCTTTTCCAGTTCCAAAACCACGCGAGAGCCTCAAAATCCTTGATTTTCAAGGCTATTTTAACAGAGCAGGAAGTTGCGACCTCTGTGGGTATTGTCTAGCCGCACACTTGAAACCGCACTAGAATCGAAGATAAGAGATCCTTACAGGCTCGATTTGGGGAGAGAGTTCATGAGCCGCACTCTCGTCAGCTTCATTCTGTGCATTCTTGTCTATTCTGTTCCTGATTCAACGTTGATTGTCAAGTAATCGCACAGGGACCGGAACCGCATGCAATGCCTGCGGAGCGCATTGCTGACTCGTTTCAGATCTACTCCAGCCTTATCCCTGTCGGCGAAACTGCTGGCCCGGGTTGGCCGCACGATCTATGGCTGGTTGCTGATGCGACGGTTGATCCGGTCGGGCCAAATGAGCCCTGCGATCCATCTGCAGAGACCGCCAATGCGAAGGTTCGTCACGCAACCAGGAGCACGAATCCGCATCTGGCGATCCGCTTTCCGGATGATTACCTTTTGGATGGGAGAGAGGTTCTCGCGGACTTCGATGCTCACTGCCACGAACGCTGGAAACTCGACGCGGGGGCATGGGCCTTTAAAGAGCCGCTTCATCTGCTTTCGCCAAAAGAACAAGCTGAATTTGAATCGACGAGATTTGGGACGCCTCCAGAGAAAGAGATCGCCGAGAAGTACAGGGGAGCTCCGGCGCTCTACACATTCAGCGGAGTGTATTTTAACCACACCCATACACTTGCCACTGTCTATGCTATGCATTGGTGCGGCGGATTATGCGGAGAGGGCTTCTGGGTTGCCTTCACCAACGACGGTACGCGCTGGGTGAAGCAGAATTGGACGGTCATGCAGTGGATCTCGTGATCTCTGATAGCCAGTTTTTATGCCGTAAGATGGAGAGAGACCGCCAATCCTGCTGTCTAGCCCCGCGCGCGAACGAAATGCCCCGTACATGACCGAAACCAGTCCGCATCCAAATCGTTTTTATCTGACCACGCCGATTTACTACGTAAACGCGCGGCCGCACCTGGGCCATGCCTACTCGACGATCGTGTGCGACGCCATTGCGCGACGCAAGAGGGCGCTGGGCATCGAGACGTGGTTCCTGACCGGAACCGACGAGCACGGCCAGAAAATTGAGCGATCGGCGAAGCTCGCCGGATGCACGCCTCAGGAGTTCGCGACCCAGGTTGCGGCGGAATTTCGTGGGTTATGGGACCGGCTGGGGTTGACCTACGACGACTTCATTCGCACCACAGAGGAGCGCCACAGGCGCGGCGTGCAGAAGCTGTTCGCTACACTGCGCGATCGTGGATTCATCTACAAGGGCTCGTACACGGGGCAATACTGCGTCTCCGATGAAGCGTATGTTGACGGCCCTCCCGGTACGCCCTGCCCCGATTGCGGCCGGCCCACCGAAACAGTAAGCGAAGAGAACTACTTCTTCAAGCTTTCGGCGTTTGAGCGCAGGCTGCTGGAGTTTTACGAGGCGAATCCGGGATTCATGGCGCCGGAGTCGACGCGGCGCGAAGTGATCAGCTTTGTGCGCAGCGGCCTCAAGGATCTTTCGGTGAGCCGCACCAGTTTTTCGTGGGGCATTCCCGTGCCTGGCGACGAAAAGCACGTGGTGTATGTTTGGCTCGACGCGCTGGCCAACTATATTACTGCTCTTGGATATGGCTCCGAGGACGACGAGAAGTTCAGGAAATTCTGGCCGGCGGACATTCACCTGATCGGTAAAGAGATCAGCCGCTTCCATTGCGTCTACTGGCCGGCGTTCCTGATGGCGGCCGGCATTCCCGTGCCGCGATCGGTGCGGGCCAACGGCTGGCTGCTCTTCGACCAGGGAAAGATGTCGAAGTCGCGAGGCAACATTGTGCGGGCTGAGACCGTGCAGGACGTGCTTGGCGCCGATACGTTGCGGTACTTCCTTCTGCGCGAAATTCCCTTCGGGCAGGATGGCAACTTCTCGTTTGATGCGCTGGTGCAGCGCTACAACGGAGACTTGGCCAACGGATACGGCAATCTTGTGAGCCGCGTAGTGAACATGGTGCACAAGTACTTTGCCGGCGAGGTGCCTGAAGCCGGAGCAGAGACGCAAGCCGAAGCGGCATTGCGCGCGAGCGCGGTGGGCGCAATTGCTTCGTTTGGTCCAGCTTTTGATGAGCTAGATTTCTCCGAAGCCTTGAAGAACCTGTGGCTCCTGGTGGCCGGGACCGACGGCTACCTGACGGCCAATGCTCCCTGGAAGAAGCCGGTGGATCGAACCGACGCCGACCATAGGAAGCTGCAGGCGCGCGTGCTGGCAACCGCTGCCGAGGCCATCCGCATCATCACGGCATTGGTGTTTCCCATATTGCCCGATGCCGCAGCGAAAGTTTGGCAACAACTCGGGCAGGGCGAGCTTGCAGACGCTGCCGGGAATGGATTCTTGAAGGATCTCGCGTGGGGCGGCTTGAAGCCGGGCACGAAATTCGGTGAGCCTGCGCCGCTGTTTCCTCGCGCGGAAAAGGACGCAATCGAACGCATGCAGAATCTTGAGGACCAGAACAATCGCACGGCAGTCGAGGCCGCGAGCAAAGACGAAATCGTTGCCCCTTCGCACGCTCCGGCGGCGACGTCCGTGAACCCCACAACTGGCACAGACAAAACCTCAGTTCGCGCACATCAAAAGCTGACACCCACCGCGGCCGGACCGGCAAATCCCGAGCAGCCTTTGAACACCGCAAAGGTCGACCAGGTGCCCACACCATTGGCCAGCAGCCGCTTGAACTCCACGCCCGTGCCCGCGCCTGCCGAGGCTCCCCTGGCGCCCCCTGTGACACCTGCTCCCGCAGCGCAAGGTCAAGAGGCTGCCACGCCGCAGACGCAGCAGATTACCATCGATGATTTCGCCAAGGTCGACCTGTGCGTTGCGCAGATCCTGGTCGCGGAGCGCGTACCGAAGGCCGACAAGCTGCTGCGCCTTGAGGTCGACCTCGGTTATGAGAAGCGGCAGATTTTGGCTGGTATTGCGCAATACTATGAACCCGAAAAGCTTATTGGCCGAAAGATTGTCATCGTTGCCAATCTGGCTCCGCGCAAGATGCGCGGCCTGGTGTCGAACGGAATGCTGCTGGCCGCATCGCTTGAAGGCGGCGCGCCCGTGTTGGCGGGATTTCTCGAAGAGGTGCCGCTGGGCGCGCGGCTGAAATAGGCGAGAAACGCGTCGCTCGCGGTTTCGTTCGCTTGCGCCCGCGAATGTGATTTGCTACGATGACTCGACACATGGTTTGCACCCTGCAAATCCGCGGTTGTTGTTGCCTGTCGAACATCTTCGACGGGTGTCGCCGCTAGTCTCTTCTCCTCAGCACAATAGACACAGAAGACGCACCCGTAGCTGAACGCCGGGTTTGTCTTTGTGCGCACCGGCCTTCAGCATCTCCCCGATACCTGAGAGGTCATCATGCCGGTCGCCGAAAACGATTTATCCCTGTCCCCGCCACGTCACAGCATTTCCGCGACCTCGCGGGTCAACCACCTTCGCCTGCTTGAGGCGGAGAGCATTCACATTCTGCGCGAAGTCGCGTCGGAGTTCGAGCGTCCGGTGATGCTTTACTCCATCGGCAAAGATTCCTCGGTGATGCTGCGGCTTGCGCAGAAGGCCTTCTATCCCGCCCCGATTCCCTTCCCACTGCTGCACATCGATACTGGCTTCAAGTTCGCTGAGATGCTCGCGTTTCGTGATGCGATGGCGCGTCGGGTAGGCGCGGAGCTGCTGGTGTGGCGCAATGAGCCGGCCATCGCCGCGGGAACCAATCCTGTTGTGCTCGATACCAAGCGCTGCTGCGGCCTACTGAAGACGCAGGCGCTGCTCGATGCGTTGCGCCACTACAACTTCGACGCGGCCTTTGGCGGTGCGCGCCGCGACGAAGAAAAGTCGCGCGCCAAGGAGCGAATCTATTCGTTTCGCGATACGGCCGGTCAGTGGGATCCGAAAAACCAGCGGCCCGAACTGTGGAATCTCTACAACGCACGCATCCATCCCGGCGAAAGCATTCGCGTGTTTCCGCTCTCAAACTGGACGGAGATGGATGTGTGGCAATACATCCACGAAGAAAAGATTCCGGTCGTGGATCTCTACTTCGCCAAGGAGCGACCCATGTTTGTACGTGGCGAGGCGCTGTTGCCCGTTGAGCAGAGCTTTGTCGCGTTGCCCGGCGAGAAGCCACAGATGGTGAAGTGCCGGCTGCGTTCGCTGGGTTGCAGCCCTTGCACCGGCGCCATTCGCTCTGACGCTGATACCATTCCCGCCATTATTGCGGAGCTGATTTCATTTCGCTCGTCAGAGCGGGCGAATCGCGCGATTGACCACGACCAGGAAGGCTCGATGGAGATCAAGAAACGGGAAGGGTATTTCTGAGAGGCAGGGACCGAGGGAACAAGGGAGCGAGAAAGCGGAGGTTGGGTTGGGGACTACGGCAGAGTTTGAGAACAGAGAGTTCGAAATCGGCGAGTTTTTGACGCATGAGCGCGAAAAGGACTTGCTGCGCTTTTCCACTGCCGGCAGTGTAGACGACGGCAAGTCGACGCTGATAGGCCGGCTGCTTTACGACACGCAATCAGTCTACGAAGATCAGGTGCGCTCAATTGAAGGCAAAGGCACGACCGCACCGGGACAGATCGATTTCGCGCTGCTGACCGATGGCCTGCGCGCGGAACGCGAACAGGGCATCACGATCGACGTCGCATACCGTTATTTTTCGACCGCGCGGCGCAAGTTCATCATTGCCGACACGCCGGGCCACGAGCAGTACACGCGCAACATGGCCACAGGGGCATCCACAGCCGATGCCGCAATCGTGTTGATCGACGCAAGCAAGGGCGTGCAGATCCAGTCGCGGCGGCACGCGTATATTGCGTCGCTGCTGCGCGTGCGCCACGTGCTGGTGGCCGTGAACAAAATGGACCTCATCGGCTACGACGAGGCGGCATTTGGCGCGATCGAGACGGATTTCCGCACCGTGCTCGAGCAGATCGCGGCGGACACCGGCTCGCCGGTCGAGGCGCATTTTATCCCTGTCAGCGCATTGAAAGGCGACAACGTTGTGCATCGCGCTGCGAGCAGTCCTGGTGCGATGCCCTGGTACCCGGGGCCGTCGCTGCTCGAATTGCTGGAATCGCTGCCTTCGGCGCGGCAAACACACAACGAGCATTTCCGTTTCCCGGTGCAGCGTGTGCTGCGGCCCGATAATACGTTTCGCGGGTTCGCTGGGCAGATTGCGTCGGGAACGATTCGCCCGGGCGATGAGGTTACTGTGTATCCCTCAGGGCGCACGGCAAGAGTGGAACGCATCGTCACGTTTGACCGCGACCTCGAGGCAGCTCAAGCGCCATTGTCGGTCACATTGGTGCTCGATCACGAACTCGATATCAGCCGCGGCGATTTGATCGCCGGCGCGCAGCATGCGCCAACGGTTGCGCGCGCCGCAAAAGCTTCGCTGGTATGGATGGACCGGCGTCCGCTCGAGCCAAACCGCCGCTACTTGCTGAAACACACCAGCCACGTTGTGCCGGCATTCGTTTCGTCGATCGATCATCGTGTAGATCTGGCCGCGCTCAAGCATGGACCGGCGCCCACGCTGCACATGAACGATATCGGAGCAGTTTCGCTGAGCCTGCTGCGTCCGATCGCGGTCGATCTTTATCGCGAAAATCGCTCGATGGGCGCATTCATTCTGATCGACCCAGAAACCAACGCGACGGTTGCAGCAGGGATGATCACCGCGGCGTTTGGGTCGGCTCCCGGAGGCGAAGATGATGAGTCGGCTGCCTGGGGACGCGTGACCGCCGGCGAGCGCGAGGCGCGCTGGGGTCATCGCGGCGGTGTGCTGGAGTTATCCGGCCCCACCGCGTTGATTGACGCCGTCGAGCGTTCGCTGTTTGCCGTAGGCGCGGTCACGTGCCGCATCGACGGCGAAAGTGATGTTTTCCTGCTCGAGCCCGACCTCTTGCACGCCGTCACCTCGATCCAATCGCAATCCGGCTTGCTAGGGCTTGTGGTGCGTGCAGGTGATGACACGACGTTGGTGGCTAGCCTAGGCGGATTTGAAATCACCCTCGACGCGAGCGAAGCCATGCACGCGATGGCGGCCGTGCATCAGTTACTGCTACGTGCAGGCGTTTTTCCTTCAACAGAAAAGGCGGGTTTGTAATGAGCATTGCGGAGATTGGCGCAGAAGTGAATCTCAAATTGGATGCGGTGCGTGCAGTGCTGGTGCGCGAAGTGACGGGCACAGGCGATGTTTGCCTGACTTGCAGCTTCCAGGCCGAAGACGTGCTGCTGACGAAACTTGCTATCGAAGTTGAGCCGCAGATCCCGATTCTTTTCCTCGACACCGGTTACCACTTTGCCGAAACTTACGCCTATCGCGATCGCATTGCGCGTGAGTGGGGACTGAATCTGACCACCCTGCTGCCGGAAAAAACAGTCGCCGAGCAAGAGGCCGAACACGGCCTGCTGTATCAAAGCGCGCCCGACCGCTGCTGCGGGCTGCGCAAAGTTGAGCCGTTGTTCAAGGCGGTGGCGCAGTATCGCGTTTGGCTTACCGGCCTGCGTCGCGAGCAGGCGCGCAGCCGCACGGCTCTGGAAGAGCGCGCGAAGTTTGCCCTGCCAGGCGGCAAGCAGGTGTTGAAACTTGCGCCGCTTGCCGAATGGACAACGCGCGACGTGTGGTACGCGTGCGAGCAGCTTCAGATTCCCTTGCTGCCGCTGTATGAGCGCGGCTACACCTCCATCGGCTGCGAGCCGTGTACCACGCTGCCGCTCGATCCCAACGACCCGCGGTCGGGCCGATGGGGAGGGCGCAAGGTCGAGTGCGGAATCCACATAGAAGCTGCCAGTTCATAGTTCTTAGTTCACTGTCTTCAGTTCCCGTCTGAGACGATCGCAACTAAGAACTACGAACTGGTAGCAAGGGGCCACGAATGCATTACATCATCGGATTTCTGATCGCGCTGTTTATTGCGCTCACAGGCGTAGGCGCCGGTACGATCACCGTGCCTGTCCTTGTCTTGTTTCTTGGTGTGCCGGCGCCGGTCGCAGTGGGTATCGGGTTGACGTTTTCAGCGGCGGTCAAGCTGATCCTGACGCCGGCGCAGATCGCGCGTGGCAATGTGGCATGGCGCACGCTGGGCTTCATGCTGCTGGGCGGCGCACCCGGCGTGCTTGTGGGGTCACTGCTTCTGCGGCACCTGGTAACGGCAGGATCGGCAAACCTGCTCAACGCGATTCTTGGCGCGATCCTGGTGGCGACGGCGAGTTGGCAGCTTTTCTATTCATTCCGCCCCATGCGGCAGAATTCCGGTGCGCGCAAGCGGAGTTCCCTGCTCCCGTGGCTGATGTTTCCGGTGGGCGCAGAGGTTGGATTTTCTTCGGCCGGAGCGGGCGCTCTCGGCAGCGCCGCGTTGCTTGCCCTTACCCCGCTCGAGCCTGCGCAGGTTGTTGGAACCGATATCGTCTTCGGCTTCCTGGTTTCGCTCGTCGGCAGCGGCGCGCACTGGTTCGCACACCTGACGGATCCCGCGCTGTTGCTGCAGTTAATCATCGGCGGCGTTGCTGGAGCGGTTTCGGGAACGCTGGTGAGCACACACGTTCCTCGCCGACCGCTGCGCTTTGCACTCTGGGTTTGGTTGCTGTTCCTTGGCGGAATTTTTCTCTTCAACAGTTACAAGGTTTGGGCGATCCCGCATCGGCATGATGACAGGTTCGCCGCGACGCACGGACGGAATGCGCGAAGCGAAACTGTTCCCAACTTTCAGGCGAAAGACACAACCGGACCAGTTCGGACCGGCAACTGAAATTTCGGGCTTGGAAGGGGATTTGGTGCGGAAGGCGGGACTTGAACCCGCAAGCCTTTTGGGCGCCAGCTCCTAAGGCTGGTGTGTTTGCCATTTCACCACTTCCGCATGGAGCCGCTTGATCCAAGTTTAAGTCAATTCCAGGTTTTGCGCGCCCATCCCGCCCAGGCGAAGCTTGGCCGGAGCACCGTGCATCAATGTGCAGCCGATTTCGCATCTCTTGAAAAATGCCCGCTTTTGCCGCCGGACTTGGATTCGAGGCGCACCTCGCGGATAACGATGGCTTTGTCGAGCGCCTTGGTCATGTCGTAAACCGTAAGCGCGGCGACGGCCGCGGCGGTGAGCGTTTCCATTTCAACCCCGGTAGGGCCGGCGGTGGCTGCGCTGGCAGTAATGCGCACGCCCCCGGCGACGATTTGTGTCTTCACATCCACGTGCGTCAGAGAAAGAGGATGGCACATGGGAATGAGCTCGGCCGTGCGCTTGGCCGCCTGGATGCCGGCGAAGCGCGCCACTTCAAGAGGATTGCCCTTGGGATTGTCGGGCAGAGCCGCTAGGACGGCTGCTGGAAGCTCGACGAATGCCGAAGCGGTCGCGGTGCGCCGCGTGGCCAGTTTTCCGCTCACGTCGACCATATGTGCCTGGCCCGACGAATCAAAATGCGAAAGCTTCGAAAGTTTGGGCATGGAACTCCTCAGACAAGAAGAATGCGAGCGATATCGCCCGCGTGAAGATGGTCAGATTCTTCGGGTACCACCAAGAAACAGTTCGCCCGGGCCATGGCGGCCAGGTCTCCCGACCCTTCCCACGGAACCAGTTCGACCTGGGGCACTAAATCGGAGAAGGTACACGCTGCCGGCAGAAAACGGGTAAGGCCGGGCTTCGCTTTGACATCTTCCACCAGTCGCGCGAGTGCGAAGCGAGGGCCGAGTTCGCGGCGGCCGCCAATTGCGGCGAGCACCGGAACGCCGAAGAGCAGAAATGTGACTGCGGATGAGACCGGGTTGCCGGGAAGGCCGAAGCAGCACGTTGTGCCGCTCCGGCTTTGGACGGTGTGGGCGCGGCGACCCAACTCCGCAAAGACCACTGGCTTACCCGGCTGGATGCGCACTCCGGTGAAATGAAATCTGGCTCCGGCGCGGGCCAGAGCAGGTTCGACCAGGTCGAATTTGCCTGCGGAAACGCCGCCGGTGATGATCAGAAGATCGGCCGTTGCGGCTCGAGCCAGCGCGGCGTCGAGGGACTTTGCCGTGTCGCGCGCGATAGGCAGGAGCCATGGCTCGCCGCCGGCTGCAGCCACCATCGCGGCCAGCATCGCGTTGCTTGAGTTGCGAATCTGGCCGGGACCCGGCTTTGACTTGATCGGCACCAACTCATCGCCTGTGGCGAGGATCGCCACGCGAGGCCGGACGAAAACCTTCAGCTCAACGCAACCACAGGACGCGGCAAGCGCTATTTGTGCCGCACCGATCGTGGTTCCCACTGGCAGCAGCGCATCGCCTTTGCGCGCCTGCGCACCACGAGCGACGATGTTCTCGCCATTCCTGATCGCACGCTGGGGTAGTAGACGGATGGTTCGCGCCGACGGAGTGCCGCTCGCCTCGACGTGTTCCAGCATGATCACGGCGTCAGCCCCTCGGGGAATCGGTGCACCGGTCATGATCTCCCAGACCGCACCGCGAGGCAGTGTGCGTGCCGGCGCTTCACCGGCGCGCGTCGAGCCGGCCACGGGACGGAGCCGACGAGACGCGGCTTCGTCTGCGCGGCAGGCGAAGCCGTCGCGGGTTGAGCGGGCAAAGGGAGGCTGGTCGCTGTCGGCACTGAGCACCTCGGCGAGCACACGGCCCGAAGCCCGAGCGAGTTCCACGCGTTCGACCGATGGCTTGCACTGCGCCAGCCTTGAAGCGCGCGCCGCCACGAGTTTCGCGGCCTCGTGAAAACTCAACACTTTGGACGTGGGTAAGACAGAACCCATGGAATGGATTGTAGAGGGTCGCGACGGTGTCCAAATGTCAGCGCGCCGGCAAACTAGTTTGTCGGTGGAGGAGTTGGCGCGCTCGGCTTTTCTTCAGACCGTTCGAGAGCCGTGTTCACGTCCGCCGCGAAGGGCCCGGTCGGAGCCAGTTCGAGGTACTTGCGAAACGCCGCGATGCATTCCGCAGACAATATGGACTTGTCTGCCTGGGCATCGAAGGGCGCGTCCTGCGCGAGTCCCTGCGCCTTGATGTAGTAGAGAAAAGCATTGTTGGGGTCGGCCTTGATGGCCTTGTCAGCGGCATCCACTTGCGCTGTGACGTTCTTTGCCTGGAAGAAAATGATGGCTTGATTTTCGAGGTAAAGGGCTGCGTCCGCGGGATCGGCCTTGGCTGCAGCGTCAAAGGCGGCATTCGCATCGTCCACCATCAAGGTGCGAGCATAAACTTCGCCTAGACCGCCTTCAATCGCTCCCAGAACCTGTGGCTCAGGCTTCTGTGCTTTCGATTCCAGTTCTAGAGCCTTCTTGAAGCTGGTTTCTGCATCCAGGTAATTCCTCAGGCCCAACTGCGCACGTGCCAGGTCGATCCACACAATCGGTTCGTTCGGATCTGAGGCGGTGTCCTTGGTCATGAGAGTTTCGATTTCGGTGTACTTCGCATTCGCGATCTCTGCAGCCTTGGCATCGATATCCTGCTGCGTGGCTGTGTTCCCCAGGATCTCCACGGCGGACACTCGTGCTTTTTCGGCGTCCTGAAGGTCATGATTCACGACCTCGAGGTGAGCATTAACGTCGTTTGCCAGGTTGCTGGCTGCCGCCGCGGCGGCGCTTGCCGCGCGCATCGCCTGGATTTGCTTTTGCTGCTCAGGCGACAGCCGGTCCATATACTCCTGGCGTGTCATATCGACATCCTGCGCCACATCTTTTCCTGCGAGGATGATGACGGCCTGAATGTAATCGACCACTTTGCCTTCAGGAGTGTCGGTGGCGCGATAAAGCAGTGTGTATTCGCCAATCGATGCTTCGCCGGTGTATTCGCCGTTGCCAGACACCGGGAAGCTGTATGTCGACGTTTCGCCACCGTCGGTGGAGAGGCTGACTGTTCCGCCATTCTGCGGCTGCCCCGTGGGGCTGATCACGCGGCCGTGAATCCGGCCCGTGGGCGGTGGCGAGTACTCCTGGGCAAACGCGGAGAAGGCACTTGGCGCCAACGCGCACACAAGGGCGCAAAGGCTGAGCCTGAGAGCAGAAGTACGTCTCATGGAATGGATTGTAGAGCGTAATCGCGGCCGTGAGAACTGAGACTCGCCGGGGTCAGCATACGAATGGAAAACAGGCAAGAAAGGCGTCCACACTCGGACGCCCCTGCTTGCGAAGGATTGCAGTCGAGCTACTTCGATTTGGGAGCTTTGTAAGAGGAGCTGACCTTTTCTCCCGCTTGCTGCAGGATGCCCGCGACCTCATCAGCGTAGGGGCCGGTGGGGGCAAGATCCAGATACTTCTGGTAGGCTGCCGTGCACTCCGGCGGAAGAACAATCCTCTGCGTCTTGGGATCGACCGTCGCGTTCTGCACCAGCCCCTGTCCCTTGATGTAGTAGAGAATCGCCTGGTTGGGATCCACCTTGATCGCTTCGTCAGCCGCGGCGACCTGGGCGGGACCGTTGTTCTGCTGGAAGAAAATCACCGCTTCGTTTCTCAAATGAAGCGCCGCATTGGTGGGATCGGCTTTGGCGGCGGCATCATAGGCTGCGTTGGCATCCTGCACTTTGCCGGTGCGGGCGTAGATCTCGCCCAACCCGGCATTTGCGAGACCAAGAACACCTCCGCGCGGCTTTTTCGAGGCGGACTCCAGGTCAATGGCCTTCTTATATGAGGTAATTGCATCGTCATACTTCTTGAGTCCAGCTTGTCCGTAACCCAGGTTCACCCACAGCAGCGCCTCGTCGGTTTTGAGGCCGGTGTCCTTAGTCATCAGGCTTTCAATGTCTGTGTATTTCGCGGTCTTGATCTCTTCGGCTTTATTAGCAATATCTGCCTTGGAGGCCGTCGCGCCGAGAGCCTGTACCGCGGAGGCGTTCGCGCCGTCGATGTCTTTCTTGTCCTGGCCTACGGTCCTTAGGTCGGCGTTGAGCACGTTAATGAGCTGGTTCGCCTTCAACGCGTCAGCGTTGGATTTCTTCAAATCCTCAAGCTGCTTCTTCTCGTCCGGCGACATCTTGTCGATGTATTCCTGCCGCGACATGTCGTCGTCCTGGGCCGTATCCTGTCCGGCCACAATTTTGACGCCGCGGATCGAGTCGACCATCTTTCCGGCCGGGGTGTCGGGCGCTCGGTAGATCAACATATAAGTGCCGGCAGGAGCTTCGCCCGTGTATTCACCGGTATCAGAGACCGGGAAGGTGTATTTCAACGTCGCTCCCCCGTCCGTGGAGAGGCTCACTGAGCCCGCCCCCTGGGGTTGGCCTGTGGGATTAATGACACGACCGTGGATTTTGCCCGCATTTGCAGCGTTTGCAGCAGCCGGTTGCTGATCTTGAGCAGGAGCCAGGACGCATGCCAAAAGGCCCACGGCAGCGGTCAGACCCAGCCTAATTGAAAGATTGCGCTTCATGTCTTCTCCTTGGGAGCGGCGGGAGGTCTACTGCCCGCAAGCTCGAAAAAATTCAATTTCCCAGTCACCCAGCGGTGGGCCGGCCGCAAATCTACAGCCGGCTCGATTTTCGAAGATCGGAACCAACCGATCCAACGATCGTTCGGCATGATTGTCGTTCAGGTGCCAGCGTCTCCGCGCACACCGAAACGGGGCACCGGCCCCAGTCGATCCGGCAGAGCCCATTTTCCAGCAGAACCCACGTTAAATCCAATCCACTACCCCGCACAAGAGGGGGGCACGCCTAAACCGCGCTTCCCAAGAGTCTTGGGCAGCAGTGCGCTCCATTTTTTGGACGCGGCGCCTCGTCCGTTAGTCGCCCTCACCCACGGCACCTTTAGCCACGAGGCACACGGTTGCTATGGTAGCTAGCCGGCCGCCATGCCGCTTGTGGCCTCTATCACAGAAGAAAGCCTGTCATGAGCCGGGTAGACTGCGGGCAAAGGTAGATAACGGCCTCTAGAATCGAGATATGGGAATCGTGATACGCAAGGCGACCGCCGCGGACGCCCCCCAGATACTGGCGTTCATTCGTGCATTGGCGATCTTTGAGCGGGCGCCGGACGCGGTGACGGCGACCGAGGAGGGCCTGGTCCGCGATGGGTTTGGCCCAAACCCCTTCTACTACTGCCTGATCGCCGAGCTCGACGGTCGGCCTGCCGGGTTTGCTTTCTATTTCTTCAACTACTCCACCTGGGTGGGGCGGCCAGGCATTTATGTTGAAGATCTCTTTGTGCACCCAGAATTCCGCAGCCTCGGTATCGGCAAGGCGCTGCTGAGAGAAGTGGCGGCGGTTGCGCTGAAAATGGGCTGCCAGCGCATGCAATGGGAAGTCCTGGATTGGAATACGCCAGCCATCGACTTCTATCGCGCCATGGGCGCTGAATTTCTGGATGAGTGGCGCAATGTTCGCATAAGCGGCGACGCGCTGGAGCGGCTGGCGCAGGGGACTGGCGCACAGGGCGAAGCGCCTGTCCTTCAGAATGGCCCCGACGGAGCGGCGTCGTGAGAATTCGCGTGATTGGCGGCGGTCTGGCCGGTCCGGAGGCCGCGCTAACCGCTGCGCGCCTGGACTGCGAAGTGGATCTCTACGAAATGCGCGCGCTGGTGGATGCAAAATTGCGCCTGACACCCGCACACCAGACAACGGAATTCGGCGAACTGGTTTGCTCAAATTCTTTGAAAAGTGAGTCGGAATGGAGTGCACCTTGGCTGCTGAAGCAGGAAATGCGGCGAGGAGGGTCAGCGCTGTTGCGCATCGCCGATGAGACTGCAGTGCCTGCGGGCCACGCGCTGGCAGTCGATCGCGTGGAGTTTTCCCGGCGCATCACCGAGGCAATCGCGGCCGAGCCCGGAATCCGCGTGATTCGCGAAGAAGTGACTTGCCTGGAGCCGGCGGATCCGGCGATCGCCGCGACCATCGTGGCTACCGGCCCGCTGACCTCTGAAGCGCTGAGCAAGGAGATCGAACGGATGACGGGCGCCGGCCACCTGGCCTTTTACGACTCAATTTCCCCGATTGTCGATGCCGAATCCATCGACATGAGCCGCGTTTACTTTGCCGCACGTTGGGACCGGGGAACGGCCGACTACATCAACTGCCCCATGGACCGTGCCGAGTACGACCGATTTTATGAGGCGCTGCTCGCGGCTGAAGCAGCCGAGAAAAAAGAGTGGGAGAAACTCGAATATTTTGAGGGATGTTTGCCGATTGAAGTGCTCGCGCGGCGCGGCCGCGACACGCTGCGCTTTGGACCGATGAAGCCAGTAGGCCTGCGCGATCCACGCACCGGTAACACCCCGTGGGCCGTGGTGCAGTTGCGCAAGGAGAATCTTCGCGCCGACAGCTACAACCTGGTTGGATTTCAAAATCACTTGAAGTGGGGCGAACAGGCGCGCGTACTGCAGCTGATTCCAGGACTCGAAAATGCGCGCTTCCTGCGCTACGGCCAGATTCATCGCAACACATATATCTGCGCGCCCGTGTTGCTGGACGAATGCCTGCGGCTTGCGCCCAAAGCCTGTCATCCTGAGCGAGATCGCGAAGCGCACGAGTCGAAGGATCTGGGGTTCCAGTCTTCGCCGCGGCAGGTACTGATGTTTGCCGGCCAGATCTGCGGAGTGGAAGGCTACACTGAGTCGATTGCCACAGGAATGTTGGCGGGCATCTACGCGGCAGCGCTTGGACGAGGCGACGAACCAGCGCCTCTACCGCGCGCGACGGCCCTCGGATCGCTCGTTCACTACATCACGCATGCCGACGCAAAGAACTTCCAGCCAGCGAATATCACGTTCGATTTGCTTGATCCGCTCGACGAAGAGGTGCGCAAGAGAATTCGCGATAAGAAGCAACGCCACCGCTTGCAATGCGAGCGCGCGCTGGCCGCGTTCGATGCATGGCGCGCAACCATTGGAGACGCAGCGCCAACTTCAGGGTCGGCAGGCATTGGCCGCTCGCGAACTGCTTAGTCCGCATTTCTCCAACTGTCTCACCCAAGGGGTGCACCCCAAAACTTGTCAACTGATCTTGTCCCGGCTCCCGCATCTATCTCATTGACTGCGCGCAAAATAGATTTTTCCTGAAGGCTGCAGATCAATTCGCCGATTGGCGCACAATGAGGAAATGAATCCCGTACAAGATGGCGATTGATCTGCGGTGGTTGGTTGCCGGTCGTCGGCATAACTCCTTTGGATGGACGATTATGCGCGATAACCCACTTCGAATCAGTCGCTCGGCGTGAGTGATCAGAGAGCAACTCATTGAAGGGAAAATCACTTAACCCCAAAACGGGGGATGGGGGGTAGGGGGTACTCAATGG
>OKRB01000106.1 GCA_900290245.1 Candidatus Sulfuritelmatomonas gaucii | reverse complement strand
CCGCCTTCCCCGCCTCGATCACTTCATTCCACACGCGTTCGCTCGTTGGCACGTCCGACGGCATGTAAATCTCAAATCCATCTTCTCCCGTGTAACCCGTTCGCGCGATCAACGTGTTCTTCAGCCCGCAGACCGTCCCGTGCGTGAACCAGTAATTCTTGATGCCGTCGAGATTCGCGTCCGTCAGCTTTCGCAGCGCGTCCACGGCCCGCGGCCCCTGGATCGCCAGTTGCGTGTACGCGTCGCTCAATTCCTCGACCTGGCAGTCGAAGCCCTTGGTGTTTTCACGCACCCACGCAATGTCTTTTTCCCGCGTCCCGGCATTGATCACCAGCAGAAAATCGTCTTCGCCCAGCCGGTGCACGATCACATCATCCACAAACGTGCCTTGGGGGTAGAGCATCGCCGAATACTGCGCCTGCCCGATGGCCAGCCGCGATGCATCGTTCATGGTGATGTGCTGCACCGCCGCCAGCGCGCCTCCGACACTTTTGCTGGTGCGCACGCGGATGTCACCCATATGGCTCACGTCAAACAAGCCACATGCACTGCGCACCGCGCGGTGCTCTGCCATCAGTCCGCCGGCGGAAGGGTATTCCACCGGCATGTCCCAGCCGCCAAAATTCACCATCTTGGCGCCAAGACGGCGATGCACCGCGTTCAGCGGCGTCTTGCGAAGAACAGGATTAGGAGGAGTTGTGGCGGATTCCATTCCGAGTGCTCGGGCAAACCGGATGTTAACACGCGCGCCGTGAGGGGGTCAAAAACCGCCCGCACTTTGGTAATGGTTCAGTTTTCGCACTGTTTGGCAGAAGGGTTAAACGGGTTCTGTCAGAGAGCCATCCTCGTGTTCGATTCGACGGAGAACATAGCAGTCGTTTTCATCGTCAAACTGCAAAACCATCTTTTCTGCAGGGGCAATGGCTAGATCTTGCGAGGTCAGGCAAGAGTGCACTAAAGCCATGGCGGCGTTTGTCTGTTCGACACTGAAACAGTACTCCTCTTTACCGGGAGTAGGAATTAGAATTACTTGAATCTGGCAATTATTGTGAACGATCTGTTGGAGGAAGTTGACTCCGATGTTTTTTCCCTGCAGCTTCTTAAACTTGCCGGCAAAGAACTTATAGACGTGTGGCGCGATCTGGGTTTTGTAGAGGTCTTCCCAGATCGGCTTTATGACGAAAATGATGACTCCGGCAATGAGCGCCGTCGAAAATGGCTCAACAGCCTTTTTCCGCCATTTCCCAACGGAGGTGAAGCCTTCTTCGAATAGGTCTTCCACCAATTTGTGGTCGTTGTAATAGGGGTAAGGAAGGTAGACATGAAGCAAATCCTGCGTTTCGCATCGGCGAAGCATTTCCACAAAGGAGATGCTGAGGCCTCCGACCGGAAATTCTGGCGACTCCCCCTCATAGTGGACGTCGCCGATGAGGAACCAATTGCCTGGGCTGCCTTCGTCGGGAACTATTCGCAGGTTTTCGACATAGCCAAACGACTTGAGCGCCAAGTCATGTTGCTGATTCAGGGGCATTCGTTTGCCCGCGTAACGCTCGACGAAGGATTCGAGCGCTTCTTTGGTGTTGCGCTCGCCGTGCAAGTCCAGCTGTGTTCCGGAGATTACTTGATTGGTAATGGTCTTCATAGGCGAAAAAAGTTTCGCATCTAGGTTCAATTGCGATGACGGCTAGCCTATCACATTTGGTCACTTGAGGAAATGGTTCTGCTAACGGCTCGGTCGTTTACCAACGGACTTCTCTACCAGTTCCCTCTGTTTCTCAGCCTTTTTTCGTTCCTCCGGCGTCGCCTTGATTTTGCCCTTCAGCCTATGCGTCCCTACTCCAGAAAAACCGGATATTGAAGCTTTGCTCATCGTGGCCTCCAATCTCATTCTAACCTTAGAAACTCAACAGGCACGGTGTTCTTGGAGGCATGCGTGCTCGGGCAAATCGGATGGTAATACGCGCCTTGTAAGAGGTTCAAAACCGCCCACTCTTTGGCACCGGGTCAGTTTCCGATTGCGCGACTCGTCTGAGGCTGGATCAGCGCGCTCAATCAGTAATTTTGTCCGGCGTGGTGATTGACGATGTGGCGTGCTCGCCCTCAGCCGTAGAGAGCGTGGTTGGCGAGGACGAGAGCGAGGGCGGCTCGATCGTCGGCAGAGATTCGTCTTTGCTCATTGACGGGAACTTGCCGTAGGTCATGCCGCGCCACAGCCACTCCATGGGGCCAAAGCGATATCGCTGCAACCACCAATTGCTGAACACAACTTGTGCCCCATAGAGAATGACCGTGGGCGCCAGCCCGAGCGCGGGTCCCATGCGGCCATAGAGACTTCTTGTGTGGTGATAGAAGAACAAGGTGCACAACACGGACTGCATCAAGTAGTTCGTCAAGGCCATCCGCCCAACGGCTGCAAATGGGTGCACGAAGCGTTGCCAATCCTGGTGCAGGAAGATCAGCGCCAAGCCGGAAGCGTAGCCTGCGGCCAAGATATGGGACCCCGGCAGCCAGAGAATTCCAGCAGACCAACCCCACAGCGAAACGGTGCCGGAAGGAATAACCGCCCTCACGATCGCCACGTAGATACTCATGATCAGCCCTACCGGGAGGCACCACGCGCACACACGCTTCAACACCGGTTTGTAATCATTGAGCCGTTGTACGATGCCGGCTCGCCACACCCACATCCCCAGTAGAAACAGCGCCGTCGCATAGATCGCGAACCCTTGGGTGGGCAGCTCTCGTTTCCATTCCACCCAGTTCTGCGCCAGAATCTGCCGGAGCGTTCCGTGCGCATAGATATGAATGACCGCGTAAAGCTGCTTCATGTCCGGCGGCTTGGGATCCATCCAAGGTCGATGGAAGCGGCTGAAGTAGAGAGTCAAGAAAGTGGTGCTGGCTACGATCGGGAGCGCGAACAAACTTCCGGCCCACCACAGCAATGTCTTCTGTTGACGTTTGCGGAAGAGCAGCAGAATTGCTCCCGACAGCGCATAGGTCAGCAAGATGTCTCCCGCCCAGATCAGCAGCCCATGGATCAACCCGAAGAGGGCGAGCGCCAGAAGGCGCCGTGGATAAAAGCTCAAGAAGCGCGCGCCTCGCGCTTCCGCCCGGCTCATCTGGATGGCGAAGCCCATCCCGAACAGGAATGAAAAAATGGAGATGAATTTCCCCTGGATAAATGCTTCGATGAAGAACTGGGCCAAGACGTCGGCACGGCTGTGAAAGAGCACCCCGATGTGGTCGTAACAATCGAGGGGCGCAAAGAAAGCGCGCATGTTGGCCGCAAGAATTCCAAACAGGGCCAGGCCCCGCAGAACATCGATAAAAAGAATGCGCTCTGAAAGGTTGACTGGGCCAACCCGTTGCGACTCTGGCTGCATGCCCCCCCTCGCCCAAGTGATGATGACATGAGCTACCCGAGTAGAGTCAATTGCCAAATCTCCATATTGACCACGGCCGGCCAGACGTTCGGAGGTAGGGAACCAGGTATGCGTTCTGCAGCAGATTGATGTCCCTCAGTAATTTCCCTGATTTCTGGCGGCTGGCGGTGATAAGTCCTGGTGCATTCATTGGAAACTGCCTCATGGCTCCGCCACAGGCGCACGCAGGGTGGCTCTTGCGACCCTGTAAATCCCTTCTCACGCTGCGCTTGCTGGGCACACCCGCCTCAGGTACAGTGCTTTTTGGAGGCGCGCATGCCCG
>OKRB01000032.1 GCA_900290245.1 Candidatus Sulfuritelmatomonas gaucii | reverse complement strand
GGCCCGCATCGCCGCTTCCATCGGCATCCTCATCGTGCACACCCCTCCCTATCAGCCCGAAGGCCGCGGCAAGATCGAACGCTTTTTCCGTTCCGTGCGCGAGCAGTTTCTGGCCTCACTCGATCCCAAGGTTCTGCTCTCGATCGAGCAACTCAACGAGCGCTTGGGTCACTGGCTCGACACCGTCTATCACCGCCATGAGCACAGCGCTCTGCAGACCACCCCGCTGCTGCGCTGGCAGCGCGACATCGAACAGGTCCGCCAACTTCCCCCAGCCACCGATTTACGACGCCTGTTCTTTCATCGCGTGGACCGGCTGGTGCGCCGCGATTCCACCTTCCTGCTGAAAAATCGTTTCTTTGAAGCGCCCTCGCACCTGGCCGGCAAACGCATCGAAGTGCGCTTCGATCCGCTCGATCTGACCCAACTGGAGATTTACTCCGACGGTAAGCCGGAAGGCGTAGCGCGGCTGGTCGACGCGGTCGTTAATGGACTGCTGCCGCCACGGGAGACAAAGGAGCAGTAACCATGTGGGAATCCTTCTTCGGCTTCAAGAAGACTCCGTTCTCCGACAGCCCAGACGCCAAACAGCTCTTTGCCTCCCAGGCCTGGAACCAGGTCAAGACGCGGCTGGACTTTCTGACGCAGCATCACGGTGTGGGTCTGCTCACCGGCGAAGTGGGCGCGGGCAAGTCCACCGCCGCGCGCGTGTTCACCGCCGCGCTCAACCCCAGCCTGTACAAGATCCTCTATGTGCACTTCTCCTCCGGTTCGGCGCTGGACCTGCTGCGCCAGATCGCCCTGGAACTGGACCTGGAACCGGCGCACTTCCGCGGCGACCTGGTGCGCCAGATCGCAGGCGCCATCGTGCGTCTGAACCAGAGCAAAAAGCAGCATCCCATTCTGATCTGCGATGAGGCCCACCTGCTGCCGCATCCCGCCCTGGAACAACTCCCGCTGCTGTTGAACTTCGACATGGATTCCTCGCGCTATCTCACCCTGCTGCTGGTGGGCCAACCGCTGCTCCGGCGCACGCTTTCGCTGCAGATGCACGAAGCGCTACGGCAGCGCATCGGCACGCAGTACCACTTGGAGGGACTCGCGCGCGACGAACTCGACGCCTATCTGACGCAGCAACTCAAAGCCGCCGGGGTGTCCCAGCCGCTGTTTGACGAGACCGCGCGCCAAGGGATGTATCAGGCCACCAAGGGCATTCCGCGCAAGGTCAACAAACTGGCCATGACGGCCTTGCGCCTGGCCGCGGCGAGTAAGTCGCAAACCGTGAATGAAGCCATCTTACTC
>OKRB01000052.1 GCA_900290245.1 Candidatus Sulfuritelmatomonas gaucii | reverse complement strand
CGCCGAGCGCTATTACCGGATCATGTATTACGGAAGCCGCGCTTCCTGGAATCTGCGCGACAATCACATGTTCGAAACGCTGAAGACCTTACTTAACTTTCACGGGTCCGAAGCCAAGGCCATCGTCTGGGCGCACAATTCCCACATAGGCGACGCCGCCGCGACGGAGATGTCCGCGCGCGGCGAGTACAATATCGGGCATCTGTGCCGGGAAGAATTCGGAAATGGCGCCTATTCGATCGGGTTCGGGACCCATTCGGGGACGGTCGCGGCGGCTTCCGATTGGGACGGACCGATGGAGGTCAAGGCGGTGCTGCCCTCGCTCAAGCAAAGCTATGAACGGCTATGCCACGACACCGGCCGTCCGCAATTTATGCTGCCGCTGCGCGGGCGTTCGGCCGGCGAGGTTCGCAACCGATTGGCGAAGCCGCGCCTTGAGCGGGCCATTGGGGTGATCTACCGGCCGGAGACAGAGCTCGCCAGTCATTATTTCCAGGCCGTCCTGCCAGCCCAGTTCGACGAATATATCTGGTTCGACGAATCACGCGCGGTGACCCCGTTCGCGACCAGGGAACTCGAAGGGCTTCCCGACACCTATCCGTTCGGCTTATGAGGCCGCATGCCGGCGGCGACAGGAATCGACTATGTCCTCGACAAGCTGCGGTGGATGCGGGCGGAACATATCTGGCCCAACGGATTACGCTATCTGTGGACAGACGCTTTTGGAGTCGTCCTTTTGGTCTCGCTCTATCGTACGCTGGCTAAAATCGAATTCCTGGACGAGGCGGAGCGGGTGGTTGCGGAGGTCGATCGTGTGCTCGGGCGGCCGCGCGGCATTCGCATCGGCGAGGAACCCGACCGCGACGGCCAATACTTCCATTATCTTGCCATGTGGCTCTACGCGCTCGCCGTGATCGGGCGGCATATTCCACGATACCGCGAGAAGGGTATCGATATCGTTCATCAGATCCACGACGCCTTCCTCGTACCGGGGCATGGCGTGATCTGGAAAATGAAGGAGGATTTGAGCGGACCCTATCCGGGTTACGGCCTGGGCGCGCTCGATGCCTTCGACGGCTATCTCTCGTACCGGATGCTCGATGAGCAAACGCTCTCCCGCGAAATCGCAGACATGCGCAAGCTTATCGACCGCTCCGCACCAAGCCTCGTGATCACTCAGGATCTGGGGATTGGCATGATGTTGTGGATGACCCAGTTCTTTCCCGAAGAACACTGGGCGCGGTTGCAAAGAAAGCGTTGCCTTGTCACGCTCGATCACATGTGGCGGCAAGAGGGGTATTTCTGCCGAGAGCCGGATCTTCCCCGCACCAAATTCGCATTCACCAACTATGGAGTGTCTATTGGCTTACAGGCGGCTGACGCTATGCCGGAACGCGTCGAACGTCTCAATGAGTTTTTCGAGAGCTATCGCTCTGGCGATGAGTATGATCGCGCAGCCATTACGCACGTGATGGCGTGCAGTTCGCATTTTCCTGGGTATTTGATCTGGCATTACGCCTAACATCCAACCGCGTTTGCGCTTGGTTTGGCGTTTCAGCCACCGATTACCACTCAATCGGCATTTGCAGCCCACCGGCAAAGGTCTTCCGGCTTGCCGTGTCCGCCAGGCTGGACGTCCGCGCAGAAGAGACAATTGAATGGGTCAGCGACTTCCGCAGTTGACCGATGCTGTTGATAAAGTAGACGATTAAAGAGGCAGAACTTTAATTTGCACTTTTGCCGATCGCTGTGTTCACCGCGTGCCTTCTGGGAGCGACGGTGCTTTCAGGACGGAGACCTTGTGCCCAAGGGTCATGGGAGATA
>OKRB01000018.1 GCA_900290245.1 Candidatus Sulfuritelmatomonas gaucii | reverse complement strand
GAAATCACCGGAGGCTGCACGATGACCAATGAATCCTTGCTCGACGCCCTGGCTCACGACTCGACAGTTGCCATTGTCGACCGGCACGCCGCTGATGTTCGCAACCGGGAGGCGCTCATCGAAGCAATCGCCCGCCTAACCCGGCTCGGCCTGGAAGGTCACGTGCGCCTTTTCCAAGCGCAACAGAGAGAGGTGCCAGCAGGCAGCAGCAAGGCGGGCGCTTATGATTCGGAGCGGCATGATTTGCGGGGAGCGGAAGACCGGGACATAGAACAGTGAGGTGCAGAAATGAGTATCGACGAGAGGCTGGAAGAACTTCGGGCAATGGTCTTAATGCTCGTGGAGCGGCAGACGACTAAGGAGTGGTACACGACCGAGGAATTCGCGCGCCTCGTCGGACGTGCAGAATTTACGGTAAGGGAGTGGTGCCGGCTGGGACGCATTCGGGCAGAAAAGCGCCGCTCAGGTCGTGGCGCATTTCCATCCTGGGTCATCTCGCACGACGAATGGTTACGGTATCAGAGAGAAGGGCTGGTGCCGATTGTGGTGAATCGGTATCGGCATTCATAAATCCAATCAGTGCCGACACCCGCCGCTGAGGCCTTCATGTTTCACTGAAGGCCGTCGGACAAATGTGTTATTCTGTCCGACACATGCTTTTTGGAAGGGGCACGAAACCATGGACAGCACTACAATTAGTGTCCGCCTGGACGCGGAGACCGAACGGCGGTTGCGCGAAGAGGCGCGGGCCGCCGGCAAAAACGAGTCGGAGGTGGTGCGGGAAGCGCTCACGGCTTATTTCGCAGGTCGGCGGCAGGACAGAAGCGTCCTGGCGCTGGCGCAGCAAGCCAAAGTGATCGGCTGCGCTAAGGGGCTGCCGCCTGATCTAAGCACGAATAAAAAGCATGTCGAAGGTTTCGGTCGGTGAAAAGGCGTGGGGTGCTTCTTGACGCCGGGGCTATGGTTGCGATAGTGTCTCGGGACGACGGTCAGCATGATCGCTGCGGGGCGGGATTGGCGGATTTGTAGCCGCCGCTCTGTCAGCAGCTGCTGCCGGATTCGCGCCGATAGAGAATCGGATCGAAGCGGAGCCAGAATAGCAGCGTTTCCTAAATCCGTCCTACGTGGCCCGGTGGTCGAGAAGCTTTCGAGTCCGTTCAAGTTCGGCAAGAATGACTGACTCGTCTGGCAACTTCGTCATATACCGCGAAGCAAACACCTGCGTGTTGATTCCCCCGGTTGCATACTTGACCACGGCGTCGTTTTTGTCGCTGCACAAGATCAGTCCTACCGGATCGGCTTCGCCCGTCAGCTTCAGATGTTCCTTGGCGTAATTAAGATACAGGTTCATCTGGCCGGCGTCGGCATGGGTGAAGGTGCCGGTCTTGAGATCGATGACGACCAAACAGCGGAGCGCTCGGTGGAATAGCAGCAGGTCGATCCGATACCAGGTGTCGCCGACACGTATACGTTTCTGGCGAGCGACGAATGCGAAGCCGGCTCCTAATTCCAAGAGGAACCATTCGAGATGGCGAATGAGCGCCTCCTCCAAATCGGTCTCGCTGTATTCGTCCTTGAGATTCAAGAACTCCAGCAGGTAGGGATCGCGAATCTCTTCCTGAACGGAAACAGCGTCTTCAGCTTTGGCCTGCTGTCCTTTCAGAAGCATGGTTGCCTTGTTTTTAGAAAGAGCGGTGCGTTCGTAAAACTGCGTACCGATCTGCCGGTGAAGCTGGCGAACCGCCCAGCCGCCGCGAAGGGCTTCCGTTTCGTAGAAACTTCGCGATTGAGGAGACTCGACGGCCATGAGCCGGACATAGTGCGACCAAGGAAGGGGGAAGGGGAATACCGAAGGGAGACCTCGGACCACGACGGCATCTGATTTTTCAGACGGCGTCTGAAGAATTGGCTTGTCTGGCCAGAGTTGATAGAACTTTCGCATCTGGCTCAGATTGACTACGCCAAACCCGCGACCATACTTTGCGGTCAGGTCTTGGGCCAACCGTTCAAGGAGCTTTTCACCATAAGCGGCTCGCGTCCTTCCGCGCTGCTCGAATTCGACAATTCGGCGTCCGACTTCCCAGTAGCTGATGGTCAGGAAACGGTTGACGGCACGCGCCGCCGACCGGCGCGCTGGAACTATACCGCAGCACAGTGGTAAACCTTGAGCACGCGCCATTTCAACCGGCCACGGCTTTCCTGCGCCGTCTGTATCGCTCCAGCGAGCCGTCCTGCTGAACACCGCTGGGTTGCCCACTCTAAACGTGATTTTATGCTGAATAGCGTTGCGTTGCGTAGTCAAGTTCTAACCAAATTGTGCAACAGCGGCAAAGTTGGATCTCCTTTCCATAACATAAATTATACGATAATGTTGTGACTTTTCAGTAAGTTGTGTGAAGACGACTAATGGCGATGGTCCTGCCCGTGCCCCACAGCCCGAAACGCAACCCCAGGTAGTTGGCACTCAAGCGGCCGTGTACGGAAAAAACTGCTCCGGACCCAAGGCGCGCAAGAACCTACTGACCTCGGGAAAATGAGTCTGACGAGACCCGAATCGCCCGAATCGCCCGAATCAGAAAGGTTTACGGGCTACCCAACCAACCCCCAAGTGGACCGTGTAGGCACGCTGAAGCGAGAATGTTGACCCGCGATACATGCCCCAGCTTGCCAGATATGCCCGCAGCTCATCGGTGCGTATGGTCCATTGGACGATCCGGAAGCGGTGATTTGCGACGGACAGGAACAAAGCGGATTTCAACCCTCCGGTCGAGTGCGGCGGCGATGCGGCGGAGCACGCTCAGGGAATGACCCTCGTAATCGGCATTTTCGAGCAGGCAAATAACCGAGGCGGTAGTCCCGATAAGTTTGGCGAGTTGCCTTTGACTGAGACCGGCCTCGGTCCGGAGCTTATAGATTTTCCTGGCAACCTCATCATTGGCGCGAGCCTCCTCCAGAGCCGCGAGCATTTCGGGCTTACCTTCAAAGTAGCGACGATGCATTATCTCCACGGCATCCGTCGTGGGTTTTCTCTTTTTGGACATCGTCCATTCTCCTCGTATGCGTGCGAGTGAGGGTCGTCTGCGAATGCTTGCTTTCGTTTGACGGCCCAGTCGATTTCCTTCGCGGGAACATCCCGTTCCGTGTCAATCCCTTGCGAAACGACGGCGGCGTTGTTTCCGTGGAAGAAGTATAGCAAGCGATAGTTGATCCTCTGTAACCGAACCCATAATTCGTAGATGCCGTCGCGCAAGTAAGCAGCTTCCGAGGCGACGAAGCTCGTGGCCCAATTCCTTAACGCGGTCGAGTTTCAACCGACACTTCACGATGGCTTGCCGGGGAAGTTGGTCAAGCCACTCTAAAACTGGAACCGTCCCGTCATCTTCCCGATAGAAAATGGCCCTGGTTTGTGGCATCCATACTTTCTTAAGAAGGGGATGTTCGTATATTTACGAACGCCAGTCAAGCGCGCTGACAGGGTGCTGGAATGCTGCAAGGCGTATGGGGGGATTGGGGCGGTCTTCGCCTGACGGCGCGTCGCGGGGAGAGGAGCGAGGCCTGTCCGCCCTCGCCCCAGGCCTGGCTCCGCAGGTTCCACGCGAGGCGTCCGAAACGGGCCTTGGCGCTGGAGTTCAGAAGGGGACCTTACCCCGGCCTTCTTCCAACTTGTGGGCGAGTTCGTTCAACCGGAAATCGATCTCGTCCTTGCGACCAGCTTTCGGCGGGGCAGCGCTGTACCGCAGTTTTCCCGTTCTCCTTATCACTGAACATGGGCTTACTTCCCAATGGTACCCGCTTCCCGGAGCGCGCGACGGACGGATCGGAAAACCTTGGCGAATTCTGGCAATTCCGCCATCTGCGCCGACAGACGCACCTCCCAGAGCTTCTTGTAGCGAGCTTCCTTGGACGCAAGCGTTACGCGCACGTCGGCCTGTTTCTTCTTCCGGAATTGCCACTTCTTCTCGATCGCATGCGTCACGTCACCCAAATCAATGTGTCCGAAGCATGTCAAAAACCAAAGATCATAAAGGTCACGCGGTTCGTTCCGGGCAGCGTCCAGCAAGGCCACCACTTTTTCGGCGGCGATTTCACGCAGCGAATAGCTCAGAATCTCGGCATCCTCCGGCAGGTCCGCATACTCCTCGTACGCGCGCAGGACTTTCCGGGCTTCGAGCGGAAAGACGATCTCCTCTTTGATCGTGATGTCTACCTTGACCTCCTTGGCCCTGGCCGTAGCCGGCAGGGGGCCTTCGTAGCTGAGGTAGAAGGTGTGGCTGTTCTGGTGGGGCTGCGTATCTTCGTGCGCGAAGCGGACCGATACGCTGCCTGACCGGCGCACTTCGGCGAACACCGGATCAAGCTCCTGGCGGATCACGTCGAAAGACGATTCGGCAGTCAGCGTGAAGTCCAGGTCTTCGGAAAACCTGTAATCGCCAAAGTAGCATCGCTTGAGCGCTGTCCCGCCTTTGAAGGCCAGCCGGTCGCGAAGCGGCGTCCGCGACAGCCCAATCAGAAACCACGCCAGGCAGTAATCCCGTTCCAGTACGGTTTCCGGAATGCGCCGCCCGCCACGCCGGGCCAAGCGGTTAGAAAGCTTGGAAAGGTTTCGTTGCGGGATCATTCGTTACGTTCCTATCACGGCACGGAATTCGTCGGGGTCCACGTTGAGGCGCAAGTGCCAGCGGGCGGTATGCTTTCCGCCGGGCGGCAGAACGGGGTCGAGCAGCGAATACGTCCCCGACACGCACCCGCGCAGCCGTTCCCGGTCGGCCGCGGTGCCAAGGTTGTAGATCTCCATCAGGAATCCTATACGCCGCATCACGGCCCCCACGTTAAGGCGAAGGGCATATTCAACCAGCTGGGCGACACTCACGTCGGCCCGACGAATCCACAGCCCCTTCGCCACCTCTATTACTCCGCCGCAATACTCGGGTTGTCGCAAGCCGTCAAGCACGGTGCGTTCCAGGTCGCTCACCGTGACTTTCTCCTGTTTGGTTACCCAGTGGTCTGTTGTCCCGAAAAAGTGTTCCGGCTTGCAGCGGATGAACCGGAATCGCGTTCACAGGATGGAGCGGCCCCGCATCACCTTGGGCGAAGTCACGCACACGTCGAGTCGCGGCTGCGTTACCATGTCGTGGATGTCCATGGCGGAGGCATGCGAAAGGTAATATGGCGTGCCGCCCATCAGCTCTCGCGCCACGACATAGGGGTTGCCAAGGTACTGGCTTTCGCGGCCCAGCTCCGGGGGGACCAGCTGGAAGACCCCAGGCCGAAGCCGCGTCGCCACCCCGCGGCCTACCATCTTGTGGACCAAGGTCCGCGCGGAGGTTCCCTGCAAGCCGGTAATGTTTTCGGCGTCGGCGAGGGTGAAGATCGGACGGCCCCGCTCGTGCAGCGCCGTCACCAGCAGGGCGGACTTCGTGCCCAGCGTCTTGCTTGGAGTATCGCTTTTTATATTCATTTTGTTCCCTTTCAGGGAACATTCTGAACTCAAAATACAACAACGTCAAGCAATAATTACTTTTTGTACTCATTTCTTCAGGGCTATTTGATTATCCGTGTTTTTGTCAAACTGGGAACAAAAGGCAGCTACCCAGCCGCTCTAGCTACACCCACCGCGTCGATAGCGGCGGCCTGGTAAGACTGGAACCCGCTCATTCGCAAGAGGCCTTCCCGGCGCGAGATGAAGAAGTCATTTATCCTCCCAAAGGGCGTGGGCGGTTCACAAAGCCGATCATCATCTACCCATTGCTCAAGGAACGACGCGCCTTGGATTTCATCAGGGACAGAATATGCCCGACACGCTCGTAATTATTAATGGCGGCCTGTTCGTCCGCGCTGAGGGATCCAGCCTGGGCCTTGGCCGACAACTCGCGCATGCGGTCCTTATCGTCCTCGCGGAACTCAAGGTCGAGAATGGCGCGCGCTGTGGCGACAGAAAGAGTGGCTTGGTCGGATTGCTTTCCCAGCTTGGAGAGGCTGGGGTGCTTGATGCCTGGCTCCCGCGCGACTTCACTTTGGCTTTCCCCCCGCGAGCTTGCGGATTTCGCCGAGCAGCAAATCACCGAGCAACTGCTTGGTGCGGCGGGCGGCGCGCTCGCGTGTTCTCTTGGTCGTCGTCTGCTTCACGAGTTCATCAAATGATCTGGCCATTGCAATTGCCCTTGCCTTTCTTCTTCATTCGCATTTTCCCCAGGTGGACATCGTAAAGTACGGTTGGCCTGATGAACCAGTTGGCTGCAGAAGGCTCTAACGATGTCGGGTGGCTTCAACCGTTAGCTGAAGACCGACCGCCTTAGTTACGGCAATGAGCGTGGAGAGGCGCGGGTTGCCGTGAGGAGACAAAGCGCGGTAGAGGCTTTCCCTTTCGATTCCGGCAGCCTTGGCCACTTTGGCGACACCACCTCGCGCTTCGGCGACTCGGCGTAGCGCGATAAGCAACACTGCCGGCTCGTCAGCGTCCGCCAATGCAGCCTTCAGGTATTCGACTGCGAACGCTGGATTCTCGCGAAGTTCGCGGATCACGGCATCGTCGTGCGGTATGCTGGTCTTTGATTTCATGCTCTTTCCATTCTCCGTTTGTAAATCTTCCAATACTCGACGGCCCGTTTGATGTCGGCGGATTGTTTCCGTTTGTCACCGCCACCAAGAAGTAGTACGCGCATCCGGCTGGCCATCGCGTAATAAACACAACAATCCGCAAGAGGGCTAGGAGGTCTGGTTTTCGCTGTGGTAAGCTCTGCCGTGCTTGCCCAACCGATGGATTTCGGCACCGCATGGAGGTCGGCAGGATGCCTTACACCTGGCCCAAGGATACGGATTTTGCTCAGTGGGAACTCGATGTCCTCGACCGCGCTTGTCCGATTTGCGGCCGCATGATGCATGTGTGTGACCACCGCTACCGCCGCTTTCATACTCTTGAAGGTCCGGTGGAACTGGTCTGCAAGCTCAACCACTGCCCCGATGCCACCTGCGGAGGTCACTTCCGGACGAAGAGTCCCGAACTCGAAGTCACCATCGCGCTACCCAAGTGGGCGATTGCGTGGGATGTCCTCTGTTGGATCGGTCATCGTAGGTGCTCACGCCACTGGTCGATTTCCCAGATCCAAGGCGAACTCCGGGACGAGTACAGCATCGAGCTTTCCGAAGATTCCTTGGGCCGGTACATTCGACATTATCAGATCATGCTGGCCGCGCGGCAACAAGATCCACAGGCGCTGCGGCGCGACTACGAAGCGGTCGCTGAAATTATTCTCTCGATCGACGGCCTGCAACCCGAAAAGGGGCACGAGACCCTTTACGTCGTCCGGGAACTGACCCAGAAACGCGTTTGGTTCGCGGAAGCCTTGATCTCGGCAACGGCGGACGAGGTGCAACGTCTGATCGCCCAGGCCAAAGAGTGGGCCGCCGCGTTGGACAAGCCCGTGGCGCTTTGGTTGTCGGACCGGCAGGACGCTTTCGTGACGGGGATCGCGGCCGAATTTCCGGACGTGCCGCATCGCTACTGCGACAACCATTTCCTTCGCGATGTGGCCAAGCCTGTGTTGGAGGCCGATAGTCACGCCAAGGTTCAGATGCGGCGCAAGGTGCGCGGCTTGCGGAAAATCGAACAAGCCGTGCTCAAACAGCAGAGTGCCGCGGCGTCGGAAAGAGTCGCGAACGACGATCCGCCAGCAACCGTGACCAGGATCATTGCGCCGGTGCCCCCGCCCTTTGCCGAGGCCGATTCGGCCGGTGCCGTGGTGCTCGATTATTGCGCGGCCGTGCGCGGCATTCTCAATGACGATCAGGGAGGACCTCTCCGTCCTCCTGGCTTGCGGATGGCTGAGGCGCTTGCGGAGGTCCGCGCGTCGCTGCAACGGAACGTGGACGAGAAAAAAGGGGGTTCGCAGAAAAGCAACTCGGCCGCTTGGCCGACTGCATCGACCGAGGTCTGGACGAAGTCCGGGCGGAGCAAGAGACGCTCCGAGAATACGTCCAGGACATTGCGGCAGTAGCCGCGACCTTGAAACCTGGCGAGGAGGATGGCGCGAAACGCAGGGAGAAGTTCGAGGAGCTAGCCGAGCGCTTCGAGCGGACGGCAGAGCCGATTCACCAGCACATGGTCAAGGTCATGCTCAGCTTCAGCGCCGGTCTTTTCGTTGGCGCGGACACGTTTGCAGAAATCAAGGACAACCTCGATCTGGAGCGTTGGTTTCGCTTGCCCAAGAGTCATGAGCGGCGCATCCACGGTCATCGCCACGCGGGCGTTCGCATCGTCATCGAGGGTCCCACGTTGGTGCACGCTCTCGACGCCCATGCCGCGCATCCAGAGCCATTCACCGTCGACGACCTACTGCCGTATCGGACGGCACGGGAACCAGCTTGCCAACATCAGGCACTCCAGCGCCGCAAGATCATGAGGAAGGCGCGATCAAAGAAGAAACGGCCCATACTCTTGGCCGACTTGGAGCGGCGTTATCGGGAAACGCCGTATTTATAGCCCTATGGCGGACTGTTGTATTTATAGCCCTATGGCGGACTGTTGAATAAACACGGTAACCCGGCCCGTAATCCACCCGAAGTTCCCAGACGCCGTCGCGGATTGGTTTGCAGTCGCCGAGATTTCCGGCGGCGAGTCGGTCAATCCTGACGATAATCTTGGCCATGGCTCG
>OKRB01000088.1 GCA_900290245.1 Candidatus Sulfuritelmatomonas gaucii | reverse complement strand
TGATTGACCGGCACATCAAGGGACCTGTATTGCGCGTGCGCGTCTGCCGCCTGCCAATCAGCCACGCAGATCAGGCTCGCGAGGAGTCCTGTTATTTCTGGCTGGCCGCCGCAGTTGCGGACGCCAGGCCATCAATCGAGCCGCGGCGACCGGGAGCATCGGTAAGCGCAATTCTGAATTGCTTGGCAGCTTCGATGGGATCATGCTGCAGAAGCAGCAAGTACCCGAGCTGTTCCCGCGCCGGAATGACAGGGCCCGGAGTAACGGGAAGCTTTTCGATGGAATCTTCCTCATTGGCAGTGTCGCGCATGAGGGCAAATGCTTCCTGCTCTTGTCCGTTTGCCTGTGCGGCCCACGCCATCAGCTCCTGCCGGAGCAGCTTTACCTGGACGGCCCAATAGTCGTCTTGCGCGTCCCGCAACTGGCTTTCGAGTTGTTGGAGACGGTCTGTCTCAGCGCCGATAGTGGATTGGTGCTCGCCCCACGCAAGCGCGAGGCCGCGCGCCCACACGGCAATGGCGGTCACATAAGGAGGCGCACCCTGCGGGGGCATAATGGCAGCGGCCTCCGCCCATCGATGGCGTTCCACGGCGCAGCGAACGGGCATCGCCGTGGCGGCGTAGGCTCCTTTGAACTCGCGCTCATCCAAGGCGGTGATGCCCTGAAGCCGCCGCAGTACCTGATCAGCCTCGTTGTTTCGACCGAGCTGCAGGTAGGCATATACCAGGTAATCCATCGCATGCAGCTCTTCTCCGGTGTCGCCCTGGTGGCGCGCGGCGTCCATGGCCGCGAGGTTCGATGCGATGGAGTCCTGCCACAAACCGAGGCGCGTGAAGATATGCGAAGGCATGTGCAAAGCGTGCGGAACCGATGGTGCTACGCGGGAATAGGTGCGCGCCGGCTCGAGTCCACGCTGAGCAAGTTCGGCATTGTCACAGGCATGGATCTCGTAGTGCAGGATTCCGGGGTGGTCAGGATAGGCCCGCCCGAGCGGCTCGAGCAGAGCGAGCGCACGCTTTTGCCTTGCGTGCGATTTGTCGGTGGGAGATGCATTCGAAATCAGCGCCAAAGAATAGAACACCCGCGTCTCGACGTCGGCGCCGTCTTCGCCAGCCAGCCGGCCCATCGCCTGCTCGTAATTGAGCGCTCGAGTGGAGTAGGGGATCTGTGAGGCATCGTCAAAGATGAATGCAAGCGCATCGATGAATCCCTTTTCACGGTGGGAGGGGACGCCAACATGCCGAGCCAGCTGAATCTCGCGCTCGCCTAGAACGACGGCATCGGAACTCAAGTGGGGCTCCCAGAGCTCGTGGAAGAGGCTCATGGCTACGCCCCAGTGAGCCATGGCGCAACCGGGATCGCGCTCGGCGACGTTCTGGAATGAAGCCTGGGCCGCCGAGTAAGCGAAGGAGTGAAGGAGGGCGACGCTGCGATTAAAGTCCTGTTGAACGCGAGGCACGCAGGAGACAGGGAAGGATACGGTTCCGAGCTTATCGGGAACTCCGTGGTCGTGCATTTCCTGCGGCCATATCGGAGTGATGGCGAGAAGGAATGCGAAACCTCGAATCAATCGGCAAGCCAGCATTAAACCTCCCGGCAATGCAGAAGATTGTCACGGTGAAAATCGCTCCATGAATTGTGGGAGCGTCGCGTTCATGGAGCACGCTCAGGTGTCTGCAAGAATAATGCCTCTCCTGAGACAAAAACGCACAAAAACGCATCGAAATGAGGCTCAATTCAGCGTTTTAGAGGACAAGAAATTGCATTTAAGGCCTCTTTCGCGAAATTAGATGGTGCGCTTTGCTCTATTTCGTAACCTGCGAGGGTGTCATTTGCAATTTATTCGGCACCTGGGAGGGTCAATGCGTCGTAAATTCGCAACCTCTCAGGGTTACATTTGGGCCCCAAATGTAACCACTTAAGCGAACATTTGAGGGGGTCAACGCACCACTTGAGCGAACATTTCTTCTCATTCCAAAGGGCTTCCCTCCCCCTTGGACAGAAACACCCCGGTCGCGAACTTTTCGCGCTCGAAAGCGTGCGGATTCTGGGCGCAAGCGCCACCTCACCGCGACGCCACTACTCGCGCTTCGGCGGATTTGGGCGTGAGGTTCCACATGAACGACATAAGCCCAATGCCCACGAGCACCGAGATGAGGATTCCGTAGAGCGCGGCGTTCCAGCCGTAGTGCTGCGCCAGCGCGCCGATGCCCTTCGACTCGGCCACGCGCCCCAGCGATCCAAGAATCGATAGCAAACCGTTGGCGGTGCCGATGGCTTTTTTTGACGTGACATCGAGCGCGCAGATTCCCAGCAGCATCTGCGCCGGATACACGAAAAATCCAATGACGCCAAAGAGCGCGAGATCGAGCCATAGCTGGTTGTTGGGGCTATACAAAATTCCGATGAATGCGAGAAACGCGGGGATCATGCACACCACGCAGATCATGCCGCGCCGTCCGCCGATCTTGTCTGACAGCCAGCCGGCGAGCACCGTGGAGAGCATGGCGGAGAACTCGAGCGTGAAGGTGCCGATGCCGCCCTGCCCGAGGCTGGCGTGCTTCACCTCTTTCAGGAATGTCGGCCCCCAGTCGAGCATGGCGTAGCGCGCAATGTAGACGAAGAAGTTGGCGCCGGCAATCAGCCAGAGATAGCGATTCTTGAGGATATAGTCGACGAAGAGCTCGCGCGTGCCCAGTTCCTTTTCACCGTTGCCGCTGCCGCCGTCGGGATAATCGTCGCGGTACTCCTCAATGGAGGGCAGGCCTTCGGACTGCGGCGTGTCGCGCAGGCGCACCATCAGGTAGATGGCGCAGACGGTGGCGAGAATGCCCGGCACATAGAATGCCGAGCGCCAGCCGAGCAGCTCCGCGGAGTAGGCCGCGATGATGCCGATGAGGCCGCCGCCGGAGTTCTGCGCAAGGTTCCAGAAGCCGAAAACGGTTCCGCGCTCGCGAATGCTGTACCAGTGGCTGAGCGAGCGGCCGCACGGCGCCCAGCCCATGCTCTGCGCCAGGCCGTTCATGGCCCACAGCGCCAGGTGCGCGGGGTAGCTGGAGGCCGCGGAGAAAGCGAAGTTGCAAGCGGCGGTGAGCAGCAGGCCGAGCGGCATGAAGTAGCGCGGGTTGCTGCGGTCGGAGAGCGAGCCCATGAAGAAGCGTCCGAGGCCGTAGACGGCGACCATGACGGCCAGCATGTCGCCGATCTGATCTTTGCTGTAATGGAGCGCCTGGCCCATCTCTCTGGAAACGACGGGAAGGTTGTTGCGGACCAGGTAGAAGGTGGCGTAACCGATGAATGTGGCTTCAAGGATGCGCCAGCGAAAGCGGGGATAGGATTTTTGAATGTGTGGTTGGGAAACGCGAGCGATATGTGGAGCGGGCCGGAGGAAACCGAGAATCGAAATCATTCAGAACCCCGTGGAACTGACTACATTGGCAAAGCAATCCCACATTAGCCGCAAAAACAAAGACGCGGCGAATGTTCACCCCACGGACCAAAAATCAGTCCGTGGGGCCCCCGAAGGTGAGGCACCCATTGCTGTGACAGCGACACGCGCTAATGCCCGTTTGGCGCCGTGGCCGGAACGGCGTGCGAGAGCGGCTCCATGCCGAGCTTTCTGCGCCACTCCTCCAGGATGGATGCGGTGCTGCGCATGCCGACGCGGCTCACGCCGATGGCGCGAATCTTGAGCAGCGTCTCCAGATCGTGTACGCCACCGGCTGCCTTGATCTGCACATGCGGCGGCGAGTGTTTGCGCATCAGCTCGAGATCGGGGATGGTGGCGCCGCCGGGCGCGTAGCCGGTGGAAGTCTTCACCCAGTCCGCACCAATCTCCGCGCAAACATCGCACAGGCGTATCTTGCTCGAGTCGGTGAGATAGGCATTCTCGAAGATCACTTTGATGCGGGCCCCGCCGGCGTGCGCGGCCTCGGTGAGCGCGAGTAGCTCGTCGCGCACGTAGTGCCAGTCTCCACTGCGCACCTTGCTGATGTTCACCACCGCATCTAGTTCGTGGCCGCCATCCCTGAGGGCCTGGCGCACCTCGGCAAGCTTGATAGCCGTGGTGTTGACGCCGTGGGGAAAGCCGATGGTGGTGGTGGCGAGGACGGACGAGCCGGCCAGCAGCTCGACTCCGCGCGCCAGATAATAGGGGACGATGCAGATGCTCGCTACGTCGTAGCGAACCGCCAGATCGCAGCCCTCTTCGAGTTCGCGATCGGTGAGCGTGGGGTTCAGGAGGGAGTGATCGATCATCTTAGCAACGGCCAAATAGTCACTCTGAGTGTCCACAGATCTTCTCCAGGTGTTTCGTTCCGCCGCATCCCGATAATCTGCACCGGCCATAACTTGGGCGCTGCGGTTCAGCAGCTTTCCGGACCGTGGTTGAGCCGAATCGGAACCGATTGCATGGTGGGGAACATGCCGGCTCAACATCATGGCCCGGACAGCGACAGAATTCACATCCCGCTCGAAGGCAGATTGCTTTGGCGGCAATTATGAAGCAACATACGCCCCCGGATGCGCGCAAAGCAAGTGATTTATGAGCGTGAAACGGGTGGGGTTGGGCGGCGCAGGGTCCGGACGCGATCTGCAGAACGCGGTCGTCGATCTGCGGCTCCATTCGGAATTGCCTGCTCCCTTGCTCCCTGCTTTTTCACCCTCCCGCAATCGCGCCAAGAATCAGCAACGGCTCTTTTCCCGATGCCACTTCCTGGGGCAGCGGCTTGTCGAGCGATTCCAGCGACCAATCTTCTTCGCAGGCAAAGAAGCGCAAAAACGCGCGGCGCTGGCCGGTGCCGTAGTCACGAATGGTGCCGCGCAGCATGGGATAGCGGGCTTCAAGCGCGTCGAGAACCGAACGCAAGGTGACCGGCGCGGCCACGTCGAGGAGCACGTCGCCGTCGATGTGCGCTAGGTTGCGCAGGTGATACGGCAGGGCGACACGAATTGTGACCGTGCCTGCGCCGCCACTGCCATCCGGGGATTTGGCGTCCGTCATTGCAGCGTCTGCACCTCGACAGAGAGCACTGCCGGAAGGTCGTGCACAATCGGCGACCAGTTATCGCCGGCATCGGCCGAAGCGTAAACTTGCCCGCCGGTGGTGCCGAAGTAGACGCCGCAGTTGTCAAGCGTATCAACTGCCATGGAGTCGCGCAGCACATTCACATAGCAATCGCGCTCGGGGAGTCCCTTTGCCAGGGCCTCCCACTCGTTGCCGCCCTTCCGGCTGCGATAGACGCGCAGCTTTCCTTCCAGCGGAAAATGCTCGGAGTCGCTCTTGATGGGCACCACGTAAACCGTCTCCGGTTCATGCGCGTGCACATCGATGACGAATCCGAAGTCGGTGGGAAGGTCGCCGCTGACTTCACGCCAGTTTTCACCGGCGTCGTCAGAGCGCATCACGTCCCAGTGCTTCTGCATAAACAGCACGTTGGGCCGCGAACGATGCATGGCCACGTGATGAACGCAGTGACCCACTTCCGCCGTCTGGTCGGGAATGAATTGGCTGCGAAGTCCCTTGTTGATTGGCTTCCAGGTCGCGCCGCCGTCGTTGGTGCGGAAGGCTCCAGCGGCTGAGATGGCGATGTAAATCCGCTTCGGGTCGCTTGGGTCAAGGATGATGGTGTGCAGGCCCATGCCTCCGGCGCCCGGCTGCCACATGGGGCCAGTGCCATGACCGCGCAATCCGGCAAGCTCATGCCAGTTTTCGCCGCCGTCGGTGGAGCGGAAGAGCGCCGCGTCTTCTACGCCCGCATACACAGTGTCGGCATCGGTGAGCGATGGCTCCACATGCCACACCCGCTTGAACTCCCACGGATGCTGCGTGCCGTCGTACCACTGGTGCGTCGTGAGCGGCTTGCCGGTCTTCTCCGAAGTGTCGTAGGCAAATCGGTTGGGCAGCGCCTTTGGCGGGCCCGGCGGAGGAATTGCTTCGTTGGGCATTCCAGGCTGATGCCAAGTCTTGCCGCCGTCGTCTGAGCGCTGGATCAACTGCCCGAACCACCCGCTTGTCTGCGAGACATAGATCCGGTTGGAGTCGACCGGCGAGCCTTTCATGTGGTAGATCTCCCAGCCGGCAAAGAACGGGCCGTCGACCTTCCAGTCTTTGCGCTTGCCGTCTGCGCTCAGGACAAATGCACCTTTCTTTGTCCCCACAAGCACACGTACATTGCTCATCTTGACCTCCTGCCTTATCTGCCGATTCTCGGCTCGTTGGCGCGCTCCGGCCTGTCGGGGGGCCGGGTTTGGGGAGCGCCGCTCTGAAGATTTTTCCCGATTTCCCTTGCATTATGCAAGTGAATATCGGCAGCCAGCGAATAAGGTGTTGAATAACACCGATTTGCTATTGAACTCCGAGAGGGGAACGGCGAGAATTGACTCGCCTCAAATTCATTCAATTTGTTAACTCAAGGAGCAAGTTGACCGATGCATGTCAGGATGCAACGCTCCTTTCTCGCTTTCCCCGGTCAGGCAGGCCCGAGACTATGACCCGGCACAATCTGGTGCACTTCAAGCTGTACATTCCGCTAGCGGTGGTTGTACTTGCCGGGGGCGTGGCTCGCGCCCAGGTGGCAAACCGCATCATTCGCCCCGTCGATGCCGCTGAGACGCAGACCCTGGCCCATCATCTTCCCATGTGGGCATCGCCTGCCAACGACGCCGGGGCCGTGCCGGCCGATGTTCCTTTAGAGAGCCTCACGATGGTTCTGGCGCGCTCGCCGCAACAGGAAGCGGCATTTGAGCAACTACTCAGCGATCAGCAGAACCCTGCCTCGCCCAGCTATCACAAGTGGCTCACGCCTGTAGAGATCGGCGATCGCTTCGGCCTCTCTGACAGCGACATTGCAGCGATTACCGGGTGGCTTCAATCGCAGGGCCTGCACGTGAATTGGGTAGCTCCAAGCCGCATTTTCATCGGATTCTCAGGAACTGCTGCGAGTGTGGGCAGCGCCTTCGGGACGGAACTCCACTATTACCAGGTTCACGGCGAGCAGCGCATCTCGGTTGCGTCTGATCCGCAGATTCCCGCAGCACTCGCGCCTGCGATCAAATCGATTCGCGGACTCTACACGGTAGACGAACGGCCGTTTCATTTCATCACGCCGATGGAGTCGAGTGGACCGGACGTGACAATCAACAGCACGACTCACTTTCTTGCGCCGGGCGATTTTGCGACCATTTACGATGTGCCCGCGAGCCTGACCGGCGCCGGAACCACAATCGGAATTGTGGCCGAGGCGCGGACAAATTCGGCCGACTTCAACAACTTCAAAAGCCTTATCAGTTCTTCGTTCGGCAACCCCACTGAATTCGTCCCCACCGCTTATGGAGGGGTCGACCCTGGACCGCCGTTTACAGGGTCGACAAGCTGCACCTCGCAGAGCCAGTGCAATCTGCTTGACGCCCAGGGCGAGGCGACGCTCGATGTCGAGCGCTCGGGCAGCGTAGCCCCTGGCGCCTCGCTGCTGTTGGTGACCGCCAGCGCCGCGAGCGGCGGCATCGGCGACGACGCAATGTACATGGTGGAAACCACTCCAGTTCCCGTTCAAGTGATGTCGATCAGTTTTGGCGCATGCGAGACGGCGGCCGGTGCACCGGGCGTGGGTTTCTGGGACTCATTATTTCAGCAGGCTGCCGGCGAGGGAATCTCGGTTTTTGTGTCCTCCGGCGATTCCGGCGCTTCAGGCTGCGATCTCGCCTTTGCAACCCCGCCTGCAAGCCCCAGCCCGAACAGTCCGAATTACATCTGTTCGTCGAGTTACGACACCTGCGTGGGAGGGACTGAGTTCAACGATGCGAGCAGTCCGTCATCCTATTGGAACTCAGTTGATGGAGTCGGCCATTCATCGGCGCTCGGCTACATTCCCGAAGGCGCCTGGAACGAGCCGCTCACCTCGAGTTCCAGCCCGCAGGTTGCCGCCTCGGGCGGTGGCGTAAGCGCGATTATCGTCACACCAACCTGGCAAACGGGTAACGGGGTCCCAGGCAATTCCGGCCGTTATACGCCTGACGTTGCTTTCTCATCCGCAGGCCACGACGGCTATTTAGGCTGTTTTGCCGCGGGCAGCGGAAGTTGCGTGAATGGCGGCAGCGGAATTCCCTTTATTATTTTCTCGGGCACCTCAGCGGCTGCACCCGGAATGGCCGGTGTGGCCGCGCTGCTCGATCAGAAATCGGGTGCAGCGGAGGGCAACCTCAACGCTGGAATCTACAGCCTTGCGGTGAGCACGCCCGCAGCATTTCACCAGGTGTCCGTTGCGTCGAGCGGTGTTTCCAATTGCTCTGTGTCCACGCCCAGCATTTGCAATAACAGCATCCCAGGGCCCAGTGGCCTGAGCGGCGGCCAGGCAGGCTACAAATTGGGTGCAAACGGCGGCTACAGCGAAGTGACCGGGCTAGGGTCGCTTGACGTAAGCCAGTTCATCAACGGTTACACGAATACAGGCCAGTCGGGAATCGTTCCAACGGTGACAGTGAACGCGCCCCCATCCATCATGGTGACGGAGTCCGCTTCGGTCAAAGTCACGGTCACAGGAAGCGCTGGGCCTCCAACCGGCACGGTGACGCTCACAAGCGGTTCCTTTATGTCGGCGGCGACCACACTCAGTAATGCCGGGGCAAGCAGCGAAAGCGCGTTCGTCATTATTCCCAGCAACGTGCTCGCGGTTGGGACCGACACTCTCACCGTAACTTACACGTCGAATTCCGCGACCTACTCCGGTGCTTCGGGATCCACAACGATGGTTGTGACCTCTGCACTGCCCACGCCCACCATCACTTGGGCCACGCCGGCGCCGATCGTCTACGGCACGCCGTTGAGCGGCGCACAGCTCGACGCTACGGCCAGCGTTCCCGGCACCTTCGTCTATGCCCCCGCGGCGGGCGCAATATTAACAGCCGGGGTGCAGTCGCTTGCGGCAAGCTTCACGCCAAACGACACCACCCATTACAGTGATGCAAACGCAACCGTCACTTTGACAGTCAACAAAGCTACGCCTGTTTTGACCTGGGCCACGCCGGCAGCCGTCCCTGCCGGAGCTGTGCTGGGGCCGACGCAATTAAACGCCACCGCCAATGTGGCCGGCACATTTACCTACATTCCGGCGTCGGGAACGCTCATGTCCTCACCCGGAAACTTCCAACTCTCGGTGACGTTTGCCCCCACAGACTCCACCGACTACACGATCGCTTCTGACTCGGTAACACTTTCAGTGACGGCCGTTACGAGCGCGCCGACGGTCATCACGGGCGGAGCCACGACCATCACGGGCACCACAGCCACGCTAGGCGGCCAGGCGATCCCAAATGGCGCGGACACGAATGTCTGGTTTCTTTACGGAACGAGCAGCTCGCTGAGCGGGGCCGCACAAACAACAGCGCAGGACATTGGGGCAGGATACATAGGAGTGATCTTCACTTCCGGCGCCACCGGCTTGAGCCCCAACACGACCTATTACTTCCAGGCCGTGGCACAGAACAGCTTCGGCACAACGAAGGGGAGCAGCATCCAGAGCTTCACCACTGCCGCGGCGCCGACATTCACGCTGAATGGCGGCAGCGTGACGGTGGCAAAGGGGGCAACTTCGGGCAACACTGCAACCGTTACTGTCGCGTCTGCCGGGTTTATCGGGACCGTTGCCTTGAACGCGACCCTCACCAGCAGCCCGTCGGGTGCGCAGAATCCTCCTACATTCACCTGGAGCCCTTCGAACCAGGTCTCGCTGACAGGAACGGGAAACGTAGCGGCCACGTTGGTCATCACTACAACACCCGCGACCGCTGCTGCAAATGAGCCACCCGTGAATCCGCGCGGCCGCTTTTACTCGGCGGGAGGCGCGCTTGCTTGCATTGCATTTTTCTGGATTCCCGTTCGCCGTCGCGCCTGGCGCAGGCTGCTCGGCATGGTGGCTTTGTGTGTTGCGCTCACGTTCGGCGCAATCTCATGCGGCGGGAACAGCAAAACTGGAACCAGCGGAACGGGCAACCCCGGAACGACGAGCGGCAGCTACACGATTACCGTGAATGGAACGTCGGGATCGGTTTCGGCAGCACCGCTTACGATCAACCTTACGGTGCAATAAATGATGAACTCTTCCGATGGCAGTCCAGTTTTCAGTCGGGCGGCCATCAGTACGTTGCAGAATGCTACGGTGTGATCAGCGAGAGGAGCCTCACCGGGCCCAGCAGACCCGACCGCAACAGCGGAGAATCCGCTTTGTAGGGCGTGAAGTCGGTGAAGGTGTACTTCTTCAAAGCCCAGGGTTGCTGGTCGCCGATCATGCGGTTCACCCATAGATTGGTCACCTGGATGTCGATCTGATTGCTCCCCGGTTTGAGTGCATCCGTCACATCAATCCTGAACGGAGTCTTCCACGCGATGCCAAGATCTTTGCCGTTGATGGAGACGTCGGCGATGTCGTTCACTTCGCCGAGGTCGAGCCACAACTGCGCACCCGGCTTCAAAACGCTCTCGGGAACCTCAATGGTCTTCGAGTAGGTCGCCGTTCCGGAGAAATATTTCACGCCATCATTTGCGCTTGCGCTCCAGGAAGTGAGCCGATCGAAGTGCGCGGAGTCAGGTGCGCCGCGGTCGCTCTGAAAGCGAACGTCCCAGTCCTGGTTGAGCGCATCATCAAGATCCGTGATGCGAGTCTCGGCCGGCTTGGGGATCTGCCGGGATGTGGCCGCAGCCGGGTCGCGAAAGACGACGAAGGTTGTTCCGTATGGATCGAGGTGCAATGGGACCGTGGTGCGGGCGTTTGCGATCTGGTAGGACGCCGGTTGCGTCTTGCCGGTCGCGGCATCCCAAAGCTCCGGAGTCTTGCCATCCACGCGAAAAAATGCGTTCACGTCTTCCGCGCGATCTTGGCGGTTATCGACGAAGTAAAGGTCTCCGTCACTGAGCTTGCGATGCAGAAACATCAGGGATGTGTCGGATTCGGGCCTGGTATATTCGAAGTCCCGCTGGACATCGAGATCGGCCAGCACCGCGTTTGCGCTCATGCCCACATACACTCTTCCCTTGCCCACCTTGCGCGTGAATTTCGTCTGCGCCGACGCTTTGCCCCATAGCTCGTCCGCGATACGCTGGAGCTCCTTCTCGTCGTCGGCGAGGCTGGGTGAGTCGGTGGGACGGTTGCCTACAAGGATTGCGCCGTCCCGAACCAGTTCGTCGATCTTGCGCAGCACAGGCAGAGTCATACGCTGGCTTCGCCCACCGAGGTACAGAACGCGATAACTCGTGCCGCCGGGAGTGACGAGGCGCCCATCCTTCACAGCGAGCTGATGCAGGATGACGTCGCTGTTCACGAAGTCGAAGGCATAACCGTCAGGCGCATCGTCGATCGGCTTCCATCCGAAGACCGCTGTCAGCGGGCCTTCTTCGCCATAGAAATAGGCCGCGGCGGCGGCGTAGTGCCCCTGCTGCAGCAGGTAGGAGCAGCGCGCGAGATAAGTCACCCACGGCTTGGCTTCATCAGCCCAAGTCTGATTGCGGTTGAACCAGAGTCCGTAGGGGCCGAGCGTGAGCCCCGGCGCCATGTCGGGCACGGGCTGATGCGCCGACTCATGAATCTCAAAGCGATTCACTCCCAAAGCGAATTCGAGGTCGGCAACCTTCTTGAGCGTGTTGGGCGAGAACGACCACGCCGGGCCGCGCGACGTCATCGACTCGGCGCCGACCAGGTTCTGTCCATAGATATGCGCTACCGATGCGGCGCCACGCAAATCGGAGATGTAATCAAAATCCGGGCCGGAAAAACCTGCGTAGGTCCACATAGCGCCCATGGGCACATCGGTCTTGCTGCGCATCTCCATGTCGTCGCCGAGCGAAGGGCGATGATATTCGAGCGCCTCGCCGTAATAACGCAGCCCATGCGCATGCAGATCGTCCGCGATCTCGCCGTAGTGATTCTCCGCGAGGAGCTGCGAAAGCGTGCGCCGGAAGTCCCAAAGGAAGCGGCCGGTATCGGCGGTGCTCTTGATGACCACGCCTGTGAGTGCCGGCAGCCAGGGACAGGGATCATATCCGCGCCGCTGTTTGAATTCGTCAAGGATGTGGTCGGTCCAGTTTTGCGGACCCACCTCGATGCTGTCTGTGAGCAAGTACGAGATGCCGTCCTTGCCCATCAGCTCGGGGCCGACAATATCTGAGTACATCTTCAAATACCCGTCGAGATAATTCTTCACATAGTCACGATTCAGCTTGTCGACTTCGAGACCTGTTGCCTCTGCCGGAGCCGGGCCATTCTCGTGGCCGGTCAGCGAGTAACCTATGCGCAGAACCATCCAGTTGCCGGCCGGGGGCGTCCAATCGAGCGCGCCATCGGGCGACATTTTGCTGGTCAGATCGATTACATCGTCCTGCGGCACGATCAACTGGGGCGTGACTGTAGGGTCGCCGAGATCGTAGAAGTTGCGCGCATTGGCAAAGCCGGCGCGCTTCTCCCATTCATTTGCGCGCGCTCCGCTGGCCAGCACCAGTTCTGTGATGCGATGGTTGTGCTCCGGCACTTCTGCGGGCTGCGCCGGGAACACTACGCGAAAATAGCGCGCCGTGACTGCATCAAACGAAGTCGTCGTTTGCACTAGGCTGCTGAAGGGAATGTCCGACACTTTATGAAAGCTGACGCCGTCATCACTCGCTTCAAGCAGTGGTGGAATCGCTTTGCTCTCGTGGTCGAATACGCTGATCGCGTCGCCCAGGCTGGCCAGAGTCACCGCCTGAATCGTTTGCGGATGGCCGTAGTCGAACTGCACCCAGCCTTCCCTGCCCGGCTCGCTCGCGGGCAGATCAATTGCGACTGTATCCACATCGCCGTCGGAGAGCTCGGGCACATTCACAGCCCCGCCGCTCGAAGCCACCTGCGGGTTCAACTCTGGCTGCGGCTTGTCTCCTTCGGGGATCTTGTAGGCGATTACCGCCGCGTCGGCATAGAACTCGGGCGGCGTCACGATTTTTCCGTCGGGAGCGCGACGCCCGGGGACTGAAAAGTTTTGAAAAGTTCCATCAACCTGAGGCGGGTGCGGCAATTTGCTTTTGAACGGCTTGCCGCCTTCGATCTGCGTCGCGGACCACACCATCTTCTTCATGCCTTGCGCCGCGGGCACCCAGGGACCGCCGGTTTCACTCCATCCCGGTGAACTGGCAATGGCCACTTCCAGGCCCAAGCTGCGCGCAGTGGTGACGGCATCGTCGAATGCCTGTTTCCATTCCGGCGTCATGTAAATCAGCCGGTGCGGAACCACCTGTGGCGTATTGATCGCGCCTTCGAAGATGGTGACACCGCCCAGGCCCACGCGGTGCATCCAGTCGAGGTCGAGCTTGATTCCCTGCTCGGATATGTTGCCGTTCATCCAGTGCCACCATACGCGCGGGCGAGCACCATTGGGAGGATCGAGAAAGCCGCTGAACAGTGGGTCTCTCTGCGCAGTTGAGTCTTGTTGGGGTGCGGCGGGAACCTGCGCTTGTGTGGAATAGCAGGTTGTGCAAACAAGGCAGAAAAGCACGCAGAAAAATGACCAGTGACGTTTCATAGGAAACCATCCGTCTTGTGTGTTGAATCCGGAGTTCATTGAAAAGCTACCGCAGAGCCTTCGGCTTCGTTTGGCCGAGAGCCCGGCCGATCTCCGCTCAGGATGACAGCGCATTCTTTTCAATCGACTTCATACTTATGCTATTCGCTGGTATTTGAGGCGGAGAAAGTTTCTGTTCTCACGAAGTTTTTTGAGGAGCCACCGTTGCACGCGTCGAGCCGGTGGAGATGCCGCCATCAACAAGCAGTGTCTGCCCGGTGACATAGCGGCTCGGCCCGGTGACATAGCGGCTCGCCTCGGACGCAAGAAAAACAACCGCGCCATCGAGATCATGCGGCTGGCCGGGCCGTTTCGCAGGAATGCGGTCGACTAGGTAATCCACCCATTCCTGGTTTTCATAGAGCACCTTGGTCTGCTCAGTTTTGAACCAGCCGGGAGCGAGGCAATTCACCGTGACGCCAAACTCTCCCCAGTCATCGGCGAGGCTCATGGTCAGTTGACGCACGCCGCCGCGGCTTGCACCATAAGGCGCCAGGCCCGCATAACCGAAAACGCTGGTAACCGAACCGATGTTGATGATGCGGCCATATCCTTTCGCGATCATTCCCTTCGCCACGGCTTGTGCGACAAAAAATGTGCCGCGCAAGTTCGTTTCCAGAATCTGATTCCAGTCGGACCAGGTCACTTCCAGCGCCGGTTTGCGAATGTTGCATCCGGCGTTGTTCACGAGGATATGAATTTGCCCGAATGCGGCCTCGGCGTCGGTCGCCATTTTTCTGATGCTCCGTTCGTCGCGGACATCCAGTTCGAGCGAAACCACGCGGCGGCCCAACGCCTTGATCTCGGCTTCAAACGGCGCCAAGGTCTCGCGCTTGCGGCTCGTAATCACCAGATCGGCGCCAGCCTTGGCCAGCGCTCGCGCAAAATACTGACCCAGTCCGCGGCTTGTGCCGGTTACGATGGCTACCTGGCCGGTCAAATCGAAAATTGCATCGCTCATATTGTCCCCGGCGTGAGAATCACTTTCATCAGATTCGGTTCGCGCGCATGGAGCCGCTCAAACCATCGCGGGCCTTCTTCGAGCGGCGCTACTGCGGTGATCAGCGGACTTACCTGCATTCTCCCGCTCGCAATCAGCTCGATGGCTTGCGGATATTCGCCAGCGGACGCGCACGATCCTTGTAACCGGATCTGCCGCGTGACTACCTTTTGCAGGGGCAGCGTGACTTCCGGCTGAATATTTCCGATCAACGTCACGGTGCCGCCTTTGCGCGTGCAGTCAATCGCCGCGGACACGGTCTCATTGCGGCCCACAGCTTCATATGTGTGATCGACGCCAAGTCCCGCGGTCAATTCAAAGACTTTGGCCACAAGCTCGGCGCCGGAGCAGTGCAAAGCCTCATCGGCGCCAACCTGCTTCGCCAGATTCAGTCGCGTCGCATCCACGTCGGCGATCAGAACCCGCGCGCATCCTGCCGCACGCGCTGCCTGCAAGGTGAGCAGCCCGATCATTCCCGCGCCAAGCACCAGCGCGGTGTCGCCGGCATGCGCCTCGGATACACGCACTGCGTGCAGCGCGACTGAGGCTGCTTCAAGCATTGCTGCCTCAGTGAACGATAGATTCGCCGGAAGATGATAGAGAATGCGCTGCGGCACGGCCACATATTCGGCAAAGGCGCCGTGGCGCCGGTAATCGCCGCAGGAGACGCCAATCACCTGTCGGTTGTCGCACAGGTTCACGAGGCCGTGCTTGCACCAAGCGCACGCACCGCAGTAGACGGTCGAGTCGAAGGTGACGCGGTCGCCGAGGGCGTAGTTAGTCACGCCTTCGCCAATCGAGGCCACTGTTCCCGCGGCCTCGTGACCCATCACGATGGGCGGAATGCGCCGGCCCGACGAGCCATCGTAGCCGTGCACGTCGCTGCCGCAGATGCCGCAGGCCTCCACGCGCACCAGCACCTCGCCCGGGCCCGCGGCAGGTGTCGGCAGTTCCGTTACTTCAAGATGGTTGTATTCCGAAAGGAGAAGAGATTTCATGATTTGATTGAACCAAAGCTTGAATGCGGAGCCGGACTCCAGTCCGGCTGCCGTGCGGATCTACTGATCCGCGACGAATTTCCGGCGGCGTGGAAGCCGCCATTACAGCCGGTCTGGAGACCAGCGCTACGAGATTACACGTCGCAAAGATCGACTGCCGCACCAAGGCTTTTCAGTGGATCACGCAGCGGCACGAATTCGTGCGCCACATATCCTTCGAAGCCCAGGGCGGCAATCGCGCGCATGACTCCGTCCCATTGTACTTCCTGCGTATCGTCAAGCTCGTGACGGCCCGGCACGCCGCCCGTGTGGAAGTGGCCCATCCACTGGAAATTGGCGCGAACGGTCGCGATCAGATCGCCCTCCATGATCTGCATGTGGTAGATGTCATAGAGCAGCTTCACGTTCGGCGAGTTCACTGCCTCCATCACGCGAACGCCCCACGCCGTGTGGTCGCACATGTAATCGGGATGATTCACCTTGCTGTTCAGCAGCTCCATGCAGATGTTCACGCCGTTGTCCTCGGCGATCTTCTTCAAGCGGTTCAGCCCGGCAATGGTATTCTTTGCGCCTTCGTCGTCACTCATCCCGCGCCGCACGCCCGAGAAGGTGATCACGTTGGGCACGCCTGCCTTTGCTGCAATCGGAATGTTGGTTCGGAATGCCGCCTCGATCGACGCGTGGTTCTCAAGCCGGTTGAGCGCATCGGGAATCGTGCCTCCACCCGCCTGCCCCATGGTGCAGATCAAGCCATATTGGCGTGGCACATCCCACTCCTCGACTGAGAGCAGATCGATCCCTTTGAGCCCGATCTTTGCTCCGTAGGCGCAAAGCTGATCGAGCGGAATGTCTTTGTAGCACCACCGGCAGGCCGCCTGGCGAAACCGGTTTTTGCGCGGCGGGGCAACGTCTTCTCCGGCTGCGATCGACGGCAGGGAGGCAACGGCCGTCGCTGCCAGACCTGATTTGAGCGCGTCGCGCCGGGTCCATCCGGTACGGTTCATTGCGATTTTCCGTCCTTTCAAGATCGTCTTGCGATGCACTCCCACTGTAATGTATGGGAGTAATTCCGCAAGGCTCACTGCGGTGTCCCCAGTCTCAAATTCGAGACCTAGGGCACCCAAGCGTGTGCGGGCCGGGAGGCCAGCGCTACAGGTGGCCGGGAGGCCCGCGCTACAGACGCACGGAAGAGATTATCAAATCAGAAGGTGAAGTTCAGAAAGTGAAGGCGAGGCCCGCGCGCACGCCGCGCTGATCCTGTGCGAACAGGAGAAGCGAGCCGTCGCTCAGGATGTAGGGGCGATAGCCTTCGGCAAGCAGGTTCCTGATGTCGATGAGCGCCTCGAGGCCCCCGGCTCCGTCACGCGACACGTGAATGGGCTGACTGAGATGCACGTTGAGGAACGGCTCAGACGCATCCTGTGAAAAGGGAGCGACCGCGGTGATAGTGTCTTCCGGCTGCCAAGTGTAGCTCGCTTGCCAGCGCGTCTTAGTGCCCTCAATCGTGCCTGAAAGCGAGATGGCGTAGGTTTCGGCGCGATGCGGATGCGCCGAGGCGAGTACCTCGGCCAGAGACGCCGGGTGCGGTAATGCGGGCATGACCAGCGCGCTGCCGCTCGAATAGCTCGCGCGGAGGCGGTTCTCGCCGGCAAAACGATGTTCAACGCTGGCTTGTACGCCGCGAGACGAAAACGATGGTCCCGCCGCGCGAATAAGATTGCTCGCCTGATCGAAGAGTACTGAAGCAGTGGCCGCGGAATCGCCCGCGGCAAACTGGTCCAGGGCCTCCATCACTGGATTCCTGAGATTGTCGGCATAAACCAGCACGGCCATCCCCGAAGCGTCGGTCTGCCGCTCCCATCCAATCTCCTGGTGAACGCCGTGCTCAATGGTTAATGCGCCGTTCCGCTCTGCCATTGCCGGCTGCCAGACTCGGGCTTCCGATTGGTCCGGGGCCTTCGGCTGAATCATGGAGGCCATCCGGTAGTGAACAGTCGTGAGGCCGCTGCGCCAGGCAATGTTCGCGAAGGGCAGCATGGCGGTCGCCGTTGAGGAAGCCGGGCCGGCAAGGCGCCCCAACACTGCGGTCGAGCCTATGTCGGCCTCAACCGCCTCACCAAGGTGCATCGTCTCCGAGCTCTCGATTACAGCCTCGTCCAGACCCCGATCACCTGATCCCACGACTTGCGGCTCAACGGAAACAGCGGCAACGGATTGCACAGAGCCGGCAAAGCCCAGATCCTGCCGGAATCCGAGCATCGACTCCATGTTGCCGTTGGTACCGGGCGCAAAATCGACACGGGCCAGCAATTCCTTGCTGCCGGCGGGCGTATCCTCCACCGTGGCTGAGAAGCGCTCCCCGCTTTCGCCGAAGGTGCCTGCCTGGCCGGTAGCCATCAGCCTGGCCTTCAATTTCGGCTGTGTTCCAGGGCCCTCTGAAACTACGATGAGAGGCCCATCTTCAAGCATGCGCAAAAGCGGCCGGTTTTCCGCCGAATATAGCGTCCACTTCCAATCGTCTGATTGCGAGTTGCGCATGCGCGGCTGGGCCGGCAGCCATTGCAGAACTTCGTAGAGAGTGTTCAGCGTGAGATTGACGACGGTGACGCTGTGAACCCTGACATTCTCGCGGAGAGAAGGCAGGAACGAGGGTCCCATCGCCTTCAAGGAGTAGCGGCCGGGAGTTAGAGCTTTGATCAGGAAGCGGCCGGCGCTGTCGGTGTAAACGCTGGCGACGATCGTCAAATCGGGGCGCAGCAGTTGGACTTCAGCGCCAATTTGCGGCACTCCGGCCGAGTCGCGCACGACGCCCGACACTGAGGCGGAAACCGCTCCAAAGGCTGGAGCAGCTCCAAACATGATCAGCACGGCCAAACCGGCGAGATAACTACTGCACTTCATCGACACAGATTGGAGCCTCGCCGCGTCCCTGGCGTTTCTGCCGTAAGTCGCCCCCGCGCTGACCGCCGGATTCTCCCGCCCGGCTGGCCTTGGCACAGGGTTCCCTCTATTGCACGACAAAAGGTGCTGATTGCGCAATCTCTTGTTTTGAGATCGCATCATCTACTTTCACCGTCACCTTGTACCGGCCTGGCGACAGACCAGCAATATCCAGTGTCTTCTCAACCGTCAACTGGTCGCTGTGCGCACCTAAGTCTTTTGATGTCAATTCTTTCTGCAGAATTACCGTTCCTGAGGCATCGGCAATCTGATAGGTAACCGTCGCCGAGTTACTTTTGGTGGCTTCGTCGATGCCAAGGTTATAAAACTGGACCCAGAAGTTCAGGCCCTGGTTGCGGTTAAAGCTCACTGGCGTGGCCGGATTTTCAGCCACGCGTGGCCGCACGAACGTATTGCCGATGATGTACTCGTCTCCGCCGATCTGTCGCGACGGAACCGTGTACATCTGATCAGCGAGGATCAGAGATGACGCGCCCAGCTTTTCATCCTCGAAGAACGGGACGTTGAGAGCCCGGCCATAAATCCCGATGTGATCCGGGTTATTCACGTCCTTGATGGCAATGTCGAGCCGATAAAGCCCCGGCTGCAGCGGGAGCTCCTTCCAATAAACATGCTTGCCGTTACGAGCTTTCTCCAACAGCTCAGAGGGCTCTTCAATGTCCACCGTGTCCTCGAAAGTCTGCACCGTCTTGTGCATGATGGTGGTCACCCTGCCCAGGATATTCACCACTCCCTTCGAGACGCCGTCCTTCGTGTCGAACGTGACGTCGCTGTTTTTTATCTGGATGGTGATGGGCACCAGGTCCATGCTGTCGGTCACCTTCACGAAATCCGTGCGCACATCAAAGGGGAACGGGGGCCCGCTCAGAAGTTTGTGCGTGGAGTTGAATTCGTCGAGGTCGGCGTTAAGATCCTTGAACTGCTGCGGCGGCGGCGCGAACAGTTTGGCCGCCAGTTCGATCCGATCGAACTCTTTGCCTTGCTGCTCCGTTCCCATTGGCCCGTTGCCCAGGTTTTCAAGGCCGCCGCCTTTGAACCGGTCGGTCTTGTCCTGGTGGTTCATCTCCTCCCACTGCGTCAGCCCGGCGCCGGGCACGTGCAGGAGAGCGTCTTTTTCACTGCGATCGATGGTGAAGTGATAGTCGCCGCACATACAGGTGTCGACGAATTCGATGTCGATGTTCTCGCCGATACTCGGTAAATACCGGTAGTGCCAGACTTCAAACGGGAAGGTTGAAGTCTCGCCGCCGCCCTCATCCATGGGCCGCTCGTACATGCCGCCGGATGGATGGGAGTCGGTGCTGTCGGGTGGACCCCACATGATATAGATACGCCCGCGATCGGTCTTCCATCCCGGCTTGCCCGCGGCAAAGTGGTCGTTCGCATATTGAATGCGCCGATAGTGTTCTTCGCGGTACTCGTTTTCGGGAGAATCGGGATTGGGATTGCGGCGCAGCCAGAAGTTCTCAATAAAGGCCTCGCGCTCTTCGTCGTTGCTCAGGCTCATGAACGCTTTGCGTTCTTCGTCCGTAATAATGTAGGGCACTTCCTCGTTCAGCCATGTCTTGTAGGGGCCCTTCAATTCCTGCCGCAGTTCTTTTTGCTGCTTGTATCTTTCCTTGTCTGAAAGGGGCCGGTCGAGCGGGTTGGTGTCCTGATCCTGACCGTTTTGCGCTTGCGCCTGCGTTTGGCCATCTGAGGCCGCGGCGCCTTTGTTCTGCCGGGCCAAAAGGCTGGATGCGGGGATGAAAAGCAGGCCGGAACCTACAACAATGGTAAGAAAACGGCAGCTGTTGAACATCATTACCTTGGATTCTCCTGCAATCCCTTAATTTTACGGCTCTATTAAGAGCTGAGCAAGATTCCCCGCGCAGAGACTCACATTTTGGACGCAATCCGGCCGTCAGGGTTATCAGCTAAGGCGCCGTTTCGATCGATTTTCATTGTTTCGGGAGGTTCCGGCTGGTGTCTGTCCGTCCTGGACCCAGCCCTACGCCCCGGCGGCCTGCAAGTGCGGCCCTTTCGCACGAAAAACCGTGCGTCCGCGGGCGAAAAATCCTGTGTCGCAGAGGGAACCGTCCGGCGGACCTTCGCGTACACTGGATAGTAGCGACCTGAAAGATAAAGAAGCGGCTATGAAGAAGAAGATCATCCTGATATCCCTATGCGTGCTGGCGGCAGCGGCTCTGGTAGCCTTTATGGTCCACCGGCAACAGGCTGGCTACACCAAGGTTCTGACAGCAAAGATTGTGCGCGAAGATCTATCCACGATCGTCAGCGGCACCGGCCAGATCAAGCCGACGAACTATGTGAACGTCGGCGCAGAAACCACAGGCCGGCTCACCCACCTTTACGTTAAAGAGGGTGAGAAGGTGAAAAAGGGCCAGGTCGTGGCCACCATTGAGAACGTGCAGCAGCAGGCTAACGTGGCAGGCCAGGAAGCCGCTATCGCGGCCGCCAAGACCGACATTGCGTCTTACATTGCCGCGGAGAAAACCGCCCAGGCCAATGTGGAGCATGCGCAGGCGGACCTGGAGCAGAAGAAGCTGGACTGGGATCGAGCCCAGGCGCTTTACAGGGCTGGCATCATGGCCAAGCAGGACTACGACGCCAAGAAGGCAGCGTACGACCTCGACGTTGCCACGATGTCGCAGGCGGCTGCGGGCCTTAACCAAGCCAAGGCCCAGACCGATTCGGCTCGCGGCCATATGCACACGCAGGAAGCCGACCTGAAAGTCAATCAGGATCTGCTCAACCGCACGATCGCTGTCGCGCCCTTTGACGGCATTGTGACCAACGAGCCCATGCGCGAAGGCGAGACTGTCGTCCCGGGTATCCAAAATACCGAAGGCTCCACGCTGATGACGCTTGCAGACATGAGTGTCGTCACTGCCGAGGTCAAGGTAGACGAGACCGACATCGTCAACGTGCAGTTCGGCCAGCCCGCTGAGATCACCATCGACGCCCTGCCCAACAAGACATTCAAGGGGCATGTGACCCTGGTCGGCGACCAGGCGCTCTTGCGCTCTACGGGAGTCGCAACTTCGCAGTCCACCTCGGGAACCGAGGAAGCGAAGGACTTCAAGGTGGTGGTCACCCTGGACACTCCATCGGACGAGCTGCGGCCCGGCTTGTCGTGTACAGCCAAAATCACGACCGCGCACAAGCCGAATGTGCTCGCCCTGCCGATCCAGGCTCTCACCATGCACGATCCGGCGCTTGACGTTGCCAAGAGCAAGGGCGGCGTGCAGGCGGCGACCAATTCACCGAATCCAAAGTCCAATCCAGTGCAGGGAGTCTTCGTTGTCCAGAAGGATCCTCACGGGCGCTTGCGCGCGAAATTCGTTCCCGTGACCACGGGCATCACCGGGGCGACGGACATCGAAGTACTCTCCGGCCTGGGCGCGGGCGAAGAAGTGGTTGCGGGGCCCTACAAAACATTGCGCGACCTCAAGGGCGGCGCGTTGCTCAAGCGGGACACGTCGCAACCGGTCAACTTGACCACGAGTGGTTCTTCGTAAGGCCACGTCGGCTCAATATCGGCTGACGCCGGGAGTAATCGGCTGCCAGGCGGCAGCATGGGGTGAAACTTTGCAAAGGGCAGGTCTCGAATGGCTTTGAACGGCATCGGCATCGAGGAGCTTCCGCAAACTCAGGTCGTCTCGGCAGACGAGGTGATCGTTGTCGACGATCTGTGGCGCACCTACGACATGGGCTCGGAGCAGCAGGTGCAGGCCCTGCGCGGCGTTTCGCTGCGCATCCGCCACAACGAGTATGTGGCCATCATGGGGCCATCGGGTTCGGGCAAATCGACGCTGATGAATTTGATCGGTTGTCTTGATACGCCTTCAAAGGGCCGCTACTGGCTCAACGGCCAGCTTGTGAGCGAACTCGACGATGATCAGCTTGCGCGCATTCGCAACAAGGAAATCGGCTTCGTCTTTCAGACCTTCAATCTCCTTGCCCGGGCCAGCTCGCTGCACAACGTCGAACTGCCGCTGATTTATAACGGCACGCCGGCCGCCGAGCGCCTGGCGCGCGCGCGGCAAACTCTCACCGACGTCGGGCTTGAATCGCGAATGATGCACAAGCCCAGTGAGCTCTCCGGCGGCCAGCGCCAGCGCGTTGCTATCGCCCGCGCGCTGGTCAATCATCCGTCGATCATCCTCGCCGATGAGCCGACCGGCAACCTCGATTCCAAGACCGGTCAGGAGATTATGGCGCTCTTCGACCATCTGCACGCCCAGGGCAATACCATCGTGCTCGTGACGCACGAAGCTGATATCGCGCAGTTTGCGCATCGCGTTGTGCATATTCGCGACGGCCAGATTTTCTCTGACGAGCCCTCCCCCCGCCAGCGCTGATTGGTTTGTTCGGCGCGCACGCGCTTGCGGATTTCTCCGTCGGATCAGTTTCCCAATCGCATACTGGTTTTCGATCGCAACGCGTCACCGTTAACTTTCGGGACGCAAAGAATATCGCGCGACGGATCTCCCAGAAAAAAAATTATTGTTGCAAAGCAAAATCTTGCTCGAACATTCATCCAATCGCCTTGACAGTAAGAAAGTTTCGGCGCAGTATTCCCACAGAACATTCGGGAACGGACGCAAGCGGTCAGGAAGATCGCAGAGCGCACGACGGACTCCATCCTGGCCATTCCTCTTTCCCCGCAACCCATGATCGGTGGCGCGCGGCCCCTTGAAGCCGGAAGATGAAAGAAGCCTTCAAGGATGAAGATGCACCGCTGTAGCGTCATCGCCGGTCGACATTGGCAGCCTGGACTTGAGAAGGCGTGCTGCTGACGCCGCGCACTCGTCGGGTTACCAAAATCTTTGCCGCCTCGGCTTTCGTCTCGGTGACGTTTGATTGCTTCGGGATTCATTGTCTGTCCCGCACAGTTGCTGGCAGCAATTTTATGTTAGCGAGTCGAGCAACTTAGGCCATGACAGGGCGCATCTTCTGCGAGTAAGCCAAGTAGTTGGCATGACCGGGGCCCTTGTTCCTCGCGGAATGTTCTCGTTGATTCGAGAGTTGCGATGCAGCCTTTGCATTTACTTGGTTCACGATGCCGGTCTCTAGAGACTGTTGGGGAAAAGCGGAGGAGATCGATGGTAGTCACATCTCAGTACAGCGGACACCGCGTGACGGGGCTATATGTGGGGGCCGATAATGTGCGGCGCCACTTCCCGAGGCACATCTCTGAAATTGAATTGCAACTCGATCATTTGCGCATTGAGTGCGAGCTGGGTCCGGACTTCTGGCAGGGTCAGCCCGAGATTCATGATCCTAGGCTGTGCGTCTGGTTGGAGTCGAAGCAACGGAAAGAAATGGGGTGGCGCAGCCCCGTATCGCTTTCCATGATCCCGTCGGGACAGAATTCGTTCGTTCTTGGTCCCAGCACGCTGAACTCATCGTCCAGAGCGCGTCGCGCGCCCCAGCCGGTCGCTTCACGACGCGAGGCATACGGGCCGCAACCTGTGGGAGGCGCCGCAGCCTGATGGGATTCGGCGCAGCGCTCCGAGTTCGACCCAAAAATTCAATCGTGCGTGGCAATCCGGTTATGACCGGAGCTCAAAAAGGAGTTCTCCCCATGAGAAGCAACATTGAACCCGCCGATCTTGAGATGCGTGCTATCGATGCATTGAGGGCGGTACTTGGGCAGGTTTCCGTCATCAAGTTGAAGGAGATGAGGCGCGAGGCCCACACCCATGGCCGGTGCGTTGAAATCCTCGCCGACATCGAAGTCTTCGGCCGCACTCACCTGCTGGCTTGCGAGGTGAAGGCGCAAGGGGAACCGGCGCAAGTGCGCACGGCATTGCGCAACCTGCGGAACGATGTAGCTTCCATTTCGGGAAATGCGACACCGGTCATCATCGCTCCTTATCTCTCACCCGAGGCGCAGCAATTGTGCAAGGAACACAATGCCGGCTTTCTCGACCTTGAGGGCAACGCGCGCCTGACGCTCGGCGAGGTCTTCATCGGCATGCGCTCGCTGCCAAGCCAGGGAGCGAATTCGGCATCACTAAGCGCGCGTCCTCCCCGCAGTTCTTCCCACCGGGCCGCAGCGCGAACTTTCGGAGGAGACCGAGTCGCGATTCCGCTGGGTGCGTGAATCCGACTGGCCGGCAGGATTTCACCCGGTCGACAACGCGCCGCGGTTCAGATCTCCAGAATCACCGGCATGATCATCGGTCGGCGCCCGGTGTTTTTCTGGATCAGCCGTTTCAGTTCCACGCGCACGCGCTCGTTCACCATGCCGTAGTCTGACTTCTGCTCGGCGCTCAACCCATCCAGCGTCTTCAGGACTGTTTCGCGCGCCTGGTCCGTGATGTCGGCGCCGCCGAAGCCGCGCATCAGCACTTCCGGTTCGCGCTCCACCTTGCCCGTCTTTTTGTTGATGGCGAGTACGGCCAGCACCACACCGTCTTCCGACAAGATACGCCGGTCGCGAATGACCAGGTCCTCAACCACGTCAATGGATGAGCCGGAGTCGATCAGAATCCGTCCCGCCGTCACTTTGTCCTGCTTGCGCGCGTCGTCTTTGTCCAGGTCGAGCACGTCGCCATCTTCAAGAACTATGGCGTGATCCACAGCTCCGGTTTCCAACGCCACCTGTGCATGCCGCCGCAAATACCGGTAGTCGCCGTGGATGGGGACAAAGAATTTCGGCCTGACCAGGCTGATCAGCAGCCGCATTTCCTCCTGGCTGCCGTGCCCGCTTACGTGGATCAGTCCATGTTGCCCGTCGTCATAAATCACGTTGGCTTCGCGCCGGCTCAGGTGGTCGATGACCCTGAAGATTCCTTTTTCGTTTCCGGGAATGATCCTCGAGCTGAGCACCACGGCGTCGCCCGGCTCAATGCGCGCATGTTTGTGGTTGTCCACAGCAGCGCGGCTGAGCGCACTCATCGGCTCGCCCTGAGTTCCGCTGATCAGCACCATCATCTGTTCCGGAGCATAGTCGCGGATCTGGCCGGGGTTAATGATGAGTCCGGGAGGGACTTCGATGTACCCGAGGTCCTGCGCGATCTCAGTGCTCTCAACCATCGAGCGGCCCACCACAGCGACCTTGCGCCCGTGCTTGCGCGCCAACTCCATGGCGATGCGTATGCGGTAGATCGACGACGAGAAGCAGCTGAAGAAAAGTTTTTTCTTTGTCTGCGTGAACACTTCATCGAGGCGCGGGATCACTGCGCGTTCGCTGGGCGTGTAGCCTGGCCGCTCCACGTTAGTCGAGTCCTGCAGGAGAGCCAGCACGCCCCGCTTGCCGTACTCGGCGAAGGTATGCAGGTCAAAAGCCTTGTCGTCGAGCGGCGAGAGATCGATCTTGAAGTCGCCGGTATGAATGATGACGCCCACCGGTGTCTCAATAGCCAGCGCCACACAGTCCACCAGCGAATGCGTTACGCGGATGGGCTCGATGGTGAACGGGCCAATGGTGAACCTTGCCTTGGGTTCAATTTCGATCAGCTCGGTCTCATCGAGCAACTGGTGCTCTTCGAGCTTGTCTTCCACGTAAGCCAGCGTGAACTCGGTACCGTAGACCGGAACCTTCAGCTCGTTCAGGATCCAGGGCAGCCCACCGATGTGGTCCTCGTGACCGTGCGTAAGCACAATGGCCCGAACGTGCTTTTTGTTTTCGATCAGGTAGGTGATGTCGGGAACAACAATGTCCACGCCGAGCAGCTCGGTTTCGGGAAACATCAGGCCCGCGTCAATCACAATAATGTCATCTTCCCAGCGCACGGCCAGGCAGTTCATCCCGAACTCGCCCAGCCCACCCAGGGGAATGATCTGCAGCTTTTTTGTTTGCATCGGACAATATCGATGCTACCACCGGCGGGTGTGCGCCGCAGTGCAGCGCTTGCCGCTGCGGAATTCCGCCACAGCGCGTTGGGAACACATTTTCCCGACAAATGGCTAGCCAGCCTAACGACGGTCTTTTAGCGAACGACTTCGGGGAGGGCTACAAAGTTCCGGCGCATTGCGCCACGCAATTGTCCCGACCTGCAACGGTATCTGAGGAGGCGTGCTTAGAGGCGCAACGCGCCGTAAAAGCAGACTGCCATTAGAGCGGCGGCCATCTCAATGCCCAGCGCCATCATTGCGCCTCTTGCACACGAAAGGCCGGCTTCGGCCGACACGGTACCCCGGCCGGGAATTTCGCTCAAGGGGAGTTCCGGCAGCGGCCCGGAATAAATAGCCGCGAACCCGGAGAACACGATCGAAGGTTCCACATCGGAGTGAGTTAGAACGGGGGTAGCCATGTTCGCTCCTTTTCCAATCGATAGCGTTACGGGCAAGTCGTGCAGTTAGGCAGACGTTTGCGTGATTAACGCAGCATTTACAGTTCCAAAGCGCCTTCGGGCTGAATCGATTGAGTATGAAAGAGTTATTAAAGAGCGGGTTCTGTGGTCGAGGGGCTACGGGGCAGGTAATTTCTACACGAGACAGCAAGAAATACCCGACGTGGCGTCAGACCAGGCGCCGCGACGACCCACACTTCGCTGGTGTACATTGGGTCCACATTGGCATCACTCGGAGTACATCCCATGAAATCCACAAGACGCCTGTTTCTGAAAACCTCTGTGCCCGGGGCCATCGCCGCCGGATTCCCGAGCATTGTGCCCAGTTCCGTCTTCGGCGCCACCGCGCCGTCAAACCGGATCAACATCGGCGCGATCGGCGTCGGCCGTATCTCGCGCGCCCATGACATGCCGGGAGTGCTGCAGTATACCGGCGTTGCCGGCCGGGATAATCGCATCGCGGCCGTCTGCGATCTGAGCGCAGAGCGGGTGGAGCTCGGTAAGCAGTTCGTTGATGATGCCTACACGAAAAAACTCGGCACGCCCTACAAGGGTACAAAGGGCTACTCGGATTTCAGGGAACTTCTCGCCCATAAGGAAATCGACGCCGTCCTCATTTCGACTCCCGATCATCAACATGCAAGGCTGGCCGTTGCAGCGGTGGCTGCGGGCAAGGACGTCTACCTCCAGAAGCCCGCATCGCTGACTATCCGCGAGGGACGCATGATGGCCGATCGCGTCAACGCGACCGACCGCATTCTGCAGGTTGGATCGCAGCAGCGATCGTGGAAGCAATTCGCGCGCGCCGTTGAACTGGTGCGCAACGGCCGCATCGGTACTGTGCAGCGCGTGGAAATCGGCCTTCCCGGCGATCCATCCGGTGGCAATCCGCAGCCGATGCCGGTTCCCGCGGGGTTCAACTACGACGCGTGGCTGGGCTCAACACCCGAAGTGCCTTACACCGTAGATCGCGTGATGCCGCTAGAAGGCTTCGACCGGCCAGGCTGGTTGCGCATGGAGCAATTTGGAGCCGGAATGATTACCGGCTGGGGCGCGCATCATGTTGATACGGCGCATTGGGGAATGGATACGGAGCTAACCGGCCCGGTCGAAATCTGGGGCCAGGCGCAGTTCCCAAGCGAAGGCCTCTGGAACGTGCACGGGCCGTTTAAAACCTATGGCCGCTATGCCAACGGAGTGGTCATGACCATCTCCGGCGATTTCGAAAACGGCATCAAGTGGATCGGCGACAAGGGCTGGATCTTTGTTTGCCGGGATGGCATGACTTCGCCGACCTCCACGGGAGCCCCTGCCACGCCGATCGTTCCACTCCGCGCCAGCGACCCGACGATTCTTGATTCGGTGATTGGTCCCGCGGAGTACCACGTCTACACGTCCGATGATCAGCATGGAAACTGGCTAGACTGCATTCGTTCGCGAAAGGCGCCCGTGGCGCCGGCGGAGATTGGCCATCGCGCCTGCTCCACCTGCCTGCTGCATTGGATTGCCATGAAGACCCAGCATCACGTCTACTGGGATCCGAAGACAGAGATGATCATGGGCGACGACATCGCCGCGAGCCTGCTCTCGCGTCATCTGCGCCATCCGTATGAGATCGCTTGAAATGATGGTGCGGCACACCAATCTGGTGCTCCACCGGCGGTCTTTGTCCAATTTATCTTGCTTTGAATGAGCGATTTAATCTCGCTCCCGTGCGCGCCGGCGCGGCGTTCCGGTTCATCCTTGCGCCCACTCCTGGGCGGGTTCGGACCGCGGACTTCCCCCTTCGAGAGGAGCGACCTCGGCCTGCCGGCGGACCCCAGCATCAGCTTCCCTCCTGCTGGTTGTAAATCCTCAGATTTCAGGCTCCCGGGTCAAATCCACGAAGGCATTCAATTGCATCTCAATTCACGAGGCAACCTTTGCGATCGTCCACTTCGATGAGTTGATTGCATCGACTAAAGGAATTTATAGAAGCGAAGGGTGCCCGAGGGGCGAACGCCCCGAATATGAGCCCCTGGAGCGTCATTCGGCAAGTAAATCATGGGCGCGGTGTGAATGGCAGCGCAGCACCACCGACGGCGCGAGAAGCGCTTTCTGGGTCCTGATTGAAGGTTCGTTGAAAACAGCGCAATTCACCTTAACCATTCTTGGAGGAAACACCGATGCAAACCATTGATAGACAACAATGCATTAAAGATTCGATTCGTCTCCGCGCGCATCGTGCTCCCGGCCTGCGCGCTGGGTGGGCAGCCGCGCTCTGCATCCTGATCCTCACTGCCATCCCTGCGCATGCGCAGTTCCGGACTTCAATCCAGGGCACTGTCACGGATCCGCAAGGCGCCGTCATCCCGGGTGCGACCCTCACGCTCGTTGATTTAGCTACCAACGAGACGGTGATTCACAAAAGCGACGCAACCGGTGTCTACAATTTCGACGCTCTCCCTGCAGACCAATTCACACTTACCGTCGAGAGAGACGGATTCAAAAAGAAGGTCCTTGACCACTTACAGTTGATTCCTGAACAGGCGAACGCCGTGAACGTTCAGTTGGAAATTGGCGGTTCATCAGAGACGGTCACGGTCGACGCCTCCACGGTTTCGGCTCTGGACACGGAAACCGCGAACAACGGGCAAACCATCACAGAAAGTGAGATCCAGCACATGCCGGTCTTTGAGCGTGACGCGACCAGCCTGATTCAGTTGGCGCCCGGGACACTGGCCGACGGATCGCACCAGGGTAGCGGCAACGGATACCAGGCTCCTGGAACACAGACCGGAGCCTCGTCGGGCGGCGGCGGCAATCTGGGCAATACCAGCAGCATCTTTGCCACGGAAAATGGCCCGTCGGCCAACACCAACGGCGGTCAGTTTGAGAATAACGGATACAACGTCGACGGAATCAGCACGGAGAGCGCTGTCTGGGGAGGAGCGACGATCATCACTCCCAGCGAGGATTCGATCGGCAACATCCAGATCGTGACCGACGACTACGACGCCGAGGACGGCCGCTTCGCTGGAGCGATGACCAAAATCACTTCAAAGAGCGGCAGCAACGACATCCACGGCAGTCTGTTTGCCGAGATCAACCGGCCGGGGCTGAATGCCTACCAGCGTTGGAACGGGCCACAATCGGTGGCGCCCGGCAAGCCCGCCGCACGCGGTTTACTCAGAGACACCGATCGCTACAACCAGTTCGGTGGCAGCGTGGGCGGGCCCATCTGGAAAAACAAGTTGTTTGCCTTTTTCAATTACGAAGGGCAGAGCGAAAACACCGCGGCGACCAGCACGGGATGGTATACCACCTCATCGCTCGCGTCGCTGGCGCCCTCGGGCAGCATCGCCGCCACGATTTTGGGATACAAAGGCGGCAACGTTATCGGCACGGTGATCAGCTCGGCGAACTGTTCCACTCTCGGACTGTCTTCAACCTATTGCGCAAACGTTACTGGAGGCGTGAATATCGGTTCACCGCTCACCAGCGGCCTGGGTAAGCAGGACCTCGGCTATGTGAACAGCTCCTCTCCCGGCGTTGGAAATGGGCTTTCGACCACGCCTGACATTGCCGAATACTCCATCAGCAATCCAACGAATACAGATTTCAAGCAGTTCAACGGGCGCCTGGACGCAGACGCGACCGGCAAAGACCACCTCAGCTTCGCGATTTACTGGGTGCCGGACTCGTTATCGTTCGATAACGGCGGATACGGCTATGACGTCTTTCATCACTCGCAGGTGAACAGTGCCTTCTCACTCATCTGGAACCATACCTTCGCACCGACTTTCCTGAACGAAGCGCGCGCCAACGCAGCAGGATGGCGCTATAACGAACTGACCTCCAACCCCCAGGCGCCCTTTGGCCTCCCGCAGGACTCTGTCACCACGATCGGCAACCAGAGCCTCGGCGGAATTGGTGTGGGTGCCCCGGGAGACCTGGACCAATGGACCTATAGCTACAAGGACGTTGCCACTAAGGTGCTGCATACGCACACCATGAAGTTCGGCTTCGAGCTGACGCGGCTGTATTACCTGAACAATCCCATCGGCAAACCAAATTACACTTTCTACAACCTGTGGGACTTCATGAACGATGCTCCGGAGGCCGAAGGCGGTCCTTTCCAGGCGACCACGGGCATTCCCGGAGGT
>OKRB01000019.1 GCA_900290245.1 Candidatus Sulfuritelmatomonas gaucii | reverse complement strand
CCGTTATGCGGACACTTCACTTGCTAAAAACACCGGACATATTATTAGCTAACGACAGTCGCCTACCCGTCAGTAACCCTTAGGTAAACATTCTGGATCGGCAGAGTCCACTGTACCGGCCAATCATTTATCTGAAAGACCCAAACGGAACCGGAGGCGGCAGCAAACCAGTATAAGGGGTGGCAGCAGAGAACTATATCCAGCACAATCTGGACATTTCTCAGTTTGCAAAGCCTCTGTCCGTTTTGCCCGCTTTACGTCTGCTCGTCCGTTTCAGCGGGCAGCTGCACATTGTTCGCGGCGGCCGGCAGCGCGGGCATCTTGAACTTGGAAAGCTTCCGCGTCATCACCGGAAGTGATAGCCCATCACGGCGAAGGTCATGGCTGTGCCGAAGGAGCGCCCGGTAACGCGTCGCTGCGGCGGCGAGAGACCAAGGCCCAGACACCGCGCGACGATTACCTGCGAGGTAATTGCTGCGCGCCGCGATCTATTCGATAGTAGGCCAGTAGCGATGCAGGAATGCCTGCGACGCTATGGAACGCAAAGGAGAATCACATGCCGAACTATCCGCTTTATACGATCGCCTCGGCGCCGGAGGGCTCGAAGTCGGCGCTCGAACAACTGCAGCGGGCCTTTGGTGTATTACCCAACATCGCCGCCGCCATCGCAAATTCACCGAAACTCATCAACTCCCTCGTTGCCGTGTTTCAACAGGTCCACAGCAGGGGCCTCACTGAACCGGAGAATCAGATCGTCCTTCTCACAGACGCAGTCGCGAACTCCTGCCCGTATGCTGTCGCATTCCACACGGCGCTGGCGCTCCAGGCGGGAATCAGTTCCAAAGAGACTGACGCGATTCGCGAGGGGCGCACGCCCTCGGACCAGCGCTTCGCAGCACTTTCTACCCTGGCAAGAACACTCATTGAGAAACGCGGGCACCTGAGCGAGCAGGAATTTGATTCGTTCATCGCTGCCGGCTTCACAAAGGAACAGGTCCTGGAAGTTATTGCAATCGTGGCGGCCTCGACGATCACGAACTACGCTGGAACCATCGCCAATCCGCCGCTGGAAGACTCCTTTAAGCAGTACGCCTGGCGAGAGTAAGAGACGACAATCAAACCTCTGCGAATCCGTTGCTCGTGCAAATTCATCCAATTGCAGTTCGGAATGGAGGAATTGTGATGGGAACACAGTCGACTCTCACAGTTCCTCAACTCGGTCCATTGCTGCGCTACTGGAGACAGGAGCGCGGCAAGAGCCAACTCGACCTCTCGATGGATACCGGCATCTCGCAGCGTCATCTGAGTTTTGTGGAGAGCGGGAGAAGCGCTCCGAGCCGGGACTTTCTTTCCATCGTTTCCGATGCTTTGAACATCCCTCTGCGCGAGCGGAATGTTCTGCTGCTCGCGTCGGGATACGCCCCGCAGTTCAGGGAGCAAAGTATGGATGCCGAGCAAATGGCGATCGTAACCCGGGCAATCGACCGGATGCTCGAGCAACATGAGCCACATCCGGCGCTCGTGCTCGATCGGCACTGGAATGTGGTACGAACCAATCAGGCCGCACCGCGGTTCTTCGGTTTATTCGTCGATCTGGAGGCAAGACCAAAGCCGCGGAATCTTCTCGACCTGATGTTTGATCCAGCGGGAATGCGGCCCTTTGTTGAGGAGTGGGAAAAGGTCGCGGCCGGTCTGCTGCAAAGGGTTCGGCGAGAAGCGGTGGGGCAGGTGCTGGACGCGGAACTTCAAGAACTGCTGAGTCGGCTGCGTAAGTATCCGGGCGTCACAGAGCTAAAGCCGTCGCTTGCGCCTCAGAGCCCTGTACTGCCGATTGTGTTTCGGCGAGGTGGTGAGCGCCTCTCCTACTTTTCACTGATCACCACCGTCGGCACCCCACAGTGCATTACTGCTCAGGAACTGCGCGTGGAGTGCATGTTTCCGACCGACGCTGAGGGGAGATAGACCTTTATGGGCATTCCTTTGTTTGTCAGTGAGCGGCCCGGGCCGCAGGTCACAGCGCGGCCGCTTTCCGTTGGCTGCCTCATCTTCGAGCAGATGGATCAGATTGACTTCACTGGACCATTCGAAGTTCTTTCACGCATGCCGGATACTACCGTCCGCGTCGTAGGAAAAGACGTCGCTCCTGTTCGCGATGTGCAGGGACTTCGGCTTACCCCAGATGTGAGCGTTGCGGAAGCGGGGAACTTTGATGTTCTGCTGGTGCCCGGCGGCTATGGGCAACAGGCACTGATGCACGATGGAGAAGTGCTTGCGCTCATCCGCAAACAAGTCCAAATGGAAAGGCTCTTGTTTTCTGTCTGCACCGGAGCACTGCTGTGCGGTGCGGCTGGCGTTCTCACAGGAAGGCAGGTGACGACACACTGGTCGGCACGGCGCCTGATGCCTTACTACGGCGCGAATCTCGTGGATGCAAGGGTAGTAGCAGACGGCAACATCATCGGCGCTGCCGGCGTGACGGCCGGGCTGGATGCGGCCCTTGTGCTGGTCTCTCTTCTAAGAGGAGACGCCGCAGCCCAGGAGATCCAACTTGCAATTGAATACGCACCGAACCCTGTCTTTCATAGCGGCACTCCAGGAGAAGCGCCGGCTGAGGTGCTGCAGAGTTTTCAGAGAAAGTACGAGCCGATCGGGACTGCCAGGGAAGCGGAGGCGATTCGCTATGCGGCGAACAATCTGGCGTGAAGTTACCCTCTTCTAATTGTCAGCTTCTATCCGTTCTACGTCCGCTCGCCCGTTTCGGCGGGCAGGTCCACTTCATTCGCAACTGCGGGCAGCTCGGGCATCTTGAACTTGGAAAGCTTCCGCGTTATCACCTGGAAGTGATACCCCATCACGGCCAGTGTCATCGCTGTGCCGAAGGACCGCCGGTAACGCGTGGCCGCCGCGGCGAGAAACTTCCAGTAGCTCCAGCGCTCGGAACTGAAGACTCCTTGGCGGACGATCGAATGAACGAGAGCGCGCGCGTTGTCGCGGGTGAGCCAGGGCTGCTTGACGTGTTTCTCGCGGGGCGCGGTCTGAATCCTGTTCAGGTAGACCTTGATCCGCTTGTAGTAGGCGTCGCTCGAGTAGATTTGTTTGAGCACCGACCGATACCCCTCCACCAGCTTGGTTGCGTCCATGCGGGGCAGGAAGTTGAGACTCATGCTGGTGTTGTTGCCGGCTCCGGTGTGCAGGATGCGGCCCTCGCGCCACAGGCGGCGAAAGAGCTGCGTCCCGGGCATAGCCTGCAGCAGCCCGACCATCGCGATGGGGATGCCGCTCTTCTGGATGAATTCAGTCATGCGTTCGAAAATGTCTTCACGATCGGTATCGAAGCCGAGGATGAAGCCGCCCATCACCTGCATGCCATAACTCTGGATGAGGGCCACGCTGTCGAGCAGGCTACGCCGCGTGTTCTGCAGCTTGTTGGCGGCCACAAGACCCGACTCGTCCGGTGTCTCGATACCGAGAAACACCGATTGGAAGCCGGCTTCTTTCATTAGCTGCATCAGCTCACGATCGTCGGCAAGATTCAGCGAGGCTTCAGTAATGAAGCCGAAAGAGGTCTTGTTTTGAATGCGCCACTCGGCAAGCGCTCCGCATAGCTCCTTGGCGCGCGCTTTGTTGCCGATGAAATTGTCGTCGACGATGAAGACGCTCTCGCGCCAACCTGCGGCGCGCAACTGGTCCAGTTCGGCGATCACCTGGTGAACGGCTTTTGTGCGAGGCCGCCGGCCATAGATTTCGATGATGTCGCAGAACTCGCAGTTGAATGGGCATCCGCGCGAGTACTGGACCGTCATGGTGGAGTAGCGGTTCATCTTGACGAGGCTGATGTCGGGCAGGGGACTCGTCTCCATCGCCGGGCGTTCACTGGCCTGGTAGGCGGGCCTGGCGGCGCCTCGCTCCAGGTCGCGGGCGAGAGTGGCGATAAGGCTTTCGGCTTCACCGATCACCACATGGTCGGCATTGATTTCTTCGAGGGACAGGCTGCTGGCGATGGGACCACCAACCACGGTGCGCAGCCCGAGGTCGCGGCATCGCGCGAGGATGGCGAAGAGCGCTTCCTGCTGAATGTGCATTGCGCTGATCAGAGCAACGTCGGCCCATTGAAGATCGCTGTCACGCAGCCGCTCGACATTCTCATCGACGAGGCGCTTGTTCCACGATCCAGGCAGCAGCGCGGCCACCGTCATCAGGCCCAGCGGAGGCTGCGCGGCCCGTTTGCCCAGAAACGACAGGGCATGCTTGAAGCTCCAATACGTGTCAGGAAAGCGGGGGTAGATCAAAAGCGCGTTCAAAGGCCACCTCGTGCGTGGTCTCAAATAATCGGAGCAATCACCAGCGCGTCGATCAGAGGCGGAGGCGTGATCTCCGGCAACTTGGCGTCTGCATAGCGGCCTTCGGCCACCTCGACGAAGACGCGATTGACTGTGTCTTCCGTCCTGCGGTTGTTGACGTGGAACATGCGCACCGCGCGCATCACAGTGGCCGACAATAAAAAGCGGTTTTCTATTTTGAGCCCGGCTGAATACACCAATTGAGATCGCATGTGTGCCCCTATTCTCGGTAGTCGTTCGTTTGCTACTGAGCCGGGCTCGTCTTGGTGTAGTCCGTTGAAGCAGGCTTGTTGTTCTTCGAATTCTGCGCCGGAAACACGAGGATGAGGTGGGCTGAAGAGAGACAGGATGCTGCAAGGCCCCTTTGATCTGAGCATACGCTTATTCCGGCTCTTCTCCTAATTGCCACCCCAAATCACCCGTAGCTTGGTGAATCTGCAGACTGCCTTGCCGGGACAGGCTCCCATGAGCCGGAATTCCACCCCATCCCAAAAATTGGCCCAAAAGATGGTACACTAAAGGCTGATCGTCGAATCCGATCTGGTGTTCTTGCCTGTTCTGCTTCCCGCTTAACTCGCAATCAATTCCACTTGAGTTCAGCGATACATCACGCACCAAAGGAACAGTTATGGAACAGGGAACAGTGAAATGGTTTAACGACGCGAAGGGATTCGGCTTTCTGAGCCGTGCCAACGGCGAAGACGTGTTCGTCCACCACACAGCCATCAAGAGCGAAGGCTTTCGTTCGCTTAAAGAAGGCCAGGCGGTTGAGTTTGACGTCGTGAAAGGGCCAAAAGGCTGGCAGGCAGAGAACGTCAGGGCTCTGTAGTTGATTGAAGCACCGGGAAGAGGCCGTTTTCGACATTTTCCCGGTCCTCGCCCGTCCGCCAGTGGACTCCAATACTCGGCGATGGTAGCGGTTTGGCTGCTCTTTGGATGCCGAGGCCACGGATCACTCCGCTGACGCGGAACGGCTCCTAATCCTTCACCTGCACCCGAAACAGAATTGAACTCCCGTCTGGCGGCTCATGACGGCATGCATTGGGCGTCGCACACACCTGTGGTATGGACGAAAGGAAAATATGGCTGAAGATCAGCAACTCATTTGCAGCGATTGCGGGCAGCCGTTCGCGTTTACTGCTGAGGATCAGGAGTTCTTTCGCGAACGTGGCTATTCGGCGCCTAAGCGCTGCAAAGCATGCCGCCAGGCCAAGAAGAACGAACAATCGGGCGGCGCCGGCGGCGGCGGCGGATACAACCGCGGTGCATCTAGGGGCACAAGCGTGATCTGTGCTGGATGCGGACAGCAGACAACCGTTCCATTCGAGCCGCGCGGCGATCGCCCTGTGTACTGCCAGAACTGCTTTCAGGCCCGCAAGCCTGGCGGCGGCGGCGGCGGCCGGAAAACCTTTGGCAGGGGCCGTTAAGACATCGTGTTTGAGGCGAGAGCGCGGCGGCCGGCTTCTATTTCAGGGCTGAAGCGGCTGCCGGATTCCCGGATGCGAGATTCGCCGATCTCGGCTCGCTTACGATGTCACTCCGTCACAGCGTGATCGAACGAGACTCTCCCCCGTTGCTCGTTGGTCTCCTGCGAAACCTCCAACGTTTCAAATTTTTTCCGAGGGGTTCCCCATGAAGAAACCAGTACCGCACGACAAATACTTCCTCCGATCGCTCCATCAGGAAATCGATCTCTTCGATCGTAAACTCGCCTATCTGGAGAAGTATGGCCAGTACGACTCGATAGCCGATCGCAAGGAAGCCGAGAGCAAGTTAATCACGAAACGGGCATCCCTTGCGCAGACCGCAGTGCAACTGGCTGCCGAGGGGGTGGAATTCAACCCGGCTGATCTCCCTCGGTCCTTCCGCGCTTCGGAACACGCCAGCTAGGATCGTCGATCTCGGCTCAGTCTCCGGCGGGACCAGTCTTGGCTTTTCGCTCGATTGCGATCGGCCAGTGGGCATTCCTTCCCGGGAGGCACCATGAACCATCATCCAAAGATGACGTTCTTTCCTTTGTGTGATCTCCACCATGGTCCGATGCGGCGCGTCATGCTTGAGGGATCGGCATCGGCGGAAGCGCAATCGTTCCACCAGTGCGAACGGCGCGACTGTCAGCGCATCTTTCGCGATGGTTACGGCTATTCCGATTTTGCTGACCTTCAGTTTGATGCCTCGCGCTTGTCTTATCGGAAGTGTCCCATTTGCGAAGGGACGCTTTACCTCGCTGATGTGGACCGCGTGCTGAAAGTTGAGACATGGGAATGCGCTGAGACGAAGTGCGACTATACCGAAGACGTTTCCTCACCATCGTCGCGCTAGCGCAATACAAGAGTCACCCCACCGCCAAACGCGCGCAAAACACGTCAAAAATCAGCGCAAATTCCTGATTATCAGCGATGAATCGCAGGACACCCCGTCGCTGAACGTCATTCTGAACTGGCGCCCCCAAGAGCAGAAATGAGCCTGCGCCAGCGGCGTTGATGCGTACGAATCCGCGGAGTTTCAACGGCACGTTCGGTGCATCACCGAATGCGCGGCCCAGCGCGGAGGGCTCGACGGTTAACGACAAAGTAACTTCCGGATAGCCGGTTGTCGTTAGCTAATAATATGTCCGGTGTTTTTAGCAAGTGAAGTGTCCGCATAA